>NZ_FPCC01000010.1 GCF_900116875.1 Butyrivibrio sp. INlla21
ATCTGATGAATACTTATCTTCAACAAGGTCATATATGAATGACCAGTCAATTGCTTTATCAATAAGCCTGAGCATGTGATCCTGAGGTACCAGATCATCCATGCTCACAAACTGCATCTGTTCACGCTTTCTTTCGGTATTAGAAGTCATCATAAAGGCTATCCCCATCCACAACTTTGATACTTTTATTATACCATAAAAAGTGCCTCAATCCCAGATAAATACAGGGCTTGTGACACTTTTTAAAAGAAAAATCCACAGCATTTGCCGTGGACTTTGTCTACAGTCTGAACGCCCCGGCTTTATGCCGAGGCGTTTTCTTTATCATATCGGGATCATCCCTTATAATCTATTGTCTGTCCTATGGTCTTCTCATAAGGCGTCTGTACTGTGTCTGCCCTCATGTTGAAATTGTAATCATCTATCTTCTTTACGAGCTCTTCCACCGAACTCGCCATAAGGATTACATAATCCTCCTCATCTTCAACGGCACTTTCCGCAGCTTTTTCCTGAAGCTTTTCAGCCTGCTCTTTCTTGGCTTCCTTCTTGGCCTCAGCCTTTTCTTCAGCCTTCTTCTCAGCTCTTTTCTCTGCCAGCTTCTCTGTCATCTCCTGTGAAGACTTACGCATTACCGCAAAGAAAGATGCTGTTCCGTTGTCTTCAACCTGTATTCCGATGGTCTTTACATTGCTCTTGTTCTCCATGATGGACTTGAGCTCAGGCATCTTACTCTGAGCATTGGCAATGAGACCTTCATACTTGGCGCGGTATTCTTCATCCGTCGCCATTCTCTCTATCTTTTCCTCATCGATAAGGACAACCATCCTGTTGGCGTTTCCGAAAGAGCTTGCATTCTGCTTGGCATAGTCTTTCATATCCTTACTTACGAGAACAAAATCCATTCCGGAGAATTTCTTTTTAAGCTCTTCGTAGTACTTCGCGCCCTCTTCAGAGAGTTTTGCCTTACCGATGGTCTTTCCGTAATTTCCGGTAGACTTCTCAGTCTTTGCTGCCTGCGCAGCGTCATACGTTCCGGCTATTCCTGCCGATACTTCAGATATATTACTCATGGTTCCCTCCATTTCTCAAGATTACTCTTGCAAGTGCATTTTCCTTCGGCTTCCCGAAAAAATGCACATGGCTTCCCTGCCTTTTCGTTTCTAAATAATATATCGGCAATTATCAGAAAAAAATAAGAATTGAAGTACAATTTTTTGCACCTCAATTCTTATAATGTTTAATCCTATTATTTCCACATATCAAGCGAAAAATACATAAGCGCCGCCCAAGTATATACAGAATAAAAATGCCCTCTGTTGTCGACTCCGTCCTTAAGTATCTTCTTCGCTTCGTCTTTGGTTATAAGAGAGAACCCGTCAAAGCATTCCTGCCCCTCGGCTCCGTCCTGCGTAAGACCCGAAAGATCATGATCGTTAAGCACAACGCACACAAGAGCATTGCTCTCATCCGTCATACCGGGCGTGCTGAAAAGAAGCGGATTTATAACCTTAAGCTCATCCTTATTCTCGTCAACAACAATTCCCGTCTCTTCATGAATCTCCCTTATCGCGGTAGTAAGGATCGGTTCCTTCGCATTAGCGTCTTCGGGATCAAGAAGTCCTGCGGGCACGCTCAAAAGAAATCTTCCCGTAGGATATCTGTATTCATATGACAAAAGAAGCTTCGGCTCTTCGCCTGTTTTATTGCATATAACCACGCAGCTGACCGCATCGGGAAGCATCGACTTAAACTCTTCCTCTGTCTTGGTAGCAACCAGATTGTCCTGCGATCTTCTGGTCGCGTCATAATAATGTTTTCCCTCTGTGTGCTTTAGATCAAATACTCGTAAGAACTTTTTGTCAGTGACAAGCTCTACACATTCTTTTGTAATCTTGGGTCCCTGCATAATATCTCCGTCTATTACTTCACGATTACCTTTGTGATATGAGGGTTAACTCCCTGATACCAGTAAAGGAATCCTTCAAGATCTACTGTCTGTCCGATCTCAAGACCTTCTACAGCCTTGTATACATCTGAATCCTTGTCGCAAAGGTAAGACTCAACCGTGAAATTGTATGTCTTTCCGTCAATTGAAACATTGAAGTAAAGATCATCACCCTGCTCACCTGAGCCGTCCCACTTATAAAGATAAGCAACCTCGTTGCCGTTTGCATCAGTTGAAGCCTCAACCGTCATTCCCTTAAATGCAACGAACTTGTTCTGATTTTCAATAAGCTCATCTGTTCCGAGAAGTGCTGTTACATCCTGCGCGGGAGCAATATAGCTTCCTTCCTCGATCTCGAATGTTGCGTCTGAGATCTCAACTTCGCCTTCCCACTCTGACTTGTAACCTGTAACCTTGATCTTGGTTCCGGGAGTAAGCTTAGCATAATCCTCCTCGGAGCAAGCCATCTCATAAAGGAAATAAGCGCCGTCCTGATCCTGTGTATAAACAGTTGCCTTATCTTCCCACCATGACTGCTTGGCCTGTACATAAGTCTCAACAACAACTTCACTGTCAATTTCGGCTGCGGCATACTCTGCGTATGTCATAACGCCTTCCGACTTAACATCCTCAAAAGTTTCCGTTACTACAGATACTGCTTCGCTTGCAGCCTCTACTGCCTCAGAAGCGGCTTCGCCGGCGGTCTCTGCTGTCTGCTCTGCCTTCTTGGGCGTGCATCCGATCATTGAAACAGCCAGACCCATTACCAAAACAAGTGCCAATGTTTTTTTCATAATATTCCTCCCTGTTCGTGCATGCGCTCATCTGTGTTGCGTCACGCCGTGTCTTTCAAACAATGAAATTATACTAGATTATATAAAAAATAAAAACACTTATTTAAGTAACAACCTTGCATATATCCGTTATTTCTTTTTCCGTGAAGAAACCTTGTCAAAAACGGCATATCCACCGATCATCACCCAAGCAAGAACAATAGCGGTCAAAAGAATTACCGAAGCGGCCGGAAGTTTTCCGAGTTCGGCTTTTCCTCCGAGACTTTCTCCACCCGCTCCCCGGTCAAGATGATACAAAGATCTTACATCCTTGTAGAGCCCATCAATATAGGCATCATCCACTGTCTTTTTACGCCTTACGGACTTAACCACGTTCTCGATAAGCTGTCCCGAAGCATCTCGCACAGAAGCCGATCCGTTAAAAACAGGCGTCACAAAGGTATTTCCCGTATTGGCCATCAAAAGCTCCGCAGCATCTATCTTAACTTTGTAATGCTCATTGTTGTCGCTACCTTTTTTACCAAGATAATCTTTATATTCAGGAGCATTCTGAGCCTTGCTCGTAACAGGTACATAGCCCTCCGTTTTGGAATAAGCTATCTGAACATCATTGGTCAAAAGATATTGTGCAAAGATCCACGATGCCAGAACAACCTGTGGATCCTGCTTGTTAAATACGCATATAGAAGGTCCCTGTGAGATCATACATGGATTCTCGGGATCATACTGCGGGATTGTCATTACCCTTGTATCAAAATCGACCATCTTTTCTTTTGCGATATCAACAAGCGGCGCATCGGATCCCATCCAGGAAGCTCCCGCCGTTGAATCGACCGCAAAGATACACTGTCCCGCATTTAGGAAATTAGCGGGATAACCTGATACCTTAAAGGTTGAAAAAGCACCGGTTTTTACGTGGCCGGCGATAGTCTTAAGAACCTCTTTTGTGTCATCGTTAAAAAGAAGGATATTGCCGTCTGTATCCGAATATCCGGCGCCAAGCTGCTTAAGACTCTGTATCATCATGTTATCCGTAGACTTATAGATAAACGGGATCATAACCTGCTGCCCATTGACCGCAAACGTTCCGTCTGCGTTCTTCTCCATAGCTGCCTCGGAAACCTCCCACACAAAATCCCATGTAAGAGTTTCGGGAAGCTCGTATCCAAGCTTCTTCACATATGTCTCATTTACATAGCAGGCTTCGGTAGATCTCATATACGGAATGGCGTAATGCTTATCACCTATCATACACTCGGAAAGAAACTCAGGAACTATCTCCTCTTTTTTGGGCGAGTCAAACTTAAGCTCCGAACCGCCAAGTCCGTATTTCTCATCCTCAAAAAGCTCATCCAAAGAAAGTACCGTGTTGTTACCGGTCAGATACGTCGCAATGTGATCCGGATATGTAATGCATACATTCGGAGTTGTTCCCGTTGAAATATTGGTGATGACATCGTTATATATCTTGCCGTAGTCGGTATAAAATCTGACATTTACGGTTATATTCGGATATAGTTTTTCAAAGTCATCGATCGCTTTCGAATATATTCTTGTCTGATTTACATTGGTGTCGTTCTTGGCCCAAAAGGTAAGCTCTATCTTTTTGGATTCATCAAGTTCACCGGGAATATCAAATTCCGCAGATTCCCTTGCTCCGTGGCAACCTGTCAGAAGCACCGATATGCATATGAATGTAATTATCTTCTTTAATACTTTCATCTTTATCCTCGCCGGGTTATCTCAGCCCTTTGTTCCGCCCCTTGCAACGCCTGCCATGATCTTGCGTCTGAAGATCAAAAAAAGTACAACCAAGGGAACCGAGATAACAACAACCGCCGCCATCATAGCGGGAACATTCTCTCTTCCGAATCCGTTCTCTCTGATCTCCTGAATACCGTTGGAAACAAGGAAATAATTGGAATCATCGGTTATAAGTCTCGGCCAGACATACGAATTCCAGCACTCAATGACCTTTAATATAATTATGGTAATTATCGTAGGTTTGGATATAGGAAGCATGACCTTCCAAAGATATCTGAAATCGGAAGTTCCGTCGACCTTGGCCGCCTTATATAATTCCTCGGGAATCTGCTCAAAATTCTCTTTTAACAGATAAATATAGAAGACCGAAGTTACGGAAGGAAGTATAAGTCCAAGGAATGTATTTCTGAGATCAAGGTTTGTGATCGTAACGAAATTCGTGATGATAACAAGCTCATTGGGGATCATCATAAGAGAAAGAAACATCGAAAACAAAATATCTTTTCCCTTAAAATCAAGCCTTGCAAACGCAAACGCCGAAAGGATAACAACAAACATCATTATCGCCGTTGTGACCACCGTAAATACAAATGTATTGAAAAAATACCTTGCAAGCGGAACAGCGGTAAATGCCGTTATATAGTTATCCATAGTGGGCGCTAAAGTAAAAAACTTAGGGACATACTCGGAATTGTATGAACCGTAGCTTTTTACCGAAGTAAGGATCATCCAATAAAACGGAAAAAGGACAATAATTCCCCAAAGAGACAGAAAAAGATGCGTTCCGATCTTTCCCAGTCTCTTTTGCACGGCTGACCTTATTTCAATTTTTCTATTCTCCGATTCGTTCATATAATACCTTTAAAACCTTTCAGACGATCAGCTGTAATAAACCGTCTTTTTGCTGACCATCAGATTTATGGTAGTTATCGTAAATACTATTGTAAAAAGAATGAGTGCTGCCGCAGATGCATAGGAAGGATATCCTCCGCTGTTTCCGTAGAGCATGTCATAGACATAGCCCACTATCGTGTTCATTCCCGCAGCATTAAGATCCGTTCCGAAAAGAGCGACCTCATCGCTGTATGCTTTGAACGCCCCGATAAATCCGGTGATCACCAGATAAAAGACCATAGGCGATATCATTGGAAGTGTGATCTTGTAGAACACTCTCCACTTTGGCGTTGCGTCAACCTGCGCAGCCTTGTAGTACATCGGATTGACCGATGCAAGCGCAGCCGTAAGAATAAGTATCTTAAACGGAAGCACGATCCATATCGTATAGAAGCACATAACAAACATCTTAGCCCAGTACGGACCCGAGATAAAATCAACAGACGGACCTCCGAAGAACTGAATCAGCAGCGAAATAAGCCCGTCCGAGTATGCTGTTTTTTTGAACAGGATCATGAAAACAAGACCGACCGCCAACGTGTTGGTGACATACGGAAGAAAGTAAACCGTCTGGAAAAAATCTCTCAAAACCTTGATCGAGCTTAGCTCAAGAGAGATCAAAAGAGCGATTCCCGTAGATAAGGGAACCGTGATAATTACAATTATAAAAGTATTTTTCAGCGCCTGAATAAAATAAGGATCGTGAAGAACATAGGAATAGTTGTAAAAACCCGTTCCCCAGAATTTTCCGGATGCAAAATTATACCCCTCTTCGAAGGAGTAAATAAGTACATCAACAAGCGGATATACCATAAATATCAAAAGAAATAGCAAAGCCGGAAGAAGACACAGCCATGCGGTCAGATTCTTTTTCATAGCTTTATCCTCTCCTCGGTAGCCTTGTCAAAAAGGCGCACTTTAAATGGTTTTAAAGAAAACGATACCGTTCCGTCCTCATGGTCTACCGCCTCTTCGGATGGAATGATCGCTCTGATGTTATCTCCCAAAAACTTATCATGTAATGCAACAACGCTGGTATCTCTGCCCATTACTTCTCTGTTTATAAACTTGCAGGTAAGAGCACCGTTTTTGTCCACAATAAAGCCTTCCGGTCTTATCGCAACATAAACTTCCCTGTCACTGACACCCGCCGCATCAAGAACGGCCTTATCATCTATATGGACCTTGCCGCCTTCTACTTTACCTTCAAATACATTGATCTGCGGCGTTCCAAGAAACTTGGCAACAAAAAGATTCACAGGCTCATCGTATATTTCCTGCGGCTTACCCATCTGCTGAAGCACTCCGTCTTTCATAACTACGATAGTGTCGGAAATACTCATCGCTTCTTCCTGATCGTGAGTTACAAAAACCGTCGTAATGCCGGTCTCCACCTGAATCCTCTTAAGCTCCTCCCTGGTCTGAAGACGAAGTCTTGCATCAAGATTGGATAAAGGCTCATCAAGCAAAAGAACTCTCGGCATCTTAACAAGGGCTCTTGCTATCGCAACTCTCTGCTGCTGACCACCCGACATCTCGGAAGGTCTCCTGTCCAGAAGCTCCGTTATCTGCACAAGAGCAGCCGCCTCCTGCACTCTTTTTTCCATTTCTTCCTTGGAAAGCTTGTCTTTACCGCGTAGATTCTCAAGCGGAAATCTTATATTCTCGCGCACCGTAAGATGCGGATAAAGCGCATAGTTCTGGAATACAAGTCCCACTCCCCTGTTTTCGGGAGGAAGATTTGTAACATCGATATCGTCAAAAAATATCTGTCCCTCTGTAGGCTTCTCAAGACCGCAGATAAGATTGAGCGCAGTACTCTTGCCGCAGCCCGAAGGTCCCAAAAGGCCTATAAGCTTACCGCCCTCTATTTCAAAATCAAAATCATTTACCGCAATGACCTCATCTTTTATCTTCTTGTTTCTGTTCGGAAATTTCTTGGTGAGGTGCTTTAATACTATCTTCATACCCATCCCCTTACATCTGGTGCCTTACAACCTTGTATTCATCATCGTCCTGATAATACGGACACTCTTTTGCTCCGCCGCTCATAAATCTTGCGTAGTCATCCTCGTCCATATTTACCATGCAGGTATAGCATTCCCAATCCTCGTCATAAACATAATTGGCACAAGTATCACAGATCATACAAAATCCTCTCTCATTGGATTAAAGATATCAAGAAGAACTCCTTTTTCCAGGCAGACACAACCATGCACCACATCATTTGTCTTGAGCATGCTGTCTCCCGCTCTTACAACCTTCCTGACACCGTCAATCTCAAATTCAAACTCGCCGCTCACAACATAAGTTATCTGCGTATGCGGATGATGGTGCAATGCGCCTATCGCTCCCTTTTCAAAAGAATTCTCGACGCACATAAGGTCTTTGCTGTAGGCAAGCACGCGTCTTGTAACTCCGCCGCCCATATCCTGCGCATCAACATCCTTATAAAACACCCATCTGTCATCTATCATAATAAACCTCCGAGATCAAAAATTCATCGCTTCCACAAAAGTATCATCAAAATCATCTTTATTTGCAAGGATCAGTTCGCTTGCAGAATCTTTTATCTCTGTCAAAAGAGCTGTCTCTTCCGCTTCATTTTTCTCTTCGTAAAGCGCAGCCGAAAGAAATTTAAGCGCCCCCTTAAGAGATGTATTTCCTACGCCTTCGCAGTTCCCTCTGATCGAACCGGGAAACATCTTAAGCGGTGTTATTGCTTCGTAATCAATATTGGTTCCAAAGCCCCCTGAAATAAAGACTTTATCAGGCACCTCTCCGTCAAGAAGCTGCCTTATTCCGGAGTTAACGGCAGCCTTCGCAAGTTGAATATTTCTTATATCTCCCTGCGTGAGCCTTACCTTTCCGTCTTTTGTAAAAGAAAAACCATCTTCAAAAAACTCATCTGAAAGAAGACCATCCGATGATATCACACCTACTCTTACAAGCTCCGCCACAGCCTCCATAACTCCGGTTCCGCAAAGACCTATCGGAGCCTTGTCTCCTATGGTTTCATAGCTTGTTTTAAGATCGTCACTGATCTTAATATGCGATATCGCACCCGGAACTGAAGCTACTCCGCACTCGATTGTTCCACCCTCAAACACGGGACCTGCCGCCGTTGAGCATATCTTAAGCTTACTTCCGTCATAATAAGCCATCTCACCGTTGGTACCAAGATCCAGAAGAAGCCTCTTTTCACCCTTCTTGATCAGCTCCGTATAATATACGCCGGATAGAATATCGGCCCCTACAAATGCCGTAAATCCAGGCATCAAAACTGTTTTTATACCATAAAAATCACATTGCTCGATCTTAAGATTCGTTGTCTTATATGGGTATCTTCCAAGACTCTCCACGCTTATGTTTCTGAATATATGAAGCATAGTCGTGTTACCCGCTACAACAAGCAGATCAACATTTTGATCAATGTCTTTTCTAAGTTCATTTACAAGCTCTTTCACATCAGCCGTGACGATCTCATTTAGCTTTTTAAGCCCCGCTTCATCGGAAGCGTAAGCAATTCTTGATATCACATCGTCCCCATACTGCCTCTGATGATTGATCGTCGATCCTGTCTTAATAACAGTGGTCTCGCCGTTCCCTGCTATTCCAAGAAGTGCCGCCGCGATTGTTGTAGTTCCGATATCAACGGCAATTCCGTATTTATTTTTGCCATCAGAAGCGCTGAATACTCCGGCATCAACGTTCTGCGCCACTATACTTTCTTCATCTACGCCGCCCGGAACGTTTACTTCGCAGTCTCCGTCAAGCACACACCTGCATAGAAGCCTATAGCCATCCGAAAGCTTTTTTTCCGAAATATAAGTACTGTCCGCAGACGTTAGTCTCGGCGCTCCCGTCACAAACCTCACCTTGCATTTCCCGCACCTTCCGTTTCCTCCGCACGGGAAAAGATAAGAGATTCCTTCCGCCTCCAGAACATCCCTAAGAAGCTTACCTCTGACGGTCTCTATATTATGAATTTTTCCTTTGTAATTTATCTTTATTTTTATCTTTTTCACGACATCTCCACCCACTAAACATAATGATATCACAAAGGTCGGAAATTTTTGCCCCGTTATGGTTTTTTAGATACAAATGTGCGAAAATAGATATTACCTAGTTTATTTAAAGTTTGACCAATTTTTTTAGGTTATGAAAGGAGATAGTTATGGGGCTTATTCAAGCAGCAATGGCAGCAGGCGGAAGCGTGCTCGCAGATCAATGGAGGGAATACTTTTACTGTCCTGCACTTTCAAATGACACTCTTCTTACAAAGGGCGAGAAGAAGGCAGGCAGAGGATCAAATAAGAAAGGCAATGATAATGTCATCTCTGACGGTTCGATCATTGCAGTCAACGAAGGTCAGTGCATGATCCTTGTGGATCAGGGACAGATCACGGAGATCTGCGCAGAAGCAGGAGAATTCGTTTATGACACATCAAGCGAACCTTCTATCTTCTACGGAGACCTGGGAGAAGCTATCGTTAACAGCTTTAAGCAGTTCGGCAAAAGACTCGGTTTCGGCGGCGACGCAGCCAAGGATCAGAGAGTTTATTTCATAAATACAAAAGAGATTCTCGGAAACAAGTACGGAACGGTTAATCCGATTCCTTTCCGCGTAGTTGATACAAACATCGGCCTTGATATGGATGTAAGCATCAAGTGTCACGGCGAGTTCAGCTACCGTGTCATCGATCCCGTGCTTTTCTACAAGAACATCTGCGGAAATGTATCGGGAGATTTCAAAAAAGATCAGATCGAATCTCAGCTTAAGAGCGAGCTCCTTACAGCTCTTCAGCCTGCATTTGCAAAGATATCCGAGATGGGAATCCGTTACAGCGCTCTTCCCGGACACACAAACGAAATTGCCAATGCATTAAACGAAGTTCTTTCCGATAAATGGGATGACTTCTACGGAATCAAGATCTCAAGCTTCGGTGTAAGCTCTGTAGTAGCTGACGAAAAAGACGAAAAGACTATCAAAGAGCTCCAGAAAGCAGGCGCTCTTCGCAATCCCAATATGGCAGCAGCTACGCTTGCAAGCGCACAGGCTCAGGCTATGCAGGATGCAGCCAAGAACACTTCAGCTGGTCCCATGATGGCCTTCGCCGGAATGAACATGGCTCAGCAGGCAGGCGGAATGAACCCCAATCAGTTGTTTAACATGGGCGCCGCTCAGGCAGCTCCCCAGCAGAACGCCGGAACATGGACATGCTCATGCGGTAACGTTAACACAGGTAACTTCTGCCCTAACTGCGGATCACCCAGACCCGCCAACTGATCATAGAGGATAATATGGCTTTACAAGAATATGAGTGCCCCGCCTGTGGCGGGGCAATGGAATTTAATCCGCATACACAAAAGCTCAAATGCCCATATTGTGATTCGGAATTTGATGTAAAAGACTATGTTGCCAACCATAACTCATCCTCACAGGGAGAAGCTGTCGACGACTCTTCTTCCGGACAGGCCAATGCTTCAAGCGAACCCATGTATATATACTCTTGCGGTTCCTGCGGAGGTGAGATACTTGCAACAGAGTCTCTTGGATCAACCAAATGTCCCTTCTGTAACAACAATATCGTTGTAAAAGAAAAGTTCACCGGTGAATTCAAGCCTGACTACATCATACCTTTTCAGAAGACCAAGGACGATGCCATCGCTACTTACACCAAGTACGTTAAATCAAAAAAGCTTGTTCCCAAGGTTTTCCTTGAAAAGAATCACATTGATGAGATAAAGGGTGTATATGTACCCTTTTGGCTTTTTGATGCAAAAGAAAGCTTTATGGGAGAATATGAGGCTACCAAAGTAAGAACTTGGAGCGATGCAATCTATAACTATAGGGAAACCAAGTACTACAGCGTATTCAGAGCAGGTACGGAATCTTTTGAAAGAGTCCCCGCTGACGGATCCAGAGAAATGCCCGATGATCTTATGGAATCGCTTGAACCGTTTGATTACAACAAAATGGTTCCTTTCAACATGGGCTATCTCGCCGGCTTTTTTGCCAATAAATACAATGTTGATGCCTTGGAATGTCAACCACATGCATTTAAAAGAATGGATGCCACAACAGCGGCAGATTTCAGACGTACGGTGTCAGGCTATGCTTCCGTAAGAACTCTTTCAGAGAACTTCGGAACCGTTACATCGTCGCACAAATATGCGCTCTATCCTGTTTATATGCTTAGCACCACATGGAATGACAAGAACTTTATCTTCGCCATGAACGGACAAAACGGCAAGTTTGTCGGAGACCTTCCGTTTAGCATGACGCAGGCACTTAAGTACTATATCCCTATAACACTTGTTGCCTCATTGATCGTTTTCTTCTTCATGGCTTTCGTATTCTGATAGATAACGGAACAATTATCAATATGAGAAAACACATACACTTAAGAAAATTACTTATAACAGCATTGTCGGTGACTTTTCTGAGCTTTTTATGTGTAGCACCCGTATGCGCTTCTTCATCGGATCTATGGGACAGCTACAACGTTCCGAGCTCAAGGCAAAAGCCAAGACTTCTTGATAATGCCGATCTTCTTTCTCCCGATGAGGAAAAAGATATTCTGGCTAAGCTGGACACACTGAGTGAAAACAGGGGAAGTAATATCTGTATCCTTACAACTCCTTCTCACACCGGCCCCATTCAGGATTTCGCCGATGATTATTTTGATTACAACGGCTTTGGCGCGGACTACAACGAAAGCGGTGCTCTTTTCATGCTCAGTATGTCTGACAGAGAATGGGCTATAAGTACTTCCGGAGATGCCATCTATGCCTTCACCGATTACGGACAAGAGGTGATGATGGACAAAATGCTCCCGTATTTAAAAAACGGTGATTATCACGGCGCATTCTGTAAGTACATAGAAGTCTCGGATTATTATCTGGATCTCTATGCAAAGGGAACACCTTATGATGTGCAGAGCGGCTCGATCAAGGCTCCTCGCACCCGTGCCGATTACATAAGATTTTTATTAATGAGCTTGGGAATAGGTGCCATCCTTTCGATCTTCCCAATAGCGGCTATGGCTTCGCAATTAAAGACCGTGCACAAACAGCCTGCCGCCAATGATTACAGATCGCATGACGGACTGATAGTCAATAAGCACACAGACCAATTTATCAGAAGTCATGTTTCTCGCCACATGAGAAATACCGACAGTGGAAGCGGAAGCAGAAGTCACGGAGGCGGCGGAAGCTCCATCCACACTTCAAGCTCAGGTCATTCACACGGCGGAAGTCACGGACATTTCTAATTATCATTTCTTTATTATCTAAATACTGTCAAAGCATTCTCTTTTGAGCTATACTTATAGCATAGGAGGAGCGTCTTTGAAAATAAGAACAAGGATGCAGGCAGCTGTACTTTCGATCCTGGCGATCGCTATAACGGCTGCCGCAGTTATCTTCTTAGGCGGAGATAAATACAATACCCCAAACCGTCATCCCGTAGTTCAGCTTGAAGAAGGCTGGACTATTCATCGTGGGGATTCCACCTATTCTGTCGACAAACTATCAACCACAAGCTTTGACATAATGAACAAGTATGACACCATCACTCTGGTAAACACTCTTCCCCATCTGGATCTTAAACCGGCAACCATTCATTTTCGCTCTTTTCTTTCCACAGTTGATGTTTATGTGGATGGAAAAAAGATCTATTCTTACGGAAAAGAATACGCCGAGAAAAATAAAATGATCCCAAAAGTTCAAAACTATGTTCCTCTTCCCGACAATTACGCCGGAAAAGAAATCAGAATAGTTTTCAAATCTTATGAGAATAACGCCTTTTCAGGCTTTACTCCCATTACTTTGGGTGACTGCGAAGATATATCTATGTTTCTTTTGCAAAAACACAGACTCCCTCTTGTTGTCGGTGTTTTCATGATCGTTTTCGGTATCCTGACGTTGATCTTGGCTCCTTATATTATTTTCTACAACTTCCATGATTACAGCATAATATTCAGTGCCTTCGTAACTCTTATCCTGGGCATCTACGTTTTGTGCTTTAACGATCTCTTTTCCCAGATTTCAGACAAAGTGGGCATCTTTTCATTTATCGAATATCTTGCCCTGTTTATGATACCGGGTACGATACTTGCTTTTGTGCTTGCCGCCAATCAGCTTGAGCAAAAGTATCTCGGCTATATTATTCTTATATTCAACGCCATGTTCGTTTTCGGCACGGCGATCATGCACATATTGAACATATGTCACATCTGTGCTTTTGTATCCTGGCTTCACATCCTCTCTATTATCGAGGGTGTCCTTGTAATATCAATACTCATAGTTAATACGGTCAAAAAATACATCTCAAACAAGGAAGATCTACACAAAAGATTTATGTCCACAAATGTCCTCCTGTTCGGACTTATAGTAACTCTTTTGTTCTCTATCATAGACATCGTAAAATACAATGTTTTCAAATACTTTGGTATGGAAGATATTAACGCGGATATAGATTTTATGACCGTCGGCGCTCTTCTCTTTTCCATCTGTCTTCTTCTTAATTACTTCTATCACTGTATAGAATACATAAGCGAAGAGACGGTGAAAAAACAGCTCGAGGGTCTCGCTTACACAGATGCTCTCACCGGGCTTTTTAACAGAACCAAGTGTGAACTGACACTTGCCGGTCTAAAAGGAAAATACACGATAATCAGCTTTGACCTTGATTATCTAAAATACACCAACGACAACTACGGTCATGCAGCGGGAGATGAGCTACTCAACGGATTTGCGGATCTACTCAGACAGAGCTTTTTTGACGCCGCCATCATCGGAAGAATGGGCGGAGATGAATTCATCGTAATCCTTCCATATGTCGATGACAACAGAACAGAAAACGGACTGGCTCTTCTCACCGATCTTATGATAGATAAAAACGAAAATGAGCCCGTTCTTCGTTATTCAGCATCGTGGGGTTATGCAAGCAGCGAATCTCTTAAGCCGAAGCTTACAGGAAATGCGCAGTCAGTATATCTTCTTGCCGATAAGCGCATGTATACCATGAAAAAAATTCATCACAACGAATCTCTGGGTCGTCTGTACGACGATCTTATGAAGAATGCAGCTCTGAAGGGAGGTGTGTGATATGCTGACCAAAAAGCGCGTTATCGCAACTCTTCTTTCAATCCTCATAATGGTAATTATCTTCTCACTCTGTCACCATATCTTTGCAATTCACCCCGACTACCCGATAGAGTTTATGGATGAAGGCTGGGACGTTACCATTAACACAGAAAATTATAAGAACATTAAGATGTCTGAAATATTCACCGTCATGGATTCAAAGCTTAAACACGGTGATGTTATCTTCATGTCCAAAACACTTCCCGATCTCGGAAAAATACCATTTCCCGCAATTTCATTCAGAAGCAGATATACCACGCTCGAATGCTTTATCGACGGCGAACTGATATACAAATACGGTCTTACTATGTACCGCGAAGACAAATTCATCGGAAAAATGATGCATTTTATTACCCTGCCCAATTATTATGCCGGAAAACAGATCACGTTCAAAATGCTCGCAGAAGAAAACGATGCATTTACCGTTCTTGAAGGTCCGTCACTTGGTTCAACTCCGGAACTTAGGATGAACTTTATCAACTCACATCTATTTATTATTGCAGCCGGAATGGCGCTGTTTGTCTTCGGTATCGTGTTCCTTATGTTGAGTCTTTTGTTTGTAACGGCTATACCCGACATTGCAGTCCAGCTCTACTCATCACTTATGTGTATCAACTTGGGGGCATGGCTCCTTAGTTATTACAATGTATTATCACTTTTTGTTTATGCTCCGCTCGAAACGCAGATTGAATATTTTACTTTGTATCTTATAGTCCCGTTTTGCTACATAATCCTTTACTGCATACAAAAGCCGGAAAAGAAAAAGCTGTTTTTCGCATTCTTTATAATCAGCAGCTTGATCCCTTTCTTCCAGTTTATCCTGCACTTTAGTTTCAACATACACCTTAGGGCAACTCTCCCTATGTATCATGTAGACTGTGTTGTGGGCTTTATTGTTGTAATCTACTATACGATCAACAGCATACGTAAGAAAAACATCTCTTCCGCAGGCATGATACAGATGATCGGTCTGTTTATCTTTACGATTGCCGAATTTATACATCTGATCGTATATATCTTGGGGCCGCAAAGAGCTCAGATAACATCGCTTACAGCAAAAGTCACCATTGCAGGCGGATGTCTTTTCTTCGTAATCTGCCAGATTGCTTATTATCTTTTGTATATTACAAAGACTTTCGCGCAGAGGCAGGAGTATGCATCACTGTCGCGCCTTGCCTATGCTGACGGACTTACAAATCTATCCAACAGAGCTAAGTCCGATAAAGCTCTTATGGATCTTAATAAGGCAAAAACCGACTATTGCATAATCAGTATCGATCTTAACGGACTTAAGCCTATTAACGATAAATACGGACACCTCTCAGGTGATAAGTACATAAAAGACTTTGCTAAAGTTCTTACAAATACATTTGAAGAGCTTGGTCTTTGCGCCAGAATCGGCGGAGACGAATTCCTTGTCATCATTGAAGATGCCTCGGATCTTGATATTGAAGCACTTATCGGAAGAATGAACAGTGCTCTTAGTGTCATGAATGCACTTTATCCGGAATATCAAAGAAGCGTAGCCTCAGGCTACGCTTACAAGCATGAATGTCCGGATAAAGATTCTCACGAAGTTTATCTTCTCGCGGATCAACGTATGTATGAAAACAAAAGACGAATGCACGAAGAACTCGGTATTGCTTTAAGAGTTTGACACTCCCTGCTAATTAGCATTTTTCTTAGTGAATTTAGCATTTCGGAGCGTACAGTACGTCTCTCCGTCGTCATCATATGTATCAAAAACACCCTCTACTATGATCTCATCGTCAACTTTAGGAAAATCATCGGGGTATTTATATTCTTCCGTAGGTTCAAATTCGACTCCCTTCGCACAGCACGCTGCTGCGTCAGGTACAAAGCACGTAAAATAACGCTTGTCTGTAGACTCGACATACATTTCCGAAAAAAGGCCTTCGAGCTTGATCGTCTTTCCGACAAAATTCTCCGGATAAAAAACCATATTGAAAACTACTGAATAAGTCATGGTTGAAGACTGACCCGTCAGATCGATCGTGTCCCCAAAATCATCCATATATTCTGCGGTATGCATTGATGTTGCTGCGGAAGACACCGCTGTATCAGGTCCGATAGCGGCGGTATTGGAACCGGTAGCGGAATCGAACGAACCGGAATTGTCTGCGTTCGATCCGGATGCATCCTCTTTTGCCATCTGTTCTTCCAAAACATCATTTACACTTTTGGATCCACCGTTATTCCTTGAATTCGTACCCGCAACATCACCGCATCCCGTAAGACACAGTGCTACAACAAGCACCGTAGCAATAAGCTTTCCTCTCATCATGCACCTCCTTTTATTGCTGCTATCAAGGAAGTGATGGCGAATGCGCAAACATCGGCGATAACAATTGTTGATCCTACCGGTGTTCCCACAAGGACTGAAAAGATCATTCCGGAAAAAGCGCATACCACTGACAATACCGCTGCAAAAACAGTAACGCCCAAAAAGCTTTTAAACAGTCTCATTGCAGAGATAGCAGGGAATATTACCAGCGCCGAAATAAGAAGTGAACCCACAAGGTTCATTGAGACAACGATGATAACTGCTATCATTATCGCTATCAACAGATTATATCCATCTGCATTTACTCCCGTAGCTTTTGAAAAATCCTCATCGAAAGTGACCGCAAAGATCTTGTTGTACAGAAAAATAAACATCACAACAACAATCACTGAAAGTATTGCACAAATGATCACTTCATTCTTGGTAAGCGTAAGTATCGACATAGATCCAAACAAAGTGCTGCACACATCTCCGGATACATTGGCCGACGTTGTAAAAACGTTCATAAGAAGATAACCGAAAGCAAGTGCTCCGACTGACAGCATCGCTATAGCCGCATCGCCTTTTATCATAGCTTTCTGTCCGTTTTTAAGGAGTAACACCGCACATATAACGGTCACCGGAAGAATGAGCAAAGTCTGATTAGTCAGCTTAAGCACGCTTGCAACAGCCATCGCACCGAAAGCAACGTGTGACAAGCCGTCACCAATATACGAAAAACGCTTAAGCACTAAAGTAACTCCAAGGAGTGAGGCTGAAAGAGCGATAAGTATACCGACTATAAACGCATATCTTACAAACGAATAGCTGAAAAATAATGTAAGCTTATCCATCATGCCCAGTCACCTCCTTCTTTGCTAAGGAAAAACTTTCCTTCTTCACTGTTTACGTATTCTTCTTTTGTTCCGAAGAAAACCTCTTTTCCTATATGCAGAACATGGCTTGCATACTTAGCAGCCGCATGGATATCATGGGATATCATGATTATTGTGATACCGCTGTCGTTAAGCTCTTTAATAAGCTCATACATCTCAGCGGTAACCTTAGGATCAAGTCCGGAAACAGGTTCATCCAGCAAAAGAACCTTTCTCGTAGCGCAAAGCGCTCTCGCAAGAAGGACTCTCTGCTGCTGTCCGCCCGAAAGCTCTCTGTAGCATCTCTTCTTAAAGCCCAAGATGCCCATATGTTCCATGTTTTCCAAAGCGATCTTTTTTTCTTCTTTAGTATAAAAAAATCTGGCTCCCATGTGAGACTGGCATCCGGAGAGAACAATCTCCCAAACCGAAGCGGGGAAATCTCTTTGCACCACAGTCTGCTGAGGAAGATAACCTATCTCGTTCGCCTTTAGGCCGTCACCTATAGTGATCTTGCCACCCATAGGATCCTGAAGGTGTAAAAGAGTCTTCATAAGAGTACTCTTACCCGAACCGTTCTCTCCCACTATGCAAAGATAATCGCCTTCGTTGACTTCAAAACTAATCCCATCTGCAACGATCATCCTGTCATATCCAAGGGTCAGATCTTTTATGGAAATAAGTGCCATTTGATCAGCCTCCTAAAATCTGATGAAGCAGTATCATGCACAAAAGCATGATGATATTGATAACAGTAAATTTAAGCAAATAAGCACCCTTTTTATCCGGATACTCATTGGCAAAATTCTTGTACGAAATAAGACTTGCCATGGAAGCAATAAGCGTTCCGAGGCCCCCTACGTTCACGCCTGCTATGATCTCTTTTACATCGGACGCAAACCCGATAAGAAGGAATGTAGCAGGAACATTGCTTATAACCTGACTTGCGATTATAGAGATAAAGAATTCCCTGCCACCGACAACACCTTTAAGCAGCTCGGAAATACGTTGTATTCTTCCAAGATTTCCTGTAAAGATAAAAAATCCTATAAATGTAAGAAGCAAGATATAATCCGCTCTGAACAAGATCTTATAATCCATTCCGAGAACGACAATAAAGATTGCCGAAACGGATATATACCATGGAAGATATCCAAGAACAGTCATAAGTGCCAATACAAAAAGCACCGTATAAATAACAATCTGTCTCTTTGATCCGAATTTTCCCACAGTTCCGACTTCTTCACTAAGTACAATGGGTTCTTTTCCCCTAGGCAAAAGAATTATTCCGATTGCTATAAGTATAAAAGCAAGTATGGTATACGGAAGTGTCACGGATAAAAATCCCGGCAAACTTAAGCCTGCTACTCCGTACAAATAAAGATTCTGCGGATTGCCAAGAGGAGTAAGCATACTTCCGAGGTTCGCCGCTACAGTCTGTAAGATCACAACCCATATCGTAAGGTCTTCTCTCTTACAGCTACTTAGCATCATAAGTGCAAACGGAACAAAAGTTATCAGCGCAACGTCATTGGTAATGAACATGCTGCTTATAAAACAAAGAAAAACAAGAGTCGCCGACAGTTGTCTTCCGTTTTTAACCTTAGAAAGAAGTGCTGTCGCAATCTTCTCAAATACCGTATTTTCTTTAAGTCCCTGAATGACTACCATTAGTCCCCACAATATACCCAGAGACCTAAAATCAATATAACCGATATACTCTTTTCCGGGTTTTATTATAAACGCCGAGATAACGGCAAGAATGAATGCAACGCATAACACCGGATCTATCGTGATCTTACGCTTTTCTTTTCCCATTTTTCCCACAGATTCTTTCTATACTCTTTTTCTACATAAATCATAAATGATTTTCCGTGACATATTATATGCCGACATATTGAAAAGGTCAAAAGAATTTGCTAATAATTTGCAATTTTACCACAAAATGCAGATTATGTCTCATTACAGCAAAAAACCCGCAGCATAGCTGCGGGTAATAAGCTTTCTATCAGATATCAACCTTTGTTGTTCCGCCAAGGAAAGTCGGAAGTGATTTGCCTTCTCTCTTCCACTGAGCATACTCAGCTGTTGCGGCAAACATTACGTCTCCCGATGAATTAAGTGCTGTTTCTACAGAATCCTGAACAACACCTATGATAAAGCCAACCGCTACAACCTGCATCGCTACATCGGGGTTAACTCCAAAGAGCGAACATGCCATAGGGATAAGAAGAAGCGATCCGCCGGCAACGCCCGATGCTCCGCAAGCAGCAAGTGTTGCGATAAACGCAAGTACAAGCGCAGTGGCAAATGACACATGAATACCGACCGTATTGGCAGCCGCAAGTGACATTACCGCGATTGTGATCGCAGCTCCGTCCATGTTGATCGTAGCTCCCAAAGGAATTGATACGGCATACATCTCTTTATCCATTCCTAGATTCTCGCAAAGCTCCATATTAACAGGTATGTTGGCAGCGGAGCTTCTTGTAAAGAACGCTGTTACTCCAGATTCTCTGAGGCATCTGAACACAAGCGGATAAGGATTAACCTTAAGTGTGATCGCTGCAAGAAGAGGATCGATAACAAGTGCCACAACAAGCATACATCCTACAAGAAGTGCAAGAAGCTTGCCGTAATCGGTAAATATCGCAAGACCGTTGGTCGAAACGTTCTCATAAACAAGACCCATGATTCCGAAAGGTGCAAGATTGATTATCCACTTAACTGCTGTAGATACCATATTTGAGAAGTCTTCAAGTACCTTCTTGGTGCTGTCGCTTGCGACCTTCTTTGCAGCAAGTCCCAATATAACCGCCCAAAACAAAATACCTATATATCTACCCTCAAGAAGTGCTCCGACAGGGTTGGCCACCATATTTACAAGAAGGTTTGAAAGCACCTCTCCAACACCTGTAGGAACAGCCTCTGCTGTAGCAGCTTCACTTAACATGATCGTCTGAGGGAAAATAAAACTTCCCACAACCGCTACCACAGAAGCAAGCAGCGTGCTTACCATATACAAAACAATTACAGATACAAATCTTCTGTCGAGCTTATCGTTTCCCTGCGCAAGCGCGGAAATAACAAGCACAAATACAAGTACGGGAGCAACCGCCTTAAGTGCTCCTACAAATATCTTTCCAAACAGCGTGATAACTGCCAGATCCTTGAATAATAACCCCAAAATTGTTCCAAGAACAAGACCGCACAAAATGCGGATGATCAAACTTACACTATTATAAGCCTTTACTATTTTCATACGTTCTCCTTTCAAGTCTGATATAGCATAATTTTATCACTTCAACCCGATAACGTAAAACAGAATCATACCACAGACACGATAAATCCGAACAAAGGTGACAACGCTATCATCACGATCGAGAAGGAAAAAGAATTAACGGATACAAGTGTCGCCCTCTGATCCGAAGGTATCATTGTGTTTAAAACCACATCTGACCTTACGCAGAGCAGCGTATCGGAAAATGAACCGATAAATCCGCCTATCACCATCAGGATACTGTTTCCCGTCAGTATTGATGCTACGGAAAGTGCCACGCCAAACGCTCCTATCATTGCAATATGCTTAAACCTTCTGCCTGCCATCAGCTTTGCGGCAAACGCGCCAAGCACCGCTCCCATTCCCATTATAAAAAGAGCCGGTCCCAGCATGAGCTCCGGAAGTCCTGCGATAGGAAGCTTTGCCTGTAAAAAGAAAAGAATGAGCGTAGCCGATGATCCGACAAAAGCATTCAAAACAATGATCTGCCTTGCCCTCTTATTTTCTTTTATAAACGCAGCGCTCTCTTTTGCGACTTCAACAAATCTCTTTTTAATACTCGCTTCTTTTGAAAGCTCGGTAGAAATTTCTTTTAACGAAAGAGCTATACCTATGCTCAGGATCCCCATAAACACATCAACCGCGTAAGCTCTTTTATATCCGAGCATAAGCGCCACGCCCGCCATAAGCGTTGCGATGGAACTTGTAATCTTATATATCACCATATCGACCGAAGCAAATCTGTCGTATTCACTCTCGATATCCGCTTCTTTGAGACTGTCATACGCAAGTGCTTCTCGTGTTCCCGACGCAAGGTTATAGCTTAGCGCACCCGGGATCATTGCAAGCGCCACCATCCAAAACGAATCCGATACGATCAAAATGATTCCGGAAAGTACCGACATGATCCTTCCGGCTACCATGACCTTCTTTCTTCCGAACACATCGGCAATGGCTCCCGACGGAACTTCAAAGAACATGCTCGCAACATGAAATATACTCTCCGCAAGTCCGATCTCGACCATGGAAAAGCCTCTTGCCGCAAGCAGCGCCACCCATGATGCTCCCGCGATCATAAGCGCACTTGTTCCGTCCAATAACAATAATTTTTTTATCTGTTTTCTCGCATTATTTTTATTCATAAAAAAACTCCTTATCTTTTTTAGTTCAAAAAATAAGGAGATAACTACGCTTTATAGATATTTTCTATCCCAAAAATCATCTAAAAAAGAGCGCACTATCCCCGTAAACCGCCAAAAAGTTACCTTTCATCAGATGAATATTGGTTGTTTTCCAGGTCATTCATGTGCTCCTTTCTTCGGAAAGTATGATATCATTAATTTATAGATTTAGCCAGAGAGGGGGACGCTATGTACGCAGAAAAACTTGCAGTTATTTTCCCGGGGATCGGTTACACTCACGATAAGCCTCTTTTGTATTATGCCAAAGAAATGGCTAGAGAGCATGGGTATAAAGTTATAGAGATAACTTACAAACTGCCCTACAAATCGCACGAGGTTAAGGGCAAGGAAGAAGTTATGCATTCTGTTTTTGAGATAGCGTTAAAGCAGACCATCGATCAGCTTAAGGATGTAGAATTCGATAGATATGAAGAAGTTCTTTTTATCGGAAAGAGCATCGGAACAACTCTTGCCGGCTATTACGCATGGAAGAACGAGATCAACGCAATTCACATCGTTCTGACTCCCGTTGCTGAAACCTTTAAATTCCTTGAAGGCGTTAAAGCGATCGTCTTTCACGGAACTGCGGATGCATGGTGCGAAACCGAACTTGCAAGAAAACAATGCTGCGAGCTAAATCTTCCGCTTCACGAAATACAGGGAGCAAACCACTCTCTCGAAACAAAAGAGACAATAAAGGATATCAAAAATCTCAAGGGAATCTTTAAACAGATAGAAGTCTTTCTGTTTTGATCTTTATCAGGAAAGTGCAAGCATTATTCTGCTCTCTCTAAGTGTTTTGGACTGCTCATAGTCGTATTCTATCGTGTTGATATTGGCATTTGGATACATCTGCCGAAGCTTTTTTAGAATACCTCTCTCCGCCACGTGACTTACCAGACAGCCGAACGGATGCACTATCAGTATCTTGTCATATCCCTTCTGAATCATGTCTGTCACTTCCGCGAGAACAAGCCAGCCGTCACCTATATTGTAATACTCGCTTAGAAGTTCATTGGCTGTCTTTTTCATTTCATAAAACGATCCGTCCGCTACAAATCCGTTTTGTTCCAAAAGCTCTTTTATCTTATTCTGCATCTTGATCATACGATCCATAAAAAACTTATAAGCCTTTAATACGGCTTTTGGCGCCATATTAAGCTCTGCGGATTTCATCTCGGTATATACGACATAAATGCAATAGTTTAAAAAACCTTCCATTCTGTAATCCATGTCGTGGTCTTTAAGAAAATCCTCAAGATGTCTGTTTCCTATAGGCGAGCATTTTATGTAGATCTCTCCCGCCACACCGACCTTGGTAAGCGGCCTCTCAGCCTTGGTATAGCAAGGTATCTTTTTAAAATCAGAAATAACTTCCTGATAAATATTGTTCTTTAATAAAAGATTTTTCCCTGTGGAGATATTTCCCGAAAGCTTATCTATCCAATTTCGATAAAGCAAATCCGTCTCGCCCTTATTCTTCTCATAAGGCCTTATCTGCTGGTAAAGACTCATAAGAAGATCGCCGTAGCACACCGCAGCGATCGCACCCAAAAGCATTTTTAAATTGATCTTAAATCCCGGATGACTCTCCGCTCCTCTAAAATTCAAAGAAAGAACGGGAATCTTGTACCCGCTCTTTTTTACACATTGAATAATAAGATCGTAGTAATTACCCGCTCTGCATGCGCCTCCTGCCTGAGGCTCAAGGATGGCGGTCCTGTCAAGATCTACATTTCCAGAAGCAATATGTGCCATGAGATTACCGATAATGTCTATCGCACATGTGCAATAGGCAGAGTTGATAAACCTAAATGCATTCTCGGGCACTCTTTCATACTCAGGTACAACCGCCAGGTTATAGCCACCATATTTAAACGCCGCGATAAGAAGCTCATTGTGATAATGAAGCATATCCGGCATGTAGATGGTATGTGTTTTTTTCATTTTTGAAGTAAAAAGCGTGTTGTCCCTGTTCACTTACAATTCCTTGTTCTTAAATTCAATCGGGAAGATCTATCTTCTTGCCGTCTCTGTGCATCGAAAACTTGTCCATTGGATACTTCTTGAGGTTCTCAAGAACCTTTCTGTCATCTGCCTTGGCAAGGAGGTTCTCTCTTGCCTTGGTGATCTCAACCTCGGTCTTGTGCTTGGAAGGTCCGCCCACACAACCGCCGGGACATACCATGCCCTCGATAAAGTCATCGGGGAATCTGCCTGCCTTTAGAAGCAAAAGAGCTTTCTTACACTCGTTGCCTCCCGCAACCTGATGGAGCTTAATATTGCTTACATCTTCTCCTCTTTCTTTCATGCATTCAATAACTGCATTGGCAACGCCGCCGCTTGTTGCAAAACGTTTGCCCCAGATAGAAGACTCCTGATACTCATCTGTAACAGGTTCAAAATCTATATCTTTTGATCTCATAAGAGCTCTAAGCTCACCGTATGTCACAACATAATCGGCATTATCCGGAACGCTCTCATCCTGCGCCTCAGACTTCTTGGCAATGCAAGGTCCTACAAATACCGTCACGCAACCGGGTCGAGTTGCCTTAAGATATCTTGAGATCGCACACATAGGTGAAACCGTTGAAGACATATTGTTCTCAAACTGCTCGGGGAAGTGCTTCTTAAGCATGTTGATAAATGCAGGGCAGCAAGACGTTGTCATCTTCTTACCTTCCGCATATGCTTCAGCCCACTCTTTTGACTCATAAGCAGCCGTCATATCTCCGCCGAGACCAACTTCCACCATATCTGAGAATCCAAGCTTAATAAGCGCATTTCTGACAGAAGCCATGGAGATATCTTCACCGAACTGGCCTTCTGTAGCGGGTGCGCACATAGCGATGACTTCTTTTCCCGATTTAATAGCTTCTATGATCTGAACAAGGAACGTCTTTGATCCTATAGCTCCGAAAGGACAACTGTGAATGCAGTGCCCGCACTGGATACACTTGCTCTCATCAATCTTACAATAGCCGTTCTCATCATAAGTAATGGCGCCTACAGGACATGCCTTATGGCATGGACGCTCAAGATGAACTATTGCTCCGTAAGGACATGCATTTGCGCACATTCCGCACTCTTTGCACTTGGTAGAATCAATGTGCATCCTGACATCGCCCGGATGGATCGCATCAAATTTACATGAGTTAAGACAAGCCTTTCCCATACAGAAACGACAGTTATCCGTTACGGAAAAAGCATGAATAGGACATTCGTCACATGCAGGATCGATTACCTGAACAATGTTTTTGGAACCTTCGTTGTATGAGGTGCTCTGTCCGCACGCCAGGCGAATTCTCTGTCTGACGATCTCGCGCTCTTTGAAAACGCAGCATCTGTAAACAGGCTTTGGTCCCGGAGCAAGCTCATAAACAAGCCTATCCTTGTGCTCTTCATCAAGCTCGCCTTTCCACGCAAGCTTGCAGACTTCTACCATTATTCTGTGTTTAAACGCAACCAGTCCTTTATCATTCGTTACCATAATATTCTCCCACCTAAAAATATTAATAGTTACATTTATGATCCCTTGCCGGATCTTACTCTCACTCTTTTATTCTGTTTCTTGCCTCGTCCATGGAGATGCATTTGGCGTATCTCGGATCCCACATGAACTCATTGTAATAGCGATAGCAGGTTGCCCTATCCATGAAATCGCTGTCAAATGTTGAATTGGTATATTCCGGAACCAGTACTTCAAAGCCGTTATCAAAGCCGGTTCTTATAGTCGCATCAATGCAAAAGTTAGTTTGAAGCCCAACGATCATTATGGTCTTCTCACCTTTTTCTTTTAAGTAATCCAAAAGACCTGTCGAAGGATGAAGCGCACTGTTTACAGCCTTTGTATATATCTTTTCTCCTTCTTTTGGTGCAAATTCATCATATATCTCATAGTCCGGGTCGCCTTTGCTAAAACCGGATCCGGGACCGTCGTCATGCTGAACATAAATAACTTCTTTGTTATTGTCTCTTGCAAGCTGAATAAGCTCCTTAATATTCGACTTTAATTTTTCAAATTCATAAAGTCTGTCATCTGTGATTCCTTTTTGAGTATCGATTACAAGTAAAACCATGTTGTCTCCTTCTTCAGAACTCTTTTACAAGTCCCACATGAAGCTGCTCGAGCTTATCTCCAAGCTCCTCTTTCATGATACCATAAGCCTTGCCCATAGTGCAGTGCCCTGTGCAAATATATTCAATCCCTGTATCACTGATATTCTTAGCGACTTCTTCAACTTCTTTTTTACTCTTGTTATACAGATGGAAACCGCCTATCAAGCCGTAGATGCGCTTGTCAGGGAATGTGCTCTTAACTTCGTTAATGATATTTACGGCACCGCCGTGAGAACAGCTGTTAAGTATAACAAGGCCCTTGTCCGTATCTATTACAAGGCTCTGCTCATGCGAGAAATCGTCAGGCTTTAATCTTCTGCCGACCTTGGTATACATCTTTTCCCTTTTCCCTATAAGATCAAGACACGGCGATTTGTGCGGTATAAGATAAACGCCGTCGCAGAGCTTATAATCACCCGATACAAATTCTATTCTATCGCCATAGTCCCTGATAACATTCTTGGGAATTCCGATATATCTTCTGAATATCAGATAATCTATCGCATAGCAGTTTTCCGCCGTGGTTTCCCTAAGATAAAACTTTGCTTTCTTGTTATCTTCAAAAAATCTGGGCATGCCGTTAGCGTGATCGTAGTGCGCGTGACTAAGAACCGCGTAGTCTATATCTTTGATGTCGAATCCGAGCTTTTGAAGATTCTCGGCAAAAAGATCGGAACCGCCGGCGTCAAGAAGGATCTTTTTATCATTGTGCTCGATCAGGATCGAAAGTCCCCATTCGCCTTTTAAATCCTGTCCTTCCTTGTTATCAACTATTACTGTAAGTTTGGTCATCATGTTCCCCTTTATCTGATATTTCTTATTTCTTGATAGTCCAATAGCAATTATAACCGTAGTTGTCATTGCCACCAATTAATAATCTGTCGGTCTTCTCAAAACCGTATTCTGAGAACGCCTTCGCACGCTCAACTGCGTACAGCGGAACTTTGGATATTATCTCATCGCAGTCAAAAAGCTCATATGCAGGCGGGATTATAACCGACAAGATGCTCTTTAATTCTTCCGCTTTTTCATACTTACTTCCGACATCAAGTCTGATAAGTCCGACATGTCCGAAGCTTCCGTCAGGCTCTCTGTGGAACATTTCTATCGTTCCGATTGCTTTGTTTGAAGCTTTATCAACGATCGTCCATCTCACAAAATACTTTTGCTCATAGGAATAGAGCCAGAAATCCACCGCTTTATCCATCAGCTCTTTTGTATTGTAAAAGAAATTGTCCCCGTGGCAATTGTCACTGTTAAAAAAAGGAAGCGCATTCTTATCCCCATAGACTTCAAGAAGATCCTCCGCATCTTCCTTCTTCACAAAGCGAAGAAGATATTTGTCATTTTCAAGTACCGGGCAAGTCTCATAAACGTTATTCATTCTGTCCTCCTGTTTAAGCATTATTTTTATTTCATAAGTCCGCCGTGGAATACACATTCGTAGACTTTTTTATCATCAAGATAAATCTCTTCGAATCCCTGAAACCATGTAAAATCTCCGGTCACCCTGCATCTGTAAGTGAACTCTCCCGACTTATACATCTCGGGTCCTCTGTATGGCATGTTTTTATCTGCATGCAAAAGAGCTTCCTTAAGGAAATCTCCGCTCTCATAAACAAAATCATGAGAAGTGTATCTTGTTGACTCAACTTCATTTATCTTAGCCGCGTATGTATTTTTATTGGCTTCAAGCCTAAATGCGATCAGCTCTTCAAGATCTGTCGGCTGAGCGGAAGATATATTGACTGCACAGTCCCTGTCCTTGACGAGATAATCAACGCTCACATTCATCAGGTCGCTTATCTGAATGAGATTCGCTATATCCGGATAGGCTTGCCCCGCCTCCCACTTGGCGACCGCCTGCCTTGACACTCCAAGCTTCTCAGCCAGTTCTTCCTGTGTAAGTGCATTATTCTTTCTGAGTATTTGTAGTTTATCGGGAAAAATCATTTTTATCACCTCCAAGAGGTATCATATAAAAGAAATGCATACGGTAACATCACCCGGAGGTTGCATTTTTGCTACTTTCTTTATACATTTATAATATCACAGGGAGGTAGACAAAATGGAATATAAAATTGCAACATTGGAAGACCTCGATCTTTTAACTTCTTCAAGAATCGAAGTTCTGCGCGCAGCAAATAAACTCGATTCTTCCGTAGATATGTCTGAAGTTGAAGCCTCTTCGAGAGAATATTATAAAAGAGCTCTCGCAGACGGAACTCACACGGCTATCCTTGTTATGGACAAAGGTTCTTTTGTCGGCGCCGGCGGCATGAGCTACTACGAGGTAATGCCTACATATCACAATCCAAGTGGGAAAAAAGCTTACGTGATGAATATGTACACCAATCCGAATTATCGCAGGCAGGGCATCGCGCTCAAGACTTTGGATATACTGGTAAAAGATGCTAAGAAACGCGGAATTACCCAGATATCACTCGAAGCAACGGATATGGGAAGACCCTTGTATGAAAAATATGGTTTTACCGATATGGGTTCAGAAATGGAGCTTGTCGATGCCGATTGATCCGGCACCGCAGCTCCATATTTTATTCCGTTATTAACTCTTTTTTATAATCTTCCACGCCTCGATCAGCTTTTCCATGTTCCACGCCGCGTTCGCGGGGCTTGTTGATGGTAGGCAGATTGCCGTTCTTTCAATAATCTTTTCCGTATATTTCTTATAATACTTTTCTGCAGTCTTCCCGTTTACGTATATTGCTTCAATGTTGGAGCTGTCCAGAATGATTTTCAAATCGTTAGGCGTTACGTTTTTTATGCTCGAATCGGACGATCCTGTTATATCGCATGAATGAATAACATCCCAGAGCGCTATCTTATTTCTTTTTAAAAGCGCCTTCTTCTCCGGAATTGTATTCGGAACTTCCTCATCAAAAAGCGCAGCGATAACCTTCCAAAATCTGTTCTGCTGATGCCCGTAGAAAAACTGCGCCTCCCTCGATTTCACCGAAGGGAAACTTCCAAGTATAAGCACTCTTGAATTCTTGTCATAAAGAGGTGGTATCGGATGCACGATCATCTTAATGCAAGCTCCTTGTAGATTTTCTCAATTACAGGTGATTTGTTCTCATTTCTTTTTACCAAAATCTATCTCACACCTAAAACATTCATTTTCTTCCGAAGAAAAACGTACCGCGTACTTATACTTTTTTGCAACCTGCTTTACGACGCGTATTCCAAGACCGTGTTCCGGAAGATACGCATTCTTAATTTTGGCGTTCAACGACTTTATCTTTTGCTCACTTGTGCCTTGTCCGTTATCACTTATGACAAGTCTTGCCTTGCCTTTGCCTCGATCTGATAGCGTAACCTTTATCTCGCAACCCTTTTCGTTATGAACGATAGAGTTGGTAATAATGTTCTCAAGCATGCGTCTGATAAGCATGACATCCGCCTGAATACTGTAATTCTCGAGCTTCTCATCTACCTGAAGATCAAACGAATAATCTTCATAGGTATTTATATAGTCGCACAAAATCTCTCTTAGAAGTGATGTGAGATTAATCTTTTCATTATTCCATTTGCCCGTTCCCGCTTCGAGTTTGTTCTCGGTATTAAGATTGCCTATAAGGTCTCTGATCTTGAAGCACTGCTTTTCCTCCACGCTTCCTTTTTCCACAGATCCCATGACTATACTAAGAGGAGTTCTTATGTCATGCGAAACTCCTGCGATCCACTCTGTCCGCGCTTTCTCTCTGTTGATCATCCACTTGCGAGTGATCAAAAAAGGTAATAGCAAAAGAATCAGCACATTAGCAAAGAACATATATGGTCCGAATTTAATCATGCCGTCCATGGTATTTGCATTTATTTCCAGACAGTATTTCCATCTGCTTCCTTTAGGATGTCCGATCACAAGAATCCCATCATCTCTTGTCCACGTGTACGTTGGATAGTCGTTTAAATACCAACGCGTAAAAGAAGCCACATCTTTTATCCCATAAGAATCCGGAATCTCCGAAGGCATATTGTGATTCCATATAACGCTTCCCGAATCATCTATGATCATGGCAAAAGAACCGGTTTTATCAAGCAGTTCATATACCGATCCGTCAACCTGATACTCACCGTTTGCACTTATGATCTTCTCAGATACTTTTTCTATATGAGACGTATTGAGATAATTCTCTTGCTTTTGAACGCATATAAAAAACAAAACGAAAATGTCGATCACGATCAATGACGCCAATACCAGCATCATGGAAAGGAAATATCCGGATAATTTTTTCATTACTTTCTACCTCTGATATTCAGCCTGTATCCCAGCCCTCGAACCGTCTGCAAATACTCAGGCTTTGACGGATCTTCTTCAACTTTTTCACGTAGTCTCCTTACATGAACTATAAGCGAGTTCTCAAGTCCATAGCTACCGTCCGGCCAAAGCGTATCCATAAGGGCGTTCAGCGAAACAATTTTCCCCTGATTATCATATAGTTTGGAAAAAAGCTGAAACTCTTTTGCGGTAAGTTCTACTTCGCCATCGGGTCTTTTTACTATTCCCGACGATAGATCCACTCTCACCGTGCCAAGCTCAACGACCGTATTCTCCGTCAAATGATACGTCCTTCTAAGGACTGCTTTTATGCGCAAAAGAAGCTCCTCGGGAGTATAAGGTTTTGTCACATAATCATCGGCGCCAAGCCCGAGCCCTTTCAATCTGCTTGTTTCTTCATCTCTTGCAGAAAGAAAAATAACAGGAATATTTATCCCTCTCTTTTTCCACGACTCATATAGAGAAAGCCCGCTTATACCGGGCATCATTATGTCCAGCACGACCAGATCTGCCTGCTCTTTTTCCATGATCTCATCTGCTTCTTCTCCGTTTAATGCATACAGTACATTATTAAAACCATTCTCAGATAAGAGCTTTTTATTGATTTCTAAAATCTTTTTCTCATCATCCACCAATAGGATTCTGCAATCTGATAACACCATAATTTCTTCCTCTTTCCGATTTAAATATAAGTATACACATATCACTTTCGAAATGAAATAACCGCGCTTACCGCGTAAGGTAAATGTAATGTAGGCGTCATGTTCAGGTAATCTTCCCTTTTTATACTAAGCTTATCAAATATACGGAGGACGCACTGATGAAAAAATATGTAATTGAAACCTACAATCTTTGCAAAAAGAGCGGTCGCAAATACAGAATAAAAGATGTAAATTTAGCAGTTCCGAAAGGATGCATCTATGGTTTTCTCGGCCCCAACGGTGCGGGAAAAACTACCACAATGAAGCTTCTTCTCGGACTTATACAACCTGACGGCGGAAGCATGGAAGTTCTCGGAAAAAAGATGTCGCCCAAGAACAGATTTGAAATTAATACGAAGACCGGAAGTCTTATCGAAAGCCCTGGATTCTACGGACATCTCACCGGTCAGGAAAATCTTGAGATAATTGCTCGCTACAAAAAACTTGGAGCAAGCGATATAAAAGAAGCTCTTAAAACAGTCGGTCTGTATGAGAGAAAAGACGACAAAGTTAAAAACTATTCGCTCGGAATGAAGCAGCGACTCGGTATCGCGATGGCACTGATGGGAAGGCCAGAGCTGATCATCTTGGACGAACCTACAAACGGTCTTGATCCCGCAGGTATAAATGAGATCAGAAATCTTGTAAAAAGTATTCCCGAAAGATATGGCTCAACGGTTATTATTTCAAGTCATCTTCTTTCTGAAGTTGAACAGATCGCAGACTACGTCGGAATCATCAACAAAGGACATATGATCTATCAAGGTCTTTTATCTGAACTTGAGATCGGTGATGCTTCTCTTGAAGAAGTATTCCTCGAAATGACAAAAGGAGCTTAAAAATGGGTATTATCGGAAATCTTTTTATAGAACTAAAAAAACATAAACGCCGCTTCAACCTGCTGTTATTTCCTTTGATAATTGTTTTGGAAATTGCATTTATAATGGGAAATTATAGTGGTCAGCGGGGTTCTGCAGATGGATGGATGATTCTTTTTTATATTATTCCAATCATAAACTGTTTATTTTTCCCGGTTACGATAGCGGGCTTCGCTTCCAGATTAATGGATATTGAGCATAAGGGAGAAATGCTCAAGTGCTTGTATACCTTCACCACACCGCAAAGAATCTTTTTTACAAAATATCTTTATGGTGCAATAGCCACATTCATACTTGTTGTAATGCAATGCGGATCGGTCATTATCTGTTGCAAGATTCTTGATTTTGACAGCACTTTCCCGGTTAAATATCTTTTTATCCACGGAATGACCACGTACATAACCTGCATGACCTTACTTAGCCTCCACCTTATGTTGGCATATTTTTACAGAAATCAGGCAGTTAGTATTTCCGTTGGAATACTGGGAAGTTTCACAGCCTTTTTCTCTTTATTCCTTCCATCAACAATTATCCAAAAGCTCCTTCCTTGGGAGTCGTTCGTGTCATGCGGATTTATCACAATGGATTGGGACAGGGACACGAGAGATATTTCGTATGCTCTCTGCAATCCCGACTATATACCTATGATCATCTGCATTGGATGGATAATTCTTTTTACATGCATCACTCTTATTTTGCTCAAGAGATCAGGTGTAGAGGAAACAGAAAAAGCAAATAATAATCGAAAGACCAAGAGGATTCTTCTTCACAAGCGTCCGGTTGAGATCTTGAAATTAAAGGGTTCTCCTGCATGGATTGCGTTTTTCATTGTTCCCGCAATATCGGCAGCGATCGGAACCGTAAACTATCTCGGCAATATCAGTATCTTAAAAGACGGTTGGTACTCACTGTGGACTCAGCACACTTTGTTTTTATGCTACTTCTTCATGCCCGTTATCATCGGAATATTTACGGGATGCATCTGGAGAGTTGAACACACCGGAACAAATATGAATCTTATGATGACTCATCAAAGACCTGCAATGATAGTACTCGGCAAATATGCAGCTACATGTTTCATTACATCTGTTTCGCTTATCTGGGTCGTAGCCTTATACCTTATTTCCGGCTCGATCATACATATGGACGGAACTCTTCCGTCCGGGATCATTCAATGGTTAATCATGGGAATCCTAAGTTCCTGGGTTATATGTGCTTTCCAGGTTCTTGTTTCCTTGGTTATAAGGAATTTTATTCTCCCCGTGATAGTTGCTTTCCTTGGCAGTTTCGCCGGCTTGTCATGTATAACAAAGGGCGCCCCTTACCTCACCCCATTTTCTTTGTTTGACATTGCCATGAACCAAAAGGAATTAGGAACTATAGATATAAGATCATTCGCCCTTTCATCCATCATCTTTATAACTGCTTTTATCATGATCGCTATCATGTATCTTAGCCGTACCGATGTCAGATCCAATGAATGATCTTATAATAAATCGAGTAGATAACCCATACTCGATCTGACAAAAAAGTACAGCAGAGCATTTAATATATGCTTTGCTGTACTTTATTATCTTTTTTATAAAATAGTTTTGGCATCTGCCTTAGCCATTCTAACACGGTTTAGATAAAAAAGACAGTTATCGGCTTCAGTTCTATTGAATGTAAAGCCGCTTTCTTTTGCAAACCATTTCGATGTGTCGTAAAAAAGTTTGCACATTGTTTCAACGGACTTCCACATTTCTTCTACATCGACGCCGCAATATGTATCAAGGTAAGCTTGCCATTCTTCTTTGGAAAGCCACTTATGCATATACTTTCCGGACTTTCCGATGCTTACAGAATAGTCCGTTATTATACCTATTTTCCATGAAAGCATTTTTTCAAGCTGTTTTCTTACAACGAAATTCAGCATGTCCTGGGCATATGTAACCTCTTTTCTCCAAAGCCCTTTTGCAATGTTATTAAGGCACCACCAAAACTCATTGCATGTAGCTGCGTACTGATCCTCGCTTGGTTTCTTGACATGATAATCAGCATCTGTCGCTTCAGGAATAATCGGAAGTATTCCGTCTTTATCCAAAAGGATCTTACAAAGCCTGTCTTCAAGCACATTCTCTTTTGCATGCGCTTCGGATTTGAGCGTAAGATCAAGTCTGTTTCCGTCGGTAAATATCATAAGATATCCATATGATTTTGCTCTATCGCTTGGATAATCGGGGGATTCATCGGGATACTGCATGAATAGGATGTCTCCGAAATGACGAATCCAATCTTTATCTTTGATAAAAGACTCCGTCTCTTTTACCACATAGACAATGTCGTAGTCTTGAAAAATATCTTTCGGAGCATTTTTATCAGTCCTTGAACCGTTCATATATACCGCTCGGATCCTATCATCCTCGCGGGCGGTATTAAGAATTAAATCCATCATCTCTTTTTCTGTTCGCATGAAAAAAACTCCTTTCAACTTCCCCTCTATTATTTGAAAAACGTTACTTATAGTACTATAATTTAGACACTATATTAATGTATAAAGGAGAAGGTTATAATGGAACTCAAAGGAAAAACAGCTATTGTAACCGGTGGTACATCGGGAATCGGTCTTTCAACAGCACAAGCTTTTCTTGAAAAGGGTGCTAAGGTTGTTATTGCGGGCCGTAACGTTCAGCGTGGAGAAAAGGCAGCAGCTGATTTATCAAAGATATCTTCTGACGTTGCATTCTTCCAAGCTGACACATCTGATGAAGAGAGCGTAAAGAAGTTGGTAGACTTTGCAGTTGAACGCTTTGGCTCACTTGATGTTATGGTTAATAACGCCGGTATTGGTATCCATGGGACAGTTGACCAGCTGTCCGCTGAAGATTGGAACACAGTGATTGCGATCAATCTTAACGGCGTATTCTATGGTACAAAGTATGCAGCTATTCAGATGAAGAAGCAGGGACATGGCGGTGCGATCATATCCACATCTTCTATCGAAGGTGTTATCGGCGATCCTATCATCCCTTCTTACTGCGCAGCTAAGGGTGGTGTAAATCAGCTTACAAAATCCTCAGCTCTTTCACTTGCTAAAGATGGTATCCGCGTAAACACCGTTAATCCCGGCTATGTAGATACACCTCTTGTTAGCCTTGAAGCACTTGGCCAGGAACTTCGCGATGCACTTATTGCTATGCATCCACTTGGACGTTTCGCTAAGCCTGAAGAAATCGCACATGCGATCATCTTCCTCGCAGAAAATGATTTCGTAACAGGCACACATCTTGTAGTTGATGGTGGTTACACAGCTCAATAACATTATTGATAACACATTAGGCAAGGCAGTTTCTCTCTGAGAGGCTGCCTTGTTTTTTTATTATTTTTTCAATCTTTGCTTTATTGATTGGGATTATTACAGATAACCTCTTCGCTCTGCTTCTTTTATCAGTTTGGGTTGTATTAGCGGATATGTCCACTCGGTCGGAAGTTCATCAAACAATACCACTTTCTCCATCTCGCAATGAAGCTCTTCCTCAAAATTTGTTATTTGCGCAAAGTACAGCATTCCGTACATTTCTTCGCCAGTGTCATTAACTCTGTTTTTGCCAATAACTGAATATACACATACCGGTTTGATCGAAAAATCTTTCGCGCCCGTTTCCTCATTGAGCTCTCTTTTGGCAGTTTCTAAAATTGATTCTCCGCTTTCTCTGTGTCCCCCGGCTATTTCATATGTTTCGCGTTCCTTGTGTTTGCAGAAAACCCACTTCCCATCAGCCTTTGCTATGATAACAGCAAATTTGAGCAGATCATCATCTACCGAATCGTAAAAGTTTACTTGCATATAACCCCCTGTAATTTCGTGATTATTTTTATATTATCTTGAATTTAAATTATAGTAAATGATGTTTGATCTTTTTCTCTATCTGCTTTATATCCAGAGGGATTGATTCTGATTCCATAGAATACAATAGATTCCTGCCCACTTCTAATCCGTTTTTTTCATAAGCATTCAGTTTACTAAGTGTTCTTGTCGCGTATTCTCCATCCGTTATAATACCAAAGTGTTCCCAGTATATCGTTTCGCGTGTTCTGGTATTTAATAGAGCAAAGTCCGGAAACATAACGCTACCGTCATCAAATTTGAATTGTGGTTCATAGCTATATGGTATTTCATATTTGCTGAAAAGGTCAGCCAAGATCTTTTCAGACTTAGACCGTACATTCTCTCCTTTTTCAGTAAGATACATACCTTGTTCAGGATATGTATTCATGTTACTCTTGTGTTTCTCGAGCCAACTTTTTATATACTCTTCATCAGTTTGAACAATCGGCTTAACAAGCATCTTTTTGGCTTCGGGTAGCTTGTCATAAACGCGTCCGATAGCATCCATATCATAGATTTTTATGAACCTGTAAATTCTATAACGTAAGGTTAATAACTTGTCGTGTACAGTTTTATCATAGTCTTTTTGCAAGATTTTTCTTATCACTTCCAAATCTTTTGTTTTGACATATTCTCTCTTTCCTTCCTCATTCTCAAGATAGTACTGATAGCCTCCCTTTTTATAGGAAATCCTGACCTTCTTACCGTTGTCCACTTTGTTTGATTCCAATCGCTTCTCTGTTTTTATTAGCAACGTTTCTACTTGTTTTAATTGTTCACTTAATTCATTTATATAATTCTTCACCTATGTTATCTCCTCTGTATTTTGTTCTCATACACGCGATTGCTTACTTAATCTATTGGCACGTGTACTGAAATACATCCTGTACACGCGGATTTAGCAATACAATTATTTCGCATGTAAGCCTTTTGGCTTGAATACACGCAAATTTGATTCCTTTATTTATCCACGTGTAAGGATAAATCCTTGTCTACACGCGTAAAGTATCCCTGTTAAAAAATGCGTGCTTACTCTGACCATTATCGAGTAATCAATGTCTTCATAAAGCACGCGAATTAAGAGCAATCTTTATATCGCGTGTAAAGCAGTCTTTCGCCCTACACGCAAAAATCAATATAATGAAGAGCCGCGTGTAGTCGCACTTTTTTCTATACACGCAACATCAAATATATCAATACATCGCGTGTATTTACCCCAAAAATCCCTATATTTAAATCCAAAAACAATCAAACATCAAACAAATGAAAAATTGTGGCTGACAATTCTCGCCACAGAATCAGATTATTCCAAAAAGGAATAATAGAACTGATAAGAAATATATTATTATTATCAAGAATTGTCAAGGGAATGGAATGCAACCCAGCAATTACGCTTCATACGCTTCGATCGAGTATGAGTCTTGCACTCCGCTCGATTCCGCTTCGCTACATCTCGCTGTATGTTGTCGTAAAATGCAAAATGGGACAGAAGCCGCTCACTGCGTGAGCGATTAAGCCGTAAAAAAGAGCCACTCGTGCATGCAAGCATGCATCGTGGCTCTTTTATTCGGCCGGTTGCTTCGCAACCGCTTCTGTCCCTTATCGCGCTTTACTCGTTATCACTCAAGTTCTACTGTTCCCGGGGGCTTGGATGTGAGGTCGTACATTACGCGGTTAACGCCTTTAACCTCATTTATGATTCTGCTCATGACTTTCTGGAGGACGTCGAAAGGAATCTGTGAAGCCTCGGCTGTCATGAAGTCTACTGTCTCAACGGCGCGGAGTACGATTGCATAATCGTAGGTTCTCTCATCGCCCATAACGCCAACAGAGCGCATGTTTGAAAGCGCTGCGAAGTACTGATCGGGGAGCTTGGAAAGACCTGCTGCCGCAATCTCTTCTCTGTAGATGTAATCTGCATCTTGAACTATGCGTACCTTATCGGCAGTTACTTCTCCGATTATACGGATACCAAGTCCGGGGCCGGGGAACGGCTGACGGAAAACAAGATACTCGGGAAGTCCGAGTTCAAGTCCTGCCTTACGAACCTCGTCCTTAAACAATGTCTTGAGGGGTTCGATTATCTCCTTGAAATCAACAAAATCAGGAAGTCCTCCAACGTTGTGATGTGACTTGATTACTGCCGATTCGCCGCCAAGTCCGGACTCTACAACGTCGGGATATATTGTTCCCTGTGCTAGGAAGTCAACTGCGCCGATCTTCTTGGCCTCTTCCTCAAATACACGGATAAATTCTTCTCCGATAATCTTACGCTTGCGCTCGGGCTCTTCTACTCCCGCAAGCTTAGCATAATATCTCTCAGCCGCATTTACGCGGATAAAGTTAATATCAAAGTTGCCTTTCTCGCCGAATACGCCTTCAACCTCGTCGCCTTCGTTCTTACGAAGAAGTCCGTGATCTACAAATACGCATGTGAGCTGCTTACCGATCGCCTTAGCAAGTAAAGCGGCAAGAACGGATGAATCAACCCCGCCTGAAAGAGCAAGTAAAACCTTGCCGTCTCCGACTTTTGCCTTGATCTCTTTAATAGTGTTCTCAACGAAGGAATCCATTCTCCATGTACCTGCAGTCTGGCAGATACCTCTTACGAAGTTATGAAGAATTTCTTTTCCTCTTACTGTATGTAATACTTCGGGATGGAACTGGATTGCGTACAGCTTCTTATCCTCACAAGCTGCTGCAGCAACAGGACAGTCCGCAGTATGAGCTACGATATCAAAACCGGGAGCGACCTTGCTGATGTAATCAAAATGGCTCATCCATACGATGGTGTCATCTTCAACTCCTGCAAAAAGAGCATCATTAGAACCATCGATAAATGTCTGTGTCTTACCGTATTCTCTTACCGGCGCCTTCTCAACCTTTCCGCCAAGTACGTGCATCATAAGCTGTGCACCGTAGCAAAGACCAAGCACGGGAATTCCAAGTTCAAAAAGCTCCTTGGTGTATGTGGGCGCGCCTTCTTCATAACATGAATTGGGGCCTCCGGTTAAGATGATTCCCTTGGGTGCCATTGCCTTGATCTGCTCGATCGGAGTGCGATATGAATAGATCTCACAATAGACATTGCATTCTCTGACGCGGCGAGCTACCAGCTGATTGTACTGTCCGCCGAAATCAAGAACTATAACCTTTTCTTCTGCAGTCATTGATTCCTCCCGAAAAACTATTCGTCTATATATTAATTCTGTACGATTATACACTACTGTATAATTCCAAACAACATATTATACAGATATCTTGCCAAAAGATATCTCGCATAACCTTACAGATATCTTCTGACACAAATGATCGATCTGTACATCGCAGAGCTGTACTTGATTCCGGTCTTCTGCGTACTTGCGTGTACTATCTGACCGCCGCCTATATATATTCCGACGTGTCCACCGTAGTAAATAACATCTCCGGGCTGTGCTTCGGAATATGAAACTTCTCTTCCGTAAGCTCCCTGCTCCCATGATGTTCTCGGAACAGAGATTCCAAATGCCTTGTAAACAGAATATACAAATCCTGAACAGTCAGCTCCGTCAGTAAGACTCGTTCCTCCCGGAACATAAGGATTGCCCACAAACTGACAAGCATAATTGGCCACGTTGGAACCCGACGCACTTCCCGCGGGAGCATAGCTCTTAGATCCGCCCGATGGTTTTGAACCTCCCGAGCTGCCTGAGCCGCCTGATCCACCGGATCCGGAACCGCCGGAGTCGCTTGAAGCATAACTGTTTCTCTCCGCTTCTTCGGCATTACGAGCTGCCTGCGTGGCTTTTCTGGCCTCATCAACCTCTTTTTGCTTGGATTCTATCTGTTTCTGAAGACTTGCCATACCTGACTGCTGGCTCTTGATCTGCGCCGTATAAACCGCAGCATCCTGCTTAGCCTTGGCAAGCTTAACCTCATAGTCCGCATAAGTAGCCTTGTACTTCGCAAGAAGCTCTTCCATATATGCCTGCTCTTCTTCAAGCTCAAACTGCGAAGTTTCAAGTTCGCCCTTCTCAACCTCAAGCTGCTCCTTAATAGCCTTGGCCGTTTCCTTTGCTTCTACATATTCAAGCAGCTTATTTCTGTCATACTCATAAAGCTCTTCAACATACTGTGCTTTATTAAGCGCATCCGCGTAACTTGTAGCAGTCAAAAGAATCTGTACATACGATAAGTTTCCTTTCTCGTACATAAACTTGATTCTCTGAACCATCGCCTGATAAAGAGTCTCTTCTTTCTGCTTGGCATCCTCATACTCTTTTTGTTTTACATCAATCTCAGCCTGCTTCTTGGCAATATCCTCTTTTATCATCTCGATATCGGCCATGATGGCAACTATCTCAGAGTTGGTTTCGTCAATAGCTTCCTGCGTCTCACCTTGCGCCTCCGAGATTGAACCGATCTTGCTGTTGGCATTGTCGAGGCCCTTCTGGCTCTCTTTTTTCTGCTTCTCAAGTTCTTTCTTCTTGTTCTTGAGCTCCTGCTCTTCCTTTTCAAGCTTGTCCTGTTTTTCCTGTAAATCAGAACTGGTGGTAGCCCGGACAGGGGTCACCACCAGCATACTAAGGACTAAGGAAAGAATTATTGCAGAAAAAGTATTTCTTTTTTTCATTTCATCCTCCTTGTCCTTTATTATTCAAAACTCTATATATCTATAATAACACGTTGACGCGGCAAAAGAAATTTCGCGAATCCGTCAATTACAGGTCGCAATTACCCACAGTTCTGGGGAATGATTCAACGTCTCTGATGTTGCCCATACCTGTGAGGTACATTACGCAACGCTCAAATCCAAGACCGAATCCTGCATGACGAACGCTTCCGTATCTTCTGAGGTCAAGATAGAACTGATAATCATCCTTCTTCATTCCAAGCTCATCCATGCGCTTTTCAAGAATCTCAAGATTATCTTCTCTCTGGCTTCCGCCAATGATCTCTCCGATTCCGGGGACAAGACAATCGGCTGCTGCAACAGTCTTGCCGTCTTCGTTGAGCTTCATGTAGAATGCCTTGATCTCCTTGGGATAATCAGTTACGAATACAGGCTTTTTGAATACTTCCTCTGTAAGGAATCTCTCGTGCTCGGTCTGAAGATCGCAGCCCCAAGATACCTTGTAGTCGAACTTATCATTGTTCTTGGAAAGGATATCAATTGCCTCTGTATATGTGATACGTCCGAATTCGTTATTTACTACGTTGTTAAGTCTGTCGATGAGACCCTTGTCGATAAATTCGTTGAAGAACGCCATCTCCTCAGGACAATGCTCGAGAACATAGTTGATAACATACTTAAGCATAGCTTCAGCCGTGTCGCAGTCATCCTTAAGATCAGCAAAGCACATCTCAGGCTCGATCATCCAGAACTCAGCTGCATGTCTTGTTGTGTTGGAGTTCTCTGCACGGAATGTAGGTCCGAATGTATAAACGTTCTTAAATGCAAAAGCATAAGTCTCAACGTTGAGCTGTCCGCTTACTGTAAGGTTAACGGGCTTTCCAAAGAAGTCCTTGGAGAAATCAACTCCGCCGTCCTCAGTCTTAGGAACATTGTTAAGGTCAAGTGTTGTTACCTGGAACATCTCACCTGCTCCTTCACAGTCACTTCCTGTAATAAGGGGAGTGTGAACATATACAAAGTTTCTCTCCTGGAAGAAAGAGTGAATTGCATATGCGGCAACTGAACGAACCTTGAATACTGCCTCAAAAGTGTTGGTTCTTGCACGAAGATGAGGAATTGTTCTAAGGAACTCAAGAGTATGTCTCTTCTTCTGAAGAGGATAATCTGAAGTAGAAGCTCCCTCGATCTCAACTGTTTCTGCCTGCATCTCGAAAGGCTGCTTTGCTCCGGGAGTGGCAACAATTGTTCCTGTTGCGATAACCGCTGCTCCTACATTCAACTTGCTGATCTCAGCAAAGTTGGAAAGTGAATCCGAATATACAATCTGCAGGGGCTTAAAATATGTTCCGTCGTTAAGAACAATAAATCCTATAGCCTTGGAATCACGAATGCTTCTGATCCAACCACCTACTGTAACCTTCTGTCCTGCGTATTTATCCTGTTCTTCAAATAATGCTCTGATATCTGTAAGTTCCATAGCATCCTCCCTAATCAAATCATTTCTCAACAGGCTCAATTACATTTGCACTGTCCATTAATATCTTCATAACTTCTTCTGCCATGAGTCCTTCTCTGCAAACCTCGGGATCAACCTTCTCCCTGAAGCTCTCATATGTGCTGAATGCAGTATTGGATCCGTCGCCATACATATCCTTGAGGTACTTCTCAACAGCATCATCTGTTATCTCAATGCCCTCTTTCTTGGCTACGGCTGCAAGAGCAACAAACTTATTGGCATTTTTATTAACCAGATCCTTGATAAAATCTTCAGGCTCTCCCGTAACACCCTCGTTCTGCATAAGAATAGCAACGAGATCTGCATCGGTAGTCTTCTGTCCTGTATACATATAGTATGAATTCATATATGTATTTACCATATCCCTCTGCTCAATAAGATATCTATTGAAAAGCTTCTCGGGAATTTCCTTGAACTTGCTGTTATCAACCAAGTTGTTGATAAGCTGTTCTCTAAGTTCGGTTTCGTAATCAGAATCCGCTGTCTGCTGAAGATTGTCTCTTACACTCTTTCTAAGGCCTTCAAGATCCGAAACATCTGTGATGGCAAGGCTCTTAGCCCACTCATCTGTGATATCGGTTGATTTCTGTGAGATCTTATTAACCTTAACGGTAAAGATTACATCTTTTCCGGCAAGATTGGCTGCAGCATAATCATCGGGGAACTTAAGATTGATATCTTTGCTCTCTTCAAGAGCCATTCCGATAACACCGTCCTCAAATCCGGGGATAAAATTTCCTGAGCCGATCTCAAGGTCGTATCCCTGAGCAGTTCCGCCATCAAAAGCCTCTCCGGAATCAGCATATTTGCCTTCAAAATCAATATTTACAACATCGCCGCTCTCAACCGCTCTGTCTGTGATCTCTGTCATAAGAGGTGAGCTCATTGAAAGATTCTTGATATATTCCTCAACCTGCTCATCTGTAACGGTTGCGGGCGCAAGTTCAACGGTAATGCCCTTGTATTCTCCAAGTTCTACATAATCTTCGGGACTGATATCATTAAGACTGATTGTCTCAAGCTTGTCTACATCTTTGAAAATAGCGAGTGTAGAAGCAGAATTATCCTCTGATGAAGCTGATGCTGCAGATGCACTGTCTGCCTCAGCTGCCTTATTGCTTGATCCCTTACAAGCAGTTAACGAAGTTGCCATTAAAACACCGATCATAACGAGTGCCAATTTATTTTTCATAATGTACTCCTTAATTAATGCAAATTTCATAAAAACAATATTTTTTATACTACCACACCTTGCAAAATGATTAAAGTATTTATTTGCCTAACGCTCCAAAGAATGCTACAATACTTCTTGCTATTATTTGTGTTTTGGAGGAATGAAAATTGAGTACAGCACTTATCGTTACAATCGTAATTGCGGTTATTTTAGTAGCGCTCGTTGTTGCGCTTATCATTATAGGTAAAAAAGCCGAAAAGAGACAGGCAGAGCAGCAAGTACAGCTCGATGCCATGAAACAGACCGTTGCAATGCTTATTATTGATAAAAAGAGAATGAAACTTAACGAAGCAGGTCTTCCTCAGTCTGTAGTAGAGCAGACTCCCAAGCTTCTCAGAAGATCTAAGCTTCCCATTCTTAAAGTAAGAGTCGGCAATAGAGTTATGAGCCTTATCTGCGACGAGAAGATCTTCGAATCGGTTCCCGTTAAAAAAGAGGTTAAGGCAACCGTAAGTGGTATCTATGTAACAGAAGTTAAGGGTCTTCACGGCAAAACCGTTGTTACCGAGAAAAAGAAAGGATTCTTCAAGGATCTTATCGCAAAGGCTCAGGAAAAAGCCGGAGCCAAGATGGTTAAATGATTATCTGAAGATAGAAAAGGATGCCTTACCAAAATTGGTAAGACATCCCTTTTTTATTTCCGTTTTTTGGTTTCTATGGTTATCACCGAATCAGACACGATCTCATCTCCCATCTTTATCGCGTACTCGGCGACAGCCTTGATCTCTCCTGCATCGCCCTCCTCGAAAGACAGGCTCTTAGTGATCACATTCATAAACATCTTACCGTAAGGCGTGTTATACTCGGTCTCGTGGTCCTTGCCCTCACTAAATACAAGACCCGTACTCATTGCTCCGCCTCTTAGGATTTCCATTGTCTTTCTGTCAGCGGAAATAACTGCCTTGTTGTGGAACACGAGTCTGTGTCCGTCCGCTTCCTGTATTTCTTTATACTCGATAACGCTTACCCCATCGGCGCCAATCTCATATATTCCCTCGGATACAGTATTTATCTTTTCTTCCGGCTCTCCCTGTCTGTTGTGGATGCCGGTCACATTTACTTCTACTTTTTTCTTCATAAAATCATTCCAATTCTTCTATATAGTCAGCCTCGAGCATTTTTACTTATTCTGCCCGGGATTTATCGGTGTTGTTACAAACAGCTGCGGAGCAAGACCGCTTTTTTCAACAGCCTTATAAGCTCCTTCCGCTGTTTCCTTATCATCAAAAATACCAAAGACGGTCGGGCCGCTTCCGGTCATAAATGCTCTGATCGCGCCGTTGTCTTCCATGATCTTCTCCAATTTACCTATAACTTCATGTTCTCCTGCCGTTACAGGCTCAAGCACGTTGCCTATAAGATCACAAATTTTATGCAAATCTCCGTCCTCGATAGCTTTCCTGACACCATCTATATCGGGATGAACATCAATTCCTTTTTTATCAAGCTCCTTATACACCCAAGGAGTTGAAACGCCAATCTCAGGTTTAGCCACTACGATATGACAGCTTGGCATATCCTTGATCACAGTAAGCTCCTCGCCGATTCCCTCTGCAAGAGCCGTTCCTCCGATTATACAATAGGGAATATCTGCACCGAGCTTAACCGCGAGCTCGCAAAGCTCATCATTACTGAGCCCAAGTCCCCAGAGCTTATTAAGAGCAATATATGCCGCTGCTGCGTCGGTGCTTCCGCCCGCCATTCCCGCTGCTACGGGAATTCTTTTGATAAGCTCTATGTTAACGCCCTTATTTATCCCATATTTTTCCTTAAGCTGATAAGCTACCTTGCATATCAGGTTATCTTTTCCAAGAGGAAGATTACTTCCGGGAGCGGTAAGGATTACTTCGCCGCTTTCATTATCTTCAAAGGTTAGGGTGTCATAAATATCAACGTTTTGCATTATCATACGCACGATATGGTATCCGTCTTCACGTGTACCCACAACATCCAGTCCCAGATTTATTTTTGCATAAGCTTTTCTTTCTGTTTTCATCGCTATTTACCTCGTATTTTCGCAGTCTAAAAGCCTTTTTTCGCTTCCCGACAAGGCTATTATATCAGATAAAAAAGTTTATAAAAATTTATTATTTTTTATTATTTTACCCCTAAAATATTTGATAAAATAGCCGATAAGACAGATAGGTAAACTATAGTTTCGTTTCAGCGCGGTATTTAGTATCCTGTCGCGGAAAAGGAGTTCACTATGGGCGTAAACGGAGTTACCGAGGTTACTAACAACATCGCAACCACCTATGCTTCATCGATCAATCCTTCCTCCGTCGAGGAGAAAAAGAAAGACAATGAAGTGCAGGAGAAAGCCCAAGCTGCGGCTGTGTATGAGAAGTCTGATGAAAAACAGGCATCCTCTTCTCAAAACACAGACAGAACTAAGATCATTAAACAGATGCAAGCTGATGTTGCAGCACGCCAGCAGCAGTTGCTGGATATTGTCCAGAAGATGATGGGCAAACAGGCAAAGGCATACGGCATTGCTAATTCTGAAAATGATGAGGATTCTATCTGGAAATTCCTTGCAAAAGGTGATTTCACCGTGGATGCGGCTACCAAGGCTCAGGCTGAGGCAGACATCGCCGAGGACGGATATTGGGGCGTTAAGCAGACCTCCGAGCGTATCCTCGACTTTGCCAAAACTCTTGCCGGAGACGATCCGGAGAAGCTTGAAAAAATGAGAGCTGCTTTTGAAAAGGGTTATGCGCAGGCGGAAAAGACATGGGGAGGCGAGCTTCCCGATATCTCTAAGCGCACCTTTGACGCAGTAATGAAAGGATTTGACGAGCTTACCGGAAAAACAGAGACAGAATAATCGTTGCTAGTAACAAAAGGAAGAGCCTATAAAGACTCTTCCTTTTACGTTGCACAAAAATAAGTTGTTCAATAAAGGATCAAACAATACCTCTTATCTCATTTATATCCTGTACATTACATTTCTTCATGTACTCTTCTATTCCATCGACAACCTTTTCAGTTGTATACGGATCGTGGAAATTCATAGCTCCGACTGCAATTGCCGTAGCTCCCGCCATGATAAATTCTATCGCGTCCTCGGCATTTGCGATTCCGCCCATTCCGATTATAGGAATATTAACGGCGTGAGCCGCCTCATATACCATTCTTACGGCAACGGGTTTGATCGCAGGGCCTGACATTCCGCCGGTTTTATTTGCAAGCGCGAACTGTCTCTTATAAATATCAATCTTCATTCCCGTGATCGTATTTATAAGCGAGATCGCATCGGCGCCTGCTGCCTCTGCGGCTTTTGCCATCTCGGCAATGCTTGTTACATTGGGGCTGAGCTTCATGATAATTGGCTGCTTAGCCTTTTCTTTTATCCTCTTGGTAATGTCGTAAAGAGCATCCTTGTTCTGACCGAATGCGATTGCTCCCTCTTTAACATTGGGGCATGAAACGTTGATCTCAAGCATGTCTACCTTCTGATCGCCGAGTCTTTCAACAACCTCAAGATAATCCTCAACCGACTTACCGCATACGTTTACGATGACTTTCGTGTCATATTTGGACAAAAAACTAAGATCCCTGTCAATAAACACATCGATTCCCGGATTCTGAAGACCGATTGCATTGAGCATTCCGCCGTATACTTCGGCAACTCTGGGAGTCGGATTTCCGGGCCATGGCACATTGGCAACGCCCTTAGTCACAACAGCGCCAAGTTTATTAAGGTCTACAAATTCCGAATATTCCATTCCCGATCCGAATGTTCCGGAGGCCGTCATAACGGGATTTTTAAATTCTACGCCTGCTATCTTAACTTTAGTATTCATATATCACATCTCCAAATCGTCAGCATCAAATACGGGACCGTCGGTACAAATCCTTGCGTTATGAACGCGCGAATGATCATCGATCTCTTTTGTCTTGGTTATGCATCCAAGGCACGCGCCCACTCCGCAGGCCATTCTCTCTTCAAGAGAAAGATAAGCCTTGGCACCGATTTCTCCGGCATAAGCCTTGATCGCTCTTAGCATAGGCATCGGTCCGCAGGCGAAAATAACATCGCACTTAATGTCATTGGCCTTAATAGCATCTATGACATTTCCCTTTGTTCCGACGCTGCCGTCCTCTGTTGCAATATACATATCCGAATACTTTTCAAATTCATCCGAAAGGAATGTCTCGCTGTTTCTGTATCCCATAACAGCGCTTACTTTAGCATCCGTAAGGCGCTTGGCCGTCTCAAGAAGCGGTGGAACACCGATCCCTCCGCCCATTACAACAACATTTTTCCCTTTTGCCTTATCAAGAGGAAATCCGTTGCCGAGAGGTCCAAGTATCATAATAAAATCATCCGGCTGATATAGTGAAAATTCCGCCGTTCCGCTTCCGACAACTCTATACACAAGTCGTATCGCCGACCTTTCGGTATCGACTTCGCATACGCTTATCGGTCTGGGTAAAAGAGTTGCCTTATTAACGGGGTATACTCCCACAAACTGCCCCGGAACAACGTCTTTCGCAAAAGGTGTCTCAAGCCACAGCTCGTATATGCCTTCGGCAAGAAGCCCGCAGCTAAGTACCTTCGCTTCTTTTTTCATCTTGTTAGCCATCAGATTTCTCCTTAATATCTTAATTCCAAAAATGCATTATTTCTCTTCGACGAATCCATTACTTATAAGGTCATCAATCGCTTCCTCATCGTAACTTGAAAACTCACCTAAAGGATCATTGCCGGTATTGTCGAAGCCTGTGTGATCGTCATAGTACTTTTTGTACTCTCTCCACTTATACTGGATCGCGCTGTCCAAATAATCTTCCTCAAACGATCTAACGTATACGGTAGCTTTCTTGGTAGGCGCAGCAGGCTCAACAAAAGGTGTGAACTCGGTGAACTCATAGCCGTGCTTATCTATGATCTCTTTCCACTTATCGTATGTTATCTTCTCCGCATTGTCTGCTGTAGGATCACTGTCAGAACGATAGTAGATTACATCATCTCCTGCCAGATCATATCTGATTCCTTCTACGACCTCAAGCTTGTCCTTATTGAAATTATTAAATGTAGCAACAGCCACCGTTGTATCTGAATTGGAATCTCCGACTTCTTTGATGATTGTTCCGTCTGTTCCGAAATAGTACTGATCGTAGCCTTCACACTTAACTACATGCTCGGGCTTGCCATCTTTCATAGTAAAAATATCGTATATAAGAGAATTGTATCTTCCTCTTGCCTGAAGATTGGTATCAACTATGTAACTGGTCGATCCGAGAATAAGCTCATCTGTACCGTCCCCGTCAAGATCTTTCAAAAGATAGCCGTATCTTACATCGGTATCCATATCCATTTCTCCGGCCTTTATCTTAGTGCTTGCAGAAACATCCAATGAGCTGATGTCGCCCTTTTCTACAGCTTCTTTGATCTCAGATATAAGTGAGCCATAACCTTCGGAGCCGTTTTCTGCCTTATCTTCTTTTGCAACATCTACTGATGCAGCATTGTCACTGCCTGCATCGCTGTCCTCAACATTGATAGTCGGATCTTCGTTTGCTGTAACGTTACCGTCTGTCTTATCATCAATAGATGAAAGTCCTGACTGGCATCCTGTCAAAACTACGCACAGCATCATCATTGCCACTAATTTTCTTTTCATCTTTCCTCTCCTTTTTAGCATTTTTATATAAAGCTCTTATCATGCCTTATAAACTACTTTCCCCGCACATATTGTATAGTAGATCTTTCCGGGAAGCGTCTCTCCGAGAAACGGTGTGTTGGACGCTTTGGAAACACTCTTATCAAACACCCACATCTCATCCTTGGAAAAGATGACAAGATCTCCCCTTCCGCCTTCTTTAACTTCTCCGGCATCAAGCCCGTATATCTTGGCGGGATTGATCGTCATCCTCTTTAATAGTCCCGTAAGACTCATATATCCCTTATTTACTATCTCTCTTATTCCAAGTGAAAAAGAGGTCTCAAGTCCCGTTATTCCGCTGGGTGCGGCAGTTATCGATCTTTCTTTTTCTTCCTTGGAATGAGGGGCATGATCTGTTGCGATAGTCTCTATCGTTCCGTCCTTAAGCCCTTCAATTATAGCTAGCCTGTCACTCTCAAGTCGTAGCGGCGGATTCATCTTTGCGAGAGTTCCGTGCTCAAGAACCGCTTCTTCCGTAAGTGTAAAGTGATGCGGCGTTGCTTCCGCATATACGTTTACGCCTCTCTTTTTTGCCTGTCTGATAAGCTCGACGGATTCCGCGGCACTTATGTGCTGAACCGTGATCTTGGCTCCCGTCCTCTCGGCTATCTCGATATCTCTTTTTACCATGGCAATCTCCGCATCGCGCGGCGATCCCTTGATCCCAAGCTTCTTCGCAACCATTCCCGCGTTTACTCCGTTATCGGAAATATAAGCGGGATCTTCTTCGTGAAGGCTTATAACCTTATCGTATCTTGCCGCCTTTTCACAAGCTTTCTCCATCAGCTTTGCATCGGTTATGGGTTTACCGTCATCAGTAAAAAGAACTGCTCCCGCTTCTATAAGCTTCTTAAAATCGGTGAGCTCTTTTCCTTCCATTCCCACTGTTACGTTTCCGCAAGTATAAACGTTTATTCCGGTCTCTTTTCCCTTGTCGAGAGCGTATTTAAGAGTGTCGGGGGTGTCCATGTGCGGATTGGTGTTTCCCATCATGACAACCGTTGTGAAACCGCCCTTCTTGGCAGCCTCCGCTCCCGTGTATATGTCTTCTTTGTAAGTTGCGCCGGGATCCCTGAAATGAACGTGTGCATCCACAAGTCCCGCAGTAACAATAAGGCCCGAAGCATCGATCACTTCGTTTCTCTTATCATTCTCAAGATCTTCCACGTGCTCGCTTCCGCGCTCCGCTATGGTTGTTATCATGCCATTGTCGATAACAATGTCTTTTACCCCCTGAAGATCCGAAGCAGGATCGATCAGAAATCCGTTTTTAATAATTAACATGCGCCCTCTCCATTTTTATTTTCGCCGTTTATATTATAAAAACCATCAATTTTTTCTCCTGCCCCATTATACGACAATTTAATGGATAATGGCATTAAAATATGTGGTAAAATAGCTTTTGGAAAATAATATCAGGAAAAGAGGTTTAAATGATTCGCTTAGTTTTAACGCTTTTATTTATTGTTATATTTCTTATTTTCAGCATCCCGATACAGCTTGTTTTGCTGATCATTAAGAAATTTAATCCACAGCTTGTAAAGACAGCTTCACTTGCAATTGTAAGTTGGGCTTTCAGATGTATCATATTTATCTGCGGTATCAAGCAGACGGTTATCGGTGAAGAGAACGTTCCCAAGGACAAGGCTGTTCTCTATGTAGGTAACCACAGAAGCTATTTCGACATCGTTCTTACATACCCAAGAGTTCCGGGGCCCACAGGCTTCATATCCAAGGATGTTATTAAAAAGGTTCCGATTCTGGGCTTTTGGATGGTATTTCTTGATTGCCTGTTCCTTGACAGAAAAGATCTCAGAAAAGGCCTTGAGATGGTTCTTTCTGCGATCGATAAGGTTAAAAACGGTATCTCAATCTTTATCTTCCCTGAGGGAACGAGAAACACAACGGATGCTCCCGTTCTTGATTTTCACAAAGGAAGCTTTAAGATCGCACAGAAATCGGGATGTCCCATTGTACCTGTTGTAATCAATCACTCAAGAGACATCTTCGAAAATCATATGCCGTTCCTTAAGGCTACACACGTTACTATCGAGTATTGTCCTCCGGTTTATTTAAATGAACTTGAAAAAGAAGATCAGAGGAATATCGATGTTTATGTAAAGAACATAATCGAAAAGACTTATATTAAAAACGAAAAGTAATAACTGTACTTAAGCAAAATGTAATTAATCATTTAAGCGGACATGTAACAGATTTACGTGTCCGCCTTTATTATATCTTTCTGAAACTTATCAGATTTACATCTTACTTCCCTTTGATCCGCCGCCAAGCTTAACACCTTCAAGGACGTTAGTCTCAAACGAGTATACAACCTTGTGGTTTTCTCTGTCTGCCTTGAGCGCGAGATCTATCATATTATCGAGAAGATGCTCGTACTTCATTCCAAGAGGCTCCCAGAGGTAGAAAGCAAGTGATCCGGGAATAGTGTTTATCTCGTTGAGATAAACGTTGTTATTGTCCATATCAATCATGAAATCGATTCTTGATACACCGCTGCAGCCAAGGCACTTAAATGCTTCTACTGCCATTGTTCTGATCTTATCTCTCATCTCATCGGAGATGTCTGCAGGGATTTTTCTTTTAAGAGAAGCCATTCCTTCACTGCCTGATGACTTGGCTCCCTTGGCACTTCCCTTAGCTCCTCCGATATACTTATCTTCAAAAGAAAGGATCTCATCTGAGTTGATAGGTTCCTCACACTCGGAAGCCCCAGCCTCTTCGTAGTCACCAAGAACCGAGCAGTTGATCTCCTTAAGGTTCTCAATTGCGGGCTCAACAAGGATCTTTTTTGAAAACTCAAAGCCAAGCTCGAGCGCTTCAACAAGTCCCTCTCTGTCAGATGCCTTCTTGATTCCGATACTTGATCCGAGATTGATGGGCTTTATGATAACGGGATAATTAAATGCTGCTTCTATCTTAGCTATAAGTGCATCAACATCCTCATAGTCAACCCACGTGTAGCACTTACAATCAAGAACGGGAATATTGTTGTCCTTAAGCACTGTCTTCATAACATACTTATTCATTCCGACTGCGGATGAAAGAACATCACATCCGACAACGGGAAGTCCCATCGTCGCAAGATAGCCCTGAAGATTTCCGTCCTCAACGTTTGTTCCGTGAACAATAGGGAACGCCACATCAACAGTTGTAATTACATTATTTCCGAACTTTTTCATGGGGTATCTAACGAGAGAAACTTTATCATTTTCTTTTACCCAGATAACCTGTGTGCTCTTTTTAAGAAGATCCGAAATATGAGTGTACTCTTCGATATTTCCGATACTCTCACCCACATAAAAATCATTGTTCTTGGTCATGTAAACAGGAATAATATCATACTTATCCTTGTTCATGCTTCCTATTGCCTGGATTGCAGAGATAATAGAAATCTCATGTTCTGTACTTTTTCCGCCGAATAAAACCGCTACTTTAAGTTTCATAGTATGTCCTCTTTCGTCTCAAATCACCATTATCATGTATAGTTATCGGGAAGGTCGTTCTCAAGAAGAATAACCTTTTCTTTTCCCGCTTCAAGCTCGTACATAAGCTTTGTTGCTTCATTAAGAGAATTCTTTACAAAGAGCTTGTCTGCAGAAAATCCGGCTTCCTCAGCACCCTTCTTGATAGCCTTCGTATTTGCTTCTCCTACAAGAATTATATAATCGCAAACCTTGGCAGCCTGCTCGCCAAAAGCCTTGTTGTACTCATCCTCTTTTTCTCCGAGCTCAACCATTCCGGGAGTAACAAGGATCTTCACCTTGCCTTCGAAAAGATCAAGAGTCTCAAGCGCAACCTTGGCTCCGTTTGGATTGGAGTTATATGCGTCATCCAATATTGAAACCGCACCGTGCTTAACAAGCTCTAATCTGTGAGGAACAGACTGAATACGTCTTACACCCATCTTAAGCTTGTTCATAGGAACACCCATCTTATATGCTGCAGCGATGGCTCCCATGATATTCTCTACGTTGTGGCGTCCTACCAGCTTGGTATTAAACTCGCCGCTCTCTCCGTCCGGTGTCGTAACCGTAAATGTGGTTCCCGCGCTCGTAACTTTGATGTCGGTTGCTCTGAAGTCGTTTCCTTCAGACAAACCGTATGTAATCGCATCTTTATATTTCATGTTGGCTCTAATTATCTCATTATCGCCGTTAACGAACTTAAGATGCTCACCGCCTTTATCGGCCGCCTTCTCTTCTACGGCGTCCAAAAGCTCATATTTGGTACTTACTATATTTTCAAGAGAATGGAACGTCTCAAGATGCTGATATCCTATTGATGTGAGGATTCCGTCATCAGGATGAACGATATCCGTTATCTCTTTTATATCATGAAGATGTCTTGCCCCCATCTCACACACAAATATCTCGTGAGTAGGTTGCATATGCTCTCTGATCGTTCTCACAATTCCCATGGGAGTGTTAAAACTCTCGGGCGTCATAAGTACTCTGTATTTCTCAGACAAAAGAGTGGTCAGATAATACTTAACGCTTGTCTTACCAAAACTTCCTGTTATACCGATTATCCTAAGGCCTTCGTGTTCCTTAAGGATGCGCTTCGCATCATCTATAAACCAATTTGAGATTCTCTTTTCAACAGGCTTGTTTATAAGATTTGCAAGCGCAACTACAAGCGAAAGAAGTACGATGTAGATACCAAGCAATATCAGAAGTACGATCTTTCCGGGTGCAGAAGATTTTGCGCACACTCCCCCGATGATAAGGAATAAAGCAAATATAAGACCATAAGTTACAAACAGTCTCTTAACCCTATCCGTTACTACAAACTTTTTCTTTGCGGGCTTTGGAATATACGGCATCAACGCAGCGTATATAGGCCCGTGATTGGTTATCGCGTTCTTTAATGATCTAAAATATCCCTGAAACTGATAGCTTGAAAGCTGCAACATGTGCGTGTAATATCTAAGTCCCAGTACCGCTGCCGCTATATATAAAACGGCCGGCAAAACAATGATCGCTATATTCATCATCTATCCTCAATTCTACTTACATCTTGATTCCCAAAAAGCTTCCCAAAATCTTGTTATATGCGTACAGATTATCAAGGAACGAATAATGTCCCGCACCGTTAATCACCGCAAGTCCCGCATTTGGCATGAGCTCTTCCATCTTCTTTCCGTCCGAAAGAGGTGTCGCCGTATCCGCATCTCCCCAGATAAGAAGGACGGGCTGCGTAACAGCAGGCATATAAGGCGTCATATCTTCGTTGACTGCCATTACAAGGCTCTTTCTCATAACAGGTGAAGCCGCCGCATAATCTGCGCTTCCGAACTTCTTCTGAAGCTTATCCATCGCGCCCGGCCATATCTTTATAAGGCCGCTCTTTGTAATGAGGTTCTTGTAAAACTTATATCTGCTGCTTTTCTTTTTCTGCGCGGCAGTCTTAACCGGAATAACTCCCGCAGAATCCGTAAGTATTATCTTAGGGATGGAAAAATCTGTCTTAATCCTTCCTTCATTGATGCCTGAAGCAAGCTTGATTATTATCCTTCCGCCCATCGAATGTCCAAGAAAAATAATCTCTTTTTCCTCGGGATACAGCTCTTTTATGAAATCAAGAACAAAGGAAACGTAAGCATCAACATTCATCGGCTCCGCAGGTTCATCACTTTTTCCAAAGCCCGGCATATCCATTGCTACAACGTGATATCCCTTCTTGGCAAAGTTCACGACGCCTTTAAATAACTCAATGTTGGACCCCCAGCCGTGAAGCATAATAAGCAGTGTTCCGCTTCCTTCTTCTATGTAATTGATATTAAGATTGCCTATTTTTACATTCATATCATCACCACTATATCACCGCGTCAAAGCGCAATCAATCCGCATCAATGCCCTACACATGGCAAAATGTGCTTTACTGTCTGAGGACGCCCAGCATAAAGATAAAAAGTGCATCCTTCTGAGGATCGTTCATGATACCCATCTTTTCTTCATCATCAATAAATGTTCTCTCAGTGCCCTCGGTCACATAATTCATCGCTTCCGGGTTCATTCCCATAAGATAATGAACATGATTTTCTATTATCGTTGTGTATTCATGGTTATATATTATGTGGTCTGTCACCGACAAACACCGCATATCATACAACATTTTTATAAAGTCTTCCTCACCGACTTTGGTAACGAGGTAAGAAGACTGCGATGCATCGCTTGCAATCTTCTCAGATTTCTTCATAAGCATCTTCATAAGCACGCCACACCTGTTAACATCAACATTCTGGCTTGTGGAAAGATATGTCACGCTGCCAAGGAAAACATCCTCATCTTCATCAAAGAGCTTTTCAAAATCATTCTTTGAAAAATAAAGATTTAATACATCCTCGTATCTTTCGCTTCCCGTTGCTCTGAACAGCTGTGCTGCCGCCTTGAATGCTGCTGTGCTGTCGCCGCTTTTTTGATTGTTGAAATAACACGTCCATGCTCTGTCGGCTGCCTTAAGGCAGGTTGTGGCATAGCCCGAATCATATTGCTGATAAATGTAACTAAATTTTGCCATCGTAGAAGCAAACCCTATCGTAGCTTCCATCGAGATAGGCGTCACATAAACAGGATAGGTGAAAAGCTCTCCACCCTTGGAGCTGTCTGTCACAGCCGCTCCGTATACGCCTCCGGTCTTGGGATCTTGCATCTTAAGAAGCCAGTCTGCTTCATACTTTACTTCATCCAAAATATCGGGAATGGCATTTCCGCTCTCCGGAATCCCCATATCATCCGAAAAAGCAGCTCCGTTCATCTCAAAGGCCAGAAGAAAATCCTCGGCTATCTTGCATCCGAGCACGGCATCTCTGTCCGCCATTTCATTCATATGCCATCCGCCCGTAACATCAAGCTCGGTCTGCATATTTTCCTGAAGATGGGCAAGTGCAGTGTGACAAGCACTGTGTGCGTTCTCACCGGCATACTCCTCAGAAAGCGCTATTCCGCACCTGTTTACATAAAACTTCTTGCACGCTTCCGTGAATACTTCTTCAAGTACGTCTTCGGATATTGTAAATGCATATGACTCTCCAACTATGTCGGCATAAAGATAATACCTACCCTCTTCCTTGACGTCGGTAAAATATCCTATCGCGGTATTCTCCGAAAGATCGGAGTCATAACCGGCTTTTACCAATTTACCTTCATAGACGGGTTTTTTCTTGTCCGCATCATAAACAAAAAATGTTTCGGGAAGCTCTTTTCCTCTGAAAACAGCAACCTTGTCATCCTCCGGCCTGAAACCGTTCTGATCTACCAGGATATTCGGTGTCTGGATAGGTACTTCATATCCCACCTCTTCTGAATTGCCCTGAACAAAGGGGGCGATATCGGAAATATCCACCGGCTTTTCAGCAGAAGAAGCGCCGCAGCCTGCGACGCTTCCCAAAACGGACAATACAATGCCCATAATTATTATTCTGTTCTTCCCTCTCATAACAGAAAACATATTAATCTATAGTCCCCTTATTTAACACGATTGAAGTTAATAAGGCATCCGTCGAGAATGATCTGTCTCTCGTCGTCTGTGAGGTTACCGAGCTTTAAGGTGAACTCTTTCATCTTACCGTCTGCTACGGCATATGCCTTAATTGTCTCGCTCTTATTTATAACCGCATTCCTGATTCCCGGGAAAAAGATATAGTCTTTGTTCTTAAACGGAAGCTCACCCGCATCAATGATGAAGGGAAGCATTCCCCAGTTAATAAGGTTGGAACGATATCTCTTTGTAGCATACTCGTTGGCTATATTAGCCCATCCGCCGAGCACCTTCTGACAAGAAGCTGCCTGCTCTCTGGCTGAACCGTCACCCGGCTTAACCGCAAAGATTGTTGAACCAAATCCCACATTGGAGTTGTTGACATCAGCAAATTCCTTGCCGATAACAGCCATTACATCTCCAAGCTCATTAACCGCTTCAATAGGATCTTTTCCGTCTACAAGTGCATCCTGAGCTGCTCTTACTTCTTTTGCAAGTCCTACGTAAGCAGGATCTTTTCTTGAAAGAGTAAACTCGGCAAGTCCGAGAGGATTGGATCTGTAAGATGATGTCTCTCCTGAAGGAATAAGCTCATCGGTTGTTGTAACGGGATCGTGGATCTCTGAAACAACTTTGAGAACAAGGTTCTCGGGAAGAGCTGACATCTTGGGCCAGTCCTTAATGTTGGGCCCAAGCTGAAGCTCAACCGAAGGATCTGCCACACCGTGAGAATCAAATACACGGTTCTTGTAAATCTCACTGTCAAAGTGATATGTGTACTTATTGAACTCGCCGTCAAAAGCAGTTGCAGGTGTAAGAACACCCTTGTTAGCTGCTGTTGCTGCGATAGATCTTGCATCCATAAGTGCAACGGAAGCAACCTGACCGTTCTGAACCTTAGAGCCTTCACGGTTCGGGAAGTTTCTTGTTGAATGTCTGATACTGAATGCGTTGTTGGAAGGTGTGTCGCCTGCGCCGAAGCAAGGTCCGCAGAATGCAGTCTTAAGGATCGCACCTGACTCAAGAATTGCTGCTGCCGCACCGTTCTTAACAACTTCCATAAATATAGGTGTAGATGCGGGATATACGCTGAGTGTAAATCTGTCGTTTCCGATAAAGTGTCCCTTAAGGATATCCGCAGCTGCGCAGATATTCTCAAATCCACCGCCGGCACAACCTGCGATGATACCCTGATCTACCATGAACTTGCCGTTCTTGATCTTGTCCTGAAGAGAGAACTCAACGCTGTCACCAAAGCTGACCTTGGCTCTCTTCTCAACATCGGCAAGGATGTCTGCTGTATTTCTGTTGACCTCATCGATCTCATATACGTTGCTGGGATGGAAAGGCATAGCGATCATAGGATTAAGAGTATCAAGATCAACCTTAACAAGTCCGTCGTAATATGCTACATCGCCGGGCTTAAGCTCTTTGTACTCTCCGATTCTTCCGTGGATATCGTAGAACTCCTTGATAGCCTCGTCTGTCTGCCAGATAGATGAAAGACATGTTGTCTCTGTTGTCATTACATCTACGCCGATCCTGAAGTCTGCGCTCAGATTCTTGACACCGGGGCCTACAAACTCCATAACTTTATTCTTTACATAGCCGCTTGCAAATACTTTACCGATAATGGCAAGTGCAACGTCCTGAGGACCTACACCCTTCTTAGGTGTTCCCTCAAGATAAATGGCAACTACACCGGGCATATCAACATCGTATGTCTGTCCAAGAAGCTGCTTAACAAGCTCGGGACCACCTTCTCCGATAGCCATTGTTCCGAGTGCACCGTATCTTGTATGTGAATCGGATCCGAGGATCATGCTGCCGCTTGATGCGAGCATTTCTCTTGCGTACTGGTGAATAACCGCCTGGTGAGGAGGAACATAGATTCCGCCGTATTTCTGAGCAGCCGTAAGACCAAATACGTGATCGTCTTCATTGATCGTACCGCCTACCGCACAAAGTGAATTGTGACAGTTGGTAAGTACATAAGGAATAGGGAACTTCTCAAGTCCTGAAGCTCTTGCTGTCTGAATGATTCCTACATAAGTAATATCATGAGAAGTAAGCTTATCAAACTTAACGCACAGCTTATCCATGTTTCCGGATGTGTTATGTGCTTTTAAGATTCCGTAAGCGATAGTATTCTCTTTAGCCTGTTCTTTAGTTGCATTAACTCCCTTGGATGCGAGAAGTGCCTGTGCCTCCGCGTCATCGGGAACGATCGTGTTACCGTTTAAAAGATAACAGCCTGTGTCGAATGTTGTTACCATTGCCATTCCTCCTGCCTAGTAATTCGAAGCGCTATACATGTATACAATTTCACAGGCGCTATTTTATCATAGATTCCTCTTTGTTGGTAGGATATTTTTTAATCAGAATCCAAAATCTTCTGAAGTTCTGCCGTAATTTCCTCTATCCCTGCGGCTTTAAGCTCTTCTCTGAAAATTCTTACTTCTTCTTCGGGCGTTGCTTCATACTGACCGTAAGCGATAAGCGGAACATATTTGTCACAGACCTTCATGACTCCCTGAATCTTTTCGTTTATCTCCGGTTTGGAAAAAGACACCCTGTCCCACGGATAATCTTTGGCTATAACATCATAATTAGCGACAAGCTCATCGTAATCTTCCCAAGCATAAGATGAATTTTTGATCTCATAATCATCTCTTCTGCCCCACCAGAAGTTGGTCACGATTCCGTCTCTCTCATCATTGTATCCGCTCGGCTTCTCCAACATTCCGTCTTTATTTATGATGTACTGAACGCCTTCTATACCATAGTTCATAAGTCTGTAGCACTTTTCATCATTTCGAAGAATATCGTATACCATAAGTGCTCTCTCAGGATTCTTGGACCTTGAGCTTATTCCCACGGCGCCGTGCAGAATACTTGTCTTAACAAGATTTCCGTTCTCTTCTCCAAAGTAAAAGAACTTGGTCCTAGCCTCAGGTTTAACGATTTCCATGTTGGGCTTTATTATAGTGTAGAAATTCTGAGTATGATGCTGAATTACCGCTGTTTCGCCCGCATAAAACTCATCTTCATTCTTTCCTGCGTAGTTAAGATCCTCTCTCCAAACACCTATCGTATCCCACGATTTCATAAGTCTGGCAAAAGAAATAAATGACTCACCTTCATAATAAGGAGAAACTATTCTTCCCGGATCGATCGAATACGCTCCCCATACTCCGTATGTTCCAAGCTCATATATAGGAACATACTGCCTTACGGACATAAGATAACCAAGTGCGTGTATGGTACTCTTTCCGTCAGCATCCCAGGGAACCATCCTGGGTCTTGTCGTTCTTATATATTTAAAATAAGAATCGAGATCGTTCCAGCTATTGATAGCGCCGATACCGGCTTCTCTTGAAATATCTTCTCTGTAAATGAATCCATGGTTAGTCCACTGCGTATATTCATTTTCGGGAATGAGATATATTTTGTCATTATAAGAACAATAGTCCCAATCTTTGTCAGATACTTCCGCATAAGTTCTGGGGCAATATGTCTGCAATAGTTCCTTGGAAAGTGGCATGAAATTGCCATTTAAAACATTAGGCCAGGCATCGAGCCAGTCGCTGCCGGTTCCTACAAGATCTATGTCTTCTCCATCCATAGAAAGAGCGCTGTTATAATTATTAAGATAATCATCCCAAGCGACATAATATATATCAAGCTTGGCATTGGCCTTTTTTAATAAAATCTTATTAAGCTCATCGACAACTTTCTCAGTCATTCCGTTGGTAGGCTTATCACCGATGGTAAGATATGTTATCGTAACCGGCTTACCTGAAATGTCTATCCCCTCATAGCACTCATCAAGATCATACTTCTTATGAGATGCACAGGATAAGCACATCAGAAGCATTGACATCATTATGATTATCGCCGTAATTTTCTTCTTCACTAAAGCGTCCCCTCATCATTCTATGCTTAAGTAGTCTTTTTTTCTTTTTCAGCCTTGTTTCTGATTCGCAGTTCGGCAAAAAATTTCTTTAATAATTCACTGCATTCTTCCTGCAATATTCCTTTTTTAACAAGGACCTGATGATTAAAATCCGGATTGTTCAAAATATCCATGACAGAACCCGCACACCCTGCCTTGGGATTGACTGCAGCCATTATAACTTCCGGAATTCTTGACTGAACTATTGCCCCGGAGCACATCTGACACGGCTCAAGCGTGACATACAGCTTGCATCCCTCAAGTCGCCAGTCTCCCATAAATTTAACCGCCTTTTTTATTGCGGATATCTCCGCATGTGCAAGCGGCGTTTTGTCCGTATTTCTTCTGTTGTAGCCCCGGCCTATTATTTTTCCTTCATATACTATAACGCATCCGATCGGAACCTCACCGAGGTTATATGCTTTCTTGGCTTGCGCGAGCGCCGCCTTCATATACTTGATATCAAGTAACTCTTCAGGTGAAAGCTTACTCTCTTTTTCCGCCTTGGAGCGTGGTTTTATCTTGTTTTCCTTACTTTTTTCCTGCTTCATATCTTTTCATACCAAAATGGTAGTATTTCTTTTTTATTTTTGTTATTATATTTAATCATCTTATTATAGCAAATATTTATTTCGAGGTTTATAAATGAAAATATCCACCAAAGGAAGATACGCTCTGAGAGTCATGATCGATCTCGCCACCAATAGCAACGGCGAATTCATTGCCCTCAAAGATATCGCTCAGAGGCAGAATATAACAATTAAATATCTTGAACAGATTGTTTCCGGTCTTAAAAAAGCCGGATACCTTGAAAGCATGCGCGGAGGCAGCGGCGGTCATCGTCTTGCCAAGGCCCCTTCCGAATATAACGTCGGTGAAATATTAAGGGTCATGGAAGGTACTCTGAACCCGGTTTCCTGCTCTGCAGGCGAAGACGGTTTAAACTGTCCTCTTTCAGCTTCATGTCATACCATTGAATTCTGGAAGGGTCTTGACGATGCAATCAACAAATACGTCGACAGCTTTACCCTTGCAGATCTCTTGGGACAAAAGTGACTGTATCGCATCATCACTTATAATTGACAATCTTTTCAAAAAAAAGTATAGTAAAAAAGCGGTTTTGTGAAGGGTGCATGTAGCAGTCCTTTGTGCAAGATCGGGTCTTATGCAATGAAAATCTGCGAACCGTGTCAGGTCGGGAACGAAGCAGCACTAAGCAGAACCTTTCATGTGTTGTAAGGGTGCCTGGTCCTGCCGGAGTCAACGTGCATGTATCCCTCACAGAACCGCCTTTTTTATTCTCAGCGTCTGTTTTCCAGATATTTCATATATCCGAGTACCATAAGCGCAATCTTAAAGGTAAGCGCATCCTCGAACTTTCTTACATCAAGCCCCGAACTCTTTTCAAGTTTTTCAATCCTATACACAAGAGTATTTCTGTGAACAAAGAGCTGTCTTGAAGTCTCTGACACATTCAGATTATTATCAAAGAATTTGTTTATTGTACCAAGCGTCTCATCGTCAAGATCGTCATAGATATTCTTATCTCCGAAAATCTCATCGATGAATATCTTGCAAAGGCTCTCGGGAAGCTGGTAAATAAGTCTTCCTATTCCAAGCGTATTATACGCATTTACTCTGTTCTCGGCGTAGAAAATTTTTCCGACTTCGAGTGCCATCTTAGCTTCTTTATAAGATTTACTAAGGTCTTTTATTTCTTTTACGATGGTTCCGTAAGCAACCCTTACGTTCAGCATCGCCTCGGTATTCATCATGTCAACGATCGTCGTTGCCACTTCATTTATGTCATCATAGTCCTGCCCTTCTGAAAGTGCCTTGACCAGGATAACGCTGTTCTCATCCACTGCGGTAACATAGTCTCCCGAATGCGGAGCATACATGCTGGAGAGAAGCTCCTGCATATTGCTGTCCTGAACCCTTTTAGTTTCAACAAGTATTATTACCCTCGGGACAGATACTTCTATCTTGAGTTTCTTGGCTCTGTTATACACATCTATAAGAAGCATATTATCAAGCAAGAGATTCTGGAAAAAATTGTTCCTGTCATATCTCTCTTTATATGCAAGAACAAGCGCCTGAAGCTGGCTTACCGCAATCTTTCCAACCATGTATGCGTGCTCACTGTCACCAATGGCAAGCAAAATATAGAGCGGATCTCCGTCATCCAGAATCTTGAATAGATGAATATCTCCGATTACCTGTGAATCCACGGGAGAGTTGGCAAAGCTTGTTATTATGGACGCATCCAAAAACTCTTTATCACCTGTTGATGCAACCGTTGTTCCTCCAAGATCAAGAACGCAAAGGTCGACTTTGGTGATAGCGCTTAATTCTTCTATGCTCCCTTTAATTGTCTGAGATGTGATCATCTGCCTGCTCCTTCCTAACAGAAAAAACTATATGCATTTTAAGTATAGCACATATTACCGCACAGGCATTACTCCACCTGCATTGTGATGAAAAAAAGAGCCGCGCAGCTGCGCCAATGTCATTTAGTTAAGTCCAATTTAAGACCCTTATTGGTTTTAGACGCCAGTAGGGGTCTTTTTTGTTGCAAACGAGTGTGCTAAAATTGTAATATTAAATTGTTTAGGAGAAAACTTGTGAGCAAACAGACTTATCGTAATGAGCGATGCATCATTTTTGATGAATCCGGCAACCTTGGCTCTGCGGGCAGATACTTTGTAATAGCTTGCATTGATACACATTCTTATAAATCTCTCCATAATGTAATGATGAGAAAGCTTGGTATCGCACGAACACTGTTTCCTGAGATTATCAATGGTCACGCACATGAAATAAAGGCATCTGATGCATACCCATGTGTTAAGCACCATATTATTGAGTGCATTGCTGCTAAAGACATTTCGGTGTCATATATCGTTCTTGATAAAAAATATGCAAAACCAGAATTACTTGCAGATAAGAATATTATGTACAATTATCTATCAAAAATACTTCTTGCCAAAATGATTGGAAAAGAAGATAGTGGAAAAGTTATCCATATTCTGTGTGATAATCATACCACAAAGATAACTTCATTAAATTCATTTGCAGATTATATTAAAATCCATTTTAATTATGAGCAGGATCTAGGAATAGATATTGATGTACAATACCTTGATTCAGATTCTGCGGAGGCATACGTTATACAAGCTGCTGATTATGTGGCAAATGCTGTGTGGACTCGATATGAGTATAGTTATGATACATATGCCGATATATTAAATAAGAAATATCAAATACAAGAAAGATTTCCGTATAAGATGTTTGGAATATAAGTTTTTAATAATATTTTTATCAAAAATGAGGAAGAATTAGTCGATTTGTTTATTGACTCTTTACCTTGTTAATGTTAGTCTAATTATAGAAATTGATGGGCATGTAAGCCCATGCTGATGTGTTAAAGTTTAATGACATAAGCTATCCGCTACGGTAGCCGTCAGTATGGCAGTGCCCTTAATTTATGCATATATCCAACAGCCCGGTGACGACACTATTGTTCAAGGTCATCAGGAGTAATACGGATGGATAATGTGCAGACTGTCTATAACAGACTTTTCTATTGTATCAGGGAATTGAACAAGACTTGTTCCCTGTTTTTTGTATGTCCTGGCAAAGATTTTTCGCGCAATAGATCCCTTGATTTCATCAAAACAATAACGACGATCCTTGGCTTTCAAGGTAAGACTCTTGATAAAGAGCTTATTGATATTGGGAAGCCTGCAACTGCTTCTGCTTTTGTACAGCAACGCGCCAAGATATTGCCCGAAGCTTTCTACTGTTTATTCAGAAGCCATGTAAAAACCATCCCTGTCCGATATAAGTATGAAGGTTACAGACTCCTGGCAGCCGACGGCTCAGATGTGAACACACCTCATAATAAAGCTTCCGTATTCTACCATGAAGGGGAAGTGGTGCGTGGCGTGCAGCTCAAAGGATTTAACCAGCTCCATCTGAACATGCTATATGATGTGCTTAATAAAACCTATGTTGATGCCTCTATTAACGAAAACGAGCGGGCAGCTGCTATTTCTATGACCAATAGATATGACGGGCCTAAAGGGATATTCATGGCCGATAGGGGCTATCCGTCATATAATCTCGTCGAATATCTAAACCGGAATCCGTTACTTGACTATCTGATCCGCGTCCCTAATACCAATACATTTAAGGAAGTTTCTGAACTTCCAATGGAAGAACTTGATAAGGATATAACGGTCAGGCTTTCCACAAAGAGTCAGCAGTTCTGCAATGCTTATGGCTATCGCAAAGTGGTTGGAAGGCCTAAATTTGTTGATGATCTCAAAAAAACTGTCACATGGGATTTTGAAGAAACAGCAGAGATAACGTATCGCGTTGTAAGATTCAAGATAAGCGGCAACACCTGGGAAACAATCATCACAAGCCTTGACAGATTCAGGTTTCCTGTTGCAAAAATAAAAGAGTTATATCACCTGAGATGGAACATCGAGACATCTTACAGGGAGTATAAATACGACCTCGGTGCAATAAACTTTCATGCAAAGAAAGATGAATTTATCCTTCAGGAAATATATGCAAGGCTGATCATGTACAACTATTGCGCTGCCATAGTGATGTCAGTCAGTATTCCGCATGTAAAGAGCCGAAAAGGATATTCTTATAAGATCAATTTTACTAATGCAGTATATCTGATAATGATGTCTTTCAGAAACACTGACAACAGACCGCCTCCAGTCACTCTTGAAACTGATATTCAGTCCTATATTATCCCCGTGCGTCCCGGACGAAAGGACGAGCGAAATCTTAAACCCAAATCGGCGATATATTTCATGTACCGTGTGGCATAGACATTCTGTCTATGTCTGCTTTCTCATACCCAAATAGAATCATTTAGATCACAATGCTTTGCCGTTACTGTTTATAGGGGTAAAAAGAAAAGACTGCTCACATACGATTTGTATATGAACAGCCTTAACTTAATGACATTGGCAGCTGCGCGGCTCCTTGAATAAACATTTATTAGTTTGTGATTGTCTGCTCTGTCTCTTTGTCGAAGATGTGGATCTTCTCAACATCGAAAGCAAACTTAACCTTATCACCGGGTCTTGCTGTTGTACGAGAATCAACTCTTGCAGTGATAGGGAACTGAGCAAGATCAAAGTACAGATAAACTTCTGCACCAAGAAGCTCGTATACGTTGATTGTTGACTCAAATACAGCCTTAGATGTGCTTACAACCATCTCTGAATCATCAACGTCCTCAGGACGGATACCGAATGTAACAGTCTTTCCTGCATAACCGCCATCGATAACCTTCTTAGCCTTTGCAGGAGGAAGCTCGATCTGCTGACCTGCAATGCTGAGGCTAGCCTTGTCACCGTCAACTACAACTTCAGCATCAAGGAAGTTCATCTGAGGTGATCCCATGAATCCTGCAACGAAGAGGTTGCAAGGCTTATCATAAAGGTTCTGAGGTGTATCAACCTGCTGAACAACACCGTCCTTCATAACTACGATTCTTGTACCAAGAGTCATAGCCTCTGTCTGGTCATGTGTAACGTAGATGATTGTTGTGCCAAGTCTCTGGTGAAGCTTAGCGATCTCTGTTCTCATCTGTACACGAAGCTTAGCATCAAGGTTTGAAAGAGGCTCGTCCATAAGGAATACCTTAGGGTTACGAACGATAGCACGTCCCATAGCAACACGCTGTCTCTGTCCACCTGAAAGAGCCTTAGGTCTACGATCAAGGAGCTTCTCAAGGTCAAGGATCTTAGCAGCTTCTCTAACCATCTTGTCGATGTCCTGCTTAGGAACCTTTCTAAGCTTAAGGCCGAATGCCATGTTATCATATACAGTCATGTGGGGATACAGAGCGTAGTTCTGGAATACCATCGCGATATCTCTGTCCTTAGGCTCTACATCGTTAACAACTCTGTCGCCGATCTTAAGAGTACCTGAAGAAATATCCTCAAGTCCTGCGATCATACGAAGTGTTGTTGACTTTCCACATCCTGAAGGTCCAACGAAAATAATAAACTCTTTATCCTGAATCTCAAGATTGAAATCTTTAACAGCATGGAAGCCGTTAGGATAAATTTTATCAATGTGCTCAAGTGATAAACTAGCCATATCTTTTAATTCCTCCTGTGTATATCTTTAATACTAGAATAAAGTATAGCTATCACTCTCTTTGTTGACTATTCACTAATTCAACAAATATTTCCCGATTCGTTGGCCAATGTGCTCACTTGAAAATAAATTCTTTTATTTTTTTGTGAAGATGCCGAAGAATTAAAAAATTCTTCGGCATCTTGTATATCGGTATTTCGTTTACTCTTCATCGAGCTTCTTTATTGCATTATTAAGCTCTTCTTCCTCTGAAAGATTTTCTTCCTCGGGTTCGAATCTTTTGAATGTTTTGCTGTAAAGCATTGCGTTCACATAACTGGGTCCCGCGAATCCAATGATAATAAGAAGCGGAAGCGCCTTAAGATCAAAGAAGTAAAGCACAAGCACCGGCATAAGTGATATAACCGTCATCGCGAAAGATCTGGGAAGAGCAAGAATAGCCATAAGGAAAGAATTCTTTATTGTCGTTCTCGTCTTGTTCTCAAATCTGGACAAAATAGGGAATATATAAAGCGATGCAATATAGAGTATGATTCCCATTCCGATAACAACGTATGCGTATATCGTGTTCCATTTTCTTGCAATAAAGTAATCAAGAACAAGCATACCGCCTACTGCAAACTTGATGATCTGAAGAATGATACCCTGTTTGAAATTCTCTTTAAACGACTTGAAGTAAGACTTAGTAATATAGCTGTCTTCGTCTCTTACCATCTTAAGAAGCACATAATGCATTGCCGTACATGCGGGTCCCAAAATTGCCGAGCAGATTATTCCAAAAATCCATGCCCATAAAAGACTGCTCAAAAAGAGGTCAAAATCAAACTTTGCTCCCTCCGTCAGAAGTGGCATGATGACTCCGGCACCGAGAAAAACATACTGCTCGATTATAAGCGGTAACGCAAATATAAGTGTAAGAATATTGAGCCACATTACATCAGCAAGTCTTGTAAGTCCTCTCATTATAGGACTGTCAATGTCAAAAAATCTTCCCATAATCATTAATCCTCAATTCCATTGGTGTAAATCTAATGCCGTCTGCTTCTGTCTCCCCTCTGATATCCGTAAAGCCCATCGAGTGATAAAACTCTACGGCGAAAGGTGAAGAATTAACAGTCAGCGTATTGATTCCTTCTTCGGTCGCGGCGTATCTTGCCACAAATTTAATAAGGGCAGTGCCAATTCCGTTGCCATGGCATTCCCCATCAACAAACAAAAGCGATATGTGTTTTTTCTCCCTCAGCGATAGCATTCCGAGGTACTTTCCGTCCATAACTGCCACAAAAAGCTGATAGTGTCCTGCGAGAAACATCTGATGAAGTGTCTCGTCCGTGACAAAATTGCGGAAATTATCTATTCCTTCGCGTGAATAATCAGGGGCGTCGAATCTTGCAAATGTATTCCACGCAAGTTTCATCGCCCCATCCCAATCTGAATTATATGCGCATCTTACGATTACTTTAGAAGTATCAACCTGCACCGTTAAGCACCTTTTGGATCCATGCATACTGATCTTCGAATACTTTTTCTCTTCCGATCTCCTGCTGAAGCTCATGACGCATTCCGTCGTAAAGCTTAAGCTCAACATCCTTGATCTGAAGCTGAGTCTTGTAAATACCGCAAAGCTTCTCGGGTGCTTCTCCGTATCCTCCCACCGGATCTTCTTTTCCGGCTGTTATGAGAATCGGAAGATTCTTGGGAATATCCTCCATCTTGTCGGTATCCTGAATCCTCTTAAGAAGCTCAGCCATGGTTTTGAAACCATTCATGGTAAACACAAAATTACATGCGGGATCCTTCTCATATTTTTGAATGCTTTCTTCGTTATGTGAAAGCCAATCAAATTTACTCTTAGCGCCGGGAATATTCTTAAGGTATCCCTTAAAAGCCATCCCGTTTATAAGTGATGAGCGATACTTATCACCCATGAAAAGAGATATCACATTAACAAGGAACTTCGTAAAATTGAGCGTGCCCTGTGGAGTAAATGCGGTTCCCTGAATAATGGCACCCTTTATTCCTGTTCCGTATCTGGTAATATACTCTCTTGCAATGAAAGAACCGAAGCTATGTCCGAGAATAAAAATCGGTACTCCGGGATAATCTTCCTGTGTCATCTTCTTAAGTCTGTGCGCATCTCGCACGAGAACAGTAGCGGGATCCTTCTTACAAAAATAGCCGTAAGTACCCTTTTTCTCTGTTACAGAACCGCCATGTCCGAGGTGGTCGTTACCCATTACAAGAATGCCCTTTTCTGCCATAAAACGAGCAAACTCATCATAGCGATCGATATACTCTTGCATTCCATGGATAATCTGTAAAATAGCAACAGGTTCTCCTTCAGGAATCCATCTGATAGCGTGTAGCATGGTCTGTCTGTCTCTTGATTTGTAAGTCAGTTCCTCTTTGCGCACCATAAGAAATCCCTCCACATATATTATGTTTTCTGCCTATTTATATTTTACTACAAATATTGCACGGAATTAACAGATTTCTGCTCCGGACGGCATCTCTTTTTCAGGAGTCATAAGAGCAAGATTACCCTCTGCATCTTCTGCGCAAAGAAGCATTCCTTCCGACATTACCCCTGCAAGCTTGGCGGGTTTAAGATTGACCAAAACCATTACCTTCTTGCCTACCATCTCTTCGGGAGTATAGTACTTCCTGATTCCCGAAACAATCTGTCTGATCTGACTTCCGATCTTAACCTGTGAGCAGAGAAGTTTCTTGGAATTCTCAACAGCTTCACACTTAATGATCTCTCCGACCTGGAACTGCATTGCTCCGAACTGATCAAAAGTGATCTCGTCCTTAGCCGGAATATCTATTCCTTCTTCATCCGAATCTTTTTCTGCTTTTACGGGAGCGGGTGCAAGTCCTGCTTTTGCAAGGTTCTCCGCTGCCTTTCTCTGAGATTCCTCAAAATCCTCTTTCTGCTTCTTGGTAATCTCAGCTGCCTTCTCAAGAACCTCCTTGAGATCCTTACGAGCAAAGAGCATCTCGGGAGTTTCCGCTACCTTGTTGCCGCTCTGATACAATCCGAAAGTTCCGAGAGTATCGAAATCTCTCTTGGGTGCCGAAAGCTGCTCAATTATCTTCTGAGCTGTCTCAGGCATAAACGGATCAAGAAGAGCCGCTCCGATAGAAATGGACTCAACAAGATTATAAAGAACTGTTGAAAGTCTGTCCTTCTTGGCCTCGTCTTTTCCAAGGATCCATGGCTCAGTCTCATCGATATATTTATTGCATCTCTTGAAGAGAGTGAATATCTCGGTAAGTGCATCCGCTACTCTGAGCTCATCCATCTTCTTCTCAACCTTGTCATAGCAACCTGTAACAACAGCCTTGAGGTCATCGTCAACCGCCTCGGTTACACCCTTGTCGGCAACTACTCCGCCAAGATATTTGTTGGTCATGGCGATTGTTCTGTTTACAAGGTTTCCGAGAGTGTTGGCAAGATCTGAATTAAATCTTTCAACCATGAGCTCCCAAGTGATGACACCGTCGTTATCAAAAGGCATCTCATGAAGAACGAAATATCTAACAGGATCTACTCCGAAAAGACTTACAAGGTCATCAGCGTAGATAACGTTTCCTTTTGACTTACTCATCTTCTCGCCGCCCTGAAGAAGCCAAGGATGTCCGAAGACCTGCTTGGGAAGGGGCTCACCGAGTGCCATAAGGAAAATAGGCCAATAAATCGTATGGAAACGGATAATATCTTTTCCGATAAGGTGAAGATCTGCGGGCCACCACTTCTTGTAATCTTCTGAACTGTTGCCGTCCGCATCGTATCCGATACCTGTTATATAGTTTGTAAGAGCATCAAGCCATACGTAAACGACATGCTTGTCATCAAAATCTACAGGGATGCCCCACTTAAATGATGTTCTGGAAACGCACAGATCCTGAAGTCCGGGAAGAAGGAAGTTGTTCATCATCTCATTCTTTCTTGCCACAGGCTGAATGAACTCGGGATGGGTGTTGATATGCTCGATAAGTCTGTCGGCATACTTACTCATCTTGAAGAAATAAGCCTCTTCCTCTGCGGGATGAACAGGGCCTCCACACTCGGGACACTTACCGTCAACAAGCTGAGACTCGGTATAGAAAGCCTCACACTCAGTACAGTACATTCCCTTATATGATCCCTTATAAATATCTCCCTGATCATAGAACTTCTTGAAGATCTTCTGAACCTGCTTAACATGATCATCATCAGTTGTGCGGATAAATCTGTCATATGAAGTGTCCATGAGATTCCAAAGACCCTTGATGGTATCGGAAACCTGGTCTACGAACTCCTTGGGAGTAGCGCATCCCGCCTCGATCGCTCTTGTCTCGATCTTCTGTCCGTGCTCATCGGATCCCGTCTGGAAATGAACATCAAATCCGTCGCATCTCTTATATCTTGCGATGGCATCGGCAAGCACTATCTCATAGCTGTTTCCGATATGAGGCTTACCCGATGTGTACGCGATAGCTGTTGTAATATAATATTTTCCCTTATTCTGCATCTATAATTCCTTCCCGTTTATCACCAGCATAAAAGCTCATAACCTGTCTCGGTAACAAGAAGTTCAACTTCCCACTGAGCTGAAGGCTTGAGGTCTGCTGTGTACACTGTCCAATCATTTTCTTCGTCTATAAATATTTCCTGTTTTCCCATGTTGACCATCGGCTCTATGGTAAATACCATACCGGGTACCATGAGCATTCCGGTTCCGGGCCTACTTACATAACTTACAAAAGGCTCTTCATGGAAGTCTTTGCCGCATCCGTGTCCGCCTATCTCTCTGACTACGGTATAGCCGTTCTTAAGGGCATGTTGGTGAACCGCATGTCCCATATCTCCGATAGGTGTCCATGGCTTAACTGCCTTAAGTCCTTCCTCAAGACACTCTTTGGTAACATCTACCAGCCTCTGTTTCTCGGGTGAAACTTCTCCTATGCAAAACATTCGTGAAGAATCTGAATAATAACCGTTTAAAATTGTGGAGCAATCTACGTTGATGATATCTCCGTCTTTAAGAATGATATCCTCTGACGGGATTCCATGACACACTTCTTCATTGATAGAAGTGCACACACTCTTGGGAAATCCTTCGTAGTTAAGATCTGCGGGAATTCCTCCCATCTTGGTAGTTGTGTTATAGACTATGTCATCTATTTCCTGAGTGCTCATTCCGGCATGTATCTTCTCTGCTATCTCATCGAGAACCGCCATATTTATAACCGCACTCTTCTTGATTCCTTCAATATCCTCTGCTGTCTTCAAAAGACTTCTGTCGGGCACTATAAACCCTTGACGTTCAAAATTAATGATCTTGTCGTCAAATGCGGCATGACAAGCTTTGTACTTTTTGCCGCTTCCGCACCAACAAGGCTCATTTCTCTCCATTTTCTTATACATTGGTGACCTTCTTATTTTTTTCGATAATTTAACAAATATAGTATGCCTTTTCGAATTCCAAATGTCAACTGACACGCAGTATTTACGGGGGATTACAAAAAAAGAAAGCCCATGTGCCATGCACATGAGCTTTCTGTCGCCGCGTTTGTTATTATACGCCGAGGATACGTCTGAATTCGGCAACGTTCTCGGAAGGATTTCCTTTGAACACTCCGGATCCCGATACAATAACGTTGGCGCCCGCGTCAAGAATCTCTTTGACGTTATTTGTATAGACACCTCCGTCAACCTCGACATCAACATTAAGATTTCTGTCAGTTATGATCTTTCTGACTTCTCTTATCTTATCGAAACTGCTTGGAATCAGTTTCTGTCCTCCAAACCCGGGTTCAACGGTCATGATAAGAACCATCTCGACATCATCCAGGTACGGTACTATCTCGGAAACCGGTGTCGCCGGCTTGATAGCTATACCTGCTTTTTTGCCACAGCTGTGAATCTCGTCGATCGCAGCCTTAGGATCTTCTGCCGCCTCATAATGAAATGTGATTGTATCAGCTCCACAATCCGCAATTTCTTTTATGTAACGAATCGGATCGACTATCATAAGATGTACGTCAAACACCAGATCCGTCACACGCCTGATTGACTTAATAACAGGCATACCCATAGATATAGATGGTACAAACACACCATCCATAATATCAATGTGTAAATATTTTGCACCGGCATTGTCGACTTCAGCAATCTGATCTCCAAGCCTTGCAAAATCAGCTGATAAAATTGAAGGACAAATTATATTCATATTATTTACTTAAGAAATTCCTTTACTGAGGCATATACGCCGTCTCCGTCGAGTCCATACTTGTGAACAAGCTCACCTGCTGTTCCTGACTCGCCGTACTTATCCTGCATTCCGAGCTTCTTCACAGGTGTAGGTGCAAGCTCTGCAAGAGCATCACATACTGCACTTCCGAGTCCGCCGATAACGGAATGCTCCTCAACAGTTACTACCTTGCCTGTCTTCTTTGCAGATGCAACAACAAGATCCTTATCCAAAGGCTTAATTGTGCAGATGTTGATAACCTCAGCTGAGATTCCGTCAGCTGCAAGCTTCTCAGCTGCACTGATAGCAGAATCAACACAGATTCCGGTAGCGATGATTGTTACATCTTTACCCTCTCTGATAACCGATCCCTTGCCAATCTCAAACTTGTAATCAGGTCTGTCGTTGATAACGCTGCATGCCGCACGTCCGAATCTGATATATACAGGTCCCTCATGCTCAAGTGCTGCGCGAACGCAAGCCTTAGCTTCTACATCATCTGCAGGGCACATTACAACCATTCCGGGGATAACACTCATAAGAGCGAAATCCTCGTTACACTGATGGCTGGCACCATCCTCACCAACTGTGATTCCGGCATGAGTTCCGCCGATCTTAACGTTGAGGTGAGGATATCCTACTGAGTTACGAACCTGCTCGAAAGCACGTCCTGCTGCGAACATTGCAAAAGAACTAACGAAAGGAATCTTACCTGTTGTAGCAAGACCTGCCGCAATTCCCATCATGTTACACTCAGCGATACCGCAATCTATATGTCTCTCAGGAAACTTTTTCATAAATACTGCAGTCTTGGTAGATGCCGCAAGGTCAGCATCAAGAACCACAAGGTTAGGGAACTCATCTCCAAGCTCTGCAAGCGCATTACCATAACTTTCTCTTGTTGCTATCTTCTTTACATCGCTCATATTGACGCACCTATCCTTTCCAGTTCTTCCATTGCCTGCTTAAACTCCTCATCGTTGGGAGCCTTGCCGTGCCATCCTGCCTGGTTCTCCATGAAGGAAACGCCCTTACCCTTAATACTGTGGGAAATGATTGCAGTAGGCATACCCTTGGTCTCTCTTGCCTCCTTGAAGGCAGCTCTGATCTCATCAAAGTTGTGACCGTCTATGTTGATAACATGGAAGTTGAAAGATTCAAACTTCTTATCGATAGGATAAGGTGAACATACCTTGTCGATAGGTCCGTCGATCTGAAGGTTGTTGTTATCTACGATAACTACAAGATTATCGAGCTTACGGAAGCCTGCGAACATAGCTGCCTCCCAAACCTGACCTTCTTGAAGCTCACCGTCTCCGAGAAGTGTGTAAACTCTGAAATCCTTGTTGTCCATCTTTCCTGACAGTGCCATTCCACATGCTGCAGAGATTCCCTGTCCGAGTGATCCACTGGACATATCAAGTCCGGGAAGATACTGCATACTGGGATGTCCCTGAAGTCTTGAACCAAGCTTACGAAGAGTAGTAAGTTCCTCCTTGGGGAAATAGCCTTTCTCTGCCATTACAGAATAAAGACCGGGAGCGCAATGTCCTTTTGAAAGAACAAAACGATCTCTGTTAGGATCTGATACGTTCTTAGGGTCAACATTCATTTCCTCAAAGTACAAATATGTAAAGATATCTGTTGAGGACAAGGATCCGCCCGGATGTCCCGCTCCGGCTGCATGAAGTGCTGTGATTATATCTTTTCTGACTTCATTTGCCGTCTTTTGTAGTTCCTGATTGGTCATAGCCATAATGAATAATTCCTTTCCGTATAATTCAAAGACAAAATGCACTTACAATTTAACACAAGCTATATTCATAGTCCATAAGACACTTTGCCTAAGTTTTAAATTTAAAAACTATTACTTCTGACCGTAATATGCATTAGCACCATGTTTTCTGTAATAATGCTTATCCTGAAGCTCTGTTGGAGCCGCCTCAACATTGGGATTGATAACCTCGCATCTGTAAGCCATCTTGGCAACTTCTTCCGTTACAACTGCGTTGTGAACAGCTTCCATTGCATCCTTGCCCCATGTGAATACGCCGTGGTTCTTGCAAAGAACTCCCGGAACATCTACAGGATTCTTGCCCATGCGCTCAAACTCGGTGGCAATAAGCACGCCGGTATTGGCCTCATAAGCCTCATCGATCTCAGCCTTGGTAAGACATCTTACGCAAGGAATCTCTCCATGGAAGTAATCTGCATGAGTTGTTCCGTAGCAAGGAATTGATCTTCCTGCCTGTGCCCAGCTTGTGGCATAGGATGAATGAGTGTGTACCACTCCGCCGATGTCTGCAAATGCTTTGTACAGTTCAACGTGTGTAGGTGTGTCGGATGAAGGATTAAGCTTACCCTCAACCTTCTCTCCGTCAAGGTTCATAACAACCATGTCGTCGGGAGTCATGGTATCGTACTCAACTCCACTGGGTTTGATTACAAACAAACCGCTCTCCCTGTCAATCTCACTTACGTTACCCCATGTGAAAGTAACAAGATTATATTTGGGCAAAAGAATATTTGCCTCGTAAACTTTTCTTTTTAATTCCTCAAGCATATCAACTCTCCGATAATATTATATTGCTTTACTGACTACGTTTCTTCGTAAATATTGCTACTTACTTCTCAATTATTTCAATGAATCAACAGCCGCTCTCTCGATAGCAAGACCCGCGTTGTAGTTCTTCATAAACTCGTCAAAGCCTTTAACGTCTGCGCTGTCGGGATTGCATGTCTCAACCTTACCACCGACAAACACCTTATCACTGAGGTACTTCTCAAGTGACTCACCTGCAGCCTTCTGCTTCATGTAGCCGGCAAGGATTGCCTGACCCCAAGGACCGCCTTCTCCCGCAGTCTCCATGAGTTTGATAGGTGTATCCAATGCTGCTGCCATTACTCTGTCGCCAACTCCTCTGATCTTGAAGAATCCGCCCTGTCCAAAGAAGAAGTCTGCCTTTACATTCTCCTGCTTGGTAAGAATATCGTTTCCAATCTTAAGTGCTCCGAGTGCTGTGTAAAGATGTGCTCTCATGAAGTTTGAAAGATTGAACTTGTCATCGGGTCTTCTTGCAAAAAGAGGTCTTCCTTCATCAAATCCGGTGATTGACTCGCCTGAGAAATAGTTATAAGAAAGAAGTCCGCCGCAGTCGGCATCACCCTCCATCGCTTTGCGATAAAGTGTTCCGTATAAAGTATCATCGTCAACTTCTTTTCCGATATCTTTTGCAAATTCTCTGAAGAGAGAAACCCATGCGTTAAGATCGGAAGTACAGTTGTTGCAGTGAACCATGGCAACCTGCTCACCTGAAGGAGTTGTAACAAGATCAAGCTCAGGATATGCCTTAGAAAGGTCATGCTCAAGAACAACCATAGAAAATACGGAAGTTCCGGCTGAAATGTTACCCGTTCTTACTCCTACTGAATTGGTTGCTACCATTCCTGTTCCTGCATCGCCCTCGGGAGGACATACAGAAATTCCCGCTTTAAGAGTTCCGGTGGGATCGAGAAGCTTAGCGCCTTCTTCCGTAAGTGTACCCGCATCTTCTCCCGCTACGAGAACCTTGGGAAGAATATCCCTGATCTTGAAACCGAAATTCTTATCAGCGATAAGAGCATCAAACTTATCAAGCATTCCCGCATTGAAATCACATGTGGAAGAATCAATGGGGAACATTCCGGAAGCATCGCCTACACCGATAACCTTTTCTCCGGTAAGCTTCCAGTGAACGTAGCCTGCAAGTGTCGTAAAGAAATCAACCTTAGACACATGCTCTTCCTTGTTAAGGATTGCCTGATAAAGATGAGCAATGCTCCATCTCTGAGGGATGTGATATCCGAATTCCTCTGTAAGGATATCGGATGCCTCACCTGTTATTGTGTTTCTCCAAGTTCTGAAAGGAACAAGAAGTTCACCGCTCTTATCAAATGCCATGTATCCGTGCATCATGGCTGAAAAGCCCATCGCACCTACTGTGGTAAGCTTTTCATCGTACTGCTTGGCCACATCTGCTGCGAGCTTGGAATAGCAGTCTTTGAGACCTTCCCAAACGTCATCAAGAGTGTATGTCCACACACCGTTCTCGAGACGATTCTCCCAGTTGTGACCACCCGAAGCGATCGGGTTGTAATTTTCATCCGTCAGCACCGCTTTGATCCTGGTTGATCCAAACTCGATGCCTAGGTAAGTTTTTCCTTGTTGAATAGCTTCTTTAATATTGCTCATACTATGGTCCCCTTTTTTCTATAAAATACCTTCTTACGCAAGCCCGTTACTTCTTGAATAAAAGAACAGGTATTGCTGCATTACTCCATTATAAGGCTTGTGTCTGTCAAAGTTAAAGCCTTCTGGATATTTTAATTCCAAAACTCTGTTGATCCATACATCTTTTGGGAAAGCATCCAATCTGTGATACCCAAAGAGTATCTCACAATTGGCCACTTTAACTCCAACCCCAAAGAGTTTCAGAAGCCTTTCCATCAGATCGTCATCCGTTAGATCCTGCCACTTATAAAGCTCTGCTTCTCCTGACAGAACATCACTTGCAGCCTTCTTAACGTACTTGTCTCTATACCCGAGCCCGCAGGAAGAAAGCTCTTTATCAGATAACTTTGCTATCTCACCCGGCGTCGGAAAAGCATATATATTATCGCCATTGGCGTTTTTTTCAGTTCCAATCTTTTTTCCTGCAAGTGCACACAGCTTCTCGATTGAAGCCTTGATCGCAGGAATGTTTTTTCTCTGAGAGATGATAAAAGAAATCAGCATCTCCCAAGGATCCTGTCTGAGAATGCGAATACCCTTGCCGTACTCGGCGGCGCTTTTCAGATATTCGTCTTTTTTGTCTATCAGTCCCCTTATATCTTTATAAGAAGTTTCAAGATCGAAATAGTTCTTCCAGAACTCTTCGAAATCTTTTTTTGAACAGTCAAATTCATACTCGCAAGGAGCAATTTCTTTTATAAAAAGATATTTGTCCGAAGCGTTAACGCTGTAGCCGTCTCCGCATTTATTAAAACGAAAACACTGCCCGCTTTCGGCTATCTTTTCAAGATCAAAATCATCGTCTATCTTTATCTTCATTTATCCTTATCCATACTGTCCAGGTAACCCCTGTCCCACAACATTATGTTAAGCTTCTGCGCAAGATCGACCGCCGGCTGTGTAAAATACTGATTGGTCATAACCACCCCGACCATCTTGCCATAATAATCTCGGCCCGCATACACCTCTTGAACCGCTTTGACTCCGATAGGTTTATCATAACACTTACACTGAACGGCGTATGTAATGCCGTCCTTCTCTGCAAGGATATCCGCCCCGAAATCTCCGCTTCCTTTGGTAACTACAGCCTCTGCAAAACCGTTGGCTTTTAAAAGATCAGCGCAATAATATTCGAAATCATGCCCTTCCATTTCATCCATCGGAAGAGGCCTCATTCTAACCTTTTTTAAAAAACGGACAATGGCAGCCGCGATCAAAACGATTGCAGCCACCACTATCACATATATTATCCACTCTTTGGACATACATTTCTCCGTTTGGATCAGAGTTTAAGATCGCCCTCTTTTACCCATCCGAGCTTAACAACGCCGGTGTGAATGATAAGAGATAAAACTGCGGGAAGTACAAAAGAAATAAGTACAAGTCCAAGCCAGTCAAATCCTGTGATAGCTGTCTTGGTACCCGCTGCGATATCATTAACCCATCCTGTATATACACCGATCTGACCAACAAGTCCGCAAGTTCCCATACCTGATGAAACAGGTGCGCCGTTCATCTTGAGCTTAAAGATGCAAGTTGCGATAGGTCCTGTGATCGCAGATGCAAGTGTAGGTGCGATCCATACTCTGGGATTCTTAACGATGTTACCCATCTGAAGCATTGATGTTCCGATACCCTGTGAAACAAGGCCGCCCCACTTATTCTCCTTGAAAGAGATAACGGCGAATCCGACCATCTGAGCACAACATCCCGCAACCGCTGCTCCGCCTGCAAGACCTGTAAGACCAAGCGCTGCACAGATAGCTGCCGATGAAATAGGAAGTGTAAGCGCCATGCCCACAACTACGGAAACGAGGATTCCCATAAGGAAAGGCTGAAGCTCTGTGGCCCACATGATAACGTTACCCACAGCCATAGCCGCTTTTCCGAGCGGTGGTGCGATGAGCCATGACAAAAGCACGCCCACACCTATAGTAACAAGGGGAGTTACAAGGATATCAACCTTGGTCTCCTTTGAAATAGCTTTACCAAACTCTGCAGCGATAATAGCTACAAAAAGTACTGCGAGAGGACCGCCCGCTCCGCCGAGTGCGTTAGCAGCAAATCCTACAGTGATCATAGAAAAAAGAGCAAGTGGCGGACACTTAAGTGCATATCCTATTGCCACCGCCATAGCAGGTCCGCTCATTGCGGAAGCAAGTCCGCCTACCGTGTAGTCAACTCCTGCCACTGTTGCAACATTCTGCATCAAAAACGGAATCTGAAACTGTGTTCCGATGGTATTGATAATTGTTCCGATAAGAAGTGAACAAAAAAGTCCCTGTGCCATCGCACCGAGCGCATCAATACCGTAACGTTTTAAGGAAATCTCAATGTCTTTCCTCTTCAAAAAGTCCTTCAATTTTTTCATCTCCTCTTTTTGTTCTATTATTTAGAACTATCGAGATTTATTCTACCATAGACGCCCCGATTTTTTAATCTTAAATTCTAACAGTTACCTGTATATACAAATTCAAGATTTTCTCTTGCCACCTCGGCAAGACGATAGACCTTTTGAACATCCGTCGCGTCACGGTCCGTCATTTTAAATCTTGGGAAAAATCTGGAGATATGAAGAGGAATTTTTTTACCTGTAATTACTTCCAAGTCTTTTACCCACTTGGATAATTCTCTGATCTCTTCTTCGCTGTCGTTCTCACCGGGAATAATAAGGGTAGTAAGCTCCACGTGACAATTCTTCGCCGCCCCTTCTATGAAAGCCATCGTCTGCTCTCTGTTTCCACCGATAACTCTTTGATAATAATCATCCGTAAAGCCTTTCAGATCGATGTTCATGGCATCGATATACGGAGCAAGCTCATCAAGAACAGAAAGCTCTGCCGTTCCCGCCGTTACCATGACGGTTTTTAGATCATGCTCTTTGGCAAGCCTTGCCGTATCAAGAACAAATTCATATCCGACAAGCGGCTCGTTGTAGGTAAAAGCGATACCGATATTCCCTTTGGCTTTTGTTTCAATCGCAATCTCAACCAGCTCTTTGGGTGTTATAACTTCCGCATCCTTCGCATACATTTTTGCTTCTTCCGACCATGAGATCTCATTATTCTGGCAAAAAGGGCAACGAAGATTGCAACCAAAACTTCCTACCGACAAAATATAGCTTCCGGGGAAAAAATTATTCAAAGGCTTTTTCTCTATAGGGTCAAGCGCAAGGCTTGATACTTTCCCATAGTTATACGCCACAACTTTGCCGTCTCTTACAGTCCTTGCACCGCAAAAGCCAAGCTCGCCTTCATTTATCTCGCAGTGTCTGAAACACACGTGACAATTTGCCATATTTCCTCCTACCGTCTATCCGTGACAAAGCGCTTTGATTCAAGCGATCAGTAGTGCCTCACAACTTCAAATCGCTGCAATGTATAAGGTTCATCCTCACGGATTCCGCCCTTTTGCCTTGCTATATCTATCTGCTGCTCTATCGTGTCAACGCCGTCGAGATTCGGAAGAAGGAGTCCCCTCTTGTATCCGTGGCTCACTATAACGCCGTAGCGCTTAACATCAAGTTCATCCGGCGAATCTATGTCTTCAGTATCACCAAGAACATCAACACTTATATCAAGGAATTTAAGTTCGTCTTCCGTTATCGGGTCAAACCTCGGATCTCTGCTGCATGCACTTATTCCGTTTTGAATTATCTCTTTTGCGATATTATCTTGAGTTGCTGCAATTGTGCCTATGCAGCCGCGGAGCTGCCCAAGCTTATGAATGGAAACAAAAGTGCCTGCGCTTCTTGAAAGCATGTCAGAAGGAAGATCATCCGGCACTTCAAGCTCAACATGATACTTGACCCAAGACTCAACGCTCGCCCTTGCAAGCCTTACATACTCATCACTTGAATCAGCTTTCTCCTTGCATTCTTTTAAAATTCTTTTTTCAAAGTCTCTAAGAAAATGTCTGTTGTCATCTTCTTTCTCAGGATAAAAAGTACAGATTCCGTAGCCAACGCCCGTGACATCCTGATGTGACAGCTTGGTAGCTTTAACCCCAAGTCCGTCAAAAGCTCCCGCCATTATCACAAAAGATCTGTGACCGCATTCCGCTGCTTTTTGACAGAAGTTTTCATCAAATTCAAGGAGCTTACCGAAATCAGCATTTCCGCACACTTCCATGATCCGTTCGTCATACTCGGGACCTTCTTTAGCAAAACCGTATGGTCCGTAGCTCTGAAGCTTATGCGAAAGATCGCCGCTTGCTATAAAGACAACATTTTTTCCGGATTCATTAACCGCCTCCGCTATGAGCTTCCCGAATCTGTAGTGATCGGTAAGCGGAAGTCCCGAAAGAGCTATCCTCACTATCTTTCCGCCGGTATATTTCTTTCTTACAAACCAAAGGGGAACCATGGTTCCGTGATCCAAAGACGGATCTCTTTCACCCATTGTTCCCGCAGGAAAATCTATGCTGTCAGCTTTCATTCGGATCAGGTCTGCAAGCTCGTAGTCATAATCCTCGTTAAATTTAACGTCGGGTGCCCCAAACGCACCAAAATCTCCCGTCGCTGCGCGGCCGGGAGATATATGGAAATAGTCCGCATACATCACAGAATGCGGACTTGTGATTATTATTGTGTCAGGCTTAAGCGCCGCCACCTCTTCGGCGACTTTTTCATAAGCCCTCGTTGTCTCGATGATCTGATCCTCTCCGCCTCTTCCGACTTGCGGAACGATAAGCGGCGGATGCGGTACCATAAATGCAGCTTGAATCGGCATGTTCTTTCCTCCTTTAGCATCACTCGTATTCTGTATACCCACTGCCTTTCCCCTTACATTAAGGCAGAACTATCATGATACGCGTTCCCAGCTCCGTTCTGGAAAGTACTTCGAAATGACCTCCGTGCCTGTCTACTATCCACTTGGCTATGGAAAGACCAAGGCCCGTTCCGTCGTATGTTCTTGCTTTATCGGCGCGGTAGAATCGCTCAAACATGTGCTCCACATCAGCCTGCGACATACCGATACCCATGTCCTGAACCATGAGATACGGGCGATCGTCTTCGGTCATTCCGACTCCAAGTATGATCTCATCTCCGGGATTGGTATACTTGGCAGCGTTGTCCACAAGTATTCTGACTGCCTGTTTTAAAAGCATTCGGTCGGCGTCTACCACAACATCCTCTTCGCTCTTACGGAACCTATAGGGATGCGTTTCATCTATCATAAAGGACTCTTCGTATATTTCCTGCATAAGATTACCGAGCGACACAGGCTCTTTTGACAATACAGTCTTTCCGCTGTCGCCTCTTGCAAGAAAAAGAAGCTGCTCTACAAGACGGTTCATGTGATCCGCTTCATGAGAAATAGCGGAAATGGATTCATCAAGTACTTTTTCATCGGAGGTTCCCCAGCGCTCCAACATCTGTGCATAGCCCTGAATCACGGCGATAGGTGTCCTAAGCTCATGTGATGCGTCGTTTACAAAACGCGCCTGCTGCCTGTATGAATCTTTTAACCTTTCTATCAAATGATTGACAGACTGCTCTACTCCCAAAAGCTCTTGATCATGAAGGTAAACATACTGATTCTCATCGGGCGCTACGTGCTCTATGGCATCCTCGATCAGTCTGTATTTATCTTCGGAAAAAGCAAGTCTGTTGAGCTCATCGGCTTTCTCTGCCACATCCCTAAGGGGAGACAATGTTCTGTGTGCTCTTGAAGACACAGACGGAAGGGAGATCAGAACTCCCAACAGCTGCAATAAATAAAGTGCACCTACCAGAATTGCTATTCTGGCAAACACGTCAAAAAAGCCGACGGTCATAAGCACTTTACCGTCCATTGATCTGACTCGGTACGCGAGATCCGTTATCAAGCCGTTTTCAACGATAAAATCTCTGTGTCTTTTAAATGCGAAGCTTCCTATAACTTCGAGTTCTTTCATATACGCCCAGAAAACATTAAGAAGTACAAAGATAAGAAAGTCCATCTTAAAGTACAACTCAAGCTTGGTTCTTGAGATCATCCACACAATACGGTGTGCGATGGACTTCATATTTTTGGACGGGCGGTTATTATTGTTGTTCGGATTTGATGACATAACCCACTCCCCTTACGGTTGTGATCATATTTACATCATAGACGTCGTCAATCTTGGAGCGCAGATATCTTATGTACACGTCGATCATGTTGGTCTCTCCCACATAATCATAGCCGCATACTTTCTCAAGAAGTGTGTCTCTGGAAAGAACGATGTCTTTGTTTTTGAGTAGCATTTCAAGCATCAAAAACTCACGATTGGTCAAGGTAATGCCATGTCCATCGTAAGTAACTTCTCGTTTCTTTTCATCAAGTCTAAGTTTCTGCCAGGTGTAGATACCGTCGGAATTTTGCTCGGTATCATTGGTATTTAAAGCTCCCGCGGCATTCTTACCGTGGAGTTTAAGCGCAACTCTGATCCTGGCAAGGAGCTCTTCGATGGCGAAGGGCTTGGTGATATAATCCACTGCCCCGCCATCGAGTCCCGATACTTTATCCATCACCGCATCTCTTGCGGTCAACAATATTGTAGGTGTCGGCTTATCCTGCATAAGGCGCCGTAAAACTTCAAGACCGTTGAGCCCCGGCAACATGATGTCCAAAAGAATGAGATCGTAGTCTCCTTCTATTGCCATCTTAAGTCCTTCTCTTCCGTCAAAGGCTTTGCTGACTTCATATCCTTCGTGCTGCAATTCCAGCTCAACGAATCTTGCCAGTTTTTCTTCATCTTCTACAATCAGTAAATGCGCTGCCATGCATTACTCCTCACGGAAACTGTCTTTTACCTGCTCGGCTGTTTCCTTTGCTTTATCTACTACATCATTGACCTTCTTGAGGTCATCTTTTCCGTAAAATTTATAATTCCAGTCAAAGAACAATGAAACAACTATTAGAACGAGTACTGCCCACCATCCAAAGATGAGTGTAAGGATCGCAAGCCAAAGTGGAATATTGATAACGTGCTCGCCTTTACGTGTAATCTCAACATAATTGTTTGAAAGAAAATCAATGGCTCTTTTAAGGAATTCTTTTACCTTCTTTCCGAAATCACCACTGCAAGCTTTCGCTTTGCCAACAGGAACCATCTCATAAGATGCATCCGTGGTATATTCCGTGGAGTGTACTTGCTGCTCGGGTCCTTTGACCTTGCCTTGCTTCTCAAGTATTATCATTGCATCAAGTAAATCTCCGTTTGCTTCGCCGAGTGCTGCTTTTGCTTCTTCATAGCTTACATCTGCTCTTGTTCTTAATTTTTCAATCTTTTCAAATTCATCCATTTTGTGTTCCCTTTCTCCTCATTAGGAAAGATTGTTTTTGTTTACAATGACAAATATATAGTCCGTAAATTAAACAATCCTTGGAGTAAGATTAAAAATAGATTAATAACAGTATACTTGATATTAATCCGAGTTACACCTATAATACAGAAGAAATTAAGAATGCAGAGTAGACTGTAAAGCGTCAAGTGCTAAGTGAACAGGGAGTTGTCATTTAGACGAAGGTTTTGTCCGCGGTTTTATGGTCGCATCCCGCTGCTACATAGCGAAGTGTTAAGCACCTCCGTTGTAGTAAAAAGGAAACTGCAAGGAGGTGTATTTATATGAATAAATTAAAAGAAACAAGAATACTCACCCTTGCTGCCATGCTCACGGCAGTAGGAATAATACTGGGATTATTTAAGATTCCCATCAGCCAGATCATTGAGATCCGCTTCGGGTCACTCCCGATCGCTGTAGCCGGCATGTCCCTCGGCCCCGGAATCGCAGCTGTTGTCGGCGCACTTATTGATATCGGAGGCTACCTCGTAAAACCCACAGGCCCCTTTTTCCCCGGTTTTACCATAAGCGGAATTGTAAGCGGCCTTATCTTCGGAGCAATCCTTTATAAAAAAGAGCTCCATCCCGTAAGAATACTCGTTGCTTTACTTATCCATACTCTTGTTGTCGGAATTATCATGAATACATTCTGGCTTGACTTCATGTACATCAAAAAAGGCTTTTTTATCACACTTATGGCGAGACTTCCTAAAGAACTGGCCATGATACCGATCAACTACATCTTATTATCAATTTTCTTATTTGCAATATCCAGGATCAAAGATTATGCAGAAGTATAACTATAAAGAGGCAATTTCTTTTTTTGAGGAATTGCCTCATTTTGAACCACCAAAAGATAATAAAGATCCAAAGAAAGATTTCTTTTCATTGGACGCCGAGCTTTCTCTTCTTGAGAAGCTCGGCAACCCCCAATACGGGCTAAGATATATTCATGTTGCGGGCACCAACGGAAAAGGGTCTACCGTCGCTTACATAACATCAATCCTTTTGGAAGCCGGAAAGACCGTCGGAACTTTTGCTTCTCCTTTTTTATTTAGGTACAACGAACTCTTTAAGGTAAATAACGTTGATATCACGGATGAGGATTTTGCGGAAATCTTTTCCATGGTAAAGCCCGCTTATGACGAGCTTGCCTCTGAAGGAATATATCCAAGCGAATATGAGATTCTGACCTCAATGTCTTTTCTTTATTTTAGGGAAAAGAACTGCAATATCGTTGTTATGGAAGTAAGTCTCGGCGGACGTGTTGATACGACCAACGTAATCCCGGCTCCGTTTGCTACGGTTATAACTCCGATCAGCTACGATCACATGTCGATCCTCGGAAACACACTTACCGAGATTGCTACCGAGAAAGCGGGGATAATAAAGACAGGCACAATTGTCGTTTCTCCTATGCAGGATCGCGAAGTTAAAGATGTTCTTGAAAAGACATGCTCTGAAAAAGCCGTTCGTCTTGTATATTTTGATTCTCCCAAAGTGATCGAGAGAAGTTTGCAGGAGCAGGTGTTTGAATTTAACGGAGTTACTTGCAGAACAAAGCTCCTCGGAACCTACCAGATCGATAACGCTGCGCAGGCAATATGCACTTGCATTAAACTAAGGGAAAAAGGCTATAAGATTTCCGATGATGCTATAGAACAGGGAATAGCTAAAACCGAGTGGTTCGGACGCTTTACGATCGTAAGAGAAAATCCGTATGTCATCATCGACGGCGGACACAACAGACAGGGCGCAGCGGTCCTTAGGCAATCTTTGGAAGAATATTTTCCGGGTAAAAAGATAACGTTTATACTCGGACTTCTTGCGGATAAAGAAGTGGATATTATCCTGGATGAACTTATGCCTATAGCCGATAAATGCTACGTTACCGCGGTTCCGAACAAAAGAACCATGAATCCTTTAGATCTTGCAAAAATGATTAACACTCGCGGCGTCGAAGCGATTATAATAGAAAAAGAGATATCGTACGACCGAATTCTTCAGGAGAATGAAGTTATCTGCATTGCAGGATCTTTGTATCTGATAAAAGAAATTGGAAATTTTTAAGTATAAGATAATCTCCGAGAGGATTCCTTATGAAGATTAAATGTGATTATTGCGGAAATACTTACGAGGATACTTAACATGCATGTCCCGACTGCAGCGCCCCAAATCCATCACACAAGAATGAAAAGGGCCCCAAGACCATTGAAGAATTAAAGAAGTGGTACAAAGACAGGAAGCTTCCTGCTCCTGAAGTAACTCGCTTTTTTATTGGCGTGGATTATAAGAAGCCCAAAGCATTTGGAATCTATAAGGATGATAACGGAGATTTTGTTGTCTACAAAAACAAAGCAGACGGTTCAAGAGCCGTCCGCTATAAAGGTGCCGATGAAGAATACGCTGTAAATGAGCTTCTTCAAAGACTTAAAGATGAGATCGTTCATCAGAAAAACTGTTCCGGAAGAAAAAAATCAACTTCCGTAACACGTTCTGTGCCTTCAAGCACTTCAAGCACGACTAAAAATCAACGCTCTCTCCCCCTAATGGAAATAATTTCCATATCAATAGCCGCGTTCTGCATCCTGTTTGGTATCGCCTTGATCATGAGCTTCCCCGATCACAACGGATACTACAGATATGGTCATGGCGTATATTACAATTACGATGATCATTGGTTTTACTACGACACCGACAATTGGGTAGAGATCAGCCAAAACGATCCCATCCCAAGAGAAATATCGTCAAACTATGACGACTACTACATTTCCAGGAACTGGGATCAATCAATGGATACCACCAACTGGAATGATACATCTTTTTATGACAGATACCACGTCTCGTCGGATAATGACTCTGATTCTGACTATGACTGGGGCGACAACGACACATGGGATTCAGATAATACCGACTGGGGTTCGGATTGGTGATGCTATGCCCTCTTACTATATAGATACGCGCCGACAGCGGCAACGCAAGGTACGGTTCCGATGATTCCGACTGAACCCGCTATAGCTCGTATGATCTCGATGGCTACAAAATCCGTGTTGACGAGTTGGATAAAAGATACTCCGTATGAATAAATTAAGAGCATCATATTGAGTGCACCACCTGCATATGCAAGTATCAAAGTATTTGCCATTGTGCCCATGGCGTCTTTTCCGATATTCATTCCGGATCTAAAGAGTTCTTTAAATCCTGCCTTGTTATTGGCAAGATGAATCTCTTCAATAGCCGATGAAATAGTCATGGCTATATCCATCACAGCGCCCATTGCTGCTATCAATATTCCGCTGATAAAAAGACCTGACATCTTAAGCGCACTTGTAGACTTTACAAGAAGAAGTGCCTCTGCTTCATCCATCTGAAAGGTTGTTACTCCGCCAAGTTTTGCGGAAATCGTTCCAAGAATTGCTGCTATCAGCACACCTGCAAGTGACCCCAGTGCAGCCGAGACTGTCTTTTTACAAATTCCACCTATAAGCAAGAAGCAGACTACAGATGTGACAAAGATAATTGCTATAGTTACAGGTATAGCCGGAAAACCTTTGTATATAAGCGGAAGGAGTACAAAGAAAATCGCAAGCACTGTATATAAAAGTCCGACAAATGCCTTTAGTCCCTGCTTACCTCCCATAAGTAACAGCACAGCAAAAAATACTATCACAAGCCCTATCGTTAACGGAATGCGATTGTAATTGTATATGCTTACGGAATAGGTATGTTCTGCTGATGTATCAATTCTGACGCTTACAGTATCGCCTTTTTTAACATCCACATTGTAGAGCGAACTATAATAATTGGTGACTGTACAGACGTCACCTTTATAGCGGCCTGTAAGGATCTTTATCTTAAGCTCGGTGCTACCCTTCTTTTGATTTTCTACAGTTTTATCTACGACAGTATTATCCTCAATTACAGAAAGAACTCTGGCAGTCTCATATTCGGTGCCGGAGTTCTCTGTAATAGTGTATCTTGGCCTATCGGTATTGGCATAGATTACTACGCCAATACTCAAGGCTATAAATACAAGGACTGATACTATCTTTATCATCAGTTCTTTTTTCATTTTTTATTTTCCAAATATGTGTAGTAGCTTAACCAGCAATCCCGCAAGCTTACTTCCCGATGCTGCGGAAGCTGCTATGGTGGTTCCTAAGGTTACTTTAACTACAACTACAGTTACTGCGGCAACACTTATTATACCAAGTCCTACTGCCACAGGCACTACAGGAATACCGGGCTTATTGTCTGTAGGAGGTGTTACCTGATCACCTAGCTGATCATCTCCGCCTGCCTGAACATCAACCTGCTGAGAGTTATTATCACCACCGTTTCCGCCGTTATCTCCTTCCGATACTTGCGAATTTCCACCTTCACCGGCGTTGTCCTGCTGTGAATTACCGCCGCCGTTTGAATGAGATGAATCTGTACCGGTTGAACCGGTCTGACCTGTTGTTATCTGTTCACCGGTTCCCGTACTGCTTGCAGTTGCGGCATCTGCTATACTAGCGCCACTTGATGCTGCGGTTGCCGCTCCTGTATTAGGAGTCGTATTTCCTGTATCCGATCCGTTAGAATCCGAACCTGATCCGCCGTTACCATGTGACGATCCGGAATTTGTAGATCCGTTATCTGATGAATCGTCGCCACCTTGGTTTCCGGAAGAAGATTCTTTTGCAAGGAAAATATCATCACAGTTACGTACTCTGAATACAGGTACGGAGACATCCGATTTTCCTTCGGGATGCTTGTAAAGAACACCTGCTGCCGTTACATTGGCACCTTTCTTTACAAAATCACCGAGAGTGTTCTTACCTGTAGTTCCGGATTTAATATATCCGTCGATGAAGATTGCAGCCTCTTTTCCCGTTGAGTCCTTGAGCCAGAATTCTGCAACTGTTCCATCAGCGTTATTGGTAACTCTCGTTACTTCTCCTGTTGTCTGAAGAAGCTGACCGCCAAGCTTGTCGTAGTCCATGGCAGTCTTGGTATCAACCACCTTGGGCTCCCATACTTTAGGCGCATCATTAAGCGCCTTGGCGGAAATAACCTTGAGCTCAAGATCTCCCTGATACTGAGCAAGGAATCCTACGATACGCATCTTGGTACCGATCTTAAGTCCTGGAGTTGCGTAGGGGAATATATCCATTCCACCTGTCTCATCCTGGATGTAGATAGTATCAAAGAACGTGGTATTCTCGTTGTCTGTTCCCGATGTTACATAGCCTTCCACTGCGAAGACTTCATTCATCTTACCTTTTCTTGCATCCGCGATGGTGGTTGTTTCGAGATTAACCGTAGCTCCTTGGATGATGTTGTTTACAATAGTGTAGTTCGCATAAGGAAGTGAATCGTTGTTGTCAATCTCTGCCTTTACCTCAAAGTCTGAGAGGAATACTCCACCTCCGACGATGATCTGTCCGCCTGCCTTAGTTTTCTGGCGGGCAAGGAAAGTAATGTCTCCTTCATTATCGTTTTTGATACCGACAACGGCATTCGGTAATGCGCTTCCCTGACTTGCTCCGCTTTCGCTTTTGCAATCCACAGAATATGTGGTATCAAAGCCTTTTACAAGCCACTCTGCTTCATCAACAAAATCTGTTGCCGTAGCGGAGGATATATCAACGGAACATCCTGAGTACTGGCTATATACCTGACCGTTCTTGATTCCTGCAAGAAGATCCGATTCAAGGTTGAAGTTTGTGGGATACATTCTGTACACCTGTCCGCCGTTATTGGTATCATCACAGACCTCATCGGAACCCATACGGATTGTTGATCCCATAGCTGAGAGAAGCTTGTTCTGCTCTGTTGCCGTCTGGACACTTGTTGAATCCTTGTAGTCTGCCAAACCGCAGATAATCACTGAGCCACCGGCTTGCACATAATCTTTTACAAGCTCGATAAATTCATCGCTATAGTGTGAAGCCTTGTACAATCCGGATCTTTCGTCACTCTTGGCGGGAGCTGAAATAACAAGCAATTTACAGTCACTAAGCATTTCGCTTGTGATCTCGTCTTTGATGACTCTCGCACGGATGTTGTTTCCGGCACACAGATTTACAAATGCAGATACATTGTCGGTATAGTAGCCGGATACATAGTCGTTGGCATGAGTGCCGTCTATGATAACTTCCGAAACCATCTTGGGAAGAACATAGTTAACAGTCAGTTTATCCTTGTAAACCTTCTCAACACCGTCAAGGGTTGCGTTCACAGTGATCTGATATGTTACCTGCCCCGCCTGGTCATAAGTATATTTTGTCTGATACGTTGCAGTGCCGTTTGAAGCAATCTCTTTTACCTTGGCTTCTTCACCTGTAACCTCTGAAACAGGTGTAACTTTGCCGTCAACGTCACTGAGCTCAACTTTGATGTTGTTGATCTCAAGAGATGTCTTCTCGTTGTTGTAGAATTCAACGTTTACATCAAGCTCCTCGCCTGCTACGGGAAGAACCGTATCGGTGTAGGTCTTATTGATTCCGCAAGCCTCAACTTCGCCAACCCATACAGGTGCTGTTACGGCGATATCTTTATCACCTTCGGTAACCTTGATAAGGTAATATGAATATGCCGAAGGTGCTGTAAACTTAACTGTTGCTTCTGTCTTATCGACATTAATAGAGCTGATTACCTGTCCGCCGTTAACGATAAGCTCAACCTTACCGATTGCCTTGTCTGTAGGCTCCTTGATGTCAGCCTTGATCTCTACCGTGTCTCCAACTGCTTCTTTATCAAGGATCGATCCCATTACATTTCCATCCAATGTGTAGTAGATGGAAAGATCGTTGTCCTCTGTTGCATAGATACGATAATTTCTCATCGCATCGTATATAGCTTCTTCAGTGTTGGTGTCAGCAAGCATAACCGTACGGGCTGTGTTGGCATCGCCCCAAAGTCCCTTGTGGTTATCCTGGTTGTTGGTAGGTGCAACGTGCCATCCCTTATCAAGTGCACGAATGTAGTACTCGTATGAAGGGAAGTAACCCGAAGAACCGATAGCTCCTTCACCGTTACCAACCTCTATCATAGTAATAAGGTTGTCGTTTTCTTCTGAGTAATACGCAAAATCTTGGAAATCACCGAAGGTTGTACCCGGGTGATTGAACTGGCTGATAGAATCAGGTGCGGTTCTGAGTGCACTGTAGTAATTGTTAAGGGCAGTTGCATATGCGCTGTACTCACTCTGTGTACGACTCTGGAAACCTTCTGTATTGAAGGTATTCATGTGACCAAGGCCGTTGGACCAGGTCATCTCGTATCCGTATGCACAAGTAAAGTCCTCGGTTGATTTCTGCTTTGCCAGGTTGTGAGCGTATGTCCACTCATCGCTTGGACTCTTGTCTACGTTCTCTGTAATCTTAGATTCGCTCTCATTATCGATCGAATTGGAGTGATCGGTAATGATGATGAAATCAAGATTATCGACGTTTTTGGCATGATCGTAAGCATCTTCCAAAGATCCCGCACCGTCGGAAATATTGGTATGTGCGTGGATCTGTCCAAAGTATATGTTGTCCCTTTCGTTTACACGCTTAGTAAACTTGAGGGTAGAAACAGCACTGTCAAGATAACCTTCTTTTACTGCTTTTACCTGAATCTGAGCCGGAAGCTCTTTGGCTGTAAAGGGCTCTGTATATTCCTTCCAGTCATGATGATTATCTTCTGTTTCTTCCTCAATCAGATCGCCTGCTTCGGTATTTCCTGAAGTACCATCTTTATCTTCCTTGGCAATCTCTGACTTGGTCTTGTATCTGTAAAGAATGGTGGCGCCTTCTGTCTTGGTCTTCAATGTGATCTTCTGACTCTGGGCAATGGCACCGCCGTTGGGATTAGCCGTTACTGTAGCAACCTGAGCCTGTTTGTACTGATAAACTGATGTAATGCTGTTTCCCATACCATCTTTGGTAGCATATGCACGGATGATGGCAGGAAGCTCATCAAGTGTTACCTTGGCATCGGCATCATACTTTACTTCATCTCCGCCGTTTACAGAGTAATAAATATCCGCACCTTCGGTTCTGGTAGAAAGAGCTATCTTAGTGCCTTCAGCAACCTCTCCGCTGGAAGGATCCGCAACAATATGTCCGCAGATGTCATCCGAAACAATAGGATGTCCCAAAACCATAACGCTGTCTATTCTGTTGACACCGCCCGGTCCCGCATCTTTATCTCCCTTTGCAGAAAGAGTTGTAGCAGGAACAAGTCTTATGTATACCTTCTCTTTGTTGTTGGCACCCTCCGGAATCTTGAACTCAAAGGACACTTCCTTGGCAGGTGCTAAAGAGGTTCTGGCTATACCATCATTAATCTCACCGTCACCTTTTTTCTCGGATGGCTTGTCGTCTTTATAGACAGTTATGCTGTATTTATAAGATCCGTCTTTGATATTCTTGAAGCTTCCGTCTTCACCTGTAGTGGAATACTGAAGCTGATATGCACCTACCGCAGTATTGGATGAACGCATGCGGAAGCCAAGCTTCATATCCGCAAATCCCTGCGTGGGGAATTCCATCTGAATATAATCGTCTTTACTTACCACACCCTTAGAGCCCATGTAATAATTGGTGGAGCCCGTGTTTGCAGCCGCGGCTGAAGTATATGGCACAGACACATTTCCGCCCACAACAACACTGTACTTGGAATCCGTATCCTTCATGTCGTTGGTCTCGTAAAGATCGGCGTAGATGTACTTATCTGTATCTTCAACCTTAGGATACTCGGCGCCTCCTCCCCACTGAGCCACTATGAGCTCGGTATCGGGATCGCTCTCATAAGAATTAACTTCCTCACCCTCACCGGGAGTTGTATAAGCCGAAAAAACATATACGTTATCTTTTGTACTATTGTAGCTGTATGTTGTAAAAGCCTTGGAATAGTACTCCAAATACTGTGGCTTACTTGAGTTAAAAAGAGCCTTTACGTTCTTAAGTCTGAAGTTGCCGTCCTCAAGATCCTCAAAAGTCCAAAGACCAAGATCGTCTCTTTCTTCCTTATTCTCAGGAGCCTTTGTAAAGTACAGCTCACTTCCTGTTGCTCCGGAAGTAAGATAATACTCCGCTGTTTCCCCGGATTCAGAATCCGTAAACTCGGTTGTAATGTAGTACGCCTCTGAATCATCACTCTTTTTCTCAAGCTTGAGTGTGGCAAGTTTCTCAATGTCTTCCTTGCATGTGAGCACATTGTCACTGTCAAGTTCTACTGCCACAGGAGAAAGCTTTTTGTCGGTAGCGCTGTTGGACATAGCTGCCTTATCACCATTTACAAGGACAAACTCCTGTCCGTCGATAAGAGAAGTTAAGTCCTTGATCTTCACACCTTTTTTGAGCGTATATTCAAAAGAAACTGTCTCACTCTTCTCCCCGGTTTCTTCTTCACCTATTTGAGCATAAGCATGGATGGTGAGATCTTTGTTTACCTTGATGGGCTCTACATATGGAGAATAATTCTCCGTATCGTTTGTATTGTAATAAATCTTCGCATCTTCTGTAGCACAAGTAAGAGTGATCTCTGCACCGTAATCTACAGATTCACCGCTCTTTATTGATGCCTTGGGAACAGATACTTCTCCGCCGATTGTCTGATCTGTAAGCTTGTAAAATCCAAGGGTCTGATCCTTGATATTGCCGGGAAAAGCACCCTCTTTACCCAATTTATATGCTCTGAAATCAGTCTTGTTGTATACTCCAAGATACCTTGTTACGTCTTTTGGATCCACTGCACAAAGGTATCCCTTGTCTATTTTCCACTTTGCGCCCACTTCATCATCGGACTTGGCTTTTACTCTGACGCCGTTGTTATCGGCATTGGTAATCAGCTGATTTGAGCCTGAAGAGATGGTATAGTACTCTTCCACCTTTTCAACCTCAGCACTTTCTTCTGTTTCTTTAGGTTCGGTTGCATTTTGGGGGTCTGTTTCGTCCGCAGTTTCTGTTTTATCCGCAGCGGGAGTCGTGGCAAGAACATTCTTCGCAGCCGTTACAGTGTTCCCTTTCTCTTCCTCGGTATTATTCTTTTCATCCTCGGTATTATTCTTTTCACCTTCGGATTTATCAGTATCATCTTTAGAATTATCTTCTTCAGTACTAATACCGGTTCCTGCACTGTCGGATTTCTCCGTAGAAGCCTCCAGTGATCCCTGAAGCACTTCATCTTCCTTGGGCTCGGAATCATTCTGGTCATTCTTCTTGGACTTAGTGGTAACAGTGTGCTTGGTGATCTTCCATGCATAGTCACCGTCCTTGCCATCAGAAATTGTCAAGGAGCCATTCTCAACAGTAGAAAGCTTAGCTACAGGGCCTGAATTTGTTGCTTCTAAACTCGGAAGCACATAGGTCTCGCCATCCTCCGTAGTCATAGTAATAGCTATGGAATCATCCGCGGAAATATCTTCAAGATTGATTGATGTCCATACATGATTGGTCTTTGTCGATTCCTCTTTTGCAAAAGATACAAGAGAAAAATCACACACACCAACAGATAGTGTCATCAAAAAAGACAACACTAAAGAAAGCGTTCTTCGACTTGCTTTTCTCATCCCTTATTCCTCCACTTTATAAATTCCCCTGTTTATAAATCCCCTCGAACGAGTTGCGTCTTCAACTAAAAAATGACCTATAATCATTCATCGATGAAAAAATGAATGCGCTTATAGGTCATTTCTCAATCAAGTCAAATCGCATATAAAAAGGTTATCATTTATGTAACCTACCGTCAATGAAATTATATTTCATAAACTTACATTAAAGCATTCTTAAAAGCTCCTCGCCAAACGTTAATATAAACAGTCCTATTAGGATCATTGGAATACCAAATGCGAGAAACCATACAGGGAACTGTCCGCCGATTTTTCTTTCAAAATCCGACTCTGCTTCTTTGGGCCATTCGGGATCGTAGTACACATTAATATTTGTTCCCACTTCCGGAACCTGCTTACGACTGGTAGACACTCCTGAACCGCATGTGTATTCTTGGCCATTTACAACATATTTAATCACCGGAGAATAGCTTGTATGCCCTTCAGAATCCTCGGATGATGTCACTCCTACCACAACGCCCTCACAAGTCCCGGTGTATCTGGCTTTTTTATCGGTATTGCTATTACTAAACAAAATTCCTATATAAGTGAACAGTAATCCTCCCACCGTTATTCCAACTCCGACAGGATTAATTCTGAACACATGATAATAGTGATCAATCGCAAAAATTACCAACAACAAAATCGCACCAATTTCTATAGGCGCCAGTAAACGCAATACTTTCAATGTCTGATTTGCACTTCGCACTCTCTCCGGGTCGGTACATAAAACATCGTCCTTAAGCACCTTCCTCTCAATCTTCGCAATCATGAGCATAAAATAACCAAACACTGCAATAATTAAAAACACTATTGCAAAAGGCATTAGCTCAACTATCATCCTTGCATTCACACTCTTTCCTCCACTTGCAAAATCTTTTTCCCGGATAAGTTTTACTTAATCCAGATTGGTGCAGTTACTGCAATCTGTCCATCTTCTCGTACAAGCTTTAAAAAATAATATTTTTGTCTGTTCCAGACTTTTATATTTTTTTCGATAAGATAACCATCACAGCAAACTTTATCTATAACCTTACCATATTCTCCGTAAACCTGTACTTCGGTTATCTTGCACGCGTCATCGCAAGAAGCCTTAACATTAATAACAAGGTCGTCCTGCCATTCGATGATCGAACCCTGTATGTTTCCGTTCATCGAATACATAACTCTAAAGCCGGGCGTTCCCGTAAAATACGTACGAAGATTCTTCATCGCGTCATAGATGTCGGCAGCGGTGAGCCTTCTTATAATTGCACCGGTCCTGATACCGTTCTGCGTTCCCCAGTTTTCTTCGTGATTGTCCTGATTGCCGACAGGCGCAAGATGCCAGCCTTTATCAAGTGCCATCACATAATACTTTATAACATCTTCGCCCGATAACTCCACATTGTTCAATTCGATCGTGTAAGTTATCTTATCCAGTTCTTCATCATAAGGTTCAAAGAAATCAAAATGTCTGTTTCCACAGGACCACGGATGATTCCACTGACTTATAAGTCCGCCATACTCCTTAAGCTTACTGTAATAAGCCCCCGCTTCATCGAATTTAAACTCATATGAATTCAAGAAGAAATCTGCGCAATAAATATTCATATGACCAAACTGGTTGTACCATGTAGTCTCCGAACCATACAAGCCGACAAACTTTCCGTCTTCTGTTGCTTTTTGAGAGGCACGCTTTAAGTCTCTCCACTTAAAGCTCTTGTTACAGTCGAACATCTCATCCAAACAATTGCTGTGTTCGGTGATCCCCAAGAAGTCTAACTTCGCAACGTTTCTGGCATAGTCATAGGCATGCTCTGCGGTTCCGAAACCATCCGTAAGCCCTGTGTGACAGTGCATGTTTCCAAAAAATATCTTATACGGTTCGTCATCTTCAATAAGTTCTTCTCTGTAATCTGTAGCAACCGGTGATAATTCCGGATGCCTGTCAAATTTAAGCCAGTAAAGAACAACGCTCTGGGGAGCATCAATCTGTGTCACAACGATATACACATCATGCTTACCCGAAACAAGCTCTCCGTTTTCTCTTCTTATATCAATCGCAAGTTCCGTAAAATACGTATACTGCCTGCACAGATGGATATTTCCGACTTTCTCCCCCGTTACTCCGTCCAGTCTCACTTCAATATTCACATATGAAATCTTGTCCTTAACGGGAAGACCTAAGCAGAACCTCAATTGATCAATCTCTTTTTCGTCAAAAGACACATCGGAAAATTTAAGTACTGCTCCTGCCTGCGACGCCTTGACCACAGCATCTTCCCACGAATCATCTATCTCATAGTCATCAATCCTAGCAAATCCCGCTTGTATTTCTCCTTCGATTGCTTTTACTCTGTTCTCTGTAATATCAAGATTCTCTTTTACCTCAGAAACGCAGCAGCCATGTACAGAAATATTCTCCACGGTCACAACGCTTGACGCGGAGCAATAAGAAACAGTGATCCTTATAAATCTGGCAACCTTCTCAATTGCTATATCATCTCCTGTTTCCGTAGCGGGCATATCATTATCTTTTTCCATGACAAAATACCAGTTGATCCTATCGGTACTGTATTCCACATGATAATGATAAAACTCTCCGCCATGGCCGGTTATAAAATTAATATGATCAATGTAATGAATCTTGCCCGTATCAAGCATGATCCACTTAAAATACGGATCTGCTTTCCACGCCGTACCCGGATCACCGTCCAGAGCCTTCTGAGGTTCGAAGCCCTCAATAAAGCTTTCACTTGATGCTATGGCCTTGATTTCTACGATGTTTTTACTCACTTTTGCTCTTCCTTTTTATTCTATGATCAACTGTCCCATTGAAATCTTCTGTCCGTCTTTGTCAAAAATGCATACGTTGTTTCCCGCAATACTGCATCCAAGCTCTTCGTCAGTGACATAATCGGAAGCTCCGAATACTACTGATGAAATGATCTCTTCACCAACCTTAAGCTTAATAGTTGTTTCAAGACCTGATGGCAAAGTCGAATAAACACTTGCCTTTATCTTTCCGTTTTCTTCGATCTTCATATACTCGGGTCTGAATCCAACAGTTATGTCTCCGCCGATATCCTCAAGCTTTTCGTTTGGAATAAACTTGGCCTTGTAACCAAGTAATTCCACTTCGAAGTTTTCTCCCGTCTTCGCAATCTTTCCCTCAACAAAATTCATACTCGGGTTGCCCACGAAATCCGCAACATACAAATTATTAGGCTCGTTATAAACCTGAAGAGGCGGAGCATACTGCTGGATCGTTCCTTCTTTCATGAGGCAGATCTTGGTTGAAAGAGTCATTGCCTCAAGCTGATCGTGTGTAACGTATACAAAAGTTGAATCTGTATCTGCATGAAGTCTCTTTAGCTCTGTTCTCATTTCCAAACGAAGCTTGGCGTCAAGGTTTGACAAAGGCTCATCCATCAAAAGAACCTGTGGCTTAACCGCAAGCGTTCTCGCGATCGCAACTCTTTGCTGCTGTCCTCCGGAAATCTCGGAAGGATATCTTTTTTCAAACTCTTCAATCTTCATAAGAGCGAGCATCTCTTTTACTCTCGCATCAATATCTTTTTTGTTCCACTTCATGCTCTCGAGACCGAATGCAATGTTTTCATAAACGGTCATGTGCGGCCACAATGCATAGTTCTGGAAAATAAATCCTATCTCACGCTTATCGGAAGAAAGATTTACTCCGGTTTCCGAATCGAAAACGACCTTATCACCTATCTTAATTATTCCTTCCGTAGGAGTCTCCAACCCGGCGATCATTCGAAGCGTTGTTGTTTTGCCGCATCCAGAAGGTCCAAGCAAAGAAACAAAGTCTCGGTCCTCTATTACCATGTTCAGATTTTTAACTCCGTAAAAATCGCCCCATCTTTTTGTGATATTTATAAGCTCTATTCTTGGCATAATATCTTCTCCTTCTACTGTTTATTGTATGAGCCGACACTCTGCGAAATCGACGCACCGGTAAGCTTGCTTGAAACCTGGTTTATTATAAGTACGATGACTATAATCAAAAGAGTTATCGCACTGGCGTATTGATCGTAACCTGTCTGGTTAAACGCCAAAAGCATGGTCGTCAGCATATAACTGCTGTTAGATACAATAAGCGCAAAAAGGTCAACTTCTCTCATCGCGGATACTATCGGAAGCAAATAACCGGAGAAAATACTGGTCTTCTGAATCGGAACAAGTATCCTGAATATTCTCTTATACCACGGCACTTTCATAAGTATTGCCGCTTCTTCTATCTCCGCAGAAACCTGCAACATCGAATTGATACAGCCTCTCGATGCAAAAGGCAAATACTTAACACCGCCTACAATTACAAGCAGTAAGAATGAGTTATATAAGAATGAGAATGTCTTGGTCGATGCCAGCGCCAAATATATAGCGGAAAAAGCAATCGTAGGAATAAGGTAAGGGAAGAACGACATTGCTTCCACCATCTTGGAAAGTCTTGTTCTTCTGTTTCTTACAACCGAATATCCTATAAAAAGACCTGCGGTTCCTGCAAATACCGAGCAAGCAATTGAAAGAAGTACAAGTCTGAAAAGCGCCATCAGGAAATCTTTTCCTACGAGGATTCCTCCTACCATTCCCATCTTGTATGCATCCAGATCTTTTCCTATCCAGAAATCCAAGGTCCAGTTTGAAATACTGTAGTCACCGGGAACTCTCTGAATAGTCTGAAGCGCAAAAACAATAAGGGGTACCACCGAGAAGCAAACTGTCAAAATTATCATTGCGATCGAGATAGGCCTGTTAGCCTTTTTGAGATCAACAAGCGATACCTGACCTGATTTTCCCGTTACCGTTGTAAAAGACCTTCTCTTGTTGGTGTACTTTTGATTGATCATCAGAATAATGATTCCGCATATGATCATCACTGCTGCAATGATATATGCCTGTCCCATGTATCCTGCGTTTATCATGGCCTTCATTTTACTTGCAAGAGTGTAAAACCTTACCGCGCCTCCCAAAAATACAGGCACTGCATATGATGCAAATCCGCTTGAAAAAACAAGAAGGAATGTCGATAAAAGTGCCGGCATAACGATAGGAAGCGTTACTTTTCTTACAATTCTTAATCTGTTTGCCCTTAGTATCTGTGCGGATTCTTCAAGTGTTGCATCCATGTTCTGCAAAATACCGCCGATCAGAATATAGGCAAAAGGCGCAAAGTGCAAACTGTTTACAATAACGCAGGGAAAGAGTCCGTATACAAACCACTGCGGCATACATAATCCGAACAACGACTGCACAATTCCTTTGTTACCGCTCATTACATTCGTATTTTGGAAAAGATAGATCCAAAACTGCGCGAGTGTCCAAGCCGGCATCAGATACGGAAACATGAATAACGTTCCGATCAGTTTTTTATACTTCAAGTTACTTCTTGTCATCAGCCATGCGGTGACTCCGCCGAATATTATTGCAAGACTTGCCCCAAAAAAGCCAAGCAAAAATGAATTCTTAAAAGGAATATAGAATGATGTCACACTCCACTCACCCGGAGCGAACAATTTTTGAATATGATAAAGAGTAAATGTTCCTTTCTTTGCGCTGATCAGTGTCTTCTCAATTCCCGCATGTACTATGAACATCTCTTTGATCATTGCCGTGATGGGATAGATGGATAACCCCAAGAATGCAATGAAGAAAAAAACCAGCATACAGTTAGCCGGATTGGAGAAATAGGTTTTGACTCTATTCTTGATCTTCTCCAAATTTATAACTTTCATACACCCTCCAAAGACCATATATGGTGGAGAGAAAAACCCTCCACCATACGTAAATACCTTTTCTCTCGGATTAGTTTATTCTTGATGCAATATACTCATAAACGTCTGCGTAGTTTGCCGCCAGATAATCACCGTCTTCTATAACGCATCTGTCTAACCAGAAATCAACTTCTTTATCCAAACCTGTAGAATCGGGAACTAAAGCAATTGTTCTGTTTGAGAGGTAAGTTCCCATGTTGTCTTCATTGTTCCAAGCTGCGCCGCCTTCCTCTGAAAGAAGGTAATTGATAAATAATGCGCATGTGTAAGGTGTGTCTGTATCAGCACAAACCTGAGCATATGTAGGATACATAAAGCCTGCAAAACCTTCGATACCTGCTCCGTTATTACCTGTTGCAGCAATCTGAAGATTTGCTCTTGCAACTTCGTTGGTTCTGAGCTTTGAGAATACAAACAATCCTACGCTTCCGGGTTCACCTTCTGCGATGCCGCCGCAAATACCTCCGTCAGCTGTGTATGTGTAGTTGCAGTTTGCAAGGAACTTATCCAGAAACTCATACGCGCATGACTTGTACTCTGCTGTGTTGTTCCACTCTGTTCCGAAATAAGACTTGTATGCATCACTTAATTTTTTATTCCATTCATCGGATGTAAGCATGATGAGGAAGTTCATTCCAACAGGCTCGTCCGCGGGATTCTTAAAGAATACCTTGTCCTTATATGCTGCCTCCGTAAGCTGCCATACGTTCTTAAGATCCTCTGTAGAGCCGTCGCTCTTATTCATGAAGATCAGTTTTGATACAAAAAGAATTGCTGTGGGATCCTGATAGTTTTCATCAACCACTCCCTTTAATGCCTCAGGGAAATAGTTGTATAAAAGATCCTCTGAAATAAGTTCATTGTTTACTCTGTACGCATTCTGCAAAAGTGCCATGTCAGCACCGTCTGCGGCACTTCCGATCTCAGTTGAAAGTTTGGTGAACATATCCGCCTCACCAATATCAGACATCTCAATCGTAAGATCCGGATACTTAGCAAGGAAAGTCTCTATCGCAGTTGCAGCCAAACTCGTTGTTGAGTAAACAATTGTCTTCTCTTTTTCTTCTTTAGCTTTTGCATAAAGTTCCTCATCTGACATCTTACTTGCTTCATAAAGAATCTTTTCAATCTCTGTGTCAAATTCTGGCACCTCCTCTGCAGGTCCGCTACTCTCTGCTGCCTTTTCCCCGTTTGCTTCGGTTGCTTCTGCAGCCGCAGGTTCACTCGCGGGACTTGCAGGCGCGTCCGTTTCGCCGCAACCCGTAAAGCAAGATAAAGTTAATGCGCATGCCAATACAATAGCCAATCTCTTCATAGCCTTCTCCCTTCACTGTAAAAAATAATCTCCTAACACCTAACCCCTTAGATGCCGTTTTTAATAATGTGCTTTATGTTATATGTCTGCCCCACAAGATAACTTTCGCACTTTTCAATGTAACCGTTCATAGACTTCGTATTTCTTTTGATCTTGAAAACGGCTGTATTGGTGGGCAAATTCATCTGTTTGGCAACATATGCGGGACAGATAACCGCTTCCATTTTCTCCTCAGCTTCAATCGGGTAGAGTCCTGTTCTCTCTTTGATCGAAGGATAAAGACCTTTGCTCTGAATCTCTTCTTCAGTCAGATCTTTGAGATACTTCTCAGGGACATATGCCTTCTCCCAAGCATATATCTCATCCTTGATGGTTCTGGTTCTAATGATCTCAAAGAGTTTCTCTCCATCTGCCAATTCAAAGAATTCCTTCTTTGACGGTGACGGATCCACAACTTCCAGAGAGATCAGTTTAAACTCAGAAGAGATGCCCTTCTGCTTAAGGTCAGCCGATAAAGAGTAGTTACTTACCAAAGTCGCCTCTACTGATGGTTTGGAAACGAAAGTTCCCTTTCCTTGTTTCCTCTTAAGATAACCACTTTGAACCAATTCCTTTAGAACTTCACGTACTGTTATCCTGCTGACTCCGTACTCCTCACAAAGCTCGTGTTCACTTGGGATCATCTCCCCTGCCTTCCACTCGCCCGAGTTGAGTTTCTCAAACAATACTTCTCTTAGCTGATATTGCAATGAAACCGGTAAGTTACTGTCTAACATTTTGCCCTCCGTTCAACTTGTTATAACATTATAATAACATGACCTTTTTGTTTGTCAATAATTATTTTCAATAACGTAAAAAAGAGCCGGTCTTTTGTGACCGACTCTTGATATTCTGTATATATTACTTCTTGTCTAAGGTTGTCCATTCCTCCCTATGTATCACAGACACATGAGTTTTTTCATTCGCTTCATCGGGATATTCTCTGTCAAACTTCATTCCTAATGATTCTGCTGTTTTATAAGACGGTTCGTTTGTATATTTGCAGTATGAATACAGTGCGGGATAATCAGTATTCGTAAACGCCCAGTCCATAACTGCTTTTGCTGCTTCCTTTGCATACCCATTGCGCTGGCAATCTCGGCGAATGTGATATCCTATCTCAGGAAGCATTTTACCTTCGATATTCTGAAGAGTCAATCCGCAATCACCTATCATTTCTTTGGTTTCTTTAAGGCATACAGCCCAAAGTCCGAAACCATTTTCACGATATCGATTCATGTTGCGCTCTATCCACTCTCTGACCTTATTCTCATCAAAAGAGTATGGATAATGCTTCATGATCTCTGCATCTGCAAGGACTTTATATAAGGCATCAAAATCTTTCTCACTCATCTCTCGCAAAAACAATCTCTCAGTTTCCAGAATCTTTTTCATACCTTTCTCCTTTAGTCCTTTCGCTTGATATAGATCAAAATGAAATTCAGAATGTCATAAATTCCTTTATCGAGGAACTCTTTATCTCGTATACCATATTCATGCCCGGATTCAAACCATTCACTCCATGCAATATCGAAACATTCAGCTTCCTTTATAACCACTTCGCAATGCTCGTTGCACTCTTCTTTTAACAGTGCTTCCCACCACGAAATTGTTTTGAACAGTTCAGAATCACCATCTTCAGCCCATGCTTCAAAAATCTCCTTCAAATCCCCCTGCGGTTCTTTCTTCAGACCCGGTATTGCGATCATCGCATATCCGCCCTCTTTTATAAATGGCAATATCTTATCGGCAAAAACACCTTTTTTACAGCCAAAATAATGATACGAATCCACGCTGACAACTAAGTCAAAGTACTCATGCGAAAAAGGCATATCCATCGCATCACCGTGAACAGGAATAATCTTATCTTCCAGATTGTTGGCTTTGATTCTATCATAATTTTCAGTTGCGGATATCCAGAGATCAATCGCAAATACTGTTTTTGCATCTGTTTCATTTGCCACAAACATCGATGTCAAAGCATGTCCACAGCCAAGATCCAATGTCCTGTCAAAGCATACATCTTTGGGACTTCGCCTGATCAATTCCTCCAGTAAGCGAAAAGAATTTGGTCCCATCAAATATTCTTTGGTGAAATATTTTCTGTATTTTTCTATATTCATTATTCTTATCCCCCTTTAATCCCACATATTTCTCTTATTGTTCTTCTTATAAGCTTTCGCCCATTTTGATATTTCTTTTTTCATAGCATAGTTTTTGGTATTCTCTCTGCCAAGATTTTTATAAAGTTCATATCTTTCTGCAGATAACTCTCCGCTTGCGATAGCTGCTTTGACCGCGCAGCCGGGTTCAGTATCGTGTCTGCAATTACTGAATTTACATCTGCACTCCAGTTCAATGATATCCGAGAACGTCTCGTCAATACCTTCCTGCACATTCGCCATGCCAACTTCACGCATGCCGGGAGTGTCTATGATCGTGACGCCATTCGGAAGCTCGATCAGTTTTCTGTAAGTGGTTGTGTGTCTTCCCTTGTCGTCATCCTCTCTTATCTCGGATGTCTTCATGGCCTCTTCACCGATCAATGAATTGGTCAGCGTTGATTTTCCTGCACCTGAAGATCCCATCATGCATATGGTGGTTCCCGGAGTCATATATTCATTTAGTTCATCAAGGCCAATTCCATAAAGCGCGGAGATAGCATGGACGCGCACTTTGTCGGATATCTGCTCCACCTCTCTTATATACCTACCTGCATTTGTGCAAAGGTCCGATTTCGTTAGAATTACAACCGGAATGGTTCCTCCCTGAATGGCAATGCTCACGTATCTTGCAATACGATTGTAGTTATAGTCTTCATTAAGCGACGTGACGATAAAGAGGTAATCCACATTGGCTGCCATATATTGCATAACTCCCGTTTTAGCCTGATCCGGTCTCTGTAAAAAACTTTTCCTCTCACAGACTGAAAGAATCATAGAATCTCCCCGGCTGTTGTACATAAATGTCACATAGTCGCCTACTACAGGAAGCGCCTCTGTATCCTCTTCATAAAAATGTCCTTTTAATTTCGCAGGAATTTCCTCCCCTTGGAACATAATCCTATAGCTGTTTTTGCTGACCTCCGAAATTCTTCCGAGTTTTTCATCTTTCTGTGTTTCTTTTCTGATGCTTGTATTTTTCAATTTTTTGTCTCCTTTTTGATTCGTCTTTTTCATTCATCTGGTAGTATGGAGACCTTTATACAACGGAAATTTGCCTGAAAAAAGGCAAAAGAAAACCGTGACAAATATGCCACGGTTAAATATGATCAAATATTTATCTATCACAAACCGAGGTCTTCATACTATATTCTGTTACAATCTCTGTTCTCTTTACACTCATTATGAATACCTCGCTTTCTTTTAGATTCTATAACATTTTTATCACAGTTCTGCCGATAAATCAATAATTATTGTTCTAACCAAACAGCATTTTTGCCGCTTGTTCCAACTCTCTTCGCTCTTTTGAATCATCATATCCGCTTTCTTTGTCGTCTACGCCCTTTACCGGATCGATAAAAAACAAGCCGTCTCGATTACAATAAAAGAAGATCCTTCTGACTCCGCGAATCTTAAAACGTGCTTCGGCACTCTCCTCCGGATAAAGCTTCACCATCTGCATATCATCGGAGGAAGCTGCGACCACAAAAGAAATGTAATGCTCCTTCGTCATGCTGTGATCAATACGCACATAATACTCATCCTCAACACGCTCAATAAAAATCATGTGATGTTCATCTGTTGATTCCGCATCCAACGGTGAAAGCCGGACTCCATGGCAATGAATAGACGCCTCGCCCATACTGTGGATCACATTTCCGCAGATCGGACATACATAGAACTTCGACTTCAGCATATTTGCGGATACGTTCGCATTGTGGATCGTATTGCCGGATATCAGTTCCGTAACCGAAATTCTGAATGCCTCCGCTATAGGTTCCAGAAGCGTGATATCCGGATAACCTTTAGCCGTTTCCCATTTTGAGATTGTCTTGTCACTCACTCCAAGCTTTTCGGCCAGTTGGAGCTGTGTCATCTTATTCTTTTCTCGCAGTTCCTTAATAACTGCACCTGTAACATATTGGTTCATAAGCATCCTTACCTCCATGCACAGATTGTAATCCTAAGCCAATTAATGTGGTACCTACGGAAAGTAGAGCGGTTTAGTGTCTTATTATTCAGTGTGTCCTTTCTTCCCCGGACACCTCATATGCCGTGTATTCGTGATCAAATTCATATCCAAGCTTTTCAGCAAGATGAACCGAATTCATATTCTGAGCATCCCAGCTTGGATATAATCCTTCATCAAGGCATCGTAAAATAAGCGCGGCACATACGATCGTAGCAAGTCCTTTTTGGCGCGCTTGTTCTGCCGTATCTACCTCTATCTCAATTCCTTCATTGTATCTTGTATATGAAGACGCTCCGGCTACGATCGTTCCTGATTTAAGGATAACCATGCCTCTCCCGATCTCAAGATATTTTTCTTTGCTCCCAAATGCCGAAACAAAATCCCTCGTCACCGGATCAGGCAGACACATGTCATAGATTGCGTCATCAATCTCTTTAAGCTCATATTCATCCGGAAGTTTGGCTACCATGTTTTTCAAATATTCTTTATCAAACTGAGTATCTTTTTTGATAGCGTATCTGGTAACTTTCTTAGCTGTCGGAAAGCACTCTTCGATACAGGCTTCCCACGCCTTATTCTGCGGAGTCATAATAACAAAACCATCCGGCTTATTAATAACAAGCTCTTTGTTCGGCTCTCCCGCATAAAATGCAAAGCAACCCACATAAGCCATCGCAGACTTGGGGGCCTCCAAATCTGTAACAAAGATCTTGCCCATTACTTTCTGCAAGCACGAATAGATCAGCGTTTCTTTCCAGCCCTCAAAAAGGTTCGATGCTTTTGATGTATCTTTTAACTCATAGATCATTTATACAATTACCTCTTACTGTAAGGAAGTTCTGCTCTCGCCTTAATTGGCGGAGTCTTTCCTAGCATTACAGATTATGAATTTCATCCTCTAATTCATTAAGATAGTTCAATATACTGTCAAAATCAGGGTAAGTTCCATATATCATGTTCTTCATGGCAGCATAGTCATCTCTTACTTCATCCAAAATATAGTCTGCAGGCATCAGTTTTATTTCTTTTAGTGTTGCCGTCTCATAATGAGCACTCCTGGCATAATAGAACTTTTGCTTAAATACAACATCCTTCTGCAGTAATTCCTTTCGGTCAAAAGCAGATCCCTTTACCCAGCTATTGGCCATGCAATATACATCATAAAGGTGCCTTGCATATCTTCTAGGCAGAACCTTTCCTTGTGGGAAGTAAGCCATCTTATGTAGTAGGGTAAGTTTCTCCCAGAAAGTCCTCTCAATATCTATAGTAAGAATATCTGTCGTTCTCTGCTCAAAGGCATTTGGATACTCTGTGGCCACAAAAGGCTCAACTTCAGTCACATGAGATGGCATCCATTCAGCCAAAGGACCTATTTCTAACCTAACCACAGGAACTAAATATTCCATAGAAAAGTCTCTCGGGTACTTAAAATTCACAACCATAGGATCATTGGCATCAACTTCAACCCAATCACCATCACCTAGCTTTAAAGCCAATTCCTTATTCAAGGCCGGAACCAGTTCTTCTCTGTAAAATACTGCAGCTTGTGAATTTATTTCCTTGTTATACTGGTCCTGTTTGGTCTTGGATCTTTCATCCCAAGGATTAGTGTCATTAGTAAGCTTTCGCCAATCCAATATCAGATCTATGTCTTCAGAAAAACGTTCTATCACGTGGTAACACTTTGAAAGGCTCGTTCCTCCTTTAAATACAAATACATCTTTGTACATGCAATCGTGGAATAAATGATCCAGCAGAAAACAGACCCAAAAGTCTTTCTCCACAATTGATGGATGCATTTTCATTTTCTCTGCTGTACGAGAAAAAAGGACTTCCCTGTCTTCTCTACCAAGTAATGCGATTTTCTTCACTTAACTACATATCTCCTTTATTACTTTATATATCCACGCCGTCGTTGTTATTGCCTCTCGCAGAATAATCTCCTTATCTGAACTAGACATCGCCTTTGATAATCTTTCTTTATCTTCCTGTTGTATTTTATCTTTTCCAATATACTTAATCGCCTGAATAACAGAAATCGTAATGAAACTTTTCCCGGAAATTTCCTTATTAGCACAGTGTTTAAATTCAACCTGATAAGAACCAATATCATATTTACGATATGGTCCATCACTTATATAGCTCCATGTATTTGGAACTTGTGTTGATAAATGCAGAAAGTTAAGAGCAGTATCTCCTGAAGGAGCAATTGTCCAATTATACTTTCTGGCAAGCGCCTGGGCTATCTTTTCAATATTGGGCGAACTATACTCTCCTAACAGCTTGCTGTACACTGGCTTGTCATATATTCCTTTTATGACTCTTCGTATCGCCCCAGCTTCACAAAGTCTGGATAATGCCTTATTAGTAGGATCAGTCCCTGCAATATCAGCAAAATCTATCGCTGAAAAAGCATCCCCTGAATCTGCATCTTCTATTCTTTTTTCGATTTCAATCTGGTATTTTTCTCTCATTATAGACGCCTTTCGTCAGATAAATTATATAGTTTATCTGACGAAATTGCAAGGTGATCATCATTTTCTTTCCCCTTCTTCACCCACTGTAACCGTACAAACTTTATATCCAAGTTTCCCCATAACTGGTACCTTTTCGTATTTCCTAGTTTCAGTATCAATGATGATCATGGATGATTCGCCAATCTGTCTCCCATCACTATATGTTGAAAACACATCAGTAGATATGAAACCATTTTTCTCGTATATATTTTTAACAGGGGTATGACCTACTACTTGTATATATGTTTCTTTCCTAAAAGCATCCACATCTTTAAACTGTGGTCTAAACCAAAGTGGTGAGTCATCGTTCCCAAGGTATTTATCTGAAGCGCTGTTCATTGCTTCCAGAACCTCATCTATATCCATATTCAGCAATTCAGGATTAAGTCTGCTGACATACTCCGCAGTCAGCCCACCATGCATAAATAGTACATTATCAATCCTATGTATAAACGCAATCTGAGATTTGTCCTGTATGGAATCCTTTAGCTCATCAAGCTTTGAAATCACAGTTCTTTCAGCGTATGGTGAATAGCCTGTTTCAAGCTTACCCCAGGGATAGCTCACATCATGATTTCCATAGCACCACAAGGTCTCAGGATATGCCTTGGCAAAAGAAATAGCCCTATCGAAAGTGTCTCGGTATTCTTCCACGTTGAGCTCCATTCCCCAATCGTCAGGTATATCCATAAGACATACAGCCTTTTCAGCCTTGCCCATATTAAGTATTTCTTCTGCTCGGTCAAATATCCAAGGTTTTAAATGTATATCTGGGATTACAAGTACTTGCATTATTCAACACTCCCCTTATTCATTGTCATTCTCACCGGCTTCATTTTTATTTCTCCTGCATCTTCTTAAGTCTCTCGTAATATGCCTTATATCTGTACGCAGTCCTACGGCTGATTTCACCCTTATCCACAATCTCCATTATTGTCATTCCACCTTCATATTGAATTACGAAGTTGTTATATGATTGCATCCAATGCTCATCGTGCTTCTGTCTACCTGCAAACTTTTTGCTCTTATAATATTTAAGTTCTTCTTTGAGCTTTGAATTTTCTTCCTCAAGCTCTGAGATTCTTTTTAAAGCATCATCAAGTGTTTTGATCATATCTCATCCCTCCTGTGCCAATAATCTCATGGCACAAGTATATTATCGCGCCGCGTTTGTGTCAATTTAATTTTGGCACCAGTGCAACTTAATTCAGAGCTATTCATATAACAAGATGTACAATGTATTCAAATACTCAATTCAAAATCGGTAGAAAAAAGCAGAGGATAAAATTTCCTCTGCCTTTCAGAACACCCTATTTCAACTGCACTATAATCACCATTGATTTACATAAAACTCCATAGTTTCAAATTTCTCTTTTGAATAAGTAGTTATATCAAATGGTGTTGTTCCTGCTTTTACATCATCTACAAACGTACATTCTATATTAACTACATTGCCATCTTTATTCCGGCAAATTACCACAACAATTACATTATAAAAATCCCGCTCGTCTTCGTTAACAGGATGACCGTCTCGTGCGTTGGCAACTTTTCCAAGGGCAAGTTGACATTGCTGAGAGTGCTATTTTCCAGAGATATTCCACCTATCCTCGCCAGTTCCTCATCCTCCCGAACTACGGGAATCGAGAAGTTGAAAAGGATATTCTTTATCCAATTACCGTCTTTCCTGCGCTCCGAATAAAGTTCGATACGGTCCACAAAGGATTGCATGAACTTCTTCTTTTCCGCATCGGTACACTCCCTGTATATCTCATCAAAATGAAGCAAAAACTCATATATACTATCGGCAGAAATACTGCTCTTTTTAAGATCAAGTATCTGAACTCTGACCTCTGCTATAGCCTGTTCTGTTTCATCTATCGTATCATATTGGGAGTCCAGGCGCCTCTGTAAATCTGCGATCTTCTTCTCATAATGAGGTGTATTAACATCCAGACTGTCCATCTGCTGTTCGATACGTGTCTTGATACCCTCTGCCTGGTGGAGCTTGGCAGAAAGCACAGCCATTTCCTTCTCCATGTCTGAAGTATCGACAGTGGTACCGATCTTGCCCCGTATAGCTTCCTTAAACTTCCCTTCACGGGTCATTGCCGATATCAGCCGCTCAAGCATCCCGTCAATCTGAGATTGCTCGATATTGGTGCGGAAGGTACATTTATGCCCGGTAGCATTTACTGTGTTTTTGCAATAATAATAGTATCTGGTCTTATTATCCTTTGAATGAGCCTTGGCAACATTTCCATACATTCCTTTACCGCAGCAGGGACATCTGAGGATCCCGGAAAGAATATGCGCATGATCAGGATCATTCACCTTTTCCCGGCGATAATTATTCTTTGACCTCTTTTCCTGCGCCAGGTTCCATTCTTCCTCTGAAATGATTGCTTCATGGATTCCTTCGTAAATCGGGAACTCTGACTGTTCTACGACATGTGTTTCATTACGGGTACCGTTTTTCTTTTCGGTTCTTCTGCGCCCGTATGCGATCTTTCCCATGTAGATTGGATTATCAATGATCTTCTTAACAAAGCTGGTGGAGAATCCGGGAATCGTACCATTTTGCCTGAGTTTCTTGGTATAACCGTGATTGTTCAGATAATTGGCAACTCCATTGATCCCGTCATCGGTATTGATATAACGGTCAAATATCATACGAATAATATCCGCCTCATCCTCCGCGATCACAAGCTCCCCACTCTCAAGGGCGTATCCGTAAGGGGCAAATCCGCCATTCCATTTTCCTTCCCTGGCTTTCTGCATACGCCCGGCCATGGTCTGTACACGGATGTTCTCGCGTTCCATTTCTGCCACGGCAGCTATAATGGAGATCAAAAGTTTTCCGGCTTCCTTGGAACTATCGATATTATCCTCTACACAGATCAGATTCACACCGTAATCCTGCATCAGCTGCAGGGAGCTGAGCACATCCGCCGCATTCCTGCCAAATCGTGACAATTTAAAAACAAGGACGAAGCTGACCTCGTCCTTGCCATCTTCTATGTCATTTAACATCCGGACAAACTCTTGGCGTCCCCGGATATTCTTACCGGAATGCCCTTCATCACTGTATTCCCGCACAATCTCCATATTCTGAAAATCCGCATATTTCCGCATGGTTTCCCGCTGTGCATCAAGGCTGTATCCATCCACCTGGATGGCTGTGGATACGCGGGTATAGATGTAACATTTGACCTTATCCCTGTTCATGATTCTCCTTTCCTACGGTAATACAAGAACCGCATTTTTAAGCAATTTCTTAATGATCGGATCATATTTCTGAACCCCGAAATCTTCCACTATAGTTGTTATCCTGGCACCAGCATCCTTTGACGAAGCTCCGCAGAGAAATACTCGTTCATCCTTCGTCCCATAATCCAGCACGATAAAGCGATCGTGAAATACACCCCCCGTGTGCAGCATAGTTATTCTTAGCCCCGGATACTCTCGTAGAAAATCGTTATATTCCACATTGTGGAGTTTTCCACTGCCAACATTATCACTGAACAGCTTAATATCTACTCCTGACGGAACATTTTTAAGCATCACAAGCGTTCGCAACCCTATGTAGTTATCAATCACATATACAGATTTTTTCGCCTGACCGTATATAGATGAATAAGCTACATCGGCACTGCAGTATTTTGTATTATACAAAAGCCAACCATTATCCTCGTCACTGACAAAACTGTTCATCATATCTGCAAGCTCTGACTTTGTAACGACATCATTAAGCTGATCCATAACATCAGACATCTGTTTTTCAACGGATCCTATATCCATTCGGATTTTGCTAATCTCTGCCGTATTCTCAATCGTCTGCATGGAGAGCTGCATAACCTCGCGCTGCCCGATAAGGGATTGGTTGTCAAGGATATAATCCTTCATTTTCTTAAATGTCCGAATAAGGGCCTTGCTTTGTTTAGTGGCAAGTTCTCCTTTTAGGACTGTCATCAGCATGTATAGTCCTTGCTCTGTAAAAACATGCGGATTATACCTACTCTTTGAACTGATATTTGCGGACGAAAATTTCGTCCGCAAATCTTCCAATTCATCGTCTGAAAGCTCAAACATAAAATCCGAATCAAATTTGATAATGTTATTACGGACCTGCTCATTGAATCTTTTATTTGTATACCCATATATCTCCGCTATGTCTGCATCAAGTAATACTTTGTGACCACGAATATAATAAATTCGGTCACGCAAGTATTCCTCTGTAACCTCTATCACTGCTATCTCCGAATTGGTCAATTCGGATTTCTTCTTTTGATTCATGTAATTCCTTTCTTTTTGCGGTCGGTTTTTCGTCCGCAAAAATACGTCTGATAAGTAGTCGAATTCGACGGGGTTTATTTGAGGTGCAAAAATTCCACCTCAAGATTTCCCCTTCTTCTTTTTCTGCATCTCGTCATAATAAGCCTTGTACCGATAGATACTCCGCTCGCTGATTCCGTTGCGTTTTGCAATCTCCACCATGGTCATGCCCTGCTCGTGACAAACAATAAAATCATTGTAGATGGCCATCCATTTAGCATTGTGTCTTTGTCTGCCACAGGCTTTTCTTTTTTTGAAGTATTCAAGCTCCTCTTTCAGATTAGCATTTGCTTCCTTAAGTTCTGCATTTTCTTTTTCCAGTTTCTCGATTCGTTTCAAGGCCTCTTCAAGTGTCGTTATCTTCTTCATGAGCAGCTACCCCCTGTCATTTCTATTATGACAATAGTATATGCAGGAACCACTATCCTGTCAATCCTATTTCGTCATGCCGCGTCATTATTTTTATGTTGTCTTCGATAATCCTTCGATAATCTGTGATACCCAGACAAACGCTTCATGGTAACTCTGCTAAACACAACATCCAGCCAGACATTCGCCATCAGCTTCTCCAGCGCCCACCTCCTTTTCAACGACGGCCCGTATTTCAGAATCAGTTCCGTCATAACATCCACGCACCTTTCAAAAGCGGCATTTTCCTTCGGATCCTCATAATACTTTTTTCTCATCTTTCAATGTCCTTTCTTTTTCATACGTTCATTTCGGGGTCTTCACAAATTGGCAAGCAGTGCATCGGTGTACACCTGATGCGATTTTGCTTGTTGGGGAACATGCCCCAATCCCCCGGGATTGCCGATTTTCATCGACAAGCTACGCCTGCAGGCAGGCTCGAAAACCATTTTTCCGTAGTCACATGATTTCAAGCAATTTATCAAAATACTCTTTTACCGTTTCCAGAACTTTCTCATGCTCAGTTTTCATATCAACGATGACTTTCTCATCAACCCAGCCATAGGTATTAGCTGCTTTTGCAATCTGATTGATGTTTCTGCTATCGACGCACATCATCTTGGCAAGCTCATGAATTGCAGTAAAATCTACATTGATGCAATATCCATCGATTGCCATTTTTCTGATATATGCACTCATGTTCTTGAACCCCATTTGTTCCATCCTGTCCCGAATCATTTTTAATTCTTCGTCCGAAAGCTTAATATGGATCTGTCTGTTACACGGAAGATATTCTTGATTAAACATTTCTTCTCTCTCCTTCATAAAATGAAAAAGACATCCCTGAGGATGCCTGTGTTAATAGTTACCAATGTTTTTTACGATCCTCTCAAGCTGATCACCTCCCATCCTTATCCAATCCAGTCCTACGTAGTATAGTATCTGAATCACATTATCCACATACACTACGCCGCTATGTATTCTTCAAGCATCATCACCGCCTTTCATTTTTGTTGGATATGCACAATCATTTTTGTGAAGTATTTCCCATAAAATCGAGTACCTTTTGTCCATCTCTTCCCGGCAATTTACTACTTTTATAGAAACAGACATCCGCCTTTTGGAGTTTCCAGGCATCAAAAAAAGCCCAAACCACAAGGGGTTTGAGCTTTCATCAATAACCTGATAAATTTATGTTTCCCGATTTTTGGGTATAATAAACACACCCATAATATAGAACATGCGTTTTGTTTTGTCAAGTATCTTTCTTTCTGATCGGATGCCGGATCACAGTCTTCAGTTTCTCAGAGGCAACTTTTCTGGCATCACTCAGATATATCTCATGATGCAGTCTTTTATCGGAGATATCAAGAACATAACCCTGTTTTTCGATATAATCATGCATTATTTCAACTGTCGCGGGCTCATCATCATAAGGACCGATATGCATACACTGAACGCATACGCCCTCCTCAACTGTCAGAAACTCCACCTTAGAGAAATCCTGCTTTTTCTTCTTTGCTGCTTCATCCACTGCCCATCTAAAATCATACTCGCTCACAAAATCCGGAAGGCGTATCACAGAAATCCAATGGAATCTCTCCTTGTGTGCATAGTCAACACCGACCTTGCCTTCCATCCACCAGAAACCTTCCAATGGCGGAACCACATAATCGAAGTATCCATCTATCTGATGGTCGCCTTTCTTGCTCATCTTGATAGTAAAAGCAATCCCATATAACAGTCCTATTGCAGCTTTATATTCACCATTTTCATCGTTTGGATCGCCTTTGCCACGAACCGCAATATAATTCATCTTTGGAACCGATATTATTTCCGGTTTATCTTTGGGCATATAAAACTCTTTATATTCTTTCTTAAAATCAAATGCCATCGCACTCACCCCCTGAGCCTTTTTACTCTTTCGTCCACATTCTTCATAAACTCTTCCTCGGACATGCTCGGATCTCTCGTTTCCAGGATCAGATCGCACGGCAGTTTATTGCACTCTCCACAGGAATGAAAACCATTCTGAATCCTGCAACAATAATATATGGGACACTCTTTTCCTTCCGGTGCATGAAACACCTTACCGCAAACAGCATTGCAGCCCTTACACATTTCTCCGTAGCAATAACACGTACTGCAGTCCGAGCCACAGCAGCTGATCATTTCACTAAGCTCACTCATCTCCCAATATCTCCTTCTGCTTTTTCTTACTGAAACTTCCAAACACTATTTGATATGCTTTATCAAGCAGGTCCTTCAAGATGTCATCAGGCACCTCTCCATCAGCCTTTACCGAATTCCAATGCTGTTTGTTCATGTAATAGCCGGGGATTATGTCCTCATACTGCTTCCGCCAAAAATCTCCCTCCAAAGGTTCCAGTTTCAGCGTTATGTAATATGGCTTGTCATCATCATCCAGGCATATTGCAGCAAACATCTTCCCACCGATCTGATAGCGGATCCAGTTCCAATCCTTCTGCAGATCTTTGGTAACGCCCGGCATTTTCAGTATGTATTCATCAATCCATTCGTATTTCATATAGTCCCTTTCTCCATCAAAAATCCTTATCCGCAGTACGCAACAGCATCCACTTGGAATTGTAGGCCCTCTTTGCCGCCCACATGTGCAAACTCGGTCTGGATAGACTTTCGCACAGGATACTTTCCGCCAAATCTTTCCTTTATGATCTTCTCCATGACAGGGATATTCCAAACGTCCCTGAACAGACAATCCATTTGAACCACGGATTCAAGAGTAAGTCCGACCAGAGCAAGCCTTTCCTCCATGTTATCAAAAGCTCCATTTATCTGCTCTTCTATAGTTCCTCCAACATTTCCAACACAGTATCCTAAAAAGCAAAAGTCGCCTGCTTTAATGATTCCTGAATGTGCCCACTCTTCACTTACGTCGTATCTCTCAATTTCTCCCACTTTTCTTTCCTCCATACTTTCTGATCATTGATTCTGCCATATTCATAAGCTTTTCTCTTACTTCCACAGGCTCAAGTACCTCCACCTTATCCCCAAAGGTGAGCATCCACATAGTCAGATTCTCCATATCGCTGTAATCCCGGACCAAAAGAAGCCTTCCATCTTTCTGAACCTCATAGCAATCAGGCCCGAATTCCTCAACCAGTCTCCATTTCATATCCGGCTCAAATAATGCTTTGAGTACTATATTTCTTGGGAATGCAACTTCGGATGTAAGGTCAGGAACCGGTGCATTTCTGCATGTAAATACCAGTTCTGTTTCCCTAACCTTGTCCATGCGATTCAACTTAAACAGCCGGTAATCTTTACGTTTCAGGCACCATCCATACACATACCAGCTGGTCCATTTAAAAACGACATAATATGGTTCTATGGAGCGCTTGCTCTCTCCGGATGGTGCATAATAGTCAAATTCAAGAATATGCCTATTCTCTATCGCATCCTGTATGGTAGCTATCTTAGGCGCAAGCGATGTCTTGTACCAAGATGACAGATCGATCAAAATAGAATCTCTTCCACTGATAAGTTCTGATGATCCCGCCTGGATCTTTTCCATCAATTGACCGTAATACTTGCTTCCACTCACACTATCCAGGCTCCGAAGTCCGGCAAGGATCATCTGCATATCCCGGGATGTCAAAAGAGTCCTGTCCATTCGGTATCCGTTCATAATGGAGATACCACCTCCGGATCCTTGCATAGTGTGAATCGGTATTCCTGCCTTGCAAAGGGCCTCTATATCTCGGCCTATGGTTCTCCGGGACACCTCAAAATGCTCCGCAAGCTCAGGTGCCGTTATCATCTCCTTTTGCAACAGTATCGATAATATTCCGATCAACCTGTCAATCTTCATATGCTCACCCTCCTGCTTATCTTACCAAAGCAAACAAGACAGCTATATGTCCTGTTTTGTATATATTTTTTCCTGTATTTTGATAATCCATAAATTACGGATTATCAAAGTACAGGAATAGCCTCCAACACCCTCCTGATATTTTCTTCATTCGGAATAATGATATTTATATCCACCTGCGGATGTTCCCTAACATATGCAACAAGGAAGTCCATCAAATTTTCTTTTGTTTCCATATAGTCATCTATTATCACCCGGTCACTGTATCCCAGTTTTTTTAGAATGATTGCCGAAACAACACCTGTCCGATCTTTCCCGGCACCACAAAAATACATGACATTACTCTCTGCATTCATTATGGTGCTGATAATCTTATCCATCTGTTCGTCTATCATTCCAAGATAAGTTTCAGCCACCGCTTCAGGTGACTTCGGAGTATCCCCACCGCCGGTTACAGGCAGATGATAATAAGAAAATCCTTCTTCCTTTTCAAGCCGACATGGTCTGGATACATACTCTTTTTCTTCTCTAAGATCAACGATCGTAGTAATATCATTTTGATAAAGCCATCTCACTTCATCATCCGTAAGCTTACCCGGATAATCACTGCGAACATATCTGAAATTCCCGGTGGGAAGCGCTCTTGTATTTAGTGTCGTCTGTAGTATCGATCCCATAAATTACTTATCCATCCCTATCCATTGTATGAAAGCTGTCTTGTCACTGCTGTTATACCCAGCCTTTTCATAGAAATGCAGAGTCTCCAGCTTCTTTGATCCGGTAAGTAACATCATTTTATAGCAATTCTCCTGCTCCGCGATCTGCTTTGCGTAAGCCAGACATTCTCCTGCGTAACCTTTTCCTCTGTGATCAGCATGCGTTACTACATTCTCAATAAAGGCATACGGCCTTACGTTCCTTGTAAGATTCGGTATGATCACACATACACAGGAGGATATGATCCGACCATCAATCTCATTCACGATCAGATGATGATTAGGATCTTCAAGAATCTGTTCCCATGTTTCCTCTAAGTGCTTATCATGCTCTGGAATACTGTCTTCATGTAAAAACAGATACAGTTCAAGCAATGAATCCAAATCCTCTTTTACGACTTCTCGTACCATCCAAAAACCTCACATCAGTTGTTAGTTTCTTGCTTCTAAGAATCATTATTCTTCGTTTTCATCCTCTTCATCAAGATCAAACATGACTGAACTATTACCTATCAATGACAGTAATTCTTTCCGCTCTTTTCTTTTTGCTATATCCTCGATATCTTCATGAGAATCATCCACATAATCAATCAATAAATCATTAACCTTCCCCGCGCAAAGATCTTCCAGATACTCGTTTACTGAACCATCGTCGAAATCCAAAGCTTCCATTTCATCAAGCAACCTAAAAACACCCGTTCCACGATTTTTCTTGTAGATATATAGAAGCAGTTCTTTTGTTGCATTCTGCTCTAAAATCATTTGTTCATACAAAGTTCTTCTTTGTACAGACCAGAATACTCGTGCTGCTCTTGAAAAAGAATCTATTTCATAGGTATATGTATTCAATTCTCTAGCCTTTTCATGTATCAGCGAGTAATAGTGTACTGCCAGTTTTCCCAGCTCATTTATGTAAAACCTCTTAAATTCTTCAAACTGCACTGCAGCACATGGCTCATCAAAATTAAATTTTCCATTTAATCTCTTCAAAAAACCAATGAACAACTGTCGTAAATTTTTTTCAGGTTGTCCCGGATAATAATTTGCATATCTGAAATTATTATAATAATCCGCAAAAACGCCCAGCAGGCTCATAGCATTTTTTTCAAATTATCCTTCGAAAACTTATTAACCTCATGCTGTAAATCTATATGATTATGCTTCCCTAAGCACTTTGGCATGGAACTAACATCTGTTGGATCCGGCGCCACCAGGCAAAGGTATATTTTTTGCAACCTTTCTATTCCCACAGCACCTGTATATAATATGATGTTAATCTCATATGTATTATTCAATCCCCTGATGGACATTGCCTCTTTTGCTGAATCATAAATGAACTCACCGGCTATTTCCAATTCACGCCCCATATTAAGACTCTTAAAATCCCATATTTCATCTACAAGCATATTTTCCCTACCTTGATAATTGAAACCACATCACTGTTCTCGGTGCCAGAAATTATATTTTTACATTCCATCACAGCATTCAGTAGATTCAAAAATCCAAATTATATCCTCAATATTCCTTCAAGCATACAAAAATTTATATTACTCCATAATGTCTAAGTGCCTGCATGATTGCCTCTTCTTTCTCCGGTGTGCACTGCGGCTGTTTGGAATCTTCTGACTTTGGCTTGTTGTAGCTTTCTCCGACTTCCAGACCGCATTTTCTCTTTACCTGAGAAATGTATAGTGCAGACACTCTAAACCCCGTCTGTTCCCTTACATAATCCTTTATCTGCTCATATGTTGCTTTGCCTCTGAGTTCCGAAAGATCAAGGTTTTCCAAGGAGAAATCTATCTTTACATTTGTTGTCTCAGGCGCCTTGTTTCCTTTACTGTAACCGCTGATCACTCCAAAATCACCGGCTTTTACAGCGTCACTTCTTTCAGAACTTCCCTTGTTGATATTTCCCTTGGAAAGTTGAACAACAGTCTCAACATGCACGGTCCAGGGGAACATGTCGCAGGGTCTGACTGCTTTGAGTTCGTAGCCGCCGTCTGCGAGAATACGAAGGTCTCTTGCGAGAGTCGCGGAATCGCAGCTTACATATACGATACGTTCAGGTTGCATTTTGAGCATCGTTTCGAGGCAGACCGCATCACAGCCTTTGCGTGGAGGGTCAACGACGATGACATCGGGGCGAAGCTCCGCGCCGTCGCTTGTGCTGCCTGCGACACTACGCTTTTTATCATAGAACTTGGGAAGGACTTCTTCGGCCTTTCCGCAGTAGAATTCCGCATTGGTTATGCCGTTTCTAAGGGCGTTCCTCTTGGCGTCCTCAATGGCTTCGGGAATAACTTCGATACCATATACTCTGCCTGCTGCCTTCGCCATGGACAATGTAATTGTTCCGATTCCGCAGTAGAGATCCCAAACAGTTTCTTTTCCCGTCAAGCCGGCATATTCGATTGCCTGCTCATACAGCTTCTTGGTCTGAACCGGATTAACCTGGAAAAATGAAAGCGGCGAGATTTCAAATTCAAGTCCGCAAAGGGTATCGCTTATCGTGTCTTTTCCGTAGATCGTATGAATCTCAAGGCCCATGATAACATTGGTCTTCTCGGTGTTTATACTCACGGAGATGCTTGTCATTCCCTTGACCTTTGAAAGCTTTTCAACTAGCCCTTTCTGCGCAGCAATATACTCAACAGACGCGCCATCGTTTCCCGCTTTCTTCGCAGATCCAGCCCCCGCTCTGTAATTGATAACAAGACAGACCATTATCTCTCCGCTTGTAAATCCTTTGCGAATAAGAACATGGCGAACAAGTCCTTTCCCTGACACCTCATCATATGGAGCGATCTTGTTCTCTTCCATATGAGATCTGATGATCTCCATTATCTCTTCGTTCTCTTTTACCCCGATATGACATGCAGTGGTCGGAATGATACTGTGCGTTCTTCCTGCGTAGAATCCCGTCACGACATTTCCGTTCTTATCACATCCAACGGGAAACTGCGCCTTGTTTCTGTATTCCCAGGGTTCGTCCATTCCGATTATGGGTTTCATAATACTGTCGACAAACTTCGCGTCAAAGCCTCCGAGCCTTACGATATTGTTCCTTACTTTATTTTGCTTGTAGAGAAGTTCTCTTTCGTAAGACATGTTCTGGAGCTGGCAACCGCCGCACTGACGCGCAATAGGACACTTTGCCTCAACTCTGTATTCGGATCTTTTTACGACCTCTTCAAGATGCGCATAGGCATAGTTCTTCTTGGCCTTCATGATCTTGGCTTTTACAACGTCGCCGATAACCGCGTCCTTAATAAAAAGGGTATAGCCGTCTATCTTGCCTATGCCCTCTCCATCATTACCTATATCTGTAATTTCAACTTCAAAAATATCGCCTTTGTTCTTCATACATCCTACCTAAAAAATGGGCCGCCACCCCGGAACCATTCCTACTTCCAGCTCAGCCTATGAAGCTCGCCTTCTCTCTCAAGTCCCTTGAAATCGTTCTGTCTGAGTGCTTCGTATAGAACGATGGCAACGGAATTGGAAAGATTGAGCGATCTTATATCTTCACCCATGGGAATCCTAATGCAGGTTTCTTCGTTTTCGACAAGAATCTCTTCGGGGATTCCCGCGCTCTCTTTTCCGAACATAATATAGTCATCCATGCCAAAAGAGACTTCGGTGTATGTCCTCTTTGCCTTGGTTGTAGCCATCCAGATCTTGGCATTCGGGTGCTTTTCTTTAAAGTCATTAAAGTCTACATACCTTGTAAGATCAAGCTTCTTCCAATAATCCATTCCGGCTCTTCGCAGTTTCTTTTCATCGATCCTAAAGCCGAGAGGTTCTATAAGATGGAGATCCGTTCCCGTTGCGACGCAGGTTCTTCCGATATTTCCTGTGTTCTGTGGAATCTCCGGTTGATGTAAAATAATGTGCATTTCTAAATTACTCCTCGTCATCGGCATCCATCGACTTAGCCTTGGGAAGAGAGAAGATAAACTCCGTTCCGACACCGGTCGTACTGATGACATTAATATTTTCTTCGTGGGCCTTAACTATCTCTTTTACAATGGCAAGGCCAAGACCCGTTCCCTTCTTATCCTTACCTCTGGACAAGTCGGATTTATAAAATCTGTCAAAGATAAGCTTCTGGTCTTCCTTGGGAATACCGATTCCGCTGTCCTTGACGGAAACAAAAACTTTGCTGTGTTTCTCGGTTGTTTCAATCTTGATCGAAGAATCCTTGTGACTGAACTTGATCGCGTTATCAACAAGATTGTAGAGAACCTGCTGAATCTTGCTCATATCGGCATTGACGAGCATCTTTTCCTCGGTAAGCACAAGCTCTATGGCAATCTTTTTATCAAGACATGTTCCTTCAAAAGACTCTGCGACATTTCTGATAACCGCGTTGATGTCAAAGTCGCTCTTATCAAGGAGCATTCCCTTGGTGTTGAGATTGTTGAGCGTAAGCATCTCATTCGTCAGTTTGGTAAGTCTGTCAGTCTCATTTATTACAATCCCAAGATATCTGTCATGCATCTCCGGCGGAATAGTTCCGTCCTGCATTGCGATGAGGTAGCCTTTTATGGATGTAAGCGGCGACCTGAAATCATGTGATACGTTTGCGATAAACTTCTTTTGATCTTCTTCCTGACGCGCAATCTCGCCCGCCATATATGACAGCGAAGCCGCAAGGTATCCCATCTCGTCCTCGGATTCTACGGAAAACTCATAGCCCATGTTTCCGACGGCATACTGCTCAGTCGCCGTTGTGATCTTTCTAAGCGGCAGATACACAAGCTCTGTAAAAAAGATAAGGATGATAAGCGACAACAGGAAAAGAACAATAAGCATAAGATATGATATGTTCAAAAACCCGTCTGCCGAAGCCTTGATCTTGGAAATCGGTTCATGAATAATGACATATGCCTGCACCTTGTAATTGGCAGTGATCGGCGCAAAAACGCTGAGCGTCTCTTCGTTAAATGTATTCCAAAAAGTTCCTGTCGTGTAATATGTTGTTCCGATCACAGTTGGATCGAATCCAACGATCACGTCTTTCTTGTTCTGCTCGAGAACTCTTGAAGAATCAAGAACCAGCCTTCCGGACGGATTTACGATCCAGATCGGCGAACCGCCCATATAACCTGAAAGCGCCACCATCTGCTGATGCACGGCTTCAAGCGAGGTCTCGCTGTTGTACAGATCTGCCGCATAGGTATTGGCTATCTGCGTGGCTACCTGATACATGCTGTCAGCCTTGTCACGTCTCAGCCTTTCATAGGTCATACCATACACGAAGGTCGCAACAACGATAAACCCGAAAATGGCAAATAACAGATATGCTAAAAGAAACTTTAAATAAAGCGTCCTCTTCATTTACTGAACTACCTCAAATTTATATCCAATGCCCCAAATAGTTTTAAGGCTCCAGTTCTCATGGTCTCTTAATTTCTCACGAAGCCTCTTGATGTGAACGTCAACTGTTCTTGTATCGCCCACATACTCGTATCCCCAAATCTGGTCAAGAAGCTGCTCCCTTGTAAAAACATGATTGGGAGAAGCCGCAAGAAAATACAAAAGCTCAAGTTCCTTGGGCGGCATGTCTACCCTGTCTCCCATATAAGTAACAGAATAGTTGGTCATGTTTATCTCAAGATCGGGATATCTTACAACCTTGTCATCAGACTCGGAAAGCTCCTGAGTCTGAGGTTTATAGCGGCGAAGAACCGCCTTTACTCTTGCCACCAGCTCTTTTGAATCAAAAGGCTTTTCCATATAGTCATCGGCGCCCATCTCAAGTCCGAGCACCTTATCAAAAACCTCTCCCTTTGCAGAGAGCATGATTATCGGAACCTGTGATTTGGTCCTTATTTCTCTGCATACCTGATATCCGTCGATTCCCGGCAGCATCAGATCCAAAAGAACAAGATTGGGTGCAAAAGAATCAAAGACGTTGATCGCCGACTCTCCGTCATTGCAGATCTTGGTCTCAAAGCACTCCTTTATAAGATATAAAGAAATAAGCTCTGCGATATTATTGTCATCATCTACTATTAAAATTTTCTGTTTGGCAACCATTTTACCTATCCCCTTCATTTGATAAATGTAACTATTGTAACGCCGGCGTCGCCTTCGCCGAATTCTCCGAGTTTAAAAGACTTAACGTAAGGCACGCCCTTTAGATAATTGTGCACCGCCTGTCTGAGAATTCCGGAGCCTTTGCCGTGAACTACTCTGACGTTGTTAAGATGCGCCATATACGCGTCATCAAGATATTTATCCAGCGCCGCTATTGCATCGTCGCTGTTCTTGCCTATAAGATTGACTTCCGTCTTGATATTGGAAGCCCTCGAAAGATCCATCTTGGAACTTCCGGTATTTCTTCCGTAGAACTTTTTCATTGCCGTCTTGGCATCATCGTCACTTATGATAACGAGATCGCGAATATTCGCTTTGGTTCTCATGATGCCGCACTGAACAAAGAGATTGCCGTCCTTATCGGGCTTGGAACTGATCGTTCCCTTTAGTCCCATAGACACGATCTTAACGGATTCACCGAGCTTAAGCTGAGACTCCTTAAGAATGGGATGTGTATCCTTTGGCTTTTCTTTCTTTTGAATCGCCTTGTTCTTGTCGGAAACCTTCTGTCCGATGCCCGTCCTTGCTCTCTCAAGATCCTGCATGGATGCATTGGGTCCTGCTTTTCTGAAAGCTCGTATGGTCTCATCCGCAACATTTTTGGCTTCCTGAAGGATATCTCTTGCCTTCTCGTTGGCCTCTCTTAAAATCTCTTCTCGCTGACTGTCGAGCTTACTTGATTTCTCTTCAATCCTGCGCTTTAATTCTTCTACTTCCTTCTTGTACTGCTCGATCTCGAGTCTCTCGTTCTCGATCGTTTTTCTGCTGATCTCAAGGTCCGCAAGAAGGTCTTCAAACTTTTTATCTTCCGTGCTTATCTGCTCTTTTGCTGCTTCGATTATCTCTTCGGAAAGACCGAGCTTTGAAGAGATCGCAAACGCATTACTCTTTCCGGGGATTCCGATAAGAAGTCTGTAAGTTGGCTTTAGCGACTCAACATCAAACTCGCAGCTGGCATTTTGTATGCCGGGCGTATTGAGTGCATATACCTTGAGCTCGCTGTAGTGCGTTGTTGCGAGCGTTCTTATCTTTCTCTTGTGCAGATCGTTTAAGATGGATATCGCAAGAGCCGCTCCCTCTGTGGGATCCGTTCCCGCTCCAAGCTCATCAAAAAGACACAGCGAATTCTCGTCAGCATTTTTCAGTATCGATACCGTGTTGGTCATATGAGATGAGAAAGTAGAAAGAGACTGCTCAATACTCTGCTCGTCTCCTATGTCCGCATAAACTTCATTGAACACCGAAAGCTCCGACTTATCTGCCGCAGGTATCGCAAGCCCGGCTTGTCCCATAAGTGTCAAAAGACCTACCGTCTTAAGCGTTACTGTCTTACCGCCGGTATTTGGTCCGGTTATGATGAGCATATCGAAATCGCGACCTGCGTATACATCTATCGGCACCACCTTGTCTTTTGCAATAAGAGGATGTCTTCCTTTCTTGATATCAAAAGCATGATGGTCGTTGAATATCGGTGTGATCGCATTTATCTCAAGTGCATATGATGCCTTTGCAAAAACAAAATCAAGATCCGTCATGATATCGCAGTTATAGCCTATTGCCGCCGCATGCGGTGCTATCTGAAGGCTAAGCTCAAGAAGTATTTTTTCTATCTCAGCCTGCTCCTGAAGCGACATCTCTTTTAACTTATTATTTAGTTCGACAACCGCCGCGGGCTCTATGAAAAGTGTTGAACCAGAAGATGACTGATCGTGAACGATACCGCTTATCTGCGACTTATACTCGGCCTTGACGGGAATGCAGTATCTGTCGCCACGCATTGTGACAACGGCGTCCTGAAGATATGTCCTTGAGGCTCCGTTTATCATCTTTCCGAGCACATCTCTGATCCTGTCGTTCGTAAGCATGATTCCGCGCCTAATATGTCTCAAAGCGGGACTTGCATCAGAACTCATCTCATCTTCCGATTTGATGCACCTTCTGATCTCCTGAGATATAAATGTAAGCGGCTCCAAGAGCTCAAAGCTCTCCGAAAGAGAATCTCTTTTCTCGTCATCTCTTTCCGCACGTCCGTATGATTTAACTCTGTTGACGTTATCGAGGAAAGACGCAAGGCCAAGGAGCGCTCCCATATCAAGTGCGCTCTCGATCTTGAGCGCCTTAAGAACTCCCTTAAGATCCTTATTGTCGCCAAAAGAGATTGAACCTTTTTTGAAAACTCTCTCTATTGCATCATTCGTCTTTTTCAGGTTCTTCCTGATCTCAGCGATGTCCGAAGAAGGCTCAAGTTCAAGGCACATCTTCTTTCCGGGCTGAGATGAAGCGTGTTCGGCGAGTTTCTCTATTATCTTATCGTACTCAAGTACGTGTAATGCTTTTTGGTTCATGTCCTGTAAATCCTTTATTTCACATAGTTATCCAAAGTACAGTTTACCATTTTAAGTGTACCGTGGCTAGTGCGGTTATGCCAAATCGCAGAAATATCGGCACTTTCGCGGACTGGTATTCAAGGTAAAAAACATTTATAATTAAGCAATACGGCGGAGGTAAAAAAATGCCTACTAATCCTGAAGAAAATAAAAAAGATACCAGCTTTATAAGCGAAAAGATAAAGCAGCGTCCGATCAACAGAAAAAAGCTGCTAAGAAGAACTATCATAACGATTTCCCTTGCGGTTGTTTTCGGCATCGTTGCGTGCCTTACTTTCCTGGTGCTTCAGCCTGTTTTTAACGACACGCTTTATCCCGAGAATTCACCCGAAAAGATTTCTTTTCCCGAAGAGACTGTAAACGACGAGCTCTCTCCCGAGGAGATGTTTGCCAATGACAATGCTATTGCCGCAAGCGAAGCAATGAGTCTTGAAGAAGATGAGAAAAATAAGATAGACGAAGCGCTTGCCTCATATTCTTTTTCCCAGTCCGACTACGGTAAACTCATGTCATCACTTAAACTCGTGGCAGATGAAGTCGGAAGAAGCGTTGTTACGGTAACTTCTGTAACAAGCGACGCGAACTGGATCAATGATTCATATGAGAGCAGCGGAAGTGCTTCCGGAATAATCGTAGCGGATAACGGCACCAATCTGTATATTTTGGCACCTTCATCTGCTGCTTCCGATGCAAAGAGTATACGCGTGACATTCTGCGACAACTCAACTGCAGATGCCACTTTAAACCTTATGGATACCGTCACCAACCAATGTGTTATCGTGGTTAAAAAAGCCGATCTTGATGAGCACACCACAAAGAGCATAACGACGGCTGCTCTTGGAAGCTCCAACTCAGGCAATCTTACCGGACTACCCGTCATCGCAGTCGGCAGTCCCATGGGGATTAAGGATTCAATATGTTACGGGATAATCACCTCGGACAAAGCGCCTCTTAATCTCGTTGATTCATCATACAAACTGATCACAACGGATATAAGCGGAAGCTCCTCCGGAAGCGGTGTTCTGGTTAATTTAAGCGGAGAGGTTGTGGGCATTATCGATATGACCTACTGTCCCACCGATATACCGAACCACATCAGCGCGATCGGTATTTCTGAAATGAAAACACTGATCGAGAATCTTTCCAATGCTACGAACAGGCCGTATCTGGGAATCCACGGAACAACGGTTCCCATTGATTTTCAACATGATAAGAATGTTCCCGCAGGCGCCTACATCACGCAGATCGAAATGAGTTCTCCGGCAATGCACGCAGGACTTCAGAGCGGTGACATCATTGTAAGGATCGGCGACTATGCTGTTAATTCATACGAGCAATTTGCATCCAGGCTTGCTCAATGTGAGCCGAATGATATAATAACAGTTACCGTTATGAGGCAGTCTCCTAACGATTATATCGAGATTCAGATGGAAGTTACTCTCAAGAGTTCAACACATAATTAAATTTATTACTATACAGTAATTAGAAATGAGGATTTAAAATGAAGTTTATCAAGGATCTTACTCCCGGCGACAGAATTGCCGACATCTACATGTGCAAGCACAAACAGAGCGCCACTACCAAGAACGGCAAGGAATACTATTCTGTTATCTTGCAGGATAAAACGGGCACTGTAGATGCCAAGATCTGGGAGCCAAACAGCGACGGCATTGATGAATTTGACGATACGGATTACATCGATGTGTTCGGTGAAGTTACAAGCTTTAACGGCGCGATACAGGTCAACGTAAAGCGCGCAAGAAGGTGCCATGAAGGCGAGTATGATCCTTCTTTGTATCTACCTGTTTCTTCCAAGGACAACGACGAAATGTACAAAGAGCTTCTTGGCATAATCGGAACGATCAAGAATCCTTATCTTAAAAAGCTCCTTGAAGAGTTCTTTATTCAGGATGAAGCATTTATCACCGCATTTAGAAAATCCAGCGCAGCCAAGACTGTTCACCACGGATTTATCGGCGGATTACTTGAACATACATTGAGCGTAACCAAGCTTTGCGATTACTTCTGCACTGCTTATCCCATATTAAAAAGAGATCTGCTCTTAACAGCAGCTATCTGCCACGATATAGGAAAGACAAGAGAGTTAAGTCTCTTCCCTACCAATGATTACACGGATGAAGGTCAGTTCCTCGGACACATAGTTATGGGCGCCGAGATGGTAGGTGATAAGGCAAAAGAGATCCCGGATTTCCCCGTACTCCTTAGACAGGAGCTTCAGCACTGCATTCTTGCTCACCACGGAGAATATGAATACGGCTCTCCCAAAAAGCCTTCCATAGTTGAAGCGGTAGCGCTTAATCTTGCGGACAACACCGATGCCAAGATGGAGACATTTACTGAGCTTCTCGGTAACATTACAACTCCCGGATGGCAGGGCTACAACAAATTCTTTGAAACCAATATCTACGATTCCAAGATGGATATGTAAATAAAAACGCCAGCCTGTTATTTGCAGGTCGGCGTTTTATTATTTATCCGTTTTCCTTAAATTGTTTTTATTCACAATCTTCGGAAGCATTTATCACCATGCTTGATACGCACCACTTATCAACAGAAGCCTGCCCCATTACGTTTACAAAATAAAGATCGTGAACACCTGAAAGGCTTGGGATTTCGTCTGCGATATAACACTTATACTCATCATTTGTGCCACTCACCATGATTTCATCCAAGCATTTTCCATCGATTCCGCCGTCTCTTATCTCTATAACCGCCGGGCTGTTACTCTTAGCCAATACCATGAAAGAATTCGCTCCGAATTTCAGATCTACATTTTCAGATTTGAAATAATCACCTTCCTTAGAAAATGATACAACCTTTCTTCCGGCATCTTCTGAAATTGCCGATTCTTCAAAGCCTGTTCCATTCTCCGCTTCTACATAGTTATATGGATCAACGGTTGAAGCGTCATCGGGACCTTTTCCGAATGCCGTCCAATTATCTATTGAGCATGCACCGTGGGTACATACGAAATAGATCTCGTTTATTCCGGAAAGACCATTTGTCGGAGCGGAACAAAGCTTATACTCGCCATGAGTTGCGTCTACCCTAAGTTTTGCGATAAGACGGCCGTCTATCTTTCCGCTTCTTACTTCAACAATTGAAGGCTCATCAGCCTTGTAGTTAATATCAATTCCTGACAGTCCCTTATCAAAATCAACATCAATTATTCTGAAATAATCGCCTTCCTCAAGTGACATGACTTTTCTTCCGTCGGCCTCTGTGGACTCACATACCGAGCTTCCGAAGTTTGCTTCCGCTTCGACACCACCGTACGGATGTATGCTGGGTCCGCGGTGTCCCCAGGGATCTCCTGCCGCCACCGTTGTGCACATCAGCATAAACGTGGTTCCTGCACATAAAATACTTGATACTACTCTTCCTTTTCTTTTCACTTACTCTTTTACCTCCTATAAAGTGTTTTTATATACAATTGATTACTCAATCATATAGCGAACCGTGTCCTCATTAAGAGTTCCTTCTCCTCTTATACCAAATTCAATTGTCTGTCCGGGAGCGATTGTTGTATTCCATCCCTGAGGAGTGATCACATAAAGATTGTCATCTTCTTCGATGTTTACACACCAGCTGTCTTTTATGTTGATGTCAACTTTTCCCATTGTTATCTTCCAGCCTGTTTTCGGCTCATCGGAATTGTTGGTAAGCTTAAAGTTGACCTGATAGCCTTCGCCACAATCGTTTATTGAACCCTCAAGCTCAAGCTCAGGCTTAGCGGGCTCTTCGGGCTGCTGTGGAGTTTCAGGCTCCTGCGGTTGTTCCGGTATTTCGGGAACTTCCGGCTGCTCAGGAGTTTCAGGCATCTCCGGCTGTTCAGGTGTCTCGGAAACCTCCGGTTGCTGTGGTTCCTCAGGGTCAATCGGTTTGTCGTTGTTTCCCTTTGGCTTCGGAGCATTGTCGATTGCCCTCCAAGAATCGAAATCAACAGGGTTATTTACCGTGAAATACACATCATGCATTCCTGTGATATTGGATGTATATGCCATGCAAGTTCCAAATTCAGGCGTTCTGATCAGTGCTCTTGCAATAGGTTCGCTTTCGGGATCATCAAGATGAATCTCCATTACCGTGTCGTAATATCTGGTTCTGGCAGTTATCTCTATGCCCTTAAGTCCCTTTGAAAACATAACATTTTTTAGTGAAACCATTTTCACTTCACTGATCGGCGAATATTCGGTACCATCTTTATCATAGAAGTTTCCGCCGTTTTCCATTGTCTCTGTTTCAACGGTCTCATACGGATTTACAACTACCGGCGGCTTATTGATATCCTCTTTTGCAGGTGTCTTTCTCTCCGCAATCCACGCATCTATGTAGCAGGTACCCATCGTGCACACAAAATAAATATTATTTTTTCCATAGATATCATCTGTCGGACAAGCAAAGTTATCATATTTTTTGCTTTTATTTATTTTGATCTCGCCAAGAAGCCTTCCGTCTTCTTTATCTCTTCTGACTTCTATGATTGCCGGCGTACCACCCCTGGCGTTTATCTTTAATTTTGAAAGTCCCTTATCAAAATTAACATCATTGACGTAAAAATAATCGCCCTTCTCAAGGCATATTACTTTTCTGGTCCATCCGTCTTCCTCTTCGAGAGTATATCCCGAAGTACCAAAGTTAAGCTCCGCCTCGATTCCTTTGTAGGGATCAAGCTGCGGTCCCGTGTACTCAAGCGGGTCTGCCGCTATTGTCGTAACGTTCTGCATCAAAAACACTGCTGATGCAATTAAAAAACTAAATACTACACTTCCTTTTCTTTTCACTTACTCTTTTACCTCCTAAAAATATAAAGAGGATCCAGTGATTGCCTGATGACAATCCCTGAACCCCCTTTTATATTGCGTTATTTAACGCCTATTATAACATATTGTTTTTTTGGTTATTCAACCGTGTAGTTAATGGTGCTTCCAACCTGGCCTCTTCCGATCATACCAAACTCTGTTGACTGACCGTTGGCAAGAGTTGAGTTCCATGACATAGGAGTGAATACATAGTAATCACCTTCCTGAGAAACATTTACGCACCAGCTCTGATTAACGTTGATATCGCTCTTCTTAACCTTAACCTTCCAGCTGTTAACCGTCTTTCCTGAATTGTTTGTAACCGTGAAGCTGAGCTGATAACCATCATTCCAGCTGTTTTCTTTGTATGTAGCCTTAACTCCTGTTTCTACTACAGGCGGAGTTACAACAGGCTCCTTGTACTCTGTTACCTTCCAAGAATCAAATGAAATAACTCCGTTTGCTGATACAAAGTAGATATCTTTCTTACCGCTCAGATTCTGTGATGATTTAATTGTAAGCTCTTTAGCATCACCGCTTACTGTTGCTGAACCTAGAAGTGTTCCTGTTGCTGAGCCAAGTCTTACTTCAAGCTTTGCCGAAGCGGTTGAGCCTGCTACAACCTTGAATTCAGAAACACCATTAGAGAATACTACATTCTTAGCAACTACATTTCCGCCGTTCATGATACTTACAGCCTGCTTGCTAGGTGTAAGCATTGCATTAGTATAGCTTGCTGAAGGTATTGATTCTGCTTCAACCTTGTTGTAAGGATTGATGTCCTCATATACAGGAGGCTCTACTACAGGAGGCTGGTCTATCGGTGTTGATCCTGCCGGCATAGCGTTCCAAGAATCAAGCGTTACCGAGCCGCCCTTAGCCTCAAGGTAGATATAATGTGTACCTGTTACATTTGTTCCCGCAGGAAGCTTTATGTATACCGGTTTGGTCATGTCTATTCCAACAGAAACACTTCCGATAGGTTCGGTAGCATCATCAATATATACATTGAGTTTAACCTTAGGAAGGTTAGTCTGTGCATATACGCCAAATCCTGAAAGCCCCTTGGAGAAGTCAATGTTCTGTACAAGGATGTATCCGTTGTCGTTGATAACTACGGACTGCTTATTAGGCGAAAGCATTGCGTTTGTCAAAGCGTTGGAATTTTCTGCCTCTACCTTGTTATAAGGGTTTACAGTCTGTCCAACAGGAGGAGTTACCACTGTTCCTGAAGCTCCTACTGCCTGCCAAGCATCAAGTGTTACTGATCCGTCCTGTGCTTCAAAGTAAATGTAATGATTTCCGGTGATATTTGAGGAAACCTTAAGTTCGGTTGCCTTAGTCATATCTGTTCCGACATTTACTGTTCCTATAGGTGTTAATGAATCATCGATATATACATTTAACTTTGTTCTAGGTGCAGATGATCTAGCATATACGTTGAAGGATGCAAGTCCATCTGAGAAATCAAGATTGTCGATACGGATGTATCCGCCTGCATCGATCACAACTGACTTTCCACCTGCAGGTGCCAACATAGCTTTAACAAATTTTGAAGTATCAGCTGTCTCTGCCTCAGTCTTTACGTAAGGATTAGTTCCATTACCTACAGGAGGTGTTACTACTGTTCCGTCTGCAGCTTTTGCCTGCCAGTAGTCAAATGTGATGCTTCCATCCATTGTATCTACGAAGTACAGGTCGTGTGTTCCTGTTACGCTCGCTGTGGTATTGAAGTTGAGCTCTTTCGCTTCTGTTCCTACCATGAACATTGCGATGCGCTCTCCGTCAGCCTTATCAAGTCTTACTTCAAGTCTGCTTGCTGCAGTTCCCTTTGCCATAACTGTGATCGCTGACAATCCCTTTGAAAGGTCTACATTCTTTGCTACTGCATATCCGTTCTTGTTGATAAGTACAGACTGCTTGTTAGGTGCAAGTAATGCAGAACTAAGCTCAGCAGAATCCTCTGCCTCAACCTTCTGGTAAGGATTTACTGTTCCACTTACAGGCGG
>NZ_FPCC01000047.1 GCF_900116875.1 Butyrivibrio sp. INlla21
GAATGTTCTGGAAACAACTTCCCCAACAGAGTTTTTGATAATGCAATCGTGTTTGTCTTTAGCGACATCAATTCCTACATAGATCATATAGAACCTCCCGAAAAATAGTATTGATACTGTTTCAAATCCACAGGGCTCCTTGCAATCGTAACCTACTTCTTGATAAACCGTCATGCGGTAACTAACTGATTAACAAATAAACAAAGAGACTGTGGTTGGAGCCTTACTTAAACCGTCTATGCGGTAGGAGAAAACAACCAATCCACAGCATCTTAAACAGCATAGTCGAACCTATTGAAAAGGTAAAGAAAGACTATGACTAATACTAATAGTAGGGGAAATAAATAATATGAAAGTTATTATTTTCGGATTAGGGAACACGGGCAAAACTTTTTTTAAAACAAGAATAGATAGAAATCTGGATAAAGTAATCGCCTTTACGGATAACAACGACAAATTTTGGAATACTACTTACGAAGATATTTCGGTTATTCCTCCTAATGAGATTTATAAGTATGAGTGTGACTGTGTTGTAGTAGCTAGCGTTTACGCGGAAGAAATAATAACTCAGCTTAATGATATAGGAATTAAAGCAGAAATACTTAGGCCGGAAGATTACGTTCGTTACTTATACACAAGAGAAAGATATTCAGAAGCTTATTCCACAAAAGAGATAATAAAGAAAAAAATCTTTGATGATGAAATTGTTGTATATACAGCTATTACCGGCAACTATGATAATTTAAATGATCCTTGTTATTTTGCGCCGGGAATACGATATGTATGTTTTACTAATAATAGGGAAATAAAATCTGATAAATGGGAGATGAATTATATTTCTGATACAAGCCTGGACGATATCCATTTGGCTAGACATATTAAATTTTTCCCTAATAAATATTTAAAGGAATGTGATACTAGTGTATGGGTAGATGGGAAATTTCAAGTAATTGGAGATATCAGAGAATACATTGGTGTTTTTCAGAAAGATAAGCCGATGCTTTGCTTTCCTCATTTTGAAAGAAAATGCTTATATGATGAGGCTGCCAAGCTTATTTCATATGGAATAGGAATAAAAAAAGATATTATCGATCAGATAACTTATTATAACAGCCAAGGATATCCTATAGATAATGGATTGATTGAAACCGGGTGCATTATCAGAAAACATAATGATTCAACAGTTATTAATTTGATGAATGATTGGTGGACTGAGTTGAAACGTTTTTCATACAGAGATCAGATAAGCTTACCATATGTATGTTGGAAAAATGATTTTATACCGGATATTAGTGATCAAAACTTATATAAAAACAAATGGCTGTTGTGCACAAGAGGATACAGTAAAGCGATGACTAATCATTAATTGCTATGATGAGGAGGGAATGATGCAGAATAAACATGTTTTGATATATGGAATGGGGCCGAGATTTTATGCACCTTTTTTTCATGATTTCTTACTTCCTGAAATTGTACTATCAGCAGAAAACGTTGAAGTAAGCGATAAAGATTTAAGCAAGGGAAAAGAGACTTCTTTCTCGTTTATAGAAAGAAGCGATAAGTTCAAAGAATATGATTATATTATTATCACAAGTGACAAGTACTACGATGAGATTAAAAAAGAACTAATATCTGAATTCAATATTGATGCAAGCAGATTTCAATCTATAGAAGACATACAGGCGAACGTATTTAAAGAAAGGTTGATGTCCGGACGATTTGTAGGGTGCAGTGGTGTGGAAATAGGCGGCCCGAGCAAATTGTTTGAATCTTGCATATATGATGTTGTAGAAACGTGCGATGGAGTTAATTTCTCGGGCGATACGGTATGGTGGAAAAATACAGGGAAAGGTTTTATTGTTGCTGATAAACGAATTGGAGAAGTTATTATAGCCGATGCAACTAATCTTAGTCCGATTGATGATGAGAAATATGATTTTTGTATGTCTTCTAATATTTTGGAACATACTGCCAATCCAATAAAAGCTATGGCTGAGATGAAACGAATTGTGAAAAAGGGCGGAGTTATTCTTACTATAGTACCCAATAAGGACACTTGCTTTGATCATAATAGGTCAGTGACAGAATTTGTTCATCTCATAGACGATTACAAAAATAATACTGATGAAAAGGATCTTACTCATTTGAAAGAAATATTGGATAAGCATGATTATGAAATGGATGATGGAATTGCATCTAAAGAGGAGTTCGCAAAGAGAGCAGAACATAATTACGATAATAGATGCTTGCATCAGCATGTATTTGATGAGAACTTACTGAAAAATATTTGCCGATATCTTGGAGTTAAAATACTATCGTCCGGAAAGTTATACAACAATTGGTTTGTGATAGGAGAAAAGTAAGGTAGTAAAAATTTATGAAGCGAGTTTGTGTATACGTTATTTATGATAAGCAGAACATAGTAAATCCATATATTGGTAAAGTGCTTTCTGAGCTTAGCAAGTTTGCTTCAGATATATTTGTGGTGTGTAACTTTAGCCATATAGTATCAGGAGAAGAGTATGTTACAGCGTATGCCAAGGATATATTTTATCGTGAAAATATAGGCTATGATGCCGGAGCATATAAAGATGCATTGATTCGCTTTATAACATGGAACCGAATTAAAGAATATGATGAGTTGATTCTCACTAATGATACATATTTTGGACCACTTTATCCTTTTGAAGAAATGTTTGGGGTAATGGATTTAATGAAGTGTGATTTTTGGGGGATAACAAGGCATCCCGGAGGAGATTTGGAAGAAGTGGGATGTTTTGGGCAGCACATACAGAGTTATTTCTTGTGTTTTAAGGATAGAATTGTACATGATCCAAGATTTGAGGAATATTGGGAAGAATATAGCTATAAGGACGATAAATTACAGACAATAGCGAATTTTGAACTTGGAATAAATGGTTTACTAAATAATATTGGATATATTGGTGCTTCTTATATGGATTCAACTAATGTTCCAATCCGCCATGGTGCAAATCCATACAATACATTTGCGTATGAGTTGATTAAGGATGGCAGAATACCAATCATTAAAAAAACAAATTTTTATGGAAAGAATAGGGCGTTGGTTAATGCTCTAAAAGCCCTTGACTACATAAAGAAGCATTGTGATTATGATGCCTCGCTTATAACGGATTATGTAGAAGAATACAAGAAAAAAGGACTTATTGGGCCGTATTATGATTTTGAAAGATTGGAAGAATTCGTAAAGTCACATAGGCGGGTATTTATATATGGTTCAGGAAACTGGGGACATATCACTGCTGATTATATAACGAGCAAAGGACTGACATATGAGGCCTTTGTTGTGACAAAAGCTAAAGATGATTCTGTAATTGAGTTTGATTCTATAGATATTAAAGATACAGACGGAATTATTATTGCTCAGGAATATAAAAATATTTGCGATGAGATTATTGACTTTATTGGTATGCGCGTAAAGAGAGTAAATATATTTACACCTTGTTACCCGCAGGTAAATTGATATGTTTTTAGATGACAAAGTAAGTAGGGCAAAAGAAATAATAGTATATGGCGCGGGATCAGTGGCAGACCTGCTGTACGCTTATTTGAGTATGAATTCGCAGCAAAAAAAAATCAGAGCTTTTGCTGTGACTAATACCAATGGCGCTCCGTTAGAGAAACATGATATCCCTGTGATAAGTGTAACTTCAGCGCGGGTTAAATATCCTGATGCATTACTTATTATTGCTGTTCATGAGAAAACAGTTGCTGCGGTGCTGAAAACTGCTACAGAACTCGGATTTAAACAATATATTATAGGAGAAGCAAAAGAGTTAAGAAGAAACCTATACCATGAACTTTATAAGTATCCTTTGGAAAAAAATAAGATATTTATGATGAATTATCATGGTGGAGGATATGGATGTAACCCCAAGTATATAGCTGAGCAGTTAATAAAGAAAGACATAGATAATGAACTTGATATTGTATGGGGAGTTACAGGAGCAAATCATCATTTTCCTGAAAGAATAAGAACTGTTCAGATTGGAACATACGATTATTATAAAGAGTTGGCAACATCAGGGATATGGATTGATAATGTCCGAAAGACAGATGAAGTAGAAAAGAGAGAAGGTCAATACTATATACAGACTTGGCATGGGGCGGCACCTTTTAAAAAAGTCGAGGGGGATCTTGAAGGAAGGGCTTCTGAGGCAATTATTGAAATGGGAAAAAGAGATTCCGGAATGGTCGATCTTTTTATTTCGGGGAGTGAATTTTATAGTAAGCTTTATAGGGATGCATTTTGGTATTCAGGAGAAATACTTGAATCAGGACTTCCCAGACAGGACGTTTTTTGGAATGGCTCTAATGTGATTAGAAAAGTTCGGAATAATATGAACATATCTGATAATAAGTTGATTGTTTTATATGCTCCCACTTTTAGAGATGACGGAAACACAGATTATTATAATCTGGATTTGTGTTCCGTTAAAGAAGCTATACGGGAGAGATTTGGAAAAGAGTGTGTGGTGTGTGTCAGTAAGCATCCGTTAAACAATCATATTGATTATGCTATGGATAAAACAGAGTATATAGATGTGAGCATCTATGATGATTTTGAAGAAATACTTGCTACTACTGACGTTTTGATTACAGATTATTCAGGATGTATTTATGATTATTCTTTTTCCGGAAATCCGGCTTTTCTATATCAACCGGATCTTCAGCAAATGAAGGAAAGAAGAGATTTTTATGTTGCTCCGGATAAAATGCCTTATCCGTCTGCATGTGATATGAATGGTTTGACTGATATCATCTTGAATTTTGATGAGTGTGACTATGCCAATAAACTGTCACAATTTATGAGTGAGTTTGGCAATTATGATGATGGTAAAGCCTCAGAGCGAGTTTGTGAAAGAATTTATTCTATAATCAAGTAAACATTCATGGCTATATGTTTTGCTACATAAGGAATTGTGAAATGGTAGAGATATATAATGATGTGTCTACAATCGAAGAGCTTATTAGTAAACATAACAAGATATTTTTGTATGGAGCAGGAGCGTCATGTAAGTTGCTTCTTGAGTCTTTTTGGAACGAAGTCTTGAAAGGACATGTGACATGTATTATAGATGCAAATGAGAAGTTAAATAACACTTCTATAAGAATAGGTGATGATGAAATAAACATCAAAAATTGGGATAATTATTGTAATGAAAATAATTGTCTCGAATCTAACCCTGTATTTCTTCTAACCCCGGTTTTTTCGGCACCTATAGTTAATTCATTGGATGATAATGATAAATTTGATGGAGCTATAGTGTATCTATGGCCGATGATCTGCCTTAACCAACATCCTGATGATTTTAGTCTTAAAAGTGAGAGCGCTCCTTTGATTCCGCAAAAAATACATTATTTTTGGATTGGAGGGAAATCGATTCCTGACGAGTATAAAAGGAATATAGACGGCTGGAGAAAACTTAATCCGGATTATGAGATATGTCTATGGAATGAGGAAAACTACGATTTTGGTGCAATACCTTATACAAGGGAGGCTTATCAATCCGGAAGTAAGTATCTGATGTATGTAACCGATTATGCGAGGATGGATGTTCTATATAGACATGGTGGGATATATCTTGATACAGATGTTGAATTACTAAAACCATTGGATGATCTTCTGTATAACAGAGCGTTTATAGGAATAGAAGAGAATGCGCAGCTTAATTCCGGATCAGCTTTAGGCGCGATTCCAAGACATCCAATGATCAGAAACTTAATGAAATGTTATGAAGATGAACATTTTCTGGATGAAAGCGGTAATCCAAAAAGGAATTACAATACATATTTTGAGACAAAATGTTTTATTGGCAATGGCTATAAGCTGGTGAATCATTATCAGAAAATTTGCGATGTTGTCTGCTTCCCTCGTGAGTTATTTATGCCTATTTGTTTCGCGGGAATGGAAGATTGTTATACGAACAGAACTGTATCTGTTCACAATATTAATTCTGAACGTCATGCAATCAATAAAGCAGCTTATGAGAAATGGAAAGATAGGATCAGGTGAATGACTATGATAAACAGATTTAAGGATATTTATGACAGATTATCAGATGAAAAATCAAAAGAAATCTTTGAAAAAAGGCTTATATATAGTCTTACAGGGGAAGAATCATATTTGCAGGTGCTGGGGAATCAATATGAGAAAGATGTTCTTGAAAGCTCTGAGTGGAGGACTTTCTATGGGCTATTGAAATCATGCGGTGAAAAAGTCGCATTGTATTCGGCCGGTTATTGGGGACGTGAATTGATTCGCCATACTAAAGAGATAGCATGGAAATATGTAGTTGATAAGAATCCCGGAGGAAAGGAATTTCAGGGAATATCTTTAATCAGTACAGATGAATTTATTGAAATTGCCGGCGATTATAAGGTCGTTATTTCGTCGCGTGTTTATTACGAGGAAATTCGAGATGAATTGATTCAAAAAGGAATACCTAGTGAAAACATAATCGATGGGGCTATTTTGTTTGATATGTCGGAAGGGAAACAATATTTTGACTTGCAAGAATTACCACATAATACTAACGGTGAAGTTTTTGCTGATGTCGGCTGCTATGACGGACTTTCTGCATATTTCTTCGATAGATGGTGTGGCGGGAATGGATTCTCATACTGCTTTGAGCCCGATGCGACTAATATATCCAGGATACATAGAATTCTTAAGAATAAAGATGTTTCAAAATACGAACTAATAGATAAAGGAGTTTGGAGTTGCGGTGGACGCTTAGGTTTTGTATCAACCGGAAATAGTGTTTCACATATTCCCGATAATAATGAAAGAGCAGATTCCGGAGATAGCATTGAAGTTGTCGCGCTGGATGATGTTTTACTAGATAAAGGTGTGACTTTTATCAAAATGGATATAGAGGGTGCTGAATTGGAGGCATTAAAGGGAGCAAATAGAATAATAACCGAGAATAAACCCAAGCTGGCAATCTGCGTATACCATAAACCGCAGGATATTTGGGAAATTCCTGAGTTAATCCTGAAGTATAATCCGGAATATCGATTCTACATAAGACATTATTCTTACAAGGATAATGAAACAGTTTTATATGCATTCTGATTAAGGAGAATCTATGCAACTCGTAATCTTCGGCGCCCAGGGCTATGCCCTTGGCGTCTATGAAGCGATGAAAACTTTATATCCGGAGCGGGAGATTCCTTTCTTCATGGTTTCGAGCCTTGAAGGGAATCCGACTGTGATTGCGGAGATTCCGGTGAGAGAGGTTGCGGAAGTCTCTGCGTCTTTTTCTGATGAGGAGAAAAAAGAGCTTGAGGTCATTATCGCTACGCCGGAGAATGTCCAGCAGGAGATAGAGGAGACGCTTGATGGATATGGATTTAGCAATCACAGTAGACTTACCGGCGAACGCTGGGGTGAGCTGATGGATGCGTTTCATGCAAAGCGTGGTGAGTTCAATCCGCTTGCTACATATCCTGCAAATGGAACGAAGTCTGCAGGACTTAATATCTTCTACGCAAGATCCCATAAGGATAAAGAACTTAAGACCAAGATCGTAAGACCCGGATATATGCATGCGATCCAGGTTGGTGCGGCAAACACCGATGAGCGGATTGCTGATATTACGGATGATACGGGGGATAATATTTCAGCCAAGAACGGGAACTACTGCGAGATTACGGGGCTTTACTGGATTTGGAAGAATAGATTATGCGACGAGAGCGAAGATATCAAAGATTCCGACTACTTCGGCCTTGCGCAGTACAGGCGAAGCTTTGAACTTACGGAGGATGATCTGCGAAAGCTCTTTTGTAACGACATTGATGTTTTGCTTCCTTATCCGCTCATGTACGAGCCGGATATCAACAAGCATCATGAAAGATATTTAAAGGACACGGACTGGAAGGCTCTTTTGACGGCGCTGGAAGAACTTTGGCCTGAGTACGCGGAGTATTTTCCGAAGGTCTTGGGGCAGCAGTACATGTACAACTACAACGTGATCCTTGCCAAGAAACAGGTGCTTAAAGACTACTGTGATTGGCTTTTCCCTGTGCTTGCGCGCGTTGAGGAGCTTTCTGTTCCCAAGGGCAGTGAACGCTCTGATCGCTACATCGGCTATATGGTCGAGACGCTGGAGACGTTGTATTTTATGAAGAACAGGGATAAGCTCAAGATTGCACATAAAGAGTGCAGGATGTATGTGTGAGGATAGGAAAATTTTTTAAGACAAAAAGAAATATCTAGTTAGAGTAGAGATTGAACAGATCAAGAAATTCAGAAACGGTGACTATTTGAACGCTTTTGTGTTTTTTGACATCAAGAAGGTCTTTATCTCCGCTTACAATATAATAGCATTTAGCGTCCAAGGCGCATTCGATGAATTCTGGGAGCGTTTTTGGAATGCTTTTCTCTAAGGTATTCTACAGTTTCCATATATTCTTCGAAGATTTCTACAGTTGCAAAACAATCTATTTTATCATTCATTAGGAGATCAACAACTTCTTTTGGCTTACCGCCAAAGAAAATAGCAGAAGCAATGACATTTGTATCTAAAACTATTCGCATCAGGATTTTCTCCTTTTCCTGACGGCGGAGACTGCTTCATCAATATCACTTTCTTTCATGCCAACACGTTCAGCCCATTCACGGGATTTTTCCATAAGATTGTTAAACTCGTTGAGATCCGGAGCGATTATTGGCTTGAGTAATATATTGTCGCCATCTGTAAAAACAATCAGCTTGCTACCGATATCCAATGAAAGAGCGTCCCTGATATTCTTTGGAAGAACGACTTGTCCCTTTGAAGAAACAGATGTAACTTCGGTAATGATTTCTGACATATGGATTCTCCTTTCTGGTAAGATTTTCTTACTTAAAAGATACCAATTATGCGGGAAACTGTCAATAATATTATCTTTTATCGTATTCGTTGCTAAAACACCTCCATTATTATTTGATAAATGTGGAATAATTCGCGCGATTGCGCTGTATTCTCATGTATATGAACAACTATATATACATGGATAAAAGAATTGACTTGGATTATAGGATAGAATAAAACATTCGTCAAGTCATGTCATTCCTGTACAAAATAAACCTAAAATTTGAATGAAATTTGCAAAAATCACAAAAATATTGTTGAAAATGATATATAACGCGTTTATCATATTGGTATGAGAGTAGTGTGCATTAGAAAGGGGAAAGGATATGTTGATTCAGTTTTCTGTTGAAAACTATATGTCTATCAGAGATAAGGTTTTTCTTAGTATGGAGCCGTCAAAAGATTCTGAGCATCCTGAAAATATAGTTGAAAAAGGCAAGTGCAGTGCGGTCAATACTGTGGCAATATACGGAGCCAATGCGTCGGGAAAGAGTAGCCTGTTCAAGGCGATAACTGTCGCGATACTGATGGTCAGAAACTCGAATAACGTACAGGTGACGGACAAATTACCGGTTATTCCATTCAAGTTTGATGCAGAATCCGTTAATAAACCTACATCATTTGAGTTTATTTTTGTTGCCGGAGACAACAAGAAATATATATATGGCTTTAGTGCGACAACAGAGAAGATTACGGAAGAGTATCTGTATCGCTACGGAACTGCTAAGCCCACGCTCTTATTTGATCTAAAAGAGGGTGAGACACCCAAATTTAACAGATCATATAAAACCAAGCTTGAGACAGTATATGAGATGAATACGCCGAACAAGCTATTCTTGGCAACCGCAACAAACTGGAATGTGGAATGTACCAAGATTCCATTCGAGTGGTTGGCGGATTCTATCGATACATTTACCGATGTAATGACGCTTAGCGGGTTTGCGTTCGATAAATATCGTACTGACGAGACTGAAGGATATGTGAATTTTACAAAGAAACTTTTTCAACAGGCGGATATCAATATAAGTAGCATCAGTATTGATGCAAAGGAAATCATGGCGAATAATATTCCACTTCAAATCCTCATGCAAGGTAAGCCTTTTCCGCTTGAAGAGAGCAAACACTTTGAGATGAAAATCACAACCGGGCATATCATAACCAAGGAAGATGGGGAAAAAGAGGAGTTTAAGTTGACGCTTCAGGAAGAGTCTCTCGGAACACAGCTTCTGTTCTTCTATGGGCCGATACTTAAGGACGCTTTTGAGAAAGGTAAAACCATTATCCTAGATGAAATAGATAAGAGTATGCATCCCATCCTTGTAAAATTTATCATAAATCTCTTTAGGGACCGTGATATCAATGGCAAAGGGGCTCAGCTCATCGTAACCACCCATGAAACAGGAATATTGACGCTTGATATGTTCAGAAGGGATCAGATTTACTTTACAGAGAAAGACTATCAGACCGGTGTAACTGACCTATATTCATTAGATGAGTTTTCTGTCAGGAAGACAGAGAATATAGAAAAGGGCTATTTGCTTGGAAGATATGGTGCAATTCCATTCCTGTGTGGGGAGGAGGTATTCTAAATGGCAGATAGATCTTTTCAAAAGAAAAAGAGAAATGATGTCAAGCGACAAAGAAAACCGGTTATCGTCATCGCTGCAGAAGGTAGAAATAAGACAGAATATGCGTATTTTGCATCTTTTCGTGAACAGCATGGAAAGTACGTAATTCGTTTTGCTAATACCGGATTGGACACAGATCCAAAGGGAATGCTTAATTGCATGGATTCATATTGGAAAAAGAATGAACTGTCGACCAAAGAGGGCGATAAAGCATATATTGTTCTCGATATGGACCTTGATGAGAAAAAGATAAATACAGTAAAAAGGCTTCAGAAAAAAAGAGAATGTAAGATTCATAGCATCAAATCCTTGTATTGAAGTATGGTTCATATTGCACTTTGTCTACACTACACATCCTTTCAAAGACAGTAAGGAACCGAAGAAAGAGCTTACTAAGTACATTGACGGATACAAAGAGAGTATGGATATCGCGGAGGTTCTTCGTCCAAATCTGGAAGAAGCTAAGAAACGCATTAAGCAGCTCAAGGCGTATTACAAGCAGATAGGGACTGAATGGGGGAGCGTCAAGTGCAATCCTATGAGTGATGTGGTGGAGATTATAGAGGAGCTGGAGTGATTTTTAAAAAATATCATATATATGAAAGGGGGGGGTATAAGTAATGGCGAGTAATGTTTTTATTTCATTTAGATATAAGGATGGAATCCAGTATAAGGAAGAATTATCGAAATTGTTTGATAGATATGAGGACACGGTTGATTATTCCGAAGATGAAGATCGATCTAAAATGTCTGAAGAAACAATAAGAAAGTATCTGTATAACAAATTAAAACGTTCTAGTGTTACAATAATATTAGTTACTCCGCTTGCAGTTAATCATCAAATGGATTGGCTTGGGCGATATGATGACTGGATGTATGATGAGATAAGATATTCATTAGAAGAACGTGAAAATAATCGTACTAATGGTTTGGTTGCTGTATATACTCCTGAAGCAAAAAGAATGCTTTTTGATAGTTATGGTTCAGGTGTAGTAATACAAAATGTGAATAACCTTTTTCGAAGAAACATGATGAATATTAAACGTGAAAACAAAAAAGATTATTCTTCATTATTCTTTGATGAAGACTATGATTCGTATTGTTCATTGGTTGATTATTGTTCATTTACCCAAAATCCTGGAAGGTACATAGATATTGCATTAAAAAAAGAGATATGAAAGAGCGGTATAATATAGTTAAGCGAATGTGATTCTTATTTAGAGGCACGGAGTACTTATAAAAAAGGAGGGGTTAGCTATCATATGGAAAATAAAATTAAATACTTAGAGATGATACAAGGTGTAATCAATAGAATGGCTAGTAATTCTTTTATGCTAAAAGGCTGGAACATTGCGTTATCAGTGGTTGGAATATTTGCTTTATCGCGAGATAATCTAGATTTATTACTTATAGTTGCAGTTTTAGTTTCGACTCTTTTCTTTTGGGGGTTGGATGCTTTTTACTTACAAAAAGAGAGGCTATATAGATCATTATATGAAAAAGCAAGAAAAACGGCAGAGGAAAATGTGGATTTTTCAATGACGGTGTCGATAAAGGACTTTTATGAAAAAAAGAATAGATATATTTGTTGCTTTTTCTCCGTTACGGAGATTGTTTTTTATTTGTTATTGATTATAGGTAGTTTATCTATAGTATTTATTAATCACGTTGTTGGCTTTTAAGGTGAAAAAAGTATGGCAAGAAGTGTCTTTTATAGTTTCCATTATGAAAATGATATTTTTAGGGTTAATCAAGTTAGAAACAGGTGGGTTACATATGGAAATCAAATTCAGTCTGGAATTATAGATCATGCTGAGTTTGAAAAAATAAAACGTACTGGAAAAAAGGCAGTGGAGAACTGGATAGATTCTCAGTTGGATGGTACATCTGCGACGATAGTACTAATAGGGGCTGAGACTTTATATAGAGAGTATGTACAATATGAAATATGCAAGAGTCTTCATAAGAATAACGCTATTATCGGTGTATATATAAATAATTTATCAGATATTAAAGGAATGGTGTGTTCTCCTTGTAATCGACATACGGTTATTGGTTATTATTCCAGTGGTAAGCCAGCGTATTTTGACGAAGTAGCAGACGCGATATATGATTATAGGATTGATAATGGATATGAAAACTTAGATAAATGGGTAGAACGAGCAATTATTATAAAAAATGCTAGATTATGATTGCTTTAATTATACGTACTACTAACATATAGGCTTTTGCCCAATCATTGAATCCTATGCTGCGCGGACACAAGCGATTACATGCCAGCAATATAGAACTACGCCGGCTATTTTAAGCCCATCGCCCGAACCGGCGTGAACCAAGATTATTATAGGACAGCAGAATACATGAATCGTGTCAAAAAATATAACGAATCCCCATACAAACTCAAAAATCCATCCTAGATGACCAAAAAAGGGCTTTGCGCGAGAGCGCAGGCCCTTTTTTCGCAGTGCGCCTAGCGGCGCACGTTTCCAACGGGTTAAAGTCCCGAATTCGCCCGGTAGTGGGAAGGATATAGCCGAAGGCAAGGGTGTCCATCGCGAGGTGGAATCTGAAGGAAGCTGGATGTGAGGAACATACTAACTCACGGGCAAATCTCTGGTCTGACGAACAGAAATCTCATATGAGGTCATGCATGAGGGTAAGGCTACTGCACAAGTCGAAACCCCATAACTACACGGAATCATGCATGATAGATGAGGCAGATGGATGGAGAGGAAGAAACGTGTGGTACCTAGGGAGGTCTGC
>NZ_FPCC01000003.1 GCF_900116875.1 Butyrivibrio sp. INlla21
GAAAGGGATTTTAATGAGTGTGACAGGATCCATGCTGGGCCTGCCCATATCTGATGAATACTTATCTTCAACAAGGTCATATATGAATGACCAGTCAATTGCTTTATCAATAAGCCTGAGCATGTGATCCTGAGGTACCAGATCATCCATGCTCACAAACTGCATCTGTTCACGCTTTCTTTCGGTATTAGAAGTCATCATAAAGGCTATCCCCATCCACAACTTTGATACTTTTATTATACCATAAAAAGTGCCTCAATCCCAGATAAATACAGGGCTTGTGACACTTTTTAAAAGAAAAATCCACAGCATTTGCCGTGGACTTTGTCTACAGTCTGAAAGAGCTTATCAAATGATAAGCTCTTGAAAATAATCCTAACAATCATTTTAGTTTTGCATTTAATCTATCGATAGCATCTTCGTGACGTTGAATGGCATATGTAGCAGACTTGAATTTAAGTTCTGTCTCCATACGCTTTTTGTGATTCTCATTGCACTTTACATAGTACTCATAGACATCTTCGTCCTCAACTTCCAGGTATTTATCGGCGATACAGCCGGGAAGGACGAATTTCTTTACTACATCTTTGAATTTAACCTCGATGTACTTTCCTTCCTGCTTAACAACCTGTCCGTTGCCGAACTTCTTATGAGTAACTTTCATTTTAAGCGCAGAACGAGAGCCTATAGCCTCTTCTTCCTTATCAAGTTCCGCAAGGATCTCGTTAAGCTTAACCTGCTCATCCTTAAGCTCTTCAATCTGCTTCGAATTTTCTTCTAACATTTCTTTGGTCTTCTTTGTAGGTTTTTTCTTAAGTTCAGTTTTAGTTTCAAGCTCTTCATTATCCATTTCAAGACCCATACGATTATCTCCTTTGTGCAACGCACTTTTTGAAGCATGATTGACGGTTAAAATGAACGACTTAACATATATATTTTAACTTATTTTAAGCGCAATTACAACTATAACAGCCCATTAAGCAAGCTCATATGTGGCTTTATAGTTCTGATTGAAGCTTCTTGGTAAGTCCTTTTGAAGCGAGCTTTCTCTTTTCCTCATCAAGGATCTGTCCCCACTGATAAGGAGTGTTCTGATAAACATAGTAGTTGAGCCAGTTTGTATAAAGAATATTGGCGTGACTCCTCCACTGAAGCATAGGCTTCTCCTCGGGATTGTCATTTGGATAATAATTAAGCGGCATCTTGATATCAAGGCCTTTATCCAGGTCTCTTTTGTATTCTTTATCAAGCGTTAATCTGTCATATTCGGCATGCCCCATTGCAAATATTTGACTTCCGGATTTATTCATACAAAGGAATACTCCCGCGATCTCGGATTCTGCAAGAACAACCAGATCGTCACACGCATGGATCTTATCCGCGGGCGTCTCGGTATGTCTTGAATGAGGAAGCTTAAACACATCGTCAAAGCCTCGAACAAGCGGTACTTTCCTGTTCATAACGGTATGCTCATAAATACCAAATCTCTTTTCAGTAAGAGGCTCTTTGTCTATTCCGTAGTGATAATAGATTCCTGCCTGTGCTCCCCAGCAGATGTGAAACGTAGAAGTTACATTGGTCTTCGTCCATTCAAAGACTTCGCATAGTTCCTTCCAGTAATCAACCTCTTCAAAAGGCATCTGCTCAACAGGAGCTCCTGTGATTATCATTCCGTCGAACGTTCTGTCTTTTAACTCTTCAAATGTGTTGTAGAATCTGTTAAGGTGGTTCGGAGACGTGTTTGTGGAATGATGCGAGCTCATCTGCATAAAAGAAACATCAATCTGCAGAGGTGTGTTGGACATTGAGCGAAGGAGCTGAAGTTCGGTATCCTCTTTAAGCGGCATCAGGTTAAGAATACAGATCTGAAGGGATCTGATATCCTGATGACATGCTCTGTTCTCATCAACAACAAATATATTCTCTTTTTCAAGTATTTCCCTTGCGGGAAGATCGTTCTGTATCTTAATTGGCATCTTTTATCATCTCCATAAATTCAGCTTCATCTATAACTTTGATCCCAAGCTCATTTGCCTTGGTAAGTTTACTTCCCGCAGCTTCACCGGCAAGAACAAGGCTCGTCTTTTTTGATACGCTTCCGGATGGTTTACCACCGTTTTTGACGATAAGCTCTTCTGCTTCTTTTCTGCCGAGCGTCGGAAGTGTTCCTGTTACGACTATAGTCATTCCGGCCAGTTTATCGGAAGTACCTTCTTCCTTTACGGCTGTGAAATTAAGGCCAAGCTCTTGCATCTTATGAAGAATCTCAAGGTTCTTTTCATCATGAAAGAAATCATAAAGATCGCCCGCCGTTGTCTCACCGATATCCTGAATCTGTGAAAATCCGTCGACAGTGACCTTTGACATATCCATAAGATTGTCAAAATGCTTCATAAGCTCTCTTGCAGTGGACTTTCCGACATTTCGTATCGCAAGTCCCGTAAGAAGCCTTATAGGATCGTTGGTTTTAGACTTTTCAATTTCATTAAGCAGCTTATCGGTATTCTTTTCCTTACCGATTATTCCCTTTTCTATAAGCTCATCCCTATGATCTTTAAGAAGATAGATATCGGAATAATCATGTAGATATCCTTCGGAAACAAGCGCTTCAACAAGCGTATCCCCAAGTCCCATGATATTCATGGCATCTCTTGAAGTGAAATACGCGATCGTTCTTGTCACCTGTGCGGGACAAGTAGGATTAACGCATCTGATATCCGCCGTATCTTCTTCTCTTATAAGGTGGCTTCCGCATACAGGGCACATTCGAGGGGCCTCATATATATATTCAGGCTCCTTGACACAACCGTTGAGCTTAGGAATGATCTCTCCGCTCTTATAGAGCTTGTACTCACCGCCTATGCCTACTTTATTCTCGGTAATATAATCCTGATTGTGTAATGTAGCTCTGGAAACACTGGTTCCACAAAGCCTTGCGGGCTTTCCGGTCTCTCTGTCATGGAAGCTTCCCGTAAACGTAAGCTTTCCGGTTCTTCCTACATCAACAAGTATCTCGTCCATGACGATGATCTTCTCTTCGGGAGGATACTTATATGCAATATGTCCGCTTGAGTACTTTGATCCTGCGGGAAAATCTTCTCTGTATGCGATCTGATCGACCTTAATAACGGCACCGTCAAGGTCAAATTCAAGATCCTCTCTCATCTCTCCGATCTGATCGATCGTAGCAACAACTTCATCCGCGCTATTGCAAAGCTTATGGAAAACAGTTTCTACGCCGCCCTTTTCAAGTATATCAAGGCCTCCGCAGTGAGAACTTCTAAGTTCCTGCGGTCCGTCCTGAACGTTAAATACAAACATCTTAAGGCCGCGAGCCTTTGTTATGGATGGATCAAGCTGTCTTAACGTTCCGGCAGCCAAGTTCCTGGGATTGGCCGCTGTCTTTTTTCCAAGTTTTTCCTGCTCTTCATTGAACTTATCAAAAGCTTCATGAGACATGTAAACCTCGCCTCTAAGCTCAAGATAATCATACGGAAGATCCAAAACCTGCTTAATATCGGGAATAACAAGCGCATTCGCCGTAACATCCTCGCCGATAAGGCCGTCACCTCTTGTCTCGGCAAGCGTTAAATGTAGCTTGTTATCGGAATCGTCTTTGTTATATCTAAGAGAAATGCTAAGTCCGTCAATCTTTTGCTCTACGGAAAAAGAAGCATCCGCATGCTTAAGTAGTACTTTTTGAACAAAGGCTTCGACATCCTCTTTGTTAAACACATCTTCGATAGAGAGCATCGGTACGTTATGAGTAACCTTAACTCCGGCTTCTCTCTTAGCGACACCTCCAACAATCTTGCTGGGAGAATCGGGCATAACAAAATCAGGATTCTCCTTCTCTATCCTCTTAAGCTTCTGCATAAGCATGTCGTACTCATAATCGGATATTTCAGGCTCATCCTGATTGTAATAAAGATCCATGTGATGTTTGATGGTCTTTACAAGCTCGTCATACTCTTTTTTCAAATCAATTTTAGTTTCATCAAAAGACATCTCAAACACCCCGAATTTATATTCTTTTATATCTATCGCCTAATATAATCTGCGATCAAATCCTATTATACCAGCAAAAACGCCCGTTGCGATATTTCTTTTGTAAAAATATGGTCAGCTGCGCATTTTTAGGCCACACGCCTCGTACAATGCCGATTTTTCTTTGGCCGATAGCTCAACATACTTTCCCGGCTTAAGGTTATAATCCTTCAGACGGACATTCATAACTCTGATCCTTTTAAGAGTTAGGACTTTAAGCCCAACTTCCTTGCACATTCGTCTTATCTGCCTGTTAAGCCCCTGAGTCAGTATAATGTTAAAAGACCTTGTTCCGGTGCGTTTTACTTTGCAGCCCCTTGTGGTGCGGTCAAGTTCAGGAAGATATACTCCGTTGGCAAGCTTATTTAAAATCTCGCCGTTTAAATCCTTATCAACTACTACTTCGTACTCTTTTTCATGCTTATTGGCACTCTTCATCATGGCTTCAATGATTTTCCCGTCATTACTCATTATGAGGAGCCCCTCGGAGTCCTTATCCAGTCTGCCGGCGTAAGTTACGCGCTCTGAAAAGCCCAGATTATCAATTACCGTCTCGGCAGCATGCTTATCTTTTTCGGTACAGACAACGCCAACAGGCTTGTAATAAGCAAGAACAATGCTTTCTTTAGAAAGAGAGATTTCTTTTCCGTCAAACAAAACCTTGTCGCCATCATTAACTTCCGTTCCGAATGAAGCAAGATGGCCGTTAACAGTTATTCTTTTTTCCTCAATAAGCTTATCCGCGGCTCTTCTGGAGCATACGCCGCACGCAGCTATATATCTGTTTAATCTCATAATATTACCCGATGATCGTGATATAAAAGAACAGCCTCAGCATTAATGCTGAGACTGAATAAAAACCAATTAAAGATCAAGCAATCGTCGAAAGCTTGGAAAGTGCATCTTCACCGATAAGGCACTCGTATGTCTCTTTGATGTGCGCTATCACAGTAGGATTCGAAGCATAGAAATGTCCGAATTCATAAGCCATCGTAAAGAGCGCCGCAAATCTCTTGGCTTCTTCCTCACATCTTTCAAGATAAAGGAAATAACTGCCACTCCTAACGTCTCTGTACAAGGAACTTGTAATCTTAAGATCCATAGGAGCCTTGGCACAAAAGCTAATTGCTGTTCTGATATCTGCAAAAGAGAAAATATACTCGCTGAATTTAAGTCTTTCAAGATCTTCCAATGCCTTATCGGAAGGCTTCCTGATATCATTGTACTTTTCTTTTGCACTGTTCGTTATCTGATCGGCAAGTTGTCTTCTTGCATCGGCAGATGCGTTGGATTCGATGGTTATCTTATCGTTATTATTGTTATTTTTATTATTGTTATTTTTGCCCTTATCGAGAATATTCTTCACCGAACTTGTGAGCTGCTTAAGGCTCTGAAGATATTCATTAAGCCTCTGAAGTCGCTCCTCGTTCTCGCAATCACCGAGATCCTCAAGAATATTCTTGGGAATCTTGATACCGGCTTGCTGAGTAACTGTTTTAAGCATATCGGCAAAAGAGCTTGAAGAATTCTCGGAAAGTGTAAGCGAGATCGTATGATCCGGAAGAACTGTTATCTGCATGGGTGTAAAAGAACCTGTGGGTCTGTAATCAACTTCTTCCTGGGCTTTCCTCATAACATCATGAAGAAAATCCATAGCTTCTTTCTTCTTCTCAAAAAGGTCTTCTAATTTAATTCCCTGTTCATCCATATCATCTTCCGTGATGATACATTTGACAGTCTCTTTATCTATTCTTTTAAATTCCATTATCTACCTCATTTGAATTCTTATATGCTATTGTACAACAATTAGCATATTCTTGGAAGCCCCTCGCCGTACATAAGCCCTATAATGCGCTTCCCGCCTAACTTTGTGTTCAGAATAACATTATTATCGGCATCAGGTTTGTTATTCTTAATAACCTCTCCGATTATAGCTGCATTTTCACCATACTTGGCACTTTTGATAAGAGAAAGTGCTCTTTCGGCATCATCCTTATGTACAGAGATAATAGCCTTTCCTTCATTTCCCATGTACATGGGATCAAGTCCCAAAAGACCGCAGAACTCTTTAACGGACGGTTCTACCGGCAAAGCTTCCTCACTAAGCTCAATATTACAGCAAGAAGCTGAAGCAAATTCATTTAAAACCGTACCTAGGCCGCCTCTTGTGACATCTCTCATGGCATGAACACGTATATCGGCGTCTTTGAGCTTTCCCACAAAATCTCCAAGCGGTGCGCAGTCCGATTTAATATTATTTTCGATTCCCATCCTGCAACCTAGTATCGCAGCATGGTGATCGCCAAGATTACCTGTAATGATGAGCTTATCGCCGTCCTTAAGATTATAGGGACCCACCGACTCTTTTGTCTCATCGATAAAACCGATACCGGAAGTATTGATGATAAGTCCGGGTTCAGCGCCTCTGTTCTCTATAACTTTGGTGTCACCTGTTACTATAATAACGCCGGCTTCCTTGGCAGTTTCGGCCATAGAAGCTATTATCTTGTCGAGAAGATCGATATCAAGCCCTTCTTCGAGTACGGCACCGCAGGTAATGTATTTGGGAGTAGCTCCGCTCATTAAAATATCATTTACGGTTCCGCAAACGGAAAGCCTTCCGATATCTCCTCCCGGAAAAACAAGAGGTGTCACAACAAAGCTGTCTGTAGTAACCGCAATCTTGGAGCTTCCCGATACAACAGCCGAATCTTCAAGCTTATCAAGAATCTCATTCTTAAAATATTTGGAAAAAACGTCTTTAATAAGAGCAGAAGTCGATTCACCGCCGCTCCCATGAGCCATTGTAATTTTCATATCATCACTTTCTTCCCGAAACAAAATAGTTATAGCAGCTTCCTTCGGTGGAAACCATGCATGCACCGTGTGCATTATCAGGAGTGCACATTTTACCGAACATCGGACAATCACTTGGCTTTATCTTGCCTACAAGAACAGATGCACATGAGCATCCGGGCGGCATGTGATCTTCATCAAGATCTCGGCTTCCTGCGTCAAATTTTTCATATTCCTTCCTAAGAACAAGTCCTGAACCTTGTATCTTACCCATACCCCTCCAGGAGGCATCAGAAGGCTCAAAATACTTATCAACCATCTCTTTTGCCTTAATATTACCTTCCGAGGTTACGACGCTCTTATAGAGGTTTTTAATGCCTTTATTACCCTTCATGCGAAGAAGCGCATATATAGTCAAAAGAAGCTGCTCTCCTTCAAATCCCGATACTACAAACGGAAGACCAAGCTCCTCTGAAAGCGCCTTAAATATATCGCTTCCGGTTATTGCGGCAACATGTCCCGGTGCAATAAAGCCATCTATCCCGCCGCCGTTATTTACGACCCAGCGAATGACCTGAGGCATAGTCTTTAGAGAAGTTAAAAGCTTTACGTTATCAAGTCCCTTGTTTACAGCTTCATTAAGTACATTGGCATAAACGGGAGCCGTTGTTTCAAAGCCGATAGCCGCAAATACATATGTGTGATCGGGATCTTTTTCAGCCATCGTTACGGTTTCCATTGGCGAATAGACCATTTTGACATGTGCTCCGTCAGCTTTGGCATCGGCAAGAGATTTATTCGTCCCTTTGACTCTGATAAGATCGCCAAAAGTAAGTACGACTGTATCTTCTCTCATGGAAAGCTCAACAAGCTTATCGATAACCGCAGTAACCGTAACGCAAACGGGGCACCCCGGTCCCGATATCAGCTTGATCTTAGGAGAAAGCATAGAAGGAATGCCGTTTTCCGATATGGAGGCCGTATGCGTTCCGCAAACCTCCATTATCCTCACTTCTTCGCCGTCATAGTTCTTAAGTTGTTCCGCAATAGCATTTATATCTGCACCGATCATATCAGACCATCAAATCCTCAATTTCTTTGAATAGATCCATAGTTTCTTTTGCAAGCTGTTCATCCATCTTTTGAATTATGCAGCCCGCATGAACCAAAACCTTATCTCCCACGGCCACATCGACAAGTCCGGCCTCAGCGTTAACCTTATTTCCGCTAAAATCAACCGTGGCTTTGGTTCCCTCTAAAGCTATGACCGTTCCGGGTATCGCAACGCACATAATATTTCCTTTCTATGTTGATAAGCAAAAATCACTTATCACAATACATCATCGCATAATACGCTTGTCCCAAAGATATTCCGCCATCTCCTGCGGGAACAAGCTTATTAACGTATACATCAAAAGAATTCTCTTTTAAAACACGAATACTCTCTCTTAGGATGATCCTGTTTAGGAACACTCCGCCGGATAAACAGACCTTATTTTCGCCAAAAGCTCTCCTTATCCTTGCGCACACATCCAAAATAAGCTTAACAACAGCCATATGAAAGGCATATGCGATCTGATTTATATCAAATTCTTTTGAATCCAAAAACTTTTTAATGTCATTATATAGCAAAAGCTGATCTGCTATAAGTACGCCGTCGTCTTCTTCAATATTGAAGCATATTTCGGGACATGAATCCCCGGAAAAAGAGCTTGCTGCCTTTTCAAGCATTACGGCGCATTCTCCTTCATATGAATTAAACGTACGAATATTTAACAGCGCACTGACGGCGTCAAATAACCTTCCCATACTTGAAGTCTCAAAAGTATTTATATTATTTGCAAGCGCAGCCCTTTGTGCATCCTCTAAACCATCGTATCCAAGAGCATCTTCATAGCAGCCTGCAACCAGAGCCGCATCTTTTGGCGCTGTATTTCCACCGCATAGCTTAACATACGAAAGATGCCCTTTCCTCTCAAATTTTGTTCTGTTGCACAAAAGGAATTCTCCGCCCCAGACATTACCGTCTGTTCCGTATCCTGTACCGTCAAAGCTTACACCAATACAACTGTCAAGCGAATTCTCGGCCATGACGGAAAGCACATGTGCATGATGATGCTGAACATCAAGTATCTTAAGCTTTTCTATGCCCATGTCGGCTCTTTTATCTGCGTATGAATGTGAAATATATAGAGGATGCATATCTCTTACTATGATTTCAGGTTCAAACTCATAGAGATTCTCATATCTATCAAGTACATCCTTGTAATTCTCAAATACCGAATAATCCTCAAGATCGCCGATATATTGAGACGACATTATCTTATCTTTAAGGGCAAAAGAAAAAGTGCTCTTAAGGTCACCGCCCATGGCTAGTATTTTTGTATTATTCTTAATGTTTTTAACCAAAACAGGGAGAGGCGCAAATCCTCTTGCTCTCCTGATAAAATGGCTTGTTTCCAATCCGTCTTGATGCTTAATAACAAACATGACGCTGTCATCCTGAGCCATATTTATCTCTCTTTTATGATAAAGCATACCGCGCACATGTATCTGAGAATTATACTCATCACCAAACGGCGGCATGAACGTCTTTCTAAAATCATCGTCCGAAATGATCATAGGAGCATCGGACTTGTTGGCACTTGTACATATAACAGGACCAACCTCATCGCAGATCAGTCTATGGATGCCTGCTGATGGAAGAAACGCTCCGATATATTCGGACCCCTTTAATACTTCATCACCGAAATCAACTTTTTTATTTAAAAGAACTATCGGCCTTGATGAGGAAGTCAAAAGCTTTTCTTCAAGCGCTGAAACATGCGCATATTCTTTTATTTGTTCTATAGACGAAAACATTACTGCAAAAGGCTTATTTTCTCTGCCTTTTATCTGTCTTAGCAGTTTTGCCGAGCCGTCTGTAGGAAGGCAAAGAAGCTGATATCCGCTTATCCCCTTAAGACCTATGGCATCTCCGTGAAGAAGAATTTCGGCTGCTTTCTTTACAGCACTATCCTTTTCCTCATGAGATAAAAGATTATTTCTGCCGCGAAATTCATAATAATCAAGAAGCATCTGAGGACCGCAATCATGACAGGAAATTGTCTGAGCGTGTCTTCGTCTGCCTTCTTTGTATTCCGCCTCGCATACAGGACACATTTTAAAAGCATCCATGGTTGTTGTATCTCTGTCATAGGGGAAACGGTCAGTAATACTTATCCTGGGGCCGCATGAAGCGCAGCTTATAAGAGGATATCTGTACCTTCTGTTCTTAAAATCAAGCATCTCCTTAAGGCAATCATCACAGATACCGATATCGGGTGAAAAGACGGAAAGATCATCTGATAAAGAAACAGGAATGCTATCTTCAATCACGAAACTGTCATACTTAAAAGAAGGATCTTTTTTAATATGCTTTTCCTCGACATCCAAAATAAAAGCACCTGCAGGGTACTCGGTCTTAACGACATTTACAAACTCATTTAAATCCTTGTCATTACCTGTCACCCGGATTTCAACTGCAGTGCCGATATTTCTTACCATTCCTTTAAGATGATATTCAGTTGCTAAGCTGGCAATAAAGGGGCGATAGCCAACTCCTTGGACCGCCCCTTTAATCATAAGTGATATTATCATCAATCTTTCTTTTCTTCCGCGTTCTGCGGTGCGTTCTGAGCAGGTGCTGCATGTGCTCCCTGAGTAGGTGTGGCAGGTGCCGCTCCACCCTGTGCGGCTGCGGCTTTTGCAGCGGCTGCGGCGGCAGCTCTCTCTTTGGCAGCCTTCATAAGTGCTTCCTGTGCAGCGATAGCCTTCTCAGACTGTTTAAAGGTCTTGGTAACCTTCTCATCGCCCGGCTCCTGGAATCTTGTACCCATTGAAAGGCATTTCTTAGGACAATTGTCAACGCAGCATCTACACTGAATGCAGCTCATAGGTCTTATTGACCATGTCTTTTCTGCTTTATCTACAGTAATAGCATGTGTTGGACATTTGATTGAACAAAGTCCGCAAAGAATACACACATCCATGTCGTTTTCAACATGTCCTCTTGTTCCTTCGGGAAATTCCTTCTCAGTCTTTCTCGTATAGGGCTTTGAAAAAAGATTACGTAATATAGTTTTCTTAAAACTTATAAGTGCCATAATAATCTCCCATTGTGAGCATATCAATACTCATACTATTTATCTCTCCGTGCAGCTGATGCAAGGATCGATCGTAAGAACGAGGATAGGAACATCCGCAAGATCACAGCCTTTCAAGATCTCAACAAGACCGGAAAGATTTGCAAATGTAGGTGTGCGGACTCTCATTCTGTCGATAAACTTGGTTCCGTTAGCCTTTACATAGTAAAGAGCTTCGCCTCGAGGCTGCTCGATTCTCATCATATATTCGCCGTTAGGCATTCCCTTAACGGGAACTTCGATATCTCCTGAAGGCATTTTGTCGATACACTGATGAATGATATCAAAAGCCTGGAAAATCTCTTCAATACGGCATTTTGTACGAGCATAGGAATCTCCCTCGGTGCTTACGATAGGTGTAAAATCGATATCACCGTATGCACAGTAGCCTGTTGATCTTATATCGCAGCTTATTCCGCTTGCTCTAAGGAACGGTCCCGTACATCCGAGTGCATCGGCCTGCTCTGCAGTAAGAACGCCGACACCGCGAAGTCTTGTCTGAACCGCCGCATCTTCAAGGAAAGGCCTTGCGATAGTCTTAAGATCCTCTTCCATCTTGAAAATACGCTCATTAAAGTCCTTAAGCATCTCATCGGATACATCTCTTCTGATACCGCCGATCTTCATAACGGAAAAGATAACTCGTCCGCCTGTAGAAGCTTCGAACATATCAAGAGCTTCTTCTCTGAGTCTCCAGCAGTCCATGTACAAGCTCTCAAATCCGAAAGCATCTGCAAGAAGACCCATCCAAAGCAAATGAGAATGGATCCTACTGAGTTCGGACCAAATAGTCCTAAGATATCTTGCTCTTGCGGGGACTTCGATATCCATAATATGCTCAACCGCCTCAGAATATCCAAGGCCGTGACCAAGAGAACAGATACCGCAGATACGCTCCGCAACGTAAACCATCTCGTTAAAATCTTTTTTATCTACCAGCTTCTCAAGACCTCTGTGAATGAAACCGATGGAAGGAATAGCTTCAATAACCTTCTCATCCTCCATAACAAGGTCTAAGTGAATCGGCTCCGGAAGAACCGGATGCTGGGGTCCAAAGGGAATTACACTTCTGTTAGACATTTTGGTTCCTCCAATTATTTAAACGGTGTCTCGATCGCTGTGCGATAGAGTTTACCTTCAAAGTCAATGTTGATCATCTTGATCTGCACACCGAAAAGATCATGCATCTCGTTCTCATATATAAAAGCGCAAGGATAAATACTTGTTATACTTGAGATCTCTTCGTTTTCGGGAAGGGTAATCTTGAGCTGTTTAACTTCAAGTCCTTTTCCGAAGGTATATATAAGCTCATAAGCATCGGGAATTCTTGTAGCACACTGCTGCATGAGATGGTATCCCGCAAATTTAAGCTTCTGTGATTCATCTATAATGCTGCCGGGGTTAACGGCTGTGAATTCTGTATTCATTATGCGTTATCTCCTTTCCCGGAATTATCCGCAGCGGGTGCTGCCGGCTTAGGTGTTGGCTTTGCGGTAGCTTTCATCTTCTCCTCAGCCTGTTCTCTAAGTGCTTCCTCTGTGAGGATCGCATCATACTGAGTGCTGGGATCATAGTCATCCGCGGTCATATGTACAGCCATCTTACTGTAATCAACCATACAGTAGCCGGCCTTCATAGATTCTTTTAACTTCTTTCTCTTCTCCTCGAGAATTCCTACAGCCTTTACAACACCCTGGATAAGCGCTTCAGGTCTTACGGCACATCCCGGTACATATACATCTACAGGAACCACCTTGTCGGCGCCACCCAAAATGTTATAGCACTCCTTAAAGATTCCGCCGTCGCAAGCGCAGATTCCGCAGGCAACAACAACCTTGGGATCGGGCATCATATTGTAGAGCTGTCTGATTACAGGTGCAGTCTGAGCATTGACACCTCCCGTCAAAAGAAGGACGTCTGCATGCTTGGGATTACCTGTATTTATAATACCGAACCTCTCAACATCATAGAGAGGAGTCATGGTAGCAAGTACTTCTATATCGCAGCCGTTACAGCTGGAACCGTCATAATGTAACACCCATGGTGATTTTGATATTTTCATTTGCTTATCTCCTTCTCATTACTTCAAAACATTAAGGATCAGCAGGTTGGTTCCCGCAAATACAAGGATAACCGCCCATGTAACCTTGAGCATGGTGATGTACTTAACACGAGGGAAAAGATTATCAATAAGTGTCTCAAGGAAGAAAACAACGGAGCATGCAATAACTGCCCAAAGGATACTGATAGGATTGTTTGTAATAAAGAACATTCCTACGATACCCATCATAAGAACAGTATCATACCACTCTGCTATCTCAACGCGTGCAAGGTTGCCACCCGAAAGATCTGTCGTAAGTCCCTTAACCATCTCCTGGTGCATATGGTGTGAAGTACTAAGATCAAAAGGCGACTTCCTAAGTTTAATGATAAGGATAAATACAAATCCGATAAAGAAACCGGGTATCTGTACGATCGCGGGCACAGATGCATGGATAAGATCATTAACCATGAAACTTCCGTTTGCATAGTAAAAACCGATGGCAACAAGAAGAGTCATAGGTTCATAACACATCATCTGTAAAAGCTCACGCTGCGCTCCCATGATACTGTAAGGGCCGTTTGTTGAAAAAGCGGCAAGTACCATCATAACCTCTGACATTGAAAGAGCAAAGAATACAAGAAGCATATCTCCGCCTGCAAAGAACAGAGCGCCTGTAAATATCGTAAAGATAAGATAGGCCGTTACAAACAGAACCTGAATACCGTTAACAACGGTGGTCTGCTTGTTCATAAGCTTAAATACATCATAAAAAGGCTGAAAAACAGGAGGTCCTTGTCTTCCCTGCATACGTGCGGAAAAGACTCTGTCTATGCCTGATAAAAGTCCTCCGATAAACGGAGCCAAAAGTACATAAAGTATAGCTTTTATGATAATAGAAACAGTCATCAGAACGCACCTCCTACCACAATAATAAGCATTACCGCAACAAGTACGGCAGCCACGATTATGCAAGGTAAAAGAAGCTTCTTTTCACCAAAGAATTCATCCATATACCAGTTGGACATGTAAAGTGCTCTCTCTTTACCGAAAGAATCAATATAATGTCTGTCATCACCGGCATTGACACCCGCAACATAAGACATTGTCATCTTTGAATTCTTACCGATGGCAAGGAATCTTGAACCGATAGGAATAAGGAAGATCATTGTAACCATGATCATCATGATGATAACATCGCTTCCTCCGATAACATCGGGGATATTGGTATGGAACGCCTCATCGAGAATCGGCTGGATCATGTTGGTTGACATCCAAGGGAATGCAAAGCACATGATAACTATAAGCGAAGTAAGCGGGAAAATAGATACCATCTCGCTTCTTGGTGTTATATCTTCAAGCTCGAAAGACTGATGGATAACGGTACAGATCTTTCCAAGCCATTTAGCCCAGTAGAAAAGCGTACTTCCCGAACCGAATACAAGGAAGATAACAAGCCATACACTACCTGAATCTACGAATGCCTTAAGAGCAGCCCATTTAGATACAAGCATACCAAACGGTGCCATGAACATACCGCAGATACCGATCATCATGATAAAAGCAAGTCTCGGAAGCTTAATGATAAGTCCGTGCATATCCTCAACATCACGGCTTCCCATACAGTTCTCGATATCTCCGACTGTCTGGAAAAGAAGTGACTTGGAAACGGCATGGAAAAGAACCAGCATAACAGCGGCCCAAACACCTTCTGTGGTACCTGTACCTGCGCAAGCTGTGATAAGTCCGAGGTTTGAAATTGTTGAGTATGCGAGTACTTTCTTGCCGTCGCTGACTGTAATTGCAAGAAGTGATGCCGCAAAGAATGTGAATCCACCGATGACCGTGATCATGATACCCGTAAGAGTGTTGTACATGATAGGTGAGATTCTGATGAGCATGTATACACCGATCTTAACCATTGTCGCAGAATGTAAAAGCGCGCTGGAAGGAGTAGGTGCAACCATGGCTCCGAGCAGCCATTTTGAAAAAGGAAACTGTGCACTCTTTGTAAGAGCCGCAAAGGCAAAGAGTGTAACAGGTACAAGAACAAATTTAGACGGAGCGCTGTCTGTGAGCTGGCTTAAGTTTGCAATTCCGAGATTCATATTGCAATACATAAGGCCTGCCGCAAATCCACAGCCTCCGAGAAGGTTCATCCATAAAGCTCTGAATGAATTGTCTACTGCTTCCTGAGTTCTTGTGTAGCCGATCATAAGGAATGAGCATACACTTGTGATCTCCCAGAAGAAATAGATCCATCCGAGATTATCTGAAGAAATAAGACCAAACATTGCTCCGAGGAACACAAACATAAGTGCAAGAAAGTAATTGGAACGATCCTGCACATCTGTATGATGATGGTGATAATCCTTCATATATCCTGATGCGTAGATACAGATAAGAATACCTACAACTCCGACGATCAGGTACATAACAGCGGCAAAAGTATCAATACGTACATGTGTAAAGCCTTCTACTGCCTTACCTGTAAGATCCATCCAAAGAACGGGAACAGTTCCTACAAGTGAAAAAATAATTGCGTAGAATTTCTTGTATTTAATGCTGAGAAAACATACAAGACCCATTAGAAAGATTTCAGCAGCAACCACTATGTGCCCATGAAGCTCTGTGTTCTCAAGATAAACGAAGTCTGCTTTATTACCGGACATGAGAACATTGACAGCAACATAGATGGCGGCGGCCATGATAGTAAATCCACCTATAATAATAACTGCACTTCTGAGTGGACTTGCCTTCTTAAGAAATCCTATTATTATCGCCATAATAAAAGGAAACAGAATAAGAAAGTTAACCACGTTTAAAATATTAGCCAAGGTGTTCGCCCCTTTCACATACATTTTACATGAGATTTATTCTCATGTTGTCTTCATAAATTTGTCGATGGCATCATTAAGTTCTATGATGGCATCTTCATCACCTTCCTGAACTGCGTGGACAAGGCAGTGACTTATATGTTCTTTAAGTATCTCTTTTCCCGTGTTGTTAAGCGCGGAACGTACAGCTGCCAACTGTACGAGAACTTCGGAACAATCCCTGTCGTCCTCGACCATCCTCTTGACCGATTCAAGGTGTCCGATTGCCTTGGACAGCCTGTTGACGATGGCTTTCATCTTTTCCGGGTCGTGGTGATGATTATGATTATGAGAACTCATAATTACCTCCATAAACAACGCGTGATTTGTTAAATTTTTGACTTTCCAAAAAACAAACTAACCACGCATCATTGACCGTATAAATTGTATTTCTATTTGGTAAAAAAATCAATCTGTTTCTTTGACTTTACCGATTATTTTATACAAGAGATCATATAAAGTTTTATATTCTTCCATAGACAAACAAACGCAAGAGCCGACCTTTTGAGGAATATTAACGGCCTTATCTTTAAGAGCTTCACCATCATCCGTCAGCGTAACCACGAGATTTCTCTCGTCCTTCTCCGAACGATCTCTCTTAATGTAGCCCTTGCTCTCAAGCTTTTTAAGAACAGGAGTAAGAGTTCCGGAATCAAGAAAAAGATTCTCACCTAAAGTCTTAACGTTAACTCTCTTCTTCTCCCACATTACCATCATTACAATGTATTGAGTATAAGTAAGATCCAAAGCGTCAAGAAAAGGCTTATACTTTCTGATGATTTCCTTGGAACATGCATAAAGAGGGAAACAAAGCTGATTTCCAAGTTTTAATGATTCATATGCTTCTTCTTTTACGCTCATAAAAGTCTCCTGAAAGATATAATAAAAACTTAACTATCCCAATTATACCACAAAATAAGGATTATTCATTAGTTTAAAGCTGTTTAAATAAATAATGGACAAGGAATATTACTTCCTTGCCCATTAATTTTATTTAACGTTATGATTCATGTTCTTGATAGGAATATTGGCATAAAGCGCAGGTGCAGATTTTCCGCCGTTTTCATCGGCGTCAATATGCGTAATGTTGATGTCAATGCCATCCATATCAATCTCAGCGTATTTGGATAATACCTCTATAATATCACTGCGGATCTTAGCCATAATCTCGGGTGAGCATGATGCTCTGTCGGAAACAAGTACAAGCTTAAGACGATCCTTGGCAATATCACTTGAAGTCTTCTTTTTGAAAAGATCTGATAATTTCATAATATTGCCTCCTTTTTATTTTTTCTTAAGCCAGCCAAACAAGCCCTTCTTGGCTTCGAGATCAAGGAAAGGAACCTGTTCTCCGGTAATCCTGCGGCAGATATTCATATAAGCCTGTCCCGCAAGTGAATTGTCACCGACCAAAGGCTCACCGTTATTGGTTGCAACAACGATATGTTCATCATCGGGAACCTGTCCGATAAGCTCAACGGCAAGAATGTCAATGACATCATCGGCTGACATCATGTCGCCTCTCTTAATCATCTCGGCACGAAGTCTGTTAACGATAAGCTGAGTCTTCTTGATCTCGTTGGCCTCCAAAAGACCGATAATTCTATCTGCGTCACGAACAGCTGAAACCTCAGGTGTTGTAACTACAAGTGCTCTGTCTGCTCCCGCAATGGCATTCTTAAAGCCCTGTTCGATACCGGCGGGGCAATCAAGAAGAACATAATCAAATTCAGCAGCAAGCTGCTCGGTAAGCTGCTTCATCTGCTCAGGAGTTACGCTTGTCTTATCCTTAGTCTGAGCAGCGGGTAAAAGAAACAGTGTCTCATATCTCTTATCCCTTATAAGAGCCTGCTTGATCTTACAATTACCTTCTATAACGTCGACAAGATTATAAACAATCCTGTTCTCAAGTCCCATAACAACGTCGAGGTTACGAAGACCTATATCAGTGTCTATGAGAACTACTTTTTTATTAAGTTTGGCAAGACCGGTACCCAAATTAGCAGTACTTGTTGTCTTTCCTACTCCGCCTTTTCCTGATGTTACTACTATTACTTCTCCCATTTTTTCCTCCAATTAGTTATTTAGCTGTCTGAGAAACGAAGCGCCGTAAGCTGTCTTTACGATATGGTCGCCTTCAATATAAGCAACTTCAGGCTCACCACTGTTTTCATTACCCATAAGCTTCTTTTTCTTGAATTTAAGTTTGGGGCCTTTTTCGGCATCGGGTGAAATAGCAATGGCATCCGCAATCCTAACCTGTAAAGGATTAAGATTAAGCGCCATAACAATCGCATTTCTGTCTCCGCCGGCACCTGCAAATGCATTACCGCGAAGCTCACCCAATATAAAGATACTGCCGTAAGATATAACGTTGGCACCGGGCTTAACATCACCCAGGATAACAACGCTCTGCTTGCATGAAACATCCTGTCCGGATCTCAAGTTTCCTTTAAGAATAAGAGCATTGTTGCCGTCATCGCCACTCTGCGCAGTTACGGTATCGGATTCAACGCTTGAATCCATTCCGCGAGTATTGACCACGGGTTCCTGAACTACATGTTCAAAAAACTTCTCGGCGCCTGATTCCTCATCAATAACGCAGAATATCTTAAGGTCGCAGTTATCTTCGATAATCTTAACTATCTTGCTTTCCTCATCGTCAGAAAGACTTCTGCCTCTGATAATGAGACCCATGTTCTTATTTCCCAAAAATGACGAGGCCTCCTTAAACTTGGAAGCAACTTCATCAGATAGTACAGGGAAAGGAGCAGAAGGCTCAAGAACAAGGATAATTCCTGATTTGGTTCCTTTGATCGTAACTAGCTGATTCAAAACTCCTTACCAACCTTTGCTTAAAAAATCATACCCTACTAGTATAGGACATTTCGCCTAAAATATAAAGAGCTCCGGTCAACAAACCGGAGCTCCGTAAATCTTTAAATATGATTAGTTAAGACCAGCTGCCTGCTTTGCAACTTCCTCTGCAAAGTTCTCACTCTTCTTCTCGATTCCTTCACCTGTCTCGAAACGAACGAATCTCTTAATCTTAAGGTTAGCACCGTTGTTCTTAGCAACCTGAGCAACGTACTGACCAACTGTCTGCTTACCGTCTTCAGCCTTTACATAAACCTGCTCGTTAAGGCAGATCTCTTTAAGCTCCTTGTTGAGACGTCCGATAAGCATCTTCTCGATGATCTCCTGAGGCTTTCTCTTGCCTTCGGGAAGCTCTTCGTTCTCCTTCATAGCCTGAGCAAGAAGGATTTCCTTCTCGTGATCTCTGTACTCCTGAGAAACATCCTCAGTAGCAACATACTTGGGATTAAGAGCTGCAACCTGCATAGCGATGTTCTTAACAGCATCCTTGATCTCGTCGTTAACAACGTCTGTGTCAGCCTCAACGATAACTGAGATTCTTCCGTTGCCGTGTACGTAAGGAACTACGATACCGTTAGAAGCAACAACCTTCTCGAAACGTCTGATGCTGAGCTTCTCACTGATAACTGCTGTGATCTCTACAAGAGCATCGTTAACTGTCTTGGAAGCATCCTCATTCCACTTCTCAGCCATGAATGAATCAAGGTCCTTAGAATCGGAATTAACTGCCTGTGTAGCAACAGCCTCAACGAATGCCTGGAACTTCTCGTTCTGAGCAACGAAGTCAGTCTCTGAGTTAACCTCAACAACTGCTGCAGTCTTGTCGTCCTTAACAGCGATCTTTGTAAGACCCTCGGCTGCGATTCTGCTAGCCTTCTTCTCAGCCTTCATGATACCGTTCTTTCTAAGGAACTCAACGGCTGCATCCATATCTCCGTTAGTTTCTGTAAGAGCCTTCTTGCATTCCATCATTCCTGCACCGGTAGACTCACGTAATTCTTTAACCATTGCTGCTGTGATAGCCATCTATATTATCCTCCCTAAGATTTTATTTAATTAAAATATATTCAAAAATTACTCAGCTACTTCTTCTGTAGTCTCTTCTACTTCAGCGTCCTCGCTCTCAGCTGCTACGTCAGTCTCAGCACCCTGATTAGCCTCGATTACAGCGTCAGCCATCTTACCAACGATAAGCTTTACTGCTCTGATAGCATCATCGTTACCGGGGATGATGAAGTCAAGCTCTTCGGGATCGCAGTTAGTGTCGCCGATACCGATAAGAGTGATTCCAAGTGCCTCTGCTTCCTGGATGCAGATTCTTTCCTTCTTGGGATCTACTACAAATATAGCGTCAGGGATTCTCTTCATATCTCTGATTCCGCCAAGGTTAGCCTGAAGCTTGGAAAGCTCCTTCTTAAGCTGTGCAACTTCCTTCTTGGGAAGAACTTCGAATGTTCTGTCTTCCTGCATCTTCTCGATAGTCTTCATTCTTGCGATTCTGCTCTGGATTGTCTTGAAGTTTGTGAGCATACCGCCGAGCCATCTCTCGTTAACGTAGTACATTCCGCAACGCTCAGCCTCAGTCTTAACTGCGTCCTGTGCCTGCTTCTTGGTTCCTACGAAAAGGATTGTTCCACCCTGCTGTGCAATCTCGAAAACTGCCTTGTAAGCCTCGTCAACCTTAACAACTGACTTCTGAAGGTCGATGATGTGGATTCCGTTTCTCTCTGTGAAGATGTAAGGAGCCATTTTAGGGTTCCATCTTCTTGTCTGGTGTCCGAAATGTACACCTGCCTCAAGTAACTGTTTCATTGATACAACGCTCATGATATTACCTCCGTTTGGTTAAATTCTTCCGCATACCCTTAGTCGTTAATCCGCATAAGCGCGTTATCAAATGCGATGACTCCCTTACGATCAAAGATTTGACACCAATAAGAGAAACAGATATGCGTGTTTACTTGTTTTCACCGTGATCAGGGCATAAAAATCCCGCAAATCAACAGCTTTTTCATATTAGCATATAATTTGCGGGAATGCAACACTATATTAACGTATTTACCAAGTTATTTTGTAATTATTAAAGCAATCTGTTCATAACCCGACCCGGCAGGTATATTCTTAACTCCCGAACGGATAATCCTGTCCTTCTTGTTGTCTACTAGATACTTGTTAAAAGAAACGGCGTCATCGATCAGACCTTGATCATAAAGAAGTCTTGCAACACCATCGGAGGAAAGGCCTCCCGGTATTGTAATTGTCTTGGCTTCTCCTGTAGCAAAAGATGTGTTTTCCTGCTTGGGAGTTTCCTGCTTTGTAGATTCCTCCGCAGGCTTGGATTCCTCCTTATCATCAGCTTTGGAGTCCTCTTTTTTATCCTCTGCCTTGGTATCTGATTTGGAATCTTCTTTATTATCTTCTTTATTTTCTTCTTTACTATCTGAATCGGGATTATCTGACTTGGAATCCGCTTTGGTATCTTTCGCGGAATCCTTAGATGCATCTGTAGCTTTGTTAGAATTATCGGAATTTACTTCCGATTTACCTTGTGAACTTGCGGCAAAGGCCATTTTATCTTCGCTGCTTTTTTCCGATGTCGCCGTATCCACTTTTGGAATCGGCGTACTTGATAAAGTGAGTCCTTCGTCGTTTTCCGAAGATATCGCTTTTCCTTCTTTAGATATTTCCGTAGCGGATGAAGAAGAATTCTCTTTATTATCAATGCTGTTTTCCTCGTTTGAATAATCGGTAAGTACGCCGCCCTGGACCATTCCCAGTTTCTTGGCTCTCTCTATCACTTCGGCATCGCTTATGGTGGATTTCCTTCCTCCGAGAGCAAAGCCCATAATAAGAGCCGTAAGGATAACGCCTATACCGATTCCCCTAAGATAATACTTAAGTTTCATCTACTCTTATCCTTTACTTTACTTTTCTGTGTTTATTCGAAAGATCTATAACAAGCTTAACTTCGCCAATACCAAGTCCGAGTTCTCTTGCAATGACCATATTGGATTTGCCTGCCTTATGCATCTCGATGATCTGCCTGTTCTGAGATATAGGATCATTGGCTGTAAGCTCTTGCATGTTCTTATCGGGATTAACGCTTTTTCCTTCAACGCGAACAGCTTCGGTGATAGGAACAACCTTGCTTTTAACGTGGTGCTCGGCCGCATCGTCTTTATCCTTAATATCGTTACCGATAATATGAAGATTGGAAACTTCATCGGGAACGATAACTTTAGGCTTTATTTCATTAAGCTCAGGCTCTCGAACGACGGGAATCGGCTGCTCAGATTTCTCTTTAAGCGGCTCTTCGGATTTCTGTTTGATCGACTGATCGGCAGAAACCTGCTGTTCCGGTGTCTGTTTGATCGGTTCCGGTATGTCGTTCTTGGGAAGATTCTTAAGTGAATTGGTTGCTTCCTGAGCTTCCTTAACGGTAAGTTCCGCATCCAAGACAGTCTGTCTGGCTTCATCAGCCTTTCTGGTTACTTCGGAAACAACACTTGTAAGATTCTTATGCTTATCATTAAGCATATCGTACATAAACATTACTTCATCGTGATTCTTGTGAATATCACTCATGACAGTGTCGGAATATTCATTTATTGCGGAAAGCTTTTCATTGGAAATGCGCTCCATTGTGCGTTCTGTTCTACCGATGGTGTCCTCTACGCTGTCATCGACCATGTTCTCAATTGTCTCTTTTTGTCCTTCAACTTCACGACGAACAAGCTCACGGATTTCTCTCTCCATGAGCACTTTATCTTCTTCATCCAGTTCTTTTCCCACAGGAAGAAGATACCCCAATATTATTGCGGCAAAACCCGCAATTATGAGAACAATCTCGGTAATACTAATCATTCGGGACCCAACTCAACTTTCTACGTTTAATAAACTAATTTATTATAATATAGATAGTTTAAATCTTCAAATCAAAACCCGAGGAAATATGAAGATCAACGGCTTTTCCGTTTTTATCAAGCATGTGTTCCCCGATCTTTTCCATTTTTTCCAAAGAAAGCTGTCTTTCAAAGATCGGATTCTTTTCGCCTCTCTCTTCACGTCCTTTTTTACGGTTTTTTCCACCGTCACCGGCATATTCGTTGTTGCCCTTCCCCTGGGCATCAGCCTGAACCTCCGGTCCACTCACATCATCTTTTTGTATGACCGAATTCTTTTGATTGTCTACCTCTTCATTAAATTGTGTCTGGAAGCTCTGCCTGTCCATCATGGGTCTTGAATCTTCGGCGGCTTTTACTGCGGAGACCTCATTTGATGCGGCTATAACTCCAAAGTCTATCCTGTTGATCGACATGTTACTCACCTTCCTTTTGGGCGTCTTTGCTTAACATGCAAGTATGTATTACGATATACGACTCCTATATTATTTATATCGGCTTAAATAGGAGCCAACCTTACATCTCCTTCCTTAACAACAAATCTGCTGTATTGAACGGGTTTTTTAACTATCATCGAAAGTTCGCCTATATTAACGGTTGTACCGGGATAAGCGGTACCTTCAACGACAACCTGCGCATCCTTTGCCTCCGCAAGCTTAGCCATAAGATTGGCATATTCATCTGAATCATCCTGAATCTCCTGAGTAAGCGTCTTATTCATTTCAATAAGCTTCTTGGCACTTTCAACCTGCTGAGGATTAAATTTAACGCCGGCCTTGAGCATCTTGGTAAAGCCTTCGATCGTAGGCTTGATGCTCTCTATTTTTTTCTGAGAATCAGCTATGTTTTTCTGAAGTTCTTTAAGTCTTTGCTTGATCTGAGGATCCGCACCGACTTCAATAATGGTATTTGCACCCATTTCAGAGCCGAGAACCTTGGCCGTTATTTTATCAGCGGCACTAACTCTTCCGCCTGCAATAAAGCCTCTTCTTCCGGTAACGTTTATCTCGGTTCCCGATGAAACATTGGAATGAAGTATGGATTCGCTCGTGATTCCTCCGCTTGCGGTAACCGTGGCGTTCTCAATGAATTTTGTTACTACATTGCCGCCCGCATGAATATTACCGCCTGCTTTTGCTCCGCATTCAAGTATAACATCGGCGCCCGCATCAAGTGTAGCTCCTTCTACAATGCCTCTTACATGGATATTTCCACCTGCTTTAACGGTAAAATTAGAAGCAATAAGGCCGTTAACCTCAACACTTCCTTCATAATCGATATTTCCAGTTGAAACATCGACATTTTCAAGCGTAAGTACATCGGATACCATTATTCTGCCTTCCTTAACGGTAACATGGCCCGCAGTGGCAGCTGTCAAAGTAAGCTTATCTTCGGAAAGTACGGTATTTTTACCGGCTTTAATATATGTAGCCTTAACAGCGGCGGGTTTTATAGGTTCACCAAAAACGGTTGTTCCCGGTTGCCCCAAAACCTCGGGATGAAGTGTCGCAAGAAGATCACCCGCCTGAACATTGTTTATGAAATTAAGGTGGAAGTAATCAACGCTTCCGTCTTCACGAAGAGTGGGTTTAGCTCTTAAATTGGCATTAAAATGAAGCTCTACGCTCGCATTTTTACCCTGAACAACTTCCTGGCCCTTTGCCACTAGGATATCCTTACAATATTCTCTGTGCTCAAAGAACTTATGAATATCCTCGGTCCGGATTCCGAATCTATACTTTCTGTAAGCCAGAGTATCAAGGAATTCTTTTTCGGTCATAAGCTCTCCGCCCTCTGTCGGAGGAATAAAAAATGCCGTGACACTCATACGGTCATTAGGAACGTAGAATTTGACATACTCTCTTTCAGGCAAAATTTGAGCATTATTAATCAAAACCACGTTACCATCCGCATTGGCCACAGCTTCATTTAAAACAGTCAGATCATATTCTATTTTTTTGTCCTCAAGGTAATCGCGGACATCAGTAAAATTTAAAGCATCTCCTCCGTCTGTTGGTGCAAATACTTTAATCCCGGTACCCTTAGGTGTGATAACAAGCTGGAAGTAACCGTTCATCTCATAAACCCCTTTATATATATAGTTCTTTTATCTGGAATTGGTAACAAGTCCAAGATAATTACCCAATTTTTCCCTCATTTTCTGAAGAGCCTTGGTATGAAGCTGAGATACTCTCGATTCAGATACTTCGAGAACCTCACTGATTTCCTTTAATGTAAGCTCTTCATAATAGTACAGCAAAATAACCTTCTTCTCTTTTTCGGTAAGAAGCTCCAAAGATTCCGCGAGCATCTTCTTAAGCTCTTCCTTCTCAACAGCCTCTTCGGGTTTGGTGAATCCTGAAGAATGATTGTTGGAATCCTCGGGAATATCGGCGCCGGAATCCATAAACTCATTTAGAGATACCACGCCCGTTACCTTCATCTGATTCTGCCAATTCTGATACTCATCCTCAGAGATATCCATTTTGGCAGCTATCTCAGCATCGGTCGCAACGTGACCGCTGTCTTTTTCGATCTCTCTTATGGCCGCTTCTATCTTTTTCTGTCTCTGTCTGATAGTACGCGGTATCCAGTCCATCTTTCTTATCTGATCAAGAATCGCACCTCTGATACGAAGGCTTGCATAAGTTTCAAACTTAACATCCTTCATAAGGTCGAATTTGTCGATCGCATCGATAAGTCCAAAGATGCCGTATCCAACAAGATCGTCATACTCAACGTTAAATCCAAGATACATGCTGAGTCTACCCGCTACAAGCTTAACAAGAGGAGCATACTCTAATATGAGCTGCTCTCTAAGTTCTGCGGATTTAGTCTTTCCATATTCTGTCCATAATTTATTCTTGCCTGCTTCGTCCATGTACCAGATCCCCGAATGTTTTATTCAAGAATGTCGTGAACTTCCATTGAATCGGAATCCGACTCTTCTTGTTCTTCAATACTTTCCTCTTCTTCGGGATTTTCCTCCTCAAGAAGTTTTTCTTCTTCGGCTTGTAATGCCAGAGCCTTCTCTCTATTTATATCCATAAAGCCCATGATCATCTTTTCGAACAAAAGAGATATCGCAACAAAGATGACCAATGAACAAAGGACTATCAAAAGCCAATCACGCATAGGATAGTGCTTAAAATACGTAAATACCGCAATAATTGCAGTCGCAGAAAGCACTATCAGCGGCGTGATGATCTTTTTATTGAATTTCTTTAAGTCTTCAGTTTCATTCATATTACTTTCTCAGGCTTTCCAACAGCTCTGATAATATAATCCCCATTCTCAGGATAAAAAATGACCGTTCTTCCGTATGAGTCGCCGGTGTCCTGTGCAAGAACCGGTATATTAAGCTCTTTTAACTTCTTAAGCGAAGCGGCTACATTCCTGTCGCCGACTCGCATCGTTGCATTCTGTGATTGAAATGCAAACATCTGAGCGCCTCCCGCTATTTTGGCGACAAGCCTCGATTTGTTCGCACCCTTGGCAACAATCTGGTCTACAAGCTCTTGAATTCCGGTGTCCGCAAATTTAGGTATATTAGAGTTGTTTTTTATTTCAGTTGAATCCGGCAACATTACGTGCGCCAGGCCACCTATCTTGGTGACGGGATCCCTTATCGCAATTCCTACGCAGGATCCAAGCCCTAAAGTGGTTATTCCGTCAGGGCTTACGCAAATGTTCAGATCGGCCATACCAACCTTAATAATCTGACTCATATAAGACCCCTTCGTTAATTTGAGATCTCTCCCATTCCCAGTGAAGAGAGAATTTTACTGTAACCGTCAATATCAGGTAATAGTATAAAGTAACCACTTAACTTAAGCTCGTCAAAAAACTGGGTCTCGATAAGAAGGATCTTATCCCCCATCATGCCGAACTGGATAGCCGGAACGCTTAAGATCGCAGCGGCCATATCAATTGCAACATAAGGAATTGAAGGAATAAGCTTAAGGTTAGTCATCATTGACAAGGAATTAAGGTATGAACCTGTGATGATATTGCCGACCTCTTTAAGAGCGGACATCTCAACCTCGTCAAACTCCTCATCTTCCGATTTCGGACCGGTTCCCATAAGTTTATCTACAAGATGTCTCGCAGCCTGCTTGCCAAGTAGGAACATAATGCTTCCGTCGATATCACCGTTAAGCGCAAGATAAATACCTGCCATGATCTTCTCGGCACCGCCCATAAGATCACCGACATCCTTAAAATCAAGGAGTCTTACCTGGGGCACACACATATCGACCTTGGTTCCAATCATCTGCGCAAGTGCTGTTGTGGCATTACCTGCACCAATATTACCCAGTTCCTTAAGTACGTCAAAATACTGGCTGGATAAATTGTCCAGATTCATCTCTCCCATATTACTTCCTCCGATCAACTTGCATTAGATGTTTTTTCTTTAACTTCCTTCTCGGATACAACGGCATCGAGATCGAGAATTGATACAAGTCCGCCGTCATAATGTCCTACTCCGCTGACAAATGTGGCATTTGCTTTGCCTTTCTTGTCATCGTAGCGAACCTTCTCAATATTCTTGGAATCAAGTGTAAGAACCTGATTAACCTGATCAACTATGATTCCAACAAGGTCTCCGGCCTCGGTCTTAAGGATAATGATACGGCTCTTGTCCGTTATAACATCCTCTTCAAGTCCCATCTTCATACGAATACTCATAACGGGAACTATCTCGCCTCGGATATTGATAACGCCCTTAAGGAACGCATCAACCTTGGGAACACGTGTGATCTGTTGCATTCTTACAATATTGTCTATGAATTTGATGTTGATTCCGTAATACTCATCATCAATCTTAATAACTATATACTGAATAAGTTCTCCAACATCGGTAGTAGTCTCTCTAAGTTCATTCATATCGATTCATCCTTTCCTCGTATTAAACTACGATCAGAAAATTGAATTAGTATCAAGAATAAGAGCTATCTCACCATCACCAAGGATAGTAGCACCGCTTATAAGCTTGCACTTATTGGTGTACTTGCCAAGAGGCTTGATAACAATCTCTTGCTGTCCCATAAGTTCGTCAATTACAAGTCCGACCTGCTGGTCACCCTTTCTTGCAATAACAACAACCATATCATCCTCGGGAGCCTTGGTGGATTCTGTGTCAAGAACCTCATTAAGTCTGACGATAGGTGTAACGCTTCCTCTTAAGTTAATAACCTCTCTGTTCTCAACAAGCTTAAGGTCTGCGGGAGAAACATCCTCAATACTCTGAATTGAATCAAGAGGAATTGCATATTTCTCTTCTCCGATGATAACCATGAGAGCCTGGATAATAGCAAGCGTAAGAGGTAATCTGATAACCCATGTTGAACCTTCGCCAAGCTTGGTCTTAACGGATACTTCACCGGAAAGTGACTCAACCTTGGACTTAACAACGTCAAGTCCGACGCCTCTTCCTGAGATCTCGGATACCTGCTTAGCAGTTGAGAATCCGGGATGGAAAAGAAGTTCAACGCACTGTTTATCAGTTAAAAGAGCTGCCTGCTCAGCAGAAACAACGCCCTTTTCAATAGCTTTGTTCTTAACGGCCTCAGCATCAATACCGTTACCGTCATCGCCTACCTCGATAACAACGCTGTTACCGTCCTGGAAAGCGTGTAAGAAGATCTGTCCTACTTCAGGCTTACCTCTCTCGGCACGAAGTTCAGCAGACTCAATACCGTGATCGGCACTGTTTCTGATAAGGTGCATCAAAGGATCACCGATCTCATCAACCACGGTTCTGTCCATCTCTGTATCTTCACCGGTCATGGTAAGTTCCATCTTCTTACCCAGAGTCTTGTTAAGATCTCTGATCATACGAGGGAATTTCTGGAGAACGCTCTCGATAGGAACCATTCGAACTTTCATGACTGATTCATGAAGGTTAGTCGTTACGCTCTCAAGATATTCAATCTGTTCATTAACGTTTCCGTTGCTGACACCAGAAGAATTGGCTGCGGAAATAAGTGAGTTCTTGGCAATGATAAGCTCACTTACAAGGTTCATAAGTACATCGAGTTTTTCGATATCTACACGAACCGTTCTGTTAACCACAGGCTTACCGACAGGCTTCTTTGCGCCACCGGCTGCAGCTGCGGGTGCAGGTGTATTAACCGCTGCGGGTGCGGGTGTTCCGGCTGTGGGAGCTGCCGCAGTTGAAGCTTCGGAAGAAGCTTCTTCTTTATCATCGGATCCCTTAGCACCGTTTAGATCAAATTCACCGACATCACAGCCTTCAACCTCGGAAACTGATTTAACTATTTCTTCAATCTTTTCTTTTGACTCATCAGAAATAAGAATGAGACTGAAAGAAAAATCGAATTTCTCATCTTCAATATCCTGTGTATTGGGCTCTGATACGACGATCTCGCCGACATCTTCAAGGCCCTTAAATACAAGGAAGCCTCTTGCAGCCTTCAAAATACAGGATTCCATAATATGTACGGTAATGCCGTAGATTTTTTTGCCCTGATTCTTAGCTTCTTCAAGAGTTGATCTTGCAGAAGAATCAAGACGTATTGCTCTGTAATCCGATGCGGGATCGGATCCGGGAGCGGAACTTTCAGCAGGCTCTTCGGCAGGTGCCGAATCTGAAGCTGCCGGAGCGGCATCACCCGATGCTCCGAGAGTACCGTTTCTGATATCTCCGAGAGCTTTTATGATATTCTGGTGTTCCTCCGTACCTTCGTCCTGATTCTCGGTAATGTTGTCAACATAACCCTGAATCGCGTCAAGACACTGAAGCAAGATATCGATCATTTCAGATTTGATCTTAATCTTACCGGCACGAACGTCAGAGAATACATCTTCCATGTCATGTGTAAGATTCTGCATTCTGGTATAACCCATAGTACCGGCCATACCCTTCATGGAGTGAGCGGATCTGAAAATCTCATTGATACAATCCTCATTCTCAGGATCCTGCTCGAGAGTCATAATGTTATCATTGAGGGACTGAAGGTGCTCCTTTGCTTCGTCAAGAAAGACACTTAGATACTGGGAAACATCCATAACCTATTTACCTCCGTAAGAAAATAAGAAACTAAAAACCTAGTTCACGCCGACATTCATTATTATTTCCTGAGCCACATCGTCAAGCTTTACAACCTGATCGACAAGCCCGGCTACTGCTACTGCTTTGGGCATTCCGTAAACGGTACAGGTACTTTCTTCCTGTCCGATCACGTGAACTTTTTTCTTAGATTTTAGATTCTTGATTCCTTCCGTGCCGTCAGCTCCCATTCCTGTAAGAACAACACAGCATATTTCGTCATAATCCGAATCCATAAGAGATTCATACATAAAGTTAGCGCAAGGCCTTACGCCTTCTCTTGTGGGTCCGTCCACATAGTGAACAACGCTCTTTGAACCGTTCTTAACTATGTGCATATGCTTTCCGCCTCTTGAGATATAGACGGTTCCGACTTCCAAAACGTCTCCTTCGGCAGCCTCTTTAACTCTTACTTCCGAAAGAGAATCGAGTCTCTCGGCAAGTGAAGCCGTGAATCCTTCCGGCATGTGCTGAACCAGAACAATAGGTGTTTTTATATTTTTTGGAAGCTTGGGTATAACGCTCTGAAGTGCACGAGGTCCACCGGTAGAGCTGGCGATGGCAACGATTCTGTTACCTGTGATCTTTCCGGCGGATTTAGTAACCAGTTCAACTACCTTGCGTGATTCCTTGACCTCTTCGAAAGAAAAAGCCTTGTTTGTAACAGGCATTTTACTGTCTGCCACAGCCGCAAGCGTATCGATGAAATGTTTACTGAATTCATCGCCCTTACACTCAGATGCTCTGTCAGGTTTGTGTACAAAGTCCAAGGCTCCGAGATCAAGACAGTCGAGAGTGACCTTCGCACCTTCTTTGGTATCGGTGCTGGCCATCATAATCTTAGCCTTGATTCCCAGCTTGTTGAGCTCTTTGAGCATCGTGATTCCGTCCATCCTAGGCATGTTAATATCAAGTACTACGGCATCATACGAATTCTTCTTAAGGAGCTCCAGACCTTCGACTCCGTCACGGGCCTTGTCAGCCACCTGGAATCTTGAATCTGAATTAATGATATCACTTAGAACCGTTCTCATGAGTGCAGAGTCATCAATTAACAAAATTTTTTTCATAATTATGTTTGCTTCTTTCTGATTTTTCGTTCTTCTTCAAAGATAAAATGGATAATATCTTCTCTGGAAGTCTCATCAATATACACATATTGGATACGATGTTCAAAAAGTCCCGGTCTGCTTTCAAGCTCTTGAACCTTCAGGATACTGCAAATCATCTCATATTCTTTATCATTTACGTTTCCGGGTAAACGATATGAGCAATATATGGTACTGCCTTCTTCATATCTGAAATTGGATACGAACCTAAGTCCGCCGCCGCTTATATCAACAACTACGCTTCTCTGAAGCTGATTCTTGTTGTTATCGACAAGATATTTTCTGTTGTTTTCAAATGCCTCCAGCTCCTCTTTGGAGCAGATTCTTGATTTTAATTCAAGAGCGCAACTGAATCTGTAATATTCCCTCCTTTGAAGTTTCTGAAGCTGGCTTGTAAGATCAAGCACCAGAATATACATGTTGTCGCTTCTGTATCTGTCTACAATCCTCGAATAGCACTGAAAAAGTCCTCTCGGGCTGTAAAAACAAAGACTGTATTCACCGTCAACGGGAAGCAGGACGAGTTTCCCTTTTTCATAAGGCATCAGTACCTCTATCCTGTCATCCGACGTAACATCCATTATTTTACTCATGTAGATATGCCTTGTCCGCATATCCTCGTCCATCCAGATCTTTCCGGTGGCTTTTAATTCAACCCTGTTTCCGGGTGAAATGTAATCCGTGAGCATAAATATCAGTAATCTCCATTCTGAATCTGATTATAAGTAAAGTAATAATTAGTTGATCACCTTGGCTTCAGCCGCTTTGGGCTGAGTCGCCGAAAGCTTTCTTCCCGTAATGATATGTGAAAAGAAAGCAGCCATGCCCCTTTGCTTAACCTGCTCGGCATCGCCGGGATTCATAAGCTGACCGGCTATGTTTTCAAATGCCTTTACCGATTTGGCATTGGGATATTGAAGCGATACCGGCGACTGCTGCATAACACTCTTTGCAAGATATTGATCTTGCGGAATAGCACCCATGTAATTAAGCGGCAATTTAAGATATCTGGCAACAACGGCGTTAAGCTTATTAAAGAGCTGTTGCCCTTCGTCATCGGAAGACACCCTGTTTGATACGACCTTGACCTGTGTGTTCTCTCTCGAGAATCTGGGTGACTGATTAAGTGCTTTCAAAAGAGAATACGAATCAGTGATCGATGTCGGCTCCGGTGTGGTCACAAGAATGATCTCACCGCTTGCAACAAGGAATTCCATAACAGCATCCGAAATGCCGGCACCAGTATCTATTATTATTATATCAGCTATAGCGTCGAGCTCTGCCAGATTGACAATAATATATACAAGATAATCCCTGCTTAAGTTATACATTCCCGAAATTCCCGAACCGCCGGATATAAAGCCGACACCCTCGGGTCCCCAGGTGATGATATCTTTAATATTCTTACCCTGATAAATAAGATCACAGAGATTATGCTTGGGAACCGTGCCAAACATGATCTCAATATTTGCAAGTCCAAAGTCCGCGTCCAGAATGATGACTCTTTTACCCATCTTGCGAAACTGTATCGCAAGATTGATGGAAACGTTGGATTTACCAACGCCTCCCTTACCGCTTGTTACAGTGATGATCCTGGCAAGAGGTCTTTGGGGCTTATTTGAATTTTTAATAATATTTCTAAGTTGCTGCGCCTGATCCATAATGCTTTCCCCGAACTATGATGTAGATTAACTCTTTCCTCCCAGAAGATTCTTGACGATTCTTTGCGCATCGAATACGGCGATATCATCAGGAACGTTCTGACCGTTGGTTATATAGGCAACGGGTGCGCCGGTATGCATCCTGATATTGTAAAGATTACCCTTGGCACCTGTTTCATCCATCTTGGTAAAAATAAGCTTATAAGCAACCATCTGTGAATAAGCATCCGCAATCTCAATAAGGTCGCGATATTTTGTAGTCGCCGAAAGAACAAGGAAATTCTCGCACTCCATGACATCCTCAAGACATCTGATGAAGTTCTCGACATCTTTCTTAAGCTCTTCATTCTTAAGAGAATGTCCTGCGGTATCGACCATGATATAGTCATAGTCCTTGAAATCCTCAGCTGCCTGCTTCATTTCGTCAACGGAATATATGACTCTGAAAGGTATCTCAAGAATTGATGCATAAGTACGAAGCTGCTCGGCTGCGGCAATTCTGTATGTATCAACAGTTAAAAGAGCTACCTTCTTCTTTTTGGTTACAGAAAGCTCGGAAGCAAGCTTGGCGATCGTAGTTGTCTTACCGACACCCGTAGGTCCAATAAATATCTCAGCTCTCGGACCTTCTTTTTCCGTGTCGATAGGCTCTGACTTACCAAACTTAAGAACCATCTTCTGATATACGTTTGCAAGCGCAAAATCAAAAGGAAGTCCCGGCTTACTAACCTTCTCAACCTCATCCGTGAGCTGATTTACATAGATCTCATCTACCTCATTCTCTATAAGAGTATTATATAACAATTTGATAAAAGAGAGGGTCTCTTCGGATATATCGTTACCGGCTGCATTAATCTGAGACTTCTGCTTGGTATCCTTTTCTTTTACCTCTTTCTTATCTTCCGAAGGTTCATCTTTTTCGTTTTTAAGAATATTTTTTTCAAGAAGAGAGCTTAAGTTATCAAGCTTCTCCTCGATCGCACTGTTGTCTTCCTTGACTTCGCGCACCTTGGTTGCGGTAGCGGTCGCAGCTACAACCGTATCTCTCTGAGCGCTGTCATGTGACGAACTCTTTTGCGGAGAATATGTCCTCATAGGTCTCTCCGTCTCCTCCTCGAGTGCAACAGTCACTTCGATCTTTTGAGTCTGGAAAAGAGACAAGATACCTTTCTTTTTAAGGGGTCTTACATTCATCACAACGATGTTTGGTCCGAGCTCCTTTTTTGCCTCCTCAACAGCCTCACTTTCAGTTTTTCCAACATACTTTTTGATAATCATATTATGCCGTTACCATCCCCACAGATTGTAATTCAATGTTAGCTTCTACTTCGTTATAAGAAATCACCACAAGATCCTTGTAGTAATCTTCCGTCATTTTCTTAAAATACATTCGCACGATAGGCGATGCCATGATAATGGCCTGTTTTCCGGCATCCTCAAGCTTCTTGACCTGCTCTCCCACAGATGCAAGTATCGATTTGGTGCGAGCGGGATCCAAAGTCAGATAAGCACCTGTCTCGGTCTGTTTTACGCTGTTCATGATCTCTTGCTCTATCTTGGGATCCAGTGTCACAACACTTGTAGTTTCTCCAGGCATAAAGAACTTGTTTGATATCGCCCTCTTAAGACTCTGACGAACATATTCCGTAAGGATATCTGGATCATGTGTTGAGGGTGCGAAATCAGCAAGCGTCTCAAAAATAGTAACAAGATCTCTGATAGATATGCCTTCTTTCAGTAGATTTTGAAGTACCTTCTCAATCTCACCAAGGCTCATAAGCTTAGGAACAAGCTCTTCAACAAGAGCAGCATTGCTCTCTTTGAGATTATCGATAAGATTCTGAACATCCTGCCTGGTCATAAGCTCGGAAATATGTTCTCTGATAATCTCAGTTAAGTGCGTAGCGATAATAGACGGCGGATCGACTACAGTATAGCCAAGACTCTCCGCTCTTTCTCTCTGGCCCTCTGTTATCCAAATCGCAGGAAGATGGAAAGAAGGCTCAAATGTAGGAATACCGGTGATCTCATCTTCAACGTGACCCGGATTCATAGCCATGTAATGGTCGAAAAGAATCTCTCCGTCACTCACCTGTATACCTTTAATTTTAATGATATATTGATTAGGATTCAACTGAATATTATCACGAAGTCGAATAATCGGAACCACAGTACCTAGTTCAAGCGCTACCTGACGCCTGATCATAACAACTCGGTCAAGAAGGTCTCCGCCCTGATTGACATCGGCAAGAGGAATGATACCGTAACCAAACTCAAGCTCGATAGGATCAACCTGCAACAGGCTCGTGACATTCTCGGGTTGTCTGATCTCCTCAGCCTGCTGTTCTTCAGGTGTCGCAACTTCTCCTTCCGTAGCGACTTCTTCAATTGTCTGGCTTGCAACTCTTCCCATAAAGATAAATCCGGCACCGAAAGTAACATAAAGAAGTGTCGGAAGAGGTGACAAAATACCAAGTCCCGCAACTACGCCGCCTACAAGGTACAAAGTCTTAGGCATTCCAAACAGCTGCCCGATAAGTACATGACCAAAGTCAGCCTCTTTAGAGCCCTTGGTTACCAGAATACCTGTAGACATAGAAATCATGAGTGAAGGAATAGAACTTACAAGACCGTCACCCATGGTAAGAATCGAATAAGTATTTATAGCGGTGTTGACATCCATTCCCATACGGACAACACCCATGGCGATACCGCCGAGAAGGTTGACCGCGGTGATGATAAGACCGGCGGTAGCATCTCCCTTAACGTACTTGGTAGCACCGTCCATAGCTCCGAAGAAGCTTGCCTCGTCCTGGATCTTCTGTCTTCTTTGTTTAGCTTCTTCATCCGATATCGCGCCGGTATTTAGGTCGGCGTCGATAGCCATCTGTTTACCGGGCATAGCATCCAATGTGAAACGAGCAGATACTTCAGCTACACGCTCGGAACCTTTGTTGATGACCATAAGCTGAACGATAATAAGGATTATGTAGATGATCGCACCTACAATAAGGTCGCCTCCACCAACGAAGGAACCGAATACTTCAATAACCTGTCCCGCGCTTCCCTGCGTAAGAATAAGTCTTGTAGACGATACGTTAAGTGCGATCCTGAATATGGTCGTGAAAAGAAGTATCGTAGGGAAGAATGACATATCGAGTACGTCCTGAGCGAACATAGCCGTAAACATGATCACAAAGGAAATCGACATATCAAACGCAAGCAAAATATCCAAAAACCAATCGGGAAGAGGAATGATAAGCATTACTACAGCCGCAACGATATAAAGCGCAAGGCCGTAATCATAAACACGATTCATTATTTTCTTTGTATCCATGCCATTTCCTCCTTTCCCTGTCAGTATTAAAAACTAAACAAAAACAATATCAGATCTTGCCCTTCAAGTGATATACATAAGCAAGAACCTCGGCAACCGCCTTATACAGCTCCGGCGGAACCATCTCTCCGACTTCCACATTTGCATATAGCATACGCGCAAGCGGCTTATTTTCAACAATCTCAACGTCATTGTCCTTAGCAAGCTCTTTTATCTTCTGAGCAACATAATCCGCACCCTTTGCGACAACAATAGGAGCATCGGCTTCTTCCGCATCGTATTTGATCGCAACGGCGTAATGCGTCGGGTTCGTGATGACAACATCGGCCTGCGGAATCGACTGCATCATACGCCTTCTGGATGCTTCCATCATCCTTCTCTTCTGCGCAGACTTAACCTCGGGACTTCCTTCCGAATTCTTGAACTCGTCCTTTACTTCCTGTTTGGTCATCATCATGTCTTTCCTGAACTTACGCTTCTGATAGATCAGATCCGCAAAAGCTATGACCATATATGCGACAGCAATCCTCGTGCCCAGGTCAAATATAAGATTACCCATCAGTCCGATCGCGCTCTTTAAAGGAATGTCATACAAAAGAAACAGCGATTCCGTCCTTGCTTTAAAAAACGTATAAATGACAATAGCCATAAGCGCAAGCTTAAGTAATGACTTTGCCAGCTCGAAAAGCTTTCTTGCGGAAAAGATCTTCTTAAGTCCCGAAACGGGATTAAGCTTGGAAAGCTTAGGCTGTAACGGTTTTGAAGTCGGCTTATATCCAACCTGAACGTAATCGCAGATAAATGCGACCAAAAATCCTACGCCAAAGAACGGCGCACAAAGAATAAGCAGCTGCAACATTGCATTCTTAACGATTGCACTAAGTGTCGCAACCGGAAGGTATCCGTCATATGTCCTTGCAACATTGGGAATATCGTTGTATACCCTTTCGAACATCTTGTGGAAATTGGCACCCATTGTCGCATAAAAGAGCCTTAAAATAATAAAAAGTGCAAGCAAACTAAAGGCAGTCGCAACTTCCTGGCTCTTTGCAACCTGACCTTCTTTTCTTGCATCATCAAGCTTTTTGGCAGTAGGCTCCTCGGTCTTTTCGGCACCGTTGGCGTCCTCTGCAAAAAACTGCAGATCATATGCAATTAACAGCGGTTCGTACAACAAATTATCATCCGCTTTGCATACTGTAAACAAAGTTATGCATCAGCTCCTTCATGTTTATAAAAATGAAATTGGAAGCATCGCCAAGCATCGAAACCGTTATGAACATAACCATAAGTCCGATGACAATCTTGATCTGAATACCTACAGAGAACATGTTCATCTGAGGTGAAACCTTAGCAAGAACTCCCAAGATTACATTGGTTATAAACGTAATAATAAATATTGGGAGAGCTATTCTAAATCCGATAACAATGTAGTCCCTAAGGAACAATACAACCGAATCAAGCATTCTGTCAGCGTGAATAACCGCACCGTTTATCGGGATCAGTGTAAAAGTATCAACAAGTGCGCTTAAGATAAACCTGTACATCCCGGATAACAAAAGAGCTACCGTAAGCACCTGTGAATACAAGGAGCCCGTTATGGTCACCTGCTGATTGGTCGCGGGATCAAAAAGATTGACCATTGAAAGACCTATCTGCATATCAACAATCTGACCGGCGAAATTAACTATCATCTCGCATAACTGAACGGCGTAACCGACAAGGAAGCCTGTAATAACCTCTTTTAACACAATAACCGTGTATCCGATGATCGTGTTGTAATTAGGCGGATAAAAAGGCACCGCTCCGTAAACAAGCACGGAAAGCATGATCCCGAAACCAACCTTTACAAGATTCGGTGTCTGCCTTCCTCCAAAAAACGGACAAACAAATATAAAACTTGTAATCCTTGCAAGTATCAAAAGAAATACTTCAAGGTCGCCGTAGCTAAAAGAATAATCGATCATCTGTTTATCCCACTATCTAGCGAACATACTGCGAAAAATCGGACCAAAGCTGCGTAATATATCCCGAAAGCTCTGTGAGCATCCAGTTACCAATAAGCATGATCATTACAAACACGCCGATTACCTTAGGCACAAAGGTAAGTGTCTGCTCCTGAATAGAAGTAACGGTCTGGAATATAGAAATTACAAGACCGATTATCATCGAAGTCAAAAGTACCGGAAGAGACATCTTGATAACAAGAAAAAGCGCTCCGTTAACGATTGTATTGATATCGGACATTGTGATCATATATATCTCCTCCTTTCCAAACTAAAGTAACTAATAAAACGACTTAACAAGGTTACCGATAATAAGGCTCCAACCGTCCGCAAGAACAAAAAGAAGGATCTTAAACGGCATCGAGATCGTGGTAGGCGGTAGCATCATCATACCCATACTCATAAGCACCGAAGCCACGACCATATCGATAACAATAAATGGTACATATATCAGGAAGCCTATAATAAAGGCTGTTCTGAGCTCACTTACAATAAAACTCGGAATAAGAACGACGTTCGGAATGCTCTCAAGCTCTCCGTCCCACTCTATATGGTCAATTTCCATAAAGAGCCTAACGTCCTTAGTCTGCGTCTGTCCGTACATAAACTGTCTAAACGGTCCCATTGCTGTATCGATAAACTCTTTTTGATCCATCTGTCCGTTCTCAAAAGGTATGACAGCATCATTATAAACTTCGGTAAGAGTCGGTTGCATGATGAAAAGAGTCATGAAAAGAGCTATACCTATCATCACGATATTGGGCGGTGATGTCTGGGTACCTATGGCGGTTCTCGTAAAATGAAGCGCAATGACGATTCTTGTAAAAGAAGTCATCATTACAAGAAGTGTCGGCGCAAGCGAAATCAGCGTCAGAGTAATAAGTATCCTCAAGGCGCCGTTCAGAGAGCCGTTTCCGTTGTCGTAAGTTACCGTAACGGTATTGGCAATATTAAGTTTCTTAAGATCGTCGGGATCTTCCGAACTTCCAGGGTCCGTAATATTGGTCCTCTCATCTTGCGAACCCGTAAGATTAGAGTCTCTGTCTCTGGTTGGATCTGTGGGTGTTGTGCTGTCCACAACATTTTCCGTTGCATGAGCGGTGGAAGGAATCGCAAATCCAAGAAAACAAGACAAAAGCGCTGTCAGAGTGACACAAAGAAGGCACTTCTTAATTTGTGCCAAAATATATTTATTCTTTTTAATGTCTCCCCACTTCATTTTCATATTACTTCTTAATCTCGCCTTTTATTTTTTCAAGAATTTCTTTAAAACTCATATTGTTTTCCGGTTCCTCTTTTATCAAAAGAGAATCCTTGGAAACCTCGCACAAAGCGGTAATCTCGTCTTTACCGACTCCGATGGCCATATATTTGTCGCCTATTCTGACGATCTGAACATATTTGGTCGCAGATATTCTTGAAGTCTCTATTACTTCAATATTGCAGCCAATACTCTTGGTCTTCTGATACCCTGCCATCCACTTAGTGACATAATAGGTAAGTGCCAAGATTCCGACAAATATAATGAGTATCACTATAAATTGTAAGTATGAATCACCGGACATACCGCTTTCTCCGAATTGTATATTAACTAAATTACTGAACTATCTCTGTAACCCTGACACCAAAGCTTTCTTCGATAACTACTACCTCGCCTTTGGCAACAAACTTACCGTTTACAAGAACATCCACGGGTTCACCGGCCACTTTATCAAGCTCAATGATGGTACCCGGAGCAAAATCAAGGATATCGGAAATTGGCTTTGCCGTTCTTCCGAGTTCAACCGTAACTTCGAGAGGTACATCCTTGATGATACCGATATTCTCGCCGCCCGCCATGATGGTTGTACCGCCTGCAAACGTCTGGAACTGAGCAGGCTGTATATTCATATTCATCATCTGAGGTGCCATCTGCATCTGCGGCATTGCCATCTGCATCTGAGGCATTCCCATCTGAGGCATAGGCTGAGCGCCCATAGCCGAAGCATCTGGAGCAGGCATAGGTGTAGGCGCCGGAGCGGGTGCAGGTGCCGGTGCAGGTGCGGGAGCTGCTTCAGCTTCAGCGTTCTGCTCACCGGAAGTCTTATTCTCTGCAGTGATAACGGTGTCTTTTAACTCTTTTGCAAATTCCACGGGATATAACTGCATAAGAGTGGAATCAACGAGTTCACCGACTTGCATCTTAAAGGAAATTTTTACAAAAGTACCTGTAAGAAAATCAGCGATATCCGAAGGATCGTCATTGATCATATCAAGTACTGTCGCAGACGGAGGGCTGATATCAACCTTTGAATTGATCATGGTTGAAAGTGATGTGGCAGCAGCACCCATCATCTGGTTCATTGCTTCAGAGATAGCTGAAAGCTGCAATTCTCCGATCTCACCTTCAATATTGGTACCGTCTCCTCCCATCATCAGGTCTGTGATGACCATAACATCACGCTCTTTAAGAATGAGGATGTTGGTTCCGTCAAGTCCCTGTGTATATTTGATCTGAATGAATACACAAGGCCTCTCATAATTGTTTATTACATTCTCCCAATTGGCCAGTTCAACCTGAGGGGTTGTAATATTAACCTTCTGATTTACGAGAGAGTAAAGTGTTGTTGCAGACGAACCCATGCTTATGTTGGCAACTTCACCAATCGCATCCTTCTCTGAATCGGTAAGAAGCGATTCGTCTATATCTCCACCTCCTACCGTAGCTGCAGGAGCTGCAGGTTCAGGTGCTGCGCCATCGGCGGCATCTGTAGCGGGAGCATCCCCACCGGCTGATGTATCCATACCGGACAATAAAGCATTTATTTCATCTTGAGATAACATTCCATCCATGCTCCTACTCTTCCTCCTCTCTTACGACCGACGTGATCCTGACGGCGTATTTATCTTTTGTCGTACCCGGCAATGCGGTAAATTTATACAGATTACCGACATATACCTGCATATCCGTATTAACTCTGTTATCAAGTCTTATGATGTCTCCGGCCTGAAGATGAACAAAATCATTGACCGAGACGTTACACCTTCCGAGAACCGCTTTAACAGGCACATCAACGTGTTTGACCATCGCCTCGATATATTCGTCAAAGCTCTCATCGGTGTTCTTCTGCATTGTTGAAAACCAGAACTTGGTATTAAGCTTGTCCATTACACTCTCAAGCGTGAAATACGGAAGACATACATTCATAAGTCCTTCTGTCTCTCCGATCTTGATGTTGAGCGTTACGATCGCAATCATGTCCGTAGGCGATATAACCTGCGCAAACTGCGGATTGGTCTCAATTCTCTCCATAACGGGGTTGATCGCTACAACGTTCTGCCATGGCTCAACCATAAGTTGCATGCAGATAGTAACAAGCTTCTCAATAAGCGGCATCTCAATATCGGTGAACGGACGGGGCCTATCCAAGGTTCCTCCGCTACCTCCAAGCATTCTGTCGATAAAAGAAAAACCTATATTTGCCTGCAACTCCAAAATAATGTTTCCCTGTAAAGGAAGAAAACTTATAACTCCCAGGATTACAGGATTGGAAAGGGCATTGCTGAATTCCGAATATGTAACGGTCTCGGAATTGGCTACCGTAACCACAACATTTTTTCGAAGATATAACGGCAATGTGGTGGATAATAATCTTCCGTAATGTTCGTAGATCATCTCAAGCGTTCTGAGGTGTTCCTTAGAGAACTTGGCAGGTCGTTTAAAGTCGTAATCCTTGACTTTCTTCTCGTCCGCCGCCTGCATTTGATCTACATCAAGTTCACCGCTGTTAAGTGCTGCCAACAGACCATCTATTTCATTTTGTGACAGTACTTCACTCAAATTGGTTCTCCTTCCTCTGAATTACACTAAACATAAGCAAATCAGATGATAATTAGTTATACAAAATACTGCTAAAGGTTACATCATATATAAATGCTGAACCGTAAAGTGTCTGAACTCCCTCAAGAATCTCAGCTCTGGCCGCCTCTGTATCAGCCTGAAGTTCTTCCATCGTATACTTGGAAAGAACGTTGGTTATCTGAGATTTTACAAGATCTCTTGTTCCCGCAAGTGATTCGCTTGAACCATAGGTTGCGTAATCAGGGCTTGCGGTATTCATTGAAAATACAACTTCAACAACCATGTAGTGTGACTTGCTGTCAGCACCGGGCTTAAGGTTGATTGTAAGCTTATCCTGGCCTGTAAATCCGAATGTCGCGATATTGGATACCTCAACGACTCCCGTGTTATCAGGTGAAAAACCACCGCCTGCTCCGCCGCTGGCTTCAAGCTCAAGAGCTGCAGCAATATCGGAAACAAGCTTAGCCGTCTGCGAATTGGTTGTCATCACCGAAAGAAGCATGAAGCCTGTCATAGCAATGTTTACAACCAGTAGTGCCAAGATGATTATCGATAATAGATTCTTTTTCATATAGGATTGATCCCCCTCTTTGTTAATATGAAGAACTAAGCGGATTATAAATCTTTATCTCTACTCTTCTGTTACGAGCACGTCCCTCATCCGTCGAATTGTCGGCTATCGGGCTATATTCGCCGCGCCCCGTATGTATCAGATTGGCCGGATCGAGATTCGTATTTTCTACAAGGTAGTAAAATACGGAAAGCGCTCTTCCGGAACTAAGTTCATCATTATTGGAATATTTTCCTCCGGAAGTCATCGGAACATTATCTGTATGACCTTCGATCTCAATCGTACCGCCCGCATATGTTTCAAGAACCTGTCCGAGTTTGTCGATAACAGGAATCGCATCTTCCTTAAGATATGTCTTACCTGAATCGAAAAGAATCGAACCTTGGATCGTAAGCTGTACATACTGGCTTGTATAATTAAGATCTACATCATTCTGAATCTGTTCTTCTTCAAGAGCCTTCTCGATCTGTTCTGCAAGTTCCTGAGATGCCTCCAGCTGTTCTTCTTCCGCAGCCTCCAAAAGCTCCGCTTGTTCCATGTCGCCCACGGCAGCTTCTTCCGAATCGGAATCGTCACCGCTCTGTGCAAGTCCCATAGATGTAATATAGCTTGAAAGCTCGGTTAACTGCGAAACACCGTCTCCTATAAGTGCACCCTGACCTATCGCCATCTCTCCGCCTGAAAAAATACCAAAAGCAGAACTAAACGAAGCGGCAACCTCTTCGAATTTTGCGGCATCCATAGTTGACATGGAGAAAAGCAAAACGAAGAAGCACAAAAGAAGGTTCATCAGATCGCCAAACGTCGCGGTCCAGGCCGGTGCGCCGGGTTTTACTTCTTCCGCTTTTTTTGCCATCACTCTGCGCCTCCCTCAGTAGCACCGCCGCCGTTATCAGCTTCATAAGCCGCTCTGTCGGCAGGTGAAAGGAATGATTTAAGCTTCTCTTCGGTAACACGTGGGTTCTCTCCTGCCTGAATGGAAAGGAGACCCTCGATAACAATACTCTTAGCCATATATTCGGCATTACTTCTTGCCTTCAATTTACCCGCAGCAGGGAAACAGAACCAGTTCGCTACGATAGATCCATACAAAGTAGTGATAAGAGCAACCGCCATGGAAGGACCGATCTTGGACGCATCACTCATATCATTAAGCATGTTAACAAGTCCGATAAGGGTACCGATCATACCCCAAGCAGGACCCTGAGCTGCGATATCTTCAAAAACAGAATAATTGGATTTGTGCCTGTCGGCCATGGAATCAATCTCAGCCTCAAGAATGCTCTTAACAAGCTCAGGCTCGGTACCGTCAACGATAAGCATAACGCCCTTTTTCATAAAAGGATCGTCAAGTGCGCCCGCAGCTTCTTCCAGAGCAAGCAAACCTTCTTTTCTGGCTGTATTGGAAAGATCGATGATCTGCTTGATGACACCCTTGGTATCATTCGCAGCCACCTTAAAGATCATTGTATAACTTTTTAAAGCCCCAACATATTCCGGAATACTTCTTGACGCAAGAACCGCCATGTTAGATCCACCGATAGTGATAAGAGCAGACGGTACATCCAAAAAGTTTCCTACGGTCTGAATACCACCGGATGTGATAATACCCAGAAGCATCAGAATAATACCCATTGCTACACCGATAATTGACGCAATATCCACAGCATTTACCCCTCATCTGAAAAAAATTTAATGTCCACCGTTAATCTTAGTGTATATTTCTTCAAGCTTCTCTTTTACAAGAAGCTTGCGTCCGGTCGTAAGAATGATCACAGTATCCGGATTGGCCTCAACGCTTTCTATGGCCGCCGGATTGATAAGTATCTTTCTTGTATCAAGTTTGGTAAGCTCGATGATACCTGAATTCATAGCGCCTTTCGCAATAAAATTTCATTTTTGAATGAAATTATTGAATGAAAATTGAAATTTTATTTCCAGATACTAATATTTTACCACTTTTCGCCTTCAAAATCTCGTATTTGCGTTTATATGTGAACGTGTTTTGAATAAAAATTTCATTTTCGCACTCGATTTATGAAATTTTATTGTGTATCTATGCTATTTCGTAACTAATTAACGGTTACTTATAAAAAGACATAGTACTACATATTGTGGTATTTTATTTATTGTAACACATTTTTTGGTATAGTACAGCATTAATTCAAAAAGAAACCCTACTTCCGACAGAAAAGTAGGGTTTCTATAACTTTGCCTATGATTTTTAACTATTATCTCTTAAGGTTTGTAAGCTCCTCAAGAAGTGTGTCAGATACAGTAATGATACGGCTGTTAGCCTGGAATCCACGCTGTGTAGTGATCATTTCTGTAAACTGCTGTGAAAGATCTACGTTTGACATCTCGAGTACGCCGGTATTCATGTAGCCACCGTCTGTTGTGATATCCTGGATTGTTGCTTCTCCTGAGTTAAGAGTAGAAGCATAGAGGTTATCACCTTCCTTGGAAAGACCTGATGCATTGGCAAACTCTGCAGATGCGATCTGTCCGAGAAGCTTAGTCTGACCGTTTGAATAGTTAGCGAAGATACGTCCGTCTGTTCCTACAGATACACCGTTCATCTCACCAACGGCACGTCCTGTGTTAAGTGATGAAAGATCACCCTTTGTAGCTGTGATTGTTGATGATCCGTTAGTGTTGTAGTTTGTAAGTGTTGTAAAGTCAAAGGAGATTGTATATGCTCTCTCCTGCTCAGCTGCGTTGTTAGGTGATGCCTGGAAACCGAAAGCCTCAAGTCCGGGATAACCCTGTCCGAATGTCATGTTGATCTTGGCATTCTTGTCGTTGTCGGCTGAAAGGATTGATCCGTCATCAGCGTTAAACTTAAGCTGAACTGTGTGCTTACCTGTTGTAAGTGTGATCTGACCATATGTTGCAGAACCGGGTGTATTGTCAATTGTATACGTTCCGTCTGTACCGTAAGCTCTTGCCATGTCATCTGTGATTCCATATACTTTGCTAAGCACACCTGCGTACCTTCCTGCAGCATCATCAGTTGAACTTGCTTTCTCAAGAAGGTCTGCGATATTTCCTGTTGTAGGAACATCTACATAGGCCTTGCTTGTCTTATATCTGAACTTTCCGTCGCCTGTTGACTCGAACATTCCCTGTCCTGAGTACTCTCCTACAAGAGGATTGGGTGTTCCGTTCTGATAATGAGATATCTTGATTCCGCCTGTCTTCTTATCGATTGATAATGTATACTCTGTTCCGTCAGTAAGAGTAGATACGTCAATTCCAAATACGTTGCTGATAAAGTCAGCATTCATGTTATCTGAAGCTGTATCCTTAGTTACTGTTTTCTCAAGCTTATCCTCCGGAACGAAGTATGATTTTCCGTATGTATCTACGCTTGTATATACATATGCGGGAGTCTTTGTTGTAAATGCTGTTGTAATAGGTGATGCACTTACAGCAGCCTTATTCTCATAAGATACTCCTGCAGAGGGATAATCAGTTGTAACATCATTATATTCATCATAATCAACATTAAATCCATTTGTTCCGGTTACATTAGCTAATGTGATCATAAATGTTGATGTATCTTTTCCTTGTAACTGTGAGTTGGCACTAATAGCAGTCATTATTGCATTTGCTGATGCGATAGCATCTGCCAATGCGGGATCAGTCGTGTCAGCAGTAGTAAGCCAAGCAGCAATCTGGTCATATGAAGCAGCTGTTGCCCAATCTGAAATACCAAGCTGAGACCATAAATCTGAAGCTCCCTGGCCATTAGCTGATACATCAGTTTGAATTGTCTCAGTAATTGTTGTTGGCTGATTCACTGTCAGTTTTAAAGTAAGCTTACCATCGGTATATGTATACTTAAGTACGCCTGTTCCTGTATATCCATCAATTGCATCAATTAATGAATTACCATTTGCATCTTTGAAGAACTCCATCTGCGCCTTCGCCTCAGGAGTAATTGTATTATCAGCTGAAGCATTAATATTGGTTGTCTTCTTGTAGATGTTTAATTTTCCACCTGCAGTCATCTCATATCTGTATTCATCACCGTAAGTCTGATTTATACCAAAAACATCTGAAAGAAGGTCTGCAGTAAGCTCTTTTGCCTCAGGTGGAACTGCTGTAGGAACCTTATAAGCCACATTTCCGTCAATCTGTGTGTAATACTTAACAGTCTCATTGGGAGTTCTGAAATCAATATTGGCAAACTTGGTTGTGTTAAAGCCTACATAAGAATCGGATGAATCAGGGCTCGGGAAATCAGAGACTTCACTTCTGATTGTAAGCTCTCCGCTTGAATCGATTGTGTACTGAGCTGTCTCCCAAGCATCTCCGAGCTGTGCCTTTACTGCATCATCAGATAAACCGTATGCGTTTGATAAAAGGTTTGCATAAGGTGAATTTCCTGCAGATTCAGCTGACATAAGATTTTTAAGGTTTCCAGTAGCGGGAACGTTATCAAACTTAACATCACCGTCTGCTTTATTTATAACAACGTGTGCAGAATCCGTTCCTGCAACGATGCTGTAATTGGGCTCAGTCTTGCTGGGCTTTGATGATCTTGAAGAAGCTTCTGTGTTACCGAAAGTAATCTGGCTCATAAGATCATACATATTCTCGTTTTCGTTAATTGACTTTCCGTTAGAGTCAATAATATCTGTAAGTGTAAGGGCGTACATGTGCTCGTCCTCAGGCTTTGTATCCTTAAGTACGAACTTACCTGTGTAGAGGTAGCCCTTGTTATCATAAAACTCAAGAGTGATTGTCTTTCCATCGTCAGACTGAACGTTCTTATCTCTTGCATCGATATTTCCGCTTACAAGTCCGGCTGTTGTAGAAGCAGGTGCATATGTGTAGTTAGCAGCACTCATGATCTGAAGGCCAGTGAGAGTTCCCTTGTTGATTGTGATCTCACCTGTCTCACGATCCTCTTTTGCTGCCCATCCCTGAACAAGATATCCGTTAGACTGCATTGCAAGGTTACCTGCTCCGTCTACGTAAAAAGAACCGTCTCTTGTGTAAAGGTTCTGAGTTCCGTTATTAACAACAAAGAATGACTCTCCTGTGATCATGATATCAAAGGGGTTATTTGTTGTCTGAGTTGCGCCCTGCGCTGTAATTGCTGTGTTGATCGCTCCGGATTTAGCACCAAGACCGATCTGGCGAGCGTTTACACCACCCTTAGTCTCAGTTGCGCCTGAAGCTGTCTGTGTTGTCTGATACATAAGATCAGAGAATGTGATTGACTGAGATTTGAAAGATGTTGTGTTAACGTTGGCGATATTGTTACCAATAACGTCCATTTTTGTCTGGTGGGTCTTAAGTCCTGCTACACCGGAATACAAAGATCTCATCATAAGGCAAAGTCCTCCATCATAAATAAATAAAAAGGTTATTAAATTGGATTTTGGACGGATGCTTTGTGATTTTTTAAGATGCTTCCTTCTGTCGGTCGGGAAGCTTAGATTTCCTGACGGCAAGGCACTTCGGGCTCATTACCGCTTCGGTCCAATCCATTATACTATCACTGCACCGTCTATGTTTGTAAATACGTTGTTCTTGTTTTCGGTCTGATCCATTGCTGTCACTACCGTGTTATTCGGAACATTTACTATAAACGCAAGCTCATCAACCAGAATAAGTGATTCTTTGATGCCTTTTTCTCCGGCTTCTATCTTGCCCTGGTTAAGTCTCTGCATCTGCTCCTTGGAAAGCTCGATGTTTCTGTCGTTAAGTCTGTTCACGGCATGCTTAGAAAACTTAAGGTCCTCCGTACTATAACTTTTATCGGCAGATTCCTTAACTTTATTTAGAACAGATGCAAAAGAATTTTCACCTGCGGGAATATTTTGTTTATTCTTATCATCCTTGGGCAAGTTACCGGTTAAATACTGGTCTTGCACCTGCCCAATGGATAAGAACTGACGATTATCCATCATCATGATTTATTCCTCCGCTAATTTTATCGGTTACTGTTTTGAAACAACCCTGTGTGTGTCGCCTCTAAGTTCGTCGATCTTATCGACATATTGCTGAAGTGCTGTCTTGTAATCTTCTTCAACAACCTGCTTGGTAGCAGAATCAAGTGCCATATAGTACTTGTAAAGCTCATCAACCTTTTCGCCGTGATCTTCGAGTGTGACATCTTCTTCATTCTTGGGAAGATTCTCGATTGCTTTTTCAAACTCACCGAGAGCATCGTTGAGCTCATCAACTCTCTTCTTATACTGAGTAAGCGCGGTTACATAATCCTTATCGATGAGGTTCTTGGTCTTATCATCGAGATTATTGTAATAATCATACATTGTAAGGATCTTCTCACCGTGCTCACCAAGGCTGATAAGATCGAGAGTTCTGGGAAGCCCGTCAATGTTCTTCTGAAGATCTTCAACGATCTGTGTCTGCTTAACATAATCGCTGTTAAGTACCTCGGTAACATCGTCGATACTGTAATTGTTGCCGTTGATTGTAAGGTATGCCTTGTTTCCGCTGTAGGTAACCATATCGACAACACCCTGTATCTCGGATGTCTTACCTGTTTCTGCATTTACCTGCTTAATGGTAACGGTCTTACCAACCATTTCAGATGCTCTGGACATGCTCATGGCATTAGCCATATTAGAAAGCTGCTCAACCTGAGTAAATGTCGCATACTGTGAAATATACTCGGTATTGGATGTAGGCTCCATGGGATCCTGATATTTCATCTGAGCTACAAGGATCTTAAGAAAAGAATCTTTGTCGTAGCCTGCAGCTGTGTTCATATCCTTTGACGCTTTTTTTGTATCGAGATTTTCGATCTTACCATCCTTGATAACGGCGCTTACAGGATTAATATTGTTATCTGCCATAATACCCTCTTTCTATAAGCTGTTGCTTATGCACTGAAATCTACGGTATTTCCGTTCATTGCCATCATCTGAGCTTGAAGCTTTTCTTCTTCCTCGAGGCTTTCGTCGATATCCTTTATCTCCGAAAGGTTGATCCTGCGAAGGCTCTTTTTATTCTTGGGATCCTCTCCCTGAGCTTCCTTCTGATTGCCTCCGTCGAGGTTCTGCTCAAATCCGTGGCTTGCTATCGTAACTTCTACGCTTGTAACTTTGATGCCTTTCTCTTCAAACTTTTGCTGAAGCATTACCAGCTGACTCTCGACCGCTTCCTTTACGATCTCGTTCTGAGCTGCAAACTTAGCTACGATTCCGTCCTTGGTGCTTGTAAGATGTACACTTACGTTACCAAGACTTGCGGGATGAAGTGAAAGTTCCATTGATGTAACGTCTTCCTTGGCGGTTACTGTGATCTTCTCTGTAATCTGTCTGATCACGTTTTCCATCTGAGCTCTCTGCTCAAACACTTCCGTGTTCATTACATCAAATTCGTTTGTTATCGTGTCCGTGACGTTCTTAATAAAGTTATTGAAGAAAGTCTCCGGATTTGCCTGCTTATTCAGGCTGCTGTTATTATTTTGGTCTGTTTCATGGGAAATTTCGATGGGTTTAAAGTCATGATCCACATCTTCTTCGTAAGTCACTTTAACAGTTTCTTTTGTCTTGTTCCTAATTAAAACTTCATTGTTTTCTTCAGGTTCATCTTCCATGACGGGAACTGTCAAAGCTTCGGGATCCTTTTTGCCTTCACCCTTAAGTTTTTCAGAAAATTCCTCATGAGTAATGCCTATAGCCTCTTGAAATTCTTCCTCAGTTAAGTCGAACTCATTCATAAGTTCGCTTCCCATACTATCCGCATCCTCTATGAGGTCCTGCAATGATGCATATAGGTCTGAGTCTGTGATAAGATCAAGGGCTGTGTCATTAGAAGTTGATGCCAAAACGACTTGCTGTAAATTGTTTGGAATAAGCAGATCCGCTGCTGTAAGTCCAAGCACCTGCATAGCGTTTATGATATCTTCTTCAGACATTTCAAGCTTTTGTGCTATCTCGGAGATAAGCTTATTGCCTTCTTCATTGATAGCTTCCTGCAGCTCTTTTAAAGCCTCCTTGCCTTGTGCTCCGTTATCCGCATCCTTAACGATCTGTGCTGTTTCCTCTGTTACGTTTGTGTCATCGCTAAGTTTGTTTTCATTCTCACCGGAGACCGTCTTGGTCTGCTCAAGGAAAGAATTGTTTTCTTTAGACTGAGCGGATACATCCTTTGTATCCTGCTGCATCTTACCAAGGTTATTTCCGTTGTCGTTTGCTTTGGTGTTCATAACAGTCTCGGAAACCTTTCCCAAGATGTTATCAAAGCTTGCGCCTGCCTTGGATGCAGTCTGTCTAAGTTCGGATAAAGCGGAAACATTTGCGGCTGCAGTGCTCTGTGCCATGATCGGCATTACGCTGTTAACTGCGTTTGCTGCACTGCTCATTAAATGTCCTCCTTCCGATATTAACTTTTGTGCATAAACATAGTTATACACTTTCAGTTTGTATATCGGAGTATTTAATCCAAACTTTAGAGAAAAATCAAACTTTTTTAGATATTTTATCCCGTAACCTGTGTTGATTTTTTCTCAAGTGCACCGGGCTCAAGAAGCTGTGTAAGTTTGGCTGCATTCGGCTTTTCCATCTGAGCAAGGATGTCTCCTCTGTTCTCAACGCTCATCTGCGCCAAAATACGAGCTACAAGCTGAATCTGATTCTCTGCTACCATCTCATCAAAGATCTTGGCAGCCTGTTTAGCCTTCATGCCCGAATATGTTGTGGCGAATGCCTTAATGGCAGCTTCATCGAGGTCGCCTTCTTTAATCTCTTTATAAATTCGCTCGGCATCCTCGGGATTTATAGTCTCATACCACTGTGTATATGTTTCTGTAGACGGTGCGTTCTCACCGTTAACCATTTCCTCGTAAAACTGTTTACGCTGTTCATAAAATGCTTTTTGCTGTTGTTCAAAAGGTTCAAGCCTTGCCACTTCGGTTTTAAGCCTGTCTATTTCGGAAGCATACGCGCTGTTTTGCTCCATTTCATCCTGAAGAGCCTTCTCAAGCCTCTTAATATAAGCATTGGCCTGTTCCGGAGTTGTGATAGAATCGGCATCTTCTACGGAAATGTCAACATTGGCACTATCCGGAAGTGATACTACCGCAACGTCGTCATCCTTATCCAATACTTCATCCGGAAGGATAAGATTAAGATAAGGAACATCTTTAATGATCGGAGCCAAAATATCGGAACCGAAATTACCAACGTTCAGTTTGATCAAAAGGCACATAATGGCAAGCCAAATAAGAACAATTAGAAAAGTGATGACCAAAGTGGCAAGTCCGCCGGCGTCATCCCCGCTAAGATCGGCTGCTCTGTCGGCAAACTCTTTTTCTTTTACCCTCTGTTCTTTTCTCTGTTCGCGAAGCTGTTTTCTGTATTCTTTTTTATCAGCCTTAAGCTTGGCTTTTGCCGCCTTGGGATCGTCAAACGGCGGCATTGTTAAATTGGTATCTGCCATGATCAGTTATTCTCCTGTTGTCTCTGTCCGTAAGTAAAACTGCTTCTCTGGTCGTTTTCCTTGGCTTCTTCCTGTTTTTCTTCTTCAAGATATTCAGCGTAGGCTCTTTCCCTCAAGGTTTCCTGCATCTTTCTTTCCTGGATGGCCCTTGTGAGCCTGACACGAACCTTTTCCACTTCCGCCTCATGTTCCTGAACAATCTTGTACTGCGAAGCGATCATAACGTCCATCTGCGCAGTCGCATACTGATTGTCGAGAATATCCTGAAGCGGAAGAGTCTCTTCATTTCGAAGCTTCTCGGCTTCGATAAGATAATTCTCTTTTCTGTTTATATATTCATCCAAAATATCATACTGCCTGTTAAGCTCGGCCTGGGCAGCGGCAAATTCCATTTTTATCTGCCCTTCGGTCTTTTGCTTGATATTTAGGACACTTTGCATTCTATAGACAAATCTCGCCATACACTACCACATATAAAAATCAATCGGCAAAAATGTTTAAAAGCATATCTCTGATCTGTTCAAAAGAGAATTTCTCATCCGTTTCCTGCATAAGAAACTCATTAACACGTTCTATCTTGGATACGGCATAATCGATATTCTTATTGGCACCTGCTCTATAAGCGCCGATATTGATAAGATCCTCGGCGTCATTGTATGTGGCAAGAACGTTTTTAAGCTTTCCCGCGGCTTTTTTATGCTCGGGATCGGCTATTGCCGACATACATCTGGAAATACTCGCAAGAACATCTATCGCAGGATAGTGATTCTTTTGCGCAAGCTTTCTGTTAAGAACGATATGTCCGTCCAAAATACCTCTGGCGGTATCGGTAATGGGTTCATTCATGTCATCACCGTCTACAAGAACGGTATAAAGACCTGTTATGGATCCTTTTCTTGATCTGCCGGCTCTTTCAAGGAGCTTGGGCATCTCTGCGTAAACACTGGGCGGATATCCTCTCGAAACAGGAGGTTCTCCGCTGGCAAGTCCTATTTCTCTCTGTGCCATGGAAAAACGGGTAAGCGAATCCATCATAAGAAGAACATCTTTACCCTTATCTCTGAAATATTCGGCTATAGAAGTAGCCGTCTTGGCAGCTTTAAGTCTCTCAAGCGCAGGTTTATCGCTGGTTGCACAAACAACGATGGATCTCTTCATACCTTCTTCGCCAAGGTCTCGTTCGATAAACTCTCGAACTTCCCTTCCACGCTCTCCGATAAGTGCGATAACATTGATATCGGCCTGAGTATTTCTTGCAAACATGCCAAGGAGTGTACTCTTTCCGACACCGGAACCTGCAAATATTCCGATACGCTGGCCTTTTCCGACTGTAAGCAGTCCGTCAACGGCCTTAACACCGAGAGAAAGCACATCCGATATCGGGTCTCTTGTCATTGGATCCGGCGGCTGATTTTCAACAGAATAGGCAACTCCGCCTTCGAGCATAGTACCTTTTCCAAAGCTCGTTCCGTCAATCCTTCCGAGTCCGTCGAGAGTCTTTCCCAGAAGTCCCTCTCCAACATTAACGCGAAGCGGCGAATCGGTATTCTCAACAATACTTCCGTTACCGATTCCGCTGGTATTTTCATAAGGCATAAGCTGAACATGATTGTCTTTAAACCCGACAACCTCAGCCATTGCAGGTCTTTCGACATGTTCAGTCGCAGACTCATTGTCTTTTTTCTTAGGATAAATAAGACAGATGTCACCAAGCTTAGCATCGGGACCCGCAGATTCAATGGTAAGGCCGATAACATTGACGACCTTGCCTCTCATGCGATAAAAAGGCGCGGTCTGCATCTTTTTATATTTTGAAAAATCAATAGACGATGTAAGCATAGGCAGTTCCTTCTTTTTTCTTCAAATTTACTATCTCTTTTTTCTGTCAAAAGAAAGAAGCTTCAGCTTCCTTGAAATCTCTTTAAGCTCTACGCCGAGACTGCAGTCGAATACCCCACTGTCAGACTCGATCATGCACTCGTTCTCTTTAAGAAGCGGATCTTCAATGATCTCCATCGTGGTATTCGGTGAAGTTATGCACGCATCCAGAGTTTCCTTATGATCCATTATCTCGTCATAGTCATCGGATGAAACATGAACGATAAGGTCATTTCCGGGCTCAATTCGACCGAGAGTACTCTTCAAAAGATGTAAGATAATACCCTTATCTTCTCTAAGGTCGATATCAAATACGTGCTCATATATCTGTGTAAGAACATCAACCATCTCGGGTTCTATCTCATCTACGAGCTGCTGATACTCTTTATCAAGCTCCTGTTTGTGCGCTTCAGCCTCCTGTTTAATGGCTTCCGCTTCGGCAACGCCCTCATTATAACCGGCGTTAAAGCCTTCTGTTCGTCCCTCTTCAATAGCCTGATTTCTGATATTTTCAGCCTGTGCATTGGCATTTTCTATGATCATATCAGCCTGCTCCTGCGCCTGCTGGAGCTTAAGATCGATCTCAGCCTGCATTGCTTCCATGTCAAATTGAGGGTCAGGAAAAGAACCAAGCATGCCCTGATCTTCCGTGAGCTGAGTAAGCTGGTTCATATCTATTCCGGGTGTGAATTCCTCAGGAGCACCTTCCTCCTCAAAGCCCTCTTCCGTTGCCATCTGAGCTCTTTGGCGTTTAATTTCCTGCTCCTGATATTCTTCTATTTTTTTGTTGGCAAGTTCGTTATTGTCAATTATGCGGGCTTCACCTTGACCAAAGCTTACATAACCGGCCTTAAAAAGATTAGACAACTAGCTCATCACCTCCGCCTCTGGAGATTACGATCTCGCCGGAATCTTCAAGCTTTCTGATAACGTTAACAATCTTCTGCTGTGCTTCTTCAACATCCTTCATACGAACAGGACCCATAAAATCCATATCCTCTCTGATCATTGCAGCAAGACGTTTGGACAGGTTGTTAAAGATAGCATTCTGAACCTGCTCGGTAGCACCCTTACATGCAAGAGCAAGGTCACTGTTCTCAACTTCACGCAGCACTCTCTGAATAGAACGGTCGTCCAGAAGGAGAACGTCCTCGAATACGAACATTTTCTTTCTGATCTCGTCGGCAAGCTCGGGCTCTTCGATCTCGAGAGTCTCCATGATATGCTTCTCCGTTGCACGATCTACTGTGTTCAAGATCTCTACAACAGCATCTACGCCGCCGATAATCGTATAATCCTGATTTACCAAAGAAGACAGCTTGGATTCCAACACTTTTTCCACTTCCTTTATGGTATCCGGACTTGTTCTGTCCATGGTCGCAATTCTCTTGGCAACATCTGCCTGTCTGTCAGGCGGAAGAGCCGAAAGAATGAGCGATGAATGTGCAGGTGACATGTATGACAAAATAAGAGCGATGGTCTGCGGATGCTCGTCCTGAATAAAGGTAAGTATCTGAGACGGCTCGGTCTTTCTGATAAACTCGAAGGGCTTAACCTGAAGTGAAGCGGTAAGCTTACTGATAACATCGAGAGCCTTATCTTCACCGAGGGCTTTTTCAAGAAGCTCTTTGGCGTAATTGATACCACCTTCCGCAATATACTGTTGCGCAAGACAGACACCGTAAAACTCTTCAAGAATTGCCTCCTTGATCTGCGATGTTACGCTCCTTGTGTTGGCAATCTCAAGAGTAAGCTCCTCAATTTCCTCTTCCTTGAGATGTTTGAATATGGCGGATGACTTCTCAGGTCCTAAAGCTATAAGAAGTATTGCCGCTTTTTGTGTGCCGGTAAAATCCGCGGTAAGCGGATTGGTTCCTCTCATCCCAGCGTCCATAATTCTACCCTCTTGAAACTTTTATTTGTATATATTATTAAGTTAAAATACTTAGATGCTCAAAATTAAATATATCAACCAAAATCCTCATTGAGCCAGTTGCGAAGAAGTGTCGCAACGGCTTCGGGATTCTCATCAACAAACTTATCGATAAGTCTCTTAGTCTCAGATCCCGTATCAATCTCGATATCTTCAAGAACTTCCTCAGGCTGTGACTCGAGAAGTGATTCAACCGAAAGCGGTTCGGGTTCGGGCTCTTCCTCTGTCTTTTTCTGCATCCACATACTTCTGACGATAATGAATGCCAAAAGTCCGAGAATAATGAGTATCATCAGTATCTGAAGGATATCTGTAAGAGTCATCCTCGATCCTGTTCTGTCAAAGAATACATACTCATTATTGGCCGTCATCGCAACATTCTCGGGGCTGATACCCGTTGCCTTGGAAACAACATTTATCATATCCTCGGGAACCTCGGTCGGAATAGGCTCCTTGTTTGCGATCTTAAACTCATTCCATGTCATGTTTTCATTCTCAGCAGGATCATAATCCTCTTCTTTCATGACAATGTAGTTGATCGCAGTAACAGATATTGATGAATCCGAGTACTTTATAGCACCCGGCTGATTGGTCCTTGTGGTTATCTTCTCGTTGGGAAGATAATCCCTTGATTCCTCGTTGATATTCGAACTTGAATTGTTATTGTCCTGAGTTACGTATGTGGTCTCATCATCGGCATTGGTATCCGTTCCCGGAATTCCGCTGATACCGTTTACGTTCTCCGCAGTATAAATATCCTCATGACTAAGCACACCCTGCGTCTGATCTTCAGCGGGTGTATAAGTATGATCTACAGTCTCTTCATGAGAAAAATCCATGACAAGATTACTTGCAACCTCTATATCATCATACTGCTTGGTTCCAAGTAATACTTTCTTCACTTCATTTTTAACTATCTGCTCAGCCTTGGCTTTAACAGACAGCTGTGTGCTTGCCATTCCGGAAGTGGTTGTGTCCTCGTCTCCGGAAAAGAGCATGTTTCCGTTAGTATCAAGAATAACAATATTCTGAGTATTGTCATTACCTATAGCCTTGGCAACGGCCTTTGCAAGGAAAGCCGCATTATCTTCCGAAAATTCGGCGCCCTCTGCAAGTTCCAATAATATGCTGGCGCTTGACTGTTCCTTATTACCGATAAGTGTTCCGTCATTATCCGGAATATGGAGATTGACGTTGGCACTTTTTATTGCGCTGAACTTTTGGATAAAGTCGGATTCCAGCCTACTCTCCAAGTAAAGCACATATTTCTTTTGTTTGTCTGATTCCGTTGTTGAAAAACTGCCGCTTGTGACATTATCGATACTGTAAGCGTATGATTGAATATCATTGGCTCCAAGCAACAGATTGGCATTGGCCTGATCTTTTTTAAGTACTTTGAATTCCAATCCGTCATCGGAAATCTTGTAGTTAATAGAGTTAGAATCAAGAAGCTCTTTTATCTCTGAAGCTTCTTTCGTAGAATTGGCGGTAGCCAAAGGAATATACTGAGGCTGATTAAGTACGGAAACCGTTATAATTATGGTCAGTAATATAACAGAACCCGCCCCAACAACGAGTGTTTTCTGTTTTGCAGTAAATTGATTCCACCAGTCGAGAATTTTCTGCCACAAGGCCTTAAGTCTTTCAGCCATGTATTCTCCCTCCCCAAAAAACTAAAAAATAAATCTAAAAAACATCAGATTTGCATCTGAGTAAGCTCTCTGTAAGCAGCAAGCGCTCTGTCTCTGATGGCCGTTGTATATTGAAGAGCCATCTGCGCTTTCTGAAGAGCAATTGAAAGATCGTGGGTATTGTCCGTCTGTCCGAGTGCCCATTTGATCTCTTCATTCTCTGCGTCAGATAAATAAGCATTGGTTGTATGGATATTCTCCACAGCCTTATCAAAGAACACTGAAAAAGCCTGCTCATTGCCCTTCTGATCGCTACCGAGAACGTTATATACTCTGCTGTTAGCCTTCTCAGCATTCCTGATAACAGGTGATGATACGTTTCTAAGCTGAGAAATATCAAGTGATGCCATATAAATATCCTCCCAAAAAGATACTCATAATAATTCCGAGATCATCAGCCCTGTCCGAGCTCAAGACCTCTTGTTGCGATATTCTTGCTTGCATTAAATGCAGTTGCATTGGCCTCATAAGAACGGCTTGCGTCTATGAGGTTGGTCATCTCTGTGACCGTATTTACATTGGGATATGTAACGTAACCGTTCTCATCCGCATCGGGATGTGAAGGATCGTAAACAATATTCATCTGAGTCCAGGTATCATCCTGAACCTTGGTAACCTTAACGCCGCGTCCCGAATAATGGTCCATTCTCTCGTTAAGAATTCTTGAGAACGGAGTCTGTGAGCCTTTCTCAGCAAAAGTAACCACTTTTCTTACATAAGGGCTTCCGTTCTTGGTTCTTGTTGTATTTGCATTGGCAATATTCTCAGAGATTATATCCATACGAAATCTCTCAGCAGTCATGCCCGATGAATTGATATTAAAAGAATCAAATATACTCATACTCTATCCCTCCGTTATGATGACTTCGTTACCATTTGAAGGTTCTTGAACTCTGCATTAAGCCCTTCCATAAGCCCCTGGTACTTAAGCTGGTTGGCAGCCAGAGTTACGTTCTCAGTATCTATATCGACATTATTCCCATCGGTTCTGTATGAGAAATTGGAATAATCATTAACTACTCTTGCCTTAAGATGCTTATCCTTAAGATCGCCGACCTTCTGATCCATGGTCTTATACTTGGAATGACCGAGTGCTCTTTCAAGCTCAGCCTCAAAGTTAAGATCCTGCCTCTTATAGCCCGGAGTATTAACATTGGCAATATTGTTGGAAAGTACTTCATTCCTTGTCCAGGAGGCATCTGCCGCCTTATCAAGGACGTTGATGTAATCAAAAACATTGCTGTTAATCATATCTCGCCCTCCTCGATACCAAAAATGAACATAATGATAGATACAGTTTTGGTATCATACTTATATTTATAATAGAATTATTTTGTTCAAAATACAAGCAAAATATACTTTATCTTGTGCTTGTATTAAAAACTCACTACAAAATATATAAAAAGGATTTATCAAAAACGATAAATCCTTTCATCAAATTCCATCCTGATATGAATTTGCATATTATGCCAAAAGCCTTATTACATCTCTTGTTTGAGCTTTTTAATTTCGGAGAAGACAACATCATTCGTGACTTTGATATATGTTCCCTTCATTCCCGAAGATCTTGATTCTATAACGCCCGCACTCTCAAACTTTCTAAGTGCATTAACTATAACGCTTCTTGTTATGCCGACTCTGTCCGCAATCTTACTTGCTACAAGAACGCCCTCCATTCCGTCAAGCTCATCAAATATATGAATAATGGCTTGCATCTCGGAAAAAGAAAGTGTGCTGATCGCCGATTTAACAACCGCAAGCTTTCTGTTTTCTTCAGCGTTCTCTTCGTTGACGGCTCTTAGCATCTCGAGTCCGACTACCGTCGTTCCGTATTCGCAAAGTATAATGTCATCAATATCATACGGAACCTTGGTCTTATAGATAAACAAAGTTCCCAGTCTCTCACCCGCTATCTCGATAGGAGTAATTATTGCCTGAAATTTGGAGCTGTCCAGCCCTTCAAATCCAAGCGTCTCAAGGTTTACATTTTCCTTGGTGGATAGAATGGTAAGAAGTCTTTCGTTAAGCATCGGATCGATGAATTCACCAACCGTTGCGGCAAGCATCTTACTTAACGAATCAACGCCTACGCTCTCACCTATTCCGAGAACCTTGCCTTTTTTACTGATAACAAACATATTAGAAGACAAAATGTCGCACAACACTCTGCAGATATCATTGAATACGACCTTCCCGGAATTGCTATTGTGTAATAGTTTACCAATCTTACGGGTCTTATCCAAAAGTTGAACACTACTCATTAAAAATATCTCCTTTTGTTGTCCAAATAGCGACAATTTATTATATACACTATTGTAATCATATCATAAAAAAATAGGCGCTTCAAACCACAAAGCGCCTACAATTATGAAAAAAAGCTAAAGTTTTCTAAAAATTCAATCAAATTATCAGTTATTTCTTTTCATCGTCTTTCGAGCAGATAAATCCGCAATCCTGATTACTGCAAACAAGCTTGTTGCTCTTTGCGACCATAAGACTTCCGCACTTGGGACATTTCTTGTCGACAGGACGAGCCCATGACATGAAGTCACACTCGGGATTATCGATGCATCCGTAGAAAATACGACCTTTTCTTGTACGTTTCATTACAATGTCTTTGCCGCACTTAGGGCATTTAACACCAATCTTCTCATAGTAAGGCTTGGTATTCTTACACTCCGGGAATCCGGGACATGCAAGGAATTTGCCGTGAGGGCCGTATTTGATAACAAGATTTCTTCCGCAAACCTCGCAGATCTCGTCAGTAACCTCATCCTGAACCTGTATCTTCTCCATCTCTTTTTCAGCTGCACTTACAGCTTCTTCAAGGTCGGGATAGAAATTCTTTATAACAGTCTTCCACTTAACATCACCCTCAGCGATTCCGTCGAGAAGCGCCTCCATGTTGGAAGTAAAGTTAACATCGACAATCTGAGGAAATGCATCCATCATCATCTTATTAACGGCCTGTCCAAGCTCTGTTATGTAGAGACTCTTGTTTTCCTTGGTAATGTAATGTCTTGCCATGATAGTAGAGATCGTCGGAGCATAAGTAGAAGGTCTGCCTATTCCGAGTGCCTCAAGGTCATGAACAAGTGATGCCTCTGTGTAATGAGGAGCCGGCTGTGTAAAGTGCTGATCTGATTCAAATGAGTCAAAAGAGAGCTTTGAATCGGCATTAAGATTGGAGCTGATTACATTCTTCTCAATCTGATCCTCATCATCTGTATATACATTTAAAAATCCGTCAAAAACAGTCTTGGATGCGGCAAGTGTAAAGCGATGCTCTCCCGCATCGATCTTAACTGAAGTTGTCTCATACTTGGCAGCAGCCATCCTGCTTGCCATGAAGCGTCTCCAGATAAGCTGATAAAGTCTGAACTGGTCTCTTGAAAGGAAATCTTTGACTTTAACCGGTGTCTTATCAACATAAGTAGGTCTGATCGCTTCGTGTGCATCCTGGATCTTAACGTCCTTTTTCTTTGAAACGGATCCGTCCGCAAGATACTTATCTCCGAAGTTCTCTTTGATATAATCATTAGCCGCAGCCACGGCTTCATCAGATACTCTGGTTGAATCGGTTCTGAGGTAAGTGATAAGACCGACTGTTCCTTCACTTCCAAGATCAATTCCTTCATAGAGCTGCTGAGCAACTCTCATAGTCTTCTGAGTTGAGAAATTAAGAGCCTTGGATGCCTCCTGCTGAAGAGTTGATGTAGTGAAAGGAAGCGGAGCCTTCTTGGTTCTCTCTCCCGTCTTAATATCGGAAACCTTATAGCTCTTGCCCTTTAAGGAAGCGCAGATAGCATCAAGCTCTTCTTTGGATTCAATCTCCTTCTTCTCGTTGCCCTTGCCGTAATAGTGCGCAACGATAGGCTTCTTTTCTCCCGCAATATCAAGTTTTACATCAAGTGTCCAATATTCCTTGGGAATAAAAGAATCGATCTCTTCTTCTCTGTCCGCGATTATTCTAAGAGCAACAGATTGAACTCTTCCTGCGGAAAGACCTCTTTTGATCTTGGACCACAAAAGCGGAGAAATGCTGTAACCAACCATTCTGTCAAGGACACGCCTTGCCTGCTGAGCATCGACAAGATTCATATCGATGTCTCTTGGGTGTTTCATAGCTTCTTTTACCGCATTTTTGGTGATCTCATTAAATGTGACTCTCTGGATCTTGGCTTCGCCCTCTTTTAACTTAAGTGCGGAGATAAGATGCCAGGAAATAGCTTCTCCCTCACGGTCCGGGTCGGTTGCGAGATACACTTTGTCGGCTTTCTTAACCTGCTTACGAAGTGCCGCAAGAACGTCTCCTTTACCGCGGATAGTAATATACTTGGGCTCAAAATCATGCTCGATATCTACGCCCATCTGACTCCTCGGAAGATCTCTGACATGTCCGTTGCTGGCCGCAACTTCATATCCCGAGCCGAGGAATTTCTTTATAGCCTTAACTTTTGTCGGTGACTCAACAATAAGAAGTGAATTTTTCTTTGATACTGGTTTCTTAGTTGCCATTACTGTAAATACAACCCCTTCATACAAAATTTACTCACGTTCTTATTAATAAACATTTTAAGAGTTTTCGTCAACCCTAAAATTTTAAGATTGTTGTTATACATTACAGACCGGCTGCAAGATGATGCCGTGTTTTCTCCTCATACATCATTCTGTCGGCATGATCTATGAAGTCTTTGATCTGCATCTTACTGTTGCGCTTATAAGTTGCAATTCCTGTACTTACGGAAAGATCCATCTCACCTTTATTGCTCCATTCGATCATGGATACCGCATCCTTGATCTTATCAACACGCTCTTTTAGTATCTTTTCATCGGAAATCGGAGTTACAACGCAGAATTCGTCTCCGCCGAATCTTCCGACAACAGTATCGTCATCAAAAGTTTCTTTTAATATATTCGCGATAGCGGATAAAACTTCATCTCCGGATCTGTGTCCGAATCTGTCGTTAATAAGCTTAAAGTAGTCAATATCTACCATAATAACGGAAAAAGACTTAAATACGCTGTCGTTAACCGCTTTTTTAAGAGCCTTGTCGATTCCTCTTCTGTTAACCACGCCCGTCAGATAATCCATGTTGACGTCGCATCTTTGAACATAGATAAACAAAATAAGGAAAGCAAAGACCGTTGCCGCGTAAGCAAAATTAATGCCTGTAATAATAAATTGCGAGATTATGCCGACGCCTACAATAATGGGCAAAGCAAGAAGCGGCGTTCTGTATACCGATATAATTGCGTTTCTGTAATAAATAATATACGCAAGAATACAGATACATGCCATTGCATGGAAAACAAGTCTTATATAAAAGAAATTACCTCTGTGGTAGCCTGCAAGATCATAATAAAAGAACCAATTTAAGCTAAACAATGTCGAAACGGTGATGATAAAGAAATTGCTGATAGCGTACGCCTTAACGGGCAATATAAAAAAGCCGCTAAGGTCGTCGGTCAGCTCGTCTTTCTTAACGAAACAATCGATATAATGGATTGCGAAAAGAAATCCGAAGGGATCCAGTGCGAATATAACGTATGTGGCAAATTTAGAAAAGCCTGTAAACGTACCGCCCACAAGCGTGCCTACATCAATAAGAGCTGAGGCAATAACAAGTATGGCCAAAATTCCTATCAATCTGGTAAAACTTAAATTTGATTTGGATTTTCTATCATTTTCCTGAAAGACAAGAAGCATCATTGCCAATGAAAATGTGTAGATATTGATTACCAAATCCCCTAAACAAGCCATATTCATACATCTACCCCACTGTTATATGAATATCATATCCATCCTTCTCCCAGATAAACCCATAAACATTTTTACTACGAAGAAGAAAAAATATCAAGATGCCATTTTCACTTTATGCAAATAAAGCCACCAGACCCCATCGGGGTCAAGTGGACTTTTTGCAGAATTTATAAAAATTGTATAAACAAAAACACTTGCTATTAAAAGTGACCGCAATCCCTTATCTGATGCTTTCTTCTATGTTTTCCGAAAGCCACTTTGCCCATTCTTCCATGCCTTCGCCTGTCTTGGCACAGATGGGAATGATCTTAGCCTTAGGATTTCTCATATGTATGTTCTCTTTACATTTTTCAAGATCAAAATCAAAATATGGCATCACATCGATCTTATTTATAAGAACAACATCACAGATTGAAAACATCAAAGGATATTTAAGAGGCTTGTCGTGTCCCTCGGGAACCGAAAGGATCATGGCATTCTTGGTGCTACCCGTGTCAAACTCTGCGGGACAAACAAGATTTCCGACATTTTCAAGTACGGCAAAATCAATATCCTCGACACCGAGTTCCTTAATGCCCTGTCTTGTCATATCGGCATCAAGATGACACATTCCGCCTGTATGAAGCTGAATTGACTTAACGCCCGTCTCCGCGATCTTGATAGCATCAACGTCTGAATCGATATCGGCTTCCATTACGCCGATCCTGTATTTGTCTTTTAATAATTCGATCGTTCTTGTAAGAGTCGTTGTTTTTCCCGATCCGGGTGATGACATCAGATTCAAAAGAAATGTCTTACTTTCTTTAAGCTCGTTTCTAAGTTTCTGCGCATCCTGATCGTTATCTTCAAAGATGCTTCTCTTAACTTCAACCACGCGTATGTTACCCATTGCTGTCTCCTTTATGAAAATAATTTTTTCTTTCTTTCTATCATCTCGTCAATCTGCTCCATATAAAGCTTAATATCCTTGACGTTATCGCACCTCTCTATTAGTCCGCCGAAGCCGTAAACTCTCTTTGTAACTGTGCCCGCACCGAGCGCAACTATTGACTGAACCTCTTCATTTATAAGTATATTATAGATTCCGGCCTTTCCTTTTCTTGCATAGCCGGTATTTTCGTAGTTTCCGCTGATATTCTTCTGGCGATATAGATAATATGGTAAAAGCCCCATCTGCTTAGCTCCCTCAGATGCTTCTTTCATCATTCCCGCCATAATAACAGCTTCATCTTCTTCGCCGTGAAGGATATTGCCTTTTTTCTCGGCGTCAGCCTTTCTTTCCATTAGGATCTCCGCAAGCTTCGAACCTCTTTTTATAGCTAGCGAATGCACCGTAAGGTCATCGGGATCAAGCTTTTTGATCTCACTCATGGTATAGGCAACGTCTCTTTCATCTTCACCGGGAAGACCTAGAATAATATCCATATTGATATTATCAAAGCCCTCTTCCCTTGCCAAGTTAAAAGCATCGACAAGCTCTTTGACAGTGTGCCTTCTTCCTATGAGTTCAAGTGTCTCATCCTTCATTGACTGGGGATTAACCGATATCCTGGTTACCCCCATCTCTTTCATTACTTTAAGCTTTTCTCTTGTAATGGAGTCGGGTCTTCCGGATTCCACCGTAAGCTCTTTTACCTTGGAGACATCGAGCTTATCGTAAACATAAGACAAAAGTCTCTTGAGCTGATGCGGTTCAAGTGTTGTGGGTGTTCCGCCTCCGATATAGATAGTATCAAGTGTCTTACCTTTGAAATTCTCCGAAACATAATCAATTTCTTTTTCAAGGCAAGTAAGATAATCATCAACGATATTCGCATATGCTCCTATCGGGTAAGCCGTGAAAGAACAATAAAGACATCTTGTCGGGCAAAAAGGGATTCCGATGTAAAGGCTATAGCCGTTCTCATAATCTATATCACTAAGGATCTCTTTTTCCCTGTGAGCGATGAGAAGGCTGAGCTCGATCTTCTCATCACTTACAAAGTAAGTCTCTTTCATATAGGTGCGAATCTCATCATCGGTCATGCCTTCATCCAAAAGATTCATCACTATCCTTGTAGGTCTGATACCGGTAAGATTGCCCCAGGGAAGCTCTTTTCCCGTTTCTTTAGATAAAAGCTTATATATATTTCTTTTAAGCTCATTCTTGGTAACATTTACATCAATGTTATAAACAATATCTTCGCCGGCAGAATCTTCTATAAAATTAGTGTCTCCGGGAATAACCTTTATCTCTTCTTTAGGAAAAAAAGCCTTAAAAAGAGAATGGATGTCATATGCAAATTTATCTTCCGAAATAATAATCTTTATCATTGCATTACCTTTTGAATTACTGATATCCAAAAGATTATACCACAATAAAAGAGCCGCAAGCGGCTCTTTTAAAGATATTTTTATTTAGCTGTGAATCCGTTAACAACCTTCTGATATGTTACGTTACGCGCTCTGTCACCGGCGAACTCGTTATTGATAACATTTGAAAATTTTGTATACTGAAGTACAAAGAATGTAGCAAACTGATCTGCACCTTCTGCGCTGTCAGCAAAATTATAATCCTGATCCTTTACGTTGTTATGCATTACTCTGTCAATGTTCTTAAAATATGTATTCCACTCATATACCATGTAGTTGAGCTGGCCGTCAACACTCTGGTAATCAAGCTTATTCTTCTTACAATAAACCTTTAATCCCTTAAGTCTGTCGCCTGACCATGAGCAAAGACCATATCTCTCAACACCGTCCTGATTATTAACAGCATTGGGGTTATAACCTGTATCAAATTCCATAGTTGCCATGATACCTGCAATAGCAGCCTTATTCTTAATTCCTGCATTGTTTACAAGGAAATTGTAAATGTGCTGCTCTGTGCTCTCCTGTGACTGACCGGGAGCTGAAGCTGCCTGAGCTGCAGGAGCGGGTGCTGCCTGAGCTGCAGGAGCGGGTGCTGCACTGTTAGTTACAGCGGGTGCCTGAGTTGATGCATTTGTTGTAGCTGCATTTGCTGATGAAGCCTGTGCAATCTGCTTTACTCTGGGGTAATACTCCTTTGCTCTCTTTCCTTCATCATTTTCCGCAAAACCTGTCAGAACATACTGGCATACAAGGTAATCACCAAAACTCTGTGCACCTGCCTCAGAATCAGGGAAGTTATAATCCTGATCGATAGGAGTATTGTGCATTGCTCTGTTTACGTTCTTAAATGAAGTTTCCCACTCGTATTTAATAAAACGTAACTGACCTTCGAAACTCTGCCAATCATAATTGTTCTTCTTACAGAAAGCCTTAAGATTATTAAGTCTATTTCCTGTCCATAAGCAAAGACCGATTCTGTCTGCCCCTGTGTCACCGTCACAAGCAACCATCTGAGGATTAAATTCTGAATCCTGTTCGATTACGGCAATAATACCTGCGATAGCGGCATCATTTTTAACACCACATTCATTCTTCATGAAATTGTAAATCTGCTCATCAGGAGTGTTTCCGGGTACCTGTGCAAATGAAGGTACAACACATCCGAGCATCATAGATATTGAAGCGGCTACAGCCGCGACTGTTCTGCAAAGAACACTAACTTTTTTTCTGTTAAACATTTTTAAAATTTCTCCCTTTCATTTTAAATAAGCATATTCGTTAAACTGAGTTATTGCCAAAAGCAATTTACTCTAACGTTGTCCTTACTGATTTTGTAATCATCGGACGATCATATATTACATCATATGTAACTATTTGTCAAATCTTTTTTAATTATTTTTTTTAAATAAATTAAAAAAGAGCCCGCAAAGGCTCTTCGTTACTGCATTTACAGCTGCAAATTTTTTTAGAAAAAAGGATTATATTCCTTTTCATGACCGATTGTTGTCATCTCTCCGTGCCCCGGATATACATAAGTTTCATCAGGGAGGACAAACAGTCTTTCTGTAACAGATCTTACAAGCTCGCTTGTGGAGCTGGTAGGAAAATCGGTTCTTCCGACAGATTCCTCAAAAAGTGTATCTCCGCTTATAAGTATGTCTGCATCTTCGAAATAATAACAGCAGCCACCGGAAGTATGTCCGGGAGTGGCAATAAGCTTGCACGAAAGATCCGCAGCTTCAATTATATCTCCGTCTCTATATGTTACGTCCGGAGTTATTCCTAAATTCATTCCGTAATAATTGGAAAGATTAAGATGGGGATCTTGGCAAATGGCAATTTCTTTTTCATAACAGCCAACCTTCGCTCCCGTTAGCTCTTTAAGTTCCTCAACTCCGCCGATATGATCGAAATGACCGTGCGTAAGTAATATAAGGTCAACCACAAAGTCTTTTTCGGAAAGATAATCATAGATATACTTTCCTCTGTCTCCCGGATCAAAGCATATAACGTGCTTTTTCCCGTTTTCATCAATCTTCTCGGGATCGAAAACAAAGTAAAAGTTGGTAGCAACCATGCCAAGTGTAAGTAACCCGACATTAAGTTTTCTTTTTGCCATCAGCCTGTTGTCCTTTCAATGTCAATAACGCTGTCAATCTGTCTGATCTTATCGACGATAATTCTGAGCTGCTCTCTGGAGCTTACACGGAACGAAGTCTCCATTGTGGCAAGGCCCTGCTTACTCGTTCTTGTATTCATCGAGATGATATCGATATCTTTCTCGGTAAGCGCTCTAGAAATATCGGCAAGAAGACCGCTTCTGTTATTGGCAAATATCTTGATCGTAGCGGCATACTGACTTCCCGTTGTGGAATCAGACTGCCATCTTGCCTCGATAAGTCTGGTTCTGTCTTCTTCCTGCATCTTAATAACATTGACACAGTCTTTTCGGTGAATCGATACACCTCGCCCTCTTGTAACAAAACCGCATATCTCATCGCCGGGGACAGGATTACAGCACTTGGAAAATCTAACAGCTACGTCATGTACACCCTTAACGATAATGGCATTGTCGGAACCGGAAACCTGAGGAGTAACATTGGACTCCGCAACGGCAGCAAGAACTTCCTCATCGGTAATGTTGCGCTTATGCTCTTTCTCTCCGAGCTCAAGCATCTTGTTGATGATCTGGCCTTCCTTGAGTCCGCCGTGTCCGACTGCGGCAAGAACGGCGTTCCAATCATGGAAACCGTATTTTCTTATAACAATATTCTGGAATTCAGGCTTGGAAATCGCAAAAAGATCTATTCCTTTACTGCGACAATACTCGATAAGGAGCTCTCTGCCCTTGGCAATATTCTCCTCTTTAAGTTCATGCCTGAACCATTGATTGATCTTATTCTTGGTTGATGTAGCCTTGGCAATGGCAAGCCAGTCTCTGCTCGGGCCTCTTGAATTCTGGCTGGTGATAACCTCAACTCTGTCGCCGTTCTGGATCTTATAATCGATCGGCACAAGTTTACCGTTAACTTTGGCACCTATCATCTTATTGCCGACAGCACTGTGAACACTGTAAGCAAAGTCAATAGGCGTAGAACCTGCAGGCAGGTTTTTGACTTCTCCTGTAGGAGTAAAACAATAAACATCCTCTGAGAAAAGGTTGAGGTCACTCTTAAGAAGATTCATGAACTCCTGGTTGTCAGACATGTCCTGTTGCCATTCTAAGATCTGACGAAGCCAGATAAGCTTCTCCTCTTCTCCGTTTTCAGCCTTTTTGCCGTCGGATGCTTCCTTATATTTCCAGTGGGCAGCGATACCGTATTCAGCAGCTCTGTGCATATCATAGGTACGGATCTGAATCTCAAAGGGCTGTCCCGTCTGACCGATAAGCGTCGTATGAAGAGACTGATACATATTGGGCTTGGGCATGGCGATGTAATCCTTGAACCTTCCGGGAATAGGCTTATACATCTCGTGAATAACACCAAGAGCCGCATAACAGTCTTTTACAGTCGCAACAATGATCCTTATGGCAAAAAGATCGTATATCTGATCGAGAGTCTTGTTCTGATTGCGCATCTTCTTATATATACTGAAGAAATGCTTAACTCTTCCGTTGACATCACCGATAATTCCGGCATCTGCAATAGCCTTTCTGACATTGGCACAGATATCCTCAACGTATTTCTCCCTCTCGCTCTTTCTTACGGAAACCTTCTCCACAAGATCATAGTAAACATCGGGTTTAAGATATTTAAGTGAAAGGTCATCAAGCTCAACCTTGATACGGCTGATACCGAGTCTTCCCGCAATAGGGGAATAAATATCAAGGGTCTCCTGAGCAATCCTTGACTGCTTCTCCGGAGGCATATGAGCAAGAGTCCTCATATTATGAAGTCTGTCGGCAAGTTTGATCAGAATTACTCTAATATCCTTAGCCATCGCAAGGAACATCTTACGAAGGTTCTGAGCCTGCATATCAAGCTGTTCCTGCGTCTTATTGGCGTTATCTGTTGAAAGCTGCAGAGCCGTCAACTTGGTAACACCGTCTACAAGTAACGCAACATCCGCGCCAAACTCCGCTTCGACCTCTTCCTTGGTGTAGATAGTATCCTCAACAACATCATGAAGAAGGCCCGCTGCTATAGTCTCTTTATCCATTTCGAGGTCGGCAAGGATTATGGCAACACAAAGAGGGTGAATAATATAAGGTTCACCCGATTTGCGTAACTGGTCCTTGTGAGCTTCAGCCGCTGTGTTGTAAGACTTTTCTATAAGGGAAATATCATCTGAAGGGTGATATTTTCTGACTCTCTCTATAAGTCCCTCATAGAGCTTATCAGGCGCCTGAAATTCCTCAATGGCTTCAATTTTTCCGTCATCGAAGTCCTGCGGCATTTACATTACTTCCCTTCGTAGCTTATTGCAGCATCAAGTCTGTACTTGCTGATTCTTTCTCTTCCTTTAAGGCCCTTAAGTTCCATAAGAACAAGAACTCCGGCAACCTCGCCGCCAAGCTTCTCAACGAGCTTGATCATAGCTTCGATAGTTCCGCCTGTAGCCATAAGATCGTCTACAAGAAGAACCTTCTGCCCGGGCTTGATCGCATCCTTGTGAAGCTCAAGTACAGCCTTACCGTATTCGAGGTCATATTCTACCTCAATTGTCTCGCAAGGGAGCTTACCCTTCTTACGAACAGGAACAAGCGCCTTACCTCTGTTATATGCTATAGGTGCGCTAAAGATAAAGCCTCTGGATTCAGCACCAAGAACAACGTCAAAATCCAAATCCTTTACCATATCCTGCATTTTGTCGATAGCAAGTTTAAATCCGTCGGGATCCTGTAAAACAGAAGTTATGTCCCTAAACATGATTCCTTCCTCGGGAAAATTAGGAATGGTTCTAACGTAATCTTTTAAATCTTTCATAATGAAAATCCTCTCTACCTTGCGCTAAAACGCACCGGCAATACAAAATATTATTTCAGTATATTAGTATATCACAAACTGACTGCATTTGAATAATTATATTTCCAATTTCTCTTGTCAAATGGGCATCCTGAATGTATAATCATTTTTGTGCCAAGAAAGCATGGGCATGCTGGAATAGCGCAGTTGGTAGCGCAACTGATTCGTAATCAGTAGGTCGAGGGTTCAAGTCCCTTTTCCAGCTTTAAAAAAGAAGGCTTTATCAGCCTTCTTTTTTTATTACTTTTTTCTTCTGCCGCGCTTTTTCTTATTGATATTCTTTATTGCTTCTTTGGAAACAATATCAAATATTCTTTCCTCTTCGATCTTGGCATATTTTTCTTCTATAGCCTTTTCCTCGTTCGCGAGCTCTTTTTCATATTTTTTCTTAAGCTCCGAAATAAGTCTCTGCTCCTCTTCGTTCTGCTTTTCTTTTAGAGCGGTGAGTTTCTCAGCTCGCTCTTTTTCTTTCTTGATCTCCTCTTCTTCCTTAATTGCACGTATCTTCTTCTCCTGCTGTGTATAAGGAGTAAGCGAGAAGATTGCAAGCGAAACGGGAGCAAGTTTTATGCTGACGGAATAATCGCGTCCGTCGGCCTCTTTTCTTTTAGCTTCAATCTTGCCTTCATTGAGGATTCCGGAGCCGCCGTAGCTGACATCGTCACTGTTAAAAATTTCCGTATATCTTCCGTCAGCGATGACACCTATCTCATATTCACGCTCGATTCCCGCCATGTTGGCAACAACGAGCAGAATCTCTTTTTCATCAGAACTCTTACGTGCAAAAGAGATCATGCAATCATCCGCAGCCAGATTATTGATCCATTCAAAGCCGCCCTCAACACTGTCAAGCTGATGAAGTGCCGGATGCTCTTTATAAAGAGCATTAAGCTTTGAAAGCATGTTTTCAACAAACACCGACTGGTCAACAGTGAGTGCATCAGGTTCCATATATATGTGCTTTCTTCCGGGATGAACCATCATAAAGCTCAGCGCCAGCCTTAGATTTGCCATCTTCTGATTGGAATCACCCGGCATGAGATAATACAGACCATCCAGTCCCTTTTCAAGCTCCTCATGCGTAAAGCTTAAGATAAAGCGCTCTGTATAACTGTAGATAATGCTAAACGTAAGCTCGTCGTGGTGGCCCGATCTAAACAATGGATCGTTCTGCATGTAAGAAAGAAAATCTCTCGTCCAGCCGTTGTTCCACTTATAATCAAACCCAAGTCCGCCGTCGTCTATACTGTCGGTAACCTGCGGCCAGCATGCCGTCTCCTTGGTTATCATGAATACTCCGGGATTATCCTTATGTACGGCAGTAGTTAACTGTTTAAGAAACTCAAGCGCCTCCAAATTCTCGTTTCCGCCGTAGATATTGGGCATCCACTCTCCCGGTTTTCTGTCATAGTCAAGATAAAGAATCCTTGAGATATCGGATATCCTAAGACCGTCCACATGATATTTTTCAATCCAGAAAAGAGCGTTTGAAACAAGGAAATTCGTAACTTCTTTTCTACCGTAATCAAATATCAGATCGCCTGATTTGGGATGGATTCCAACTCTCGGATCTTCGTATTCATAAAGAGCTTTACCGTCAAAATCGCTAAGTCCGTATGACGCCTTGGGAAAGAACGTTGGAACCCAATCAAGGATGACTCTGATTCCGTTCTCATGCATGGTATTTACAAAGTTCATAAACTCTTCAGGCTTACCGTTGGCATCATCAAGAGCAAAGAAATCAAGAATATGATAAAAATGCTCGGGAATATGCTTCATAACAGGCATAAGTTCAACTGTATCAAAGCCGTGGTCCGTAACATAAGTCAGGATATCTTGCGTTATCTCTTCTATTGTAGTCTTATGCTCATGTCTTTCGGCAAACGCATCAAGAGAAAGCTCGCAAATAGAAAGAGCCCCCTCGTCCTTGTCGAATTTCTTTCTTGCGGCGATCCACTTTTCATCAGTCCATTTAAACGGAGCAAACTTATTTATAACGGAAATAACGCCGTTTTCTCCTTTTGATTTTGTAGCATAGGGATCGGGTCTTTTATAGATGTGACCGCTTCTGGTCTTAACTTCAAATTGATAGCCGTCGTCTACCTTGGCGCCCGGAACAAATATCTCAAAAATTCCGATAGGATCGAGTCTGTGCATCTGACACATTCTTCCGTCCCAATTATTGAAATCACCAATAACGCTGACTCTGGCAGCAGAAGGAGCCCATACCGCGAACTGCGTGCCGGCTACTCCGCCACGCCTCATGGGATGAGCTCCTAATTTTTCATAGATACGGTAATGAATACCGCTACCGAACTTTATAAAATCCTCACGGTCCATGGTAGGTCCGAAGGAATAAGGATCAATAACAGTTTCCTGCTTGTCGTTTTCATCGGTTATGATGAATTTGTACTTAAGCTTGTCAACATAAGGAACAATAGCCGCATAAAAACCGGCTTCATCGGCAAGCTCCATCTCATAAGCCTTCTTGGTATTCTCAACAAGAACACTTACAGCCTTCGCATTTGGATAAAAAGCCTGCACAAGATAGTTTCCTCCAACCTTATGTGCTCCGAGTATTCTGTGTGGATCGTCTCCGTCAGAATAAATAATCTCTTCAATCTCCGGCCAGTTCATCATCTTGTACAGTCTGTTATTCACTATGGTCCCCTCCAAATAAAAAACAATACTTAAATTGTTGTTATTTAGATAATTGTACCATTAATTTCGTGAATAAATAACCCACTTAAGAGCTTAGGCTCAAACCAAGTTGACTTTGGAGGCATAAGTCTCTTCTCATCGGCAACGGCAAAAAGCTCCGAAATAGATGTGGGATACATGGAAAAAGCAAGCCTCATGTCATTATGGCACCTATCCTCAAGCTCTTTAAGTCCTCTGATTCCTCCGACAAAATCAATTCTCTTATCCGTTCTGGGATCTCCGATACCAAGAATCGGTGAAAGAACTTCGTTCTGTAAAACAGAAACATCGAGTCCGTCTACAGCATCGCTCTTTAATATGTCTGCATGAGCGGAAAGTCTAAACCATTCGTCATCGATAAACAGGCCAAACTCTCCTTTTTTAGCAGGTTTAACGGCTTCATTTTCTTTTACAAGATCAAACTTCTCTTTAAGCTTATCAAAGAATTCATCCTTGGAAAGGCCGTTAAGATCCTTAACCACACGGTTGTAGTCCATGATCATAAGCTCGTTGTCAGGGAAAAGAACCGAGAGGAAATAGTCATACTCCTGCTTACCGCGAACCTTTCCTTCATTCTCTTCTCTTTTCTTAAGTCCGACCTTGACCGCCGATGCACATCTGTGATGACCGTCCGCAATATATACGGCATCGATGGTGGCAAAGATCCTGCTGATTGTATCGGTCTCCTCTTTGTCATCAATAACCCATACTCTGGACTTCACATCATCTGCGGAAACAAAATCATAAACGGGTTCATCCAATTCCTTAACCTTATTAATAAGATCGGAAAGCATCTTATTTTCTCTGTAGCAAAGGAAAATAGGTCCCGTCTGAGCTTCACAGTTATAGACATGCTTAATTCTGTCTTCTTCCTTGTCAGCTCTTGTATTCTCATGCTTCTTGATGACTCCGTTTAAATAGTCATCTATAGAAGCGCAGGCAACTATACCGGTCTGAGTTCTTCCGTTCATTGTCTGCTCATAGATGTAATAACTCTTTTCTTCGTCCTGAACAAAGACACCGTTCTCCATCTGCTCATGAAGCATGTCATGTGCCTTCTTGTAAACTTCGGGCGCATACATGTCATGATCGGGCTCGAACTGTGTCTCGGGTCTGTCTATAGCAAGAAAAGACTCGGGATTTTCTTTTACATATTCAAGAGCCTCTTTTCTGCTAAAAACATCATAGGGAAGAGCCGCAACTCTTCCCACTTTTTCTTTTGTCGGTCTGTATGCCTTAAAAGGTCTGATATCCGCCATAATTATGCTTCTTTCTTTACAACTCTGACTCTGATAACACCGTCAACTTTAGTAAGCTTCTTAACAAGATCGTCTGTGATCTTATCTTCAAGATCGATAAGTGTATAAGCATAGTCTCCCTTAGACTTATTGGTCATATCGGAGATGTTGTAGCCTGCATCACCGAGCGCAGTTGTGAACTGGCTGATCATGTTGGCAACGTTCTTATGGAAAATTCCGATTCTGGGACGTGTGCAGATGCCCATGTCGCAGTTAGGATAGTTAACCGAATTGTTGATGTTACCGTTCTCAAGATAATCCTTAAGCTCAAGAACTGCTTTAACAGCACAGTTATCCTCAGACTCCTCTGTAGAAGCGCCAAGGTGAGGGATAACGATACATCCGTCATGACCTGATGTTGTAGGGTTCGGGAAGTCTGTAACATACTTACGGATCTTGCCTGAATTGATGCCCGCAAGAACATCAACTTCGTTGCAAAGGATATCTCTTGCAAGGTTGATAAGGATAACACCCTTCTTCATCTTAGCGATAGCGTCCGCATTGATCATGCCTTTTGTAGAATCAAGCGCAGGAACATGAACTGTGATGATGTCGCACTTAGAATAAATATCATCAACATTGGTTACGTGCTTAACGTCTGAAGAAAGTCTCCAAGCAGCATCAATTGAAAGATAAGGATCATATCCGTAAACATCCATACCAAGCTGTCTTGCGGCATTAGCTACTCTGACACCGATAGCACCGAGTCCGATGATACCAAGCTTCTTACCAAAGATCTCAGTTCCTGCAAATTTCTTCTTTGACTTCTCTGTAAGCTTAGCGATATCGGGATCACCTGCATTGGCCTTAACCCACTCTGTACCGCCGATGATATCTCTTGAAGCAATGAGCATTGCAGCAAGAACCATCTCCTTAACACCGTTGGCATTGGCACCGGGTGTGTTGAATACAACGATACCCTGCTCAGCGCACTTATCAAGGGGGATGTTGTTAACTCCGGCACCTGCTCTTGCAATTGCAAGAAGGTTGTCAGAGAACTCCATCTCAAGCATGTTGGCACTTCTTACAAGAATGCCTTCTGCGTCATCAACATTGTCTACTACCTGATACTCATCAGTGAAATTATTAAGACCGATCTTGGCAATCGGGTTCATGCATTTGTACTTATACATTATGAATTCTCCTTCTCAAACTTAGCCATAAATTCAACGAGCTTCTGAACACCTTCGATAGGCATAGCGTTGTAGATACTTGCTCTCATACCGCCAACCGTTCTGTGTCCCTTAAGGCTTACAAAGCCTGCAGCTGTAGCTTCTTTGATGAACTTAGCATTAAGCTCTTCGCTGTCAGTTACGAAAGGAACGTTCATAAGTGATCTGTCCTCAGGTCTTACTGTACCCTTGAACATCTTGCTCTGATCGAGATAATCGTAAAGAATCTTAGCCTTTGCTTCGTTTCTCTTCTTCATCTCCTCAAGTCCGCCCTGCTTCTTGAGCCACTTAAATACAAGACCGCACATGTAGATGCTCCAGCAGTTAGGTGTGTTGTAAAGTGAACCGTTGTCTGCCTGAGTCTTCCACTTAAGCATTGTAGGTGTAAATGCGGGAACGTCATCTCTGATAAGATCTTCTCTGATGATAGCGATAACAAGACCTGCAGGTCCTACGTTCTTCTGAACACCGCCGTAGATCACGCCGTACTTTGTAACATCAACAGGCTCTGAAAGGAAGCATGATGATACGTCGGAAACAAGAACATGTCCCTTAGTATTGGGAAGAGTCTTGAACTTTGTTCCGTAGATTGTATTGTTCTCGCAGATATATACGTAATCAGCATCCTCAGGGATGTCGAGATCCGAACAATCCGGAATGTAAGAGAAAGTCTTGTCGGCACTTGAAGCAACCTCGATAGCCTCACCGTATTTCTGAGCTTCCTGGTATGCCTTCTTAGCCCACTGACCTGTAACGATATATGCAGCCTTGCCGTTCTTCATAAGGTTAAGAGGAACTGCAGCGAACTGCTGGCTTGCGCCACCCTGTAAAAAGAGAACCTTGTAGTTGTCAGGAATATTCATAAGATCTCTGATATCCTGCTCGGCAGTCTGAATAACCTCATCGAAAGTCTTGGATCTGTGGCTCATCTCGTTGATGGACATTCCACATCCGTTGTAATCAAGCATCTCTGCAGCTGCCTGCTTCAATACTTCCTCGGGTAACACTGCCGGTCCGGCAGAAAAATTATAAACTCGTGACACTTTTGTATCCTCCTGTGTTTTATCATATTAAAGCATTAAAAAGCCTCAATAATTTTATTCTATACGCAGATAAAAAAATGTCAATAACGTCATTACATAATCTCTGTTATTTTATTTTTTCAAATCGGTTTTTAACCAAAAAATTATCCGCTTCTTTAATCATAAAAGAGCGGATAATTTAATAGTATAATATGACGGGAGTGCCTACTTCCGCGACATTCCACAATTGTTCGACTGATTCCAAAGGACAATTTATGCATCCGTGAGATCCGTTTCTTTTGAAAGTATCTCCTCCGAATTCTTCCTGAGTTCTCCATGTTGCGTCATGAATTCCGACGCCTTTATTAACTCCAAGCCAATAATTTACATAAGAAACATAATCGGTTCCTCTAAGATAAGTGTGATATCTTTTATTATAGACATTAAAAAGTCCTGCCGGCGTTCCTCTTCCTCTGTTGATATTTCCGGTAACCACAGGCATCTGCATATTAAGCTCACCGTTTACGTAATAAGAAAGAAGCTGCTCGCTCATATTTACTTCTATATAAGTATCACCGAGCTCAGTCGCAGCATCATAAGAGGCAACAGAATCATAATAAGAAAGGGGTCTGCTCTCTTCAGCAGAGATATCGCCGGAAACATACTTATCAACGAGATAGTTAAACTCTCCGTTCACATCATAGAGACTTCCGTCACCTTTACTTCCCTTTTTGACCAAAATGCTTCCTTCATGAGTCTGTCTGTATCTCTCGATCAAACTCTTTGTGCTGTGCGACCTCGCGATATTGTTCAGAGTATCATATATTTTCTTTTCACTAAGGATCGGACTTCCATTTGCATCACATACAAAACCGTTTAGTGTATACATCTCTTCTTCCGAAGGGAATGTTCTAACGGCTCTGTCTATGATAAACAATCCGCTTGCAGGGTCCGTAGACGATGTTTCCTGATTCAAATATTCATCAACCTCATCAGCCGTCACAAACCAATCAGATGCAACCGACGGGCCGAAGCTTATCAGCTCACCTCCGATATCATAAGTGATACCGCAGGCCTGGAGCTCTTTTACCTTATCAAAAAGATCTATCGTAGCCCTCTGCTGTTCTGTAGCCTCAACCTCCGTATAGCAGCCTTCCGTAGCTCCGAGATCGGCTGTATCTTCAAGATGAAGCATACAATGATATACGGTATTTACTATCTTTTCTTTATTGGGAACATCGGTTATACCGTTTATAAGAATATAACCGTTATCGCCCTTCTCAATATAGACATCATTACTTCCTATATCAGAAAAGATCTCCCAATCATTTACAAAACCAAGAAGCTTATCTTCATTAAGAGATACTCTCGGTTCAACTTTTACAATGAGATTTTGAAAGAGATTATAGCCCCAGAGAAAAGAATTCCGTGACTCAATAAAAGAATTAAGTGATTCGGTATAATCCGCATTAAAATCTACGGATTCCGCACTTATATAAAGCTCGGCTCCTCCGGCGTCAATTACATTGACGCCTTCGTATCCGTGCTTAGCAAGAAGTTCTTTATTTACTGTTTCAACACTCTTTCCTGTACAATAAACACCGTTTATCCAACAGCAGCAAGGAAAACCTTCACTGTAATAAAACGCAAGTGCTATGTACAAAGCTATAATGGCCGCCAGGTTTAACCAAAGTACAAGCCATATCCGCTTAAATTTTCTCTTCATCTTTTTTCCCCAACTTAAATGAAGTATTTATAAATATTATTTTTTCTTCGCAAGATCCTTGGCATCGAAAGCTTCACTGATAGAAGCGCCCGCAGGAACCATAGGGAACACCTTGTCGTCCTCTTCTATAACGCAATCGATCACTACAGGAACTTTTGAATTTAACGCTTTCTTCAAAGCATCTTCAACTTCAGACTTTTTGGTAATCCTGATCGCTTTGCACCCAAGTGCCTCTGCAACCTTACAATAATCAACCTTATCGGAAAATACAGTCTGTGAGTAGTGCTTTTCATAGAAAAGAGTCTGCCACTGTCTTACCATTCCGAGAACGCTGTTGTTGATAATGATCTCAACGATAGGAATACCGTATCCGGAAGCGGTAGCAAGCTCGTTCATATTCATTCTAAAGCAGCCGTCGCCTGTGATATTTACACAAACCTTATCAGGCATGCCGACTTTGGCTCCGATACAAGCTCCGAGTCCGTATCCCATAGTACCGAGGCCTCCCGATGTAAGGAAGGTTCTGGGATTTCTGAATTTATAATACTGAGCTGTCCACATCTGATGCTGACCTACATCGGTCGAGATAATGGCATCACCCTTGGTAAGCTTATCTAATGTTTCGATGATATAAGGGCATGTGAGCTTATCCTTCTCATAGCTAAGAGGGAACTGCTTCTTGTAATCATCAATCTTTGCTACCCAATCGGAATGATCCATCTTAGGAAGTACTTTATTGATATCAGAAAGAACTTCCTTAAGATCTCCTACTATAGAATAATTGGTTCTGATATTCTTGTTAATCTCTGCGGCGTCCACATCAATCTGAAGGATCTTTGCTTTTGAAGCAAATGTCTTGGCGTTACCCGTAACTCTGTCAGAGAATCTGGCTCCGAGAGTAACGAGAAGGTCGCACTCACTTACACCGAAATTGGCAGCCTTTGTTCCGTGCATACCGATCATTCCGGCATAAAGCTTATCTGTTCCGTCAAAAGCGCCTTTTCCCATAAGTGTGTCGCAAACAGGTGCATTGAATTTGGAAACAAACTCTGCAAGCTCTTTGGAAGCACCTGAAATAACGGCTCCGCCACCTACATAAATAAAAGGACGCTTTGAAGCCTTGAGCATCTTAAGAACAGCATTTATGTTTTCATCTGTATAAGATTTCTTAGGCTCTTCTTTTTTATCATTTTTAAGAGGCTTAAAGTCACAGGTCTTGGCTGTTACATCCTTGGTGATATCAACAAGAACCGGGCCGGGGCGACCTGAAGTAGCGATTTTAAATGCCTTTCTCATAGTGGAAGCAAGCTCTTTAATGTCTTTTACAATATAGCCATGCTTGGTGATAGGCATCGTGATTCCTGCAATATCAGCCTCCTGGAAAGTATCTTTTCCAAGAAGAGGCAGATTAACGTTACACGTAACCGCAACCATGGGAACAGAATCCATATATGCGGTAGCAATTCCGGTTACAAGATTGGTAGCACCGGGTCCGCTTGTCGCAAAACAAACGCCAACCTTACCCGTAGCTCTTGCATAACCGTCGGCAGCATGTGCCGCGCCCTGCTCATGTGAAGTTCTGATATGCAAAAAATCATTCTGCTGTTTGTACAGCTCATCGTAAATATTGAGAATACTTCCGCCGGGATAACCGAAAACGGTATCCACGCCCTGTTCTTTCAAACATTCCAAAACGATCTGTGAACCAGTAAGTTGCATTTCTTATATACCATCCTATTTATATATAATTATTTTGAAGTACCGGGAATCTCAAGGATTGCTCCTCTGTTTCCGCTGGTAACAAGCTCTCTGTATCTTGCAAGATAGCCTGTAGTGATCTTGGGCTCTCTGGGCTGCCATTTCTCTCTTCTCTTGGCGAGCTCTTCATCGGATACCTTAACATTAAGTGCATTGTTAGGGATATCGATGCTGATTATATCACCTTCTTCGATAAGAGCAATAGGTCCGCCGACTGCAGCTTCGGGAGAAACGTGTCCGATAGAAGCTCCGCGGCTGGCTCCTGAGAATCTTCCGTCAGTGATAAGAGCTACGCTTGAGCCAAGTCCTCTACCTGCGATCGCAGATGTGGGATTGAGCATCTCTCTCATTCCGGGGCCTCCCTTAGGTCCTTCATATCTGATAACTACAACGTCTCCTGCAACGATCTTACCTGTAAGGATAGCTTCGATAGCATCCTCCTCACAGTCAAATACTCTTGCAGGTCCTTCGTGAACAAGCATCTCGGGAACAACGGCAGACTTCTTAACAACACCTGTATCGGGAGCAATATTTCCCTTAAGTACGGCAATTCCGCCTGACTCCATATAAGGATTCTCAATAGGTCTGATAACTTCGGGATTGAGATTCTTAACACCCTCAAGGTTCTCTTTCAAGGTCTTACCTGTAACAGTAAGAACATCAAGATTAAGAAGATTCTTTTTAACAAGCTCTGACATAACTGCAAGAACACCGCCTGCCTCGTTGAGATCCTCCATGTATGTGGCACCGGCCGGAGCAAGGTGACAAAGATTGGGAGTTCTGCTTGATACATCATTGGCAACTTCCATGTTAATATCAACACCTGCTTCATGAGCAATAGCGGGAAGATGCAGCATTGTATTTGTAGAGCATCCAAGAGCCATATCCATAGCCATAGCATTCATGAATGCTTCTTTTGTCATGATGTCTCTGGGACGAATGTTGTTCTTAATAAGGTTCATTACAGCGTAACCTGCGTGCTTAGCAAGACGGATACGTGCTGAATATACGGCGGGAATTGTTCCGTTTCCGGGAAGTCCCATACCGATCGCTTCTGTAAGACAGTTCATAGAATTGGCTGTGTACATACCTGAACAAGATCCGCATGTGGGACAAGCCTTCTCTTCATATTCGCAGAGCTTTTCGTTTGTCATCTTACCTGCAGAAACACTTCCTACCGCTTCAAACATAGAAGAAAGTGATGTCTTATGACCGTCAACTCTTCCGGCCATCATAGGTCCGCCCGAAACGAATACTGTAGGAATATTAACTCTTGCAGCTGCCATAAGAAGTCCGGGAACGTTCTTGTCGCAGTTGGGAATACATACCATTCCGTCAAAAGCATGTGCTGTAGCAAGACATTCCGTACTGTCAGCGATAAGATCTCTTGTAACAAGTGAATACTTCATTCCGATATGTCCCATGGCAATACCGTCGCAAACAGCGATAGCGGGAACAACGACAGGCATTCCACCGGCTTCCGCAACCGCAAGCTTAACAGCCTCAGTAATCTTATCAAGATTCATATGACCGGGAACAATCTCGTTGTATGAACTAACAATACCGATAAGCGGTCTTTTTCTTTCTTCCTCGGTAAATCCGAGAGCATTAAACAAGCTTCTGTGAGGAGCCTGCTGTAAACCTTCCATAACTCTGTCACTATTCATAGCCATAACATTTCTCCTTTTTCTCACTTGATATATAGAATAAAATTCTCATTTTCATATAAAACATGAAGTGTATTCAAATAATCCCAATCAATGGTCTCATATGTCTGATAGAACTTCCAGAAATCATCACCGCTGTATCCGGGAGTCATCATATTCTTATCAAGAATAACACAATCAGAATCGGTAACATCCATCTTATTGCAATTTATGTCCCATCCAAACTTTAGAAGATACTGCTGATCACAGTCAAGCACCGCCATATTGTCTCGGATCGGAACATCCGCAATATACAGAATGTTGAACACTTCATTCTCTCGTCCGCCCAGCTGCATGCTGTACGAAGGACTAAAGAATCTGCAGATAAACACAAGCAGCATGAACGCCATCGGAAGATAGACGCCAAGTCCGCCGTACCACTTTCCGCTTTTTTCAATGCTCTCATTTTCGGGATGTAAAGAAGCATCCCAGTTTCCGGCCATTTTCTTTTTGTTGTACAGTCTTACCGTCACATTGATAAGCCTCTCCATTACAGTGCAAAAGCACAGGGTAAAAATAAAACCACTGTAGCTGAACACTCTAAGATAAGGCAATTTACGCTGAAGGATCAATACAATCGCTATAAAAAGCACATTTACTATAACAACAAGGTTTATGACCGTTCTGCTGTATTCAAAATGCTTGAAACACTCATAAAAAAGACATCCCAAGCTTATAATAACAAAAATCAGAAGTACTGCTCCGCCTCTCGGGATCATATATTCAAAAAGACTCATGATCCAGCCCGGGTATCTGGCCTTAAACTCTGCGGCACTGACACTCTGAATATAAGGCTGCGAAAGCATGTAATTAATTCCTGTTCCGGCCGCTTTAAACGGAGCATGAAGGAGCACACTTACGTGAGACATACCATAGAATCCGGAATCTTCGGTTTTCACCAAGAGGTTGGAACCGATCGCGAGCCAAATAATAAGATATAAAAAGAATGTGATGGCCGCCGCTACTATTCCCGAAATAACCAGGGAACGCAGCTTCTTATAATAAATATTATCCCCTATCTTGGTGTAAACGCTCTTACTTCTGTATGCATTGATAACAAGAAAAAGAACTGCCGACAAGCTGACCGGAATAACCCAGTAAATACTGCTGGGAACGGTATATAATCCGAGCACAAGCGCAATGGTAAGCTTGGCATAAGGGAACGTATCATCCTCACCGATTCTGCAAATGTCACCGATAACATAGATCGCTATCAAAAAACATGTTGTCGCAAGCGTATATCCTCTTCCTTGAACACTGTACTCATTAACAATCTGCATTGCACTGTATAAGCACACCGCACCAAGCGGAAGTCCGTGAGCGTAGTATCTTTTACATATCCTGTAGACAAGAATAAGGTTTGAAACCGCGCAGATATAAGAAATACCGCGAAGTCCGATATACGGATTACCGAAAACATTGAGTATCGCAGACAAAACCGAATATCCTACGTGGTTATTCGGAAGCGGCCAATGAATTGCTGAATATACCGGTCCTTTACTTATAAAAGTATAAAAAGTATAAAGCTCATCATACTGAGGAGTAATCGCAAACATACGCCACAGATAATAGACGGCCATACCGATTATAAACAAGGTTACACCGATTGTCTCAGGTTCATGCGGTAACAGGTCATATATTCTTTTTTCACTCTTTGCTACAAATGATTCGTTCAGCAATAAGGTCTCCCATCCGGCTACATCCGACAAGTGTAAACTTATCTTCTTCACCCTTAGGTAAAAGATCTACAGTCCTAAAACCGTCCTCAAGTACTTTCTCAACTGCCTTTTCAATGGCATCAGCCTCTTTATCGAGGTTGAATGAATATCTGAGCATCATTGCAGCAGACAAAACCGTTGCAATGGGATTGGCGATATCTTTTCCCGCGATATCGGGAGCACTGCCGTGGCTGGGCTCATAAAGTCCAAAGCTTGTATCATTTAAGGATGCGCTTGAGAGCATTCCGATAGATCCTGTGATCATGCTGGCTTCATCGGATAGAATATCTCCGAACATATTCTCTGTAAGAACAACGTCAAACTGAGCAGGGTTCTTAACAAGCTGCATTGCGCAGTTATCTACGAGCATATGCTCTAAAGTCACATCGGGATAATCCTTTTTAACTTCCTCGACTACTTTTCTCCAAAGTCTTGAAGAATCAAGAACGTTGGCCTTATCTACACTGATAACGCTCTTTCTGCGCTTTCTTGCAACATCAAAAGCTCTGATCGCTATTCTTCTGATCTCACTCTCTTTGTATGTAAGTGTATCTGTTGCGACCATCTCTCCGTCTTTAAGCTCTGTACTGCGCTCTCCGAAGTAAAGACCACCCGTAAGCTCTCTCATAATGAGCATGTCAAAACCCTCTTCTGCAACGGCTTCCTTTAAAGGACATGCGTCCTTAAGCTGAGGATAAAGATATGCAGGTCTTAAATTGGCAAAAAGATTAAGTGCCTTGCGGAGTTTAAGAAGTCCTGCCTCGGGACGAAGCTGTGGTTCAAGCTTGTACCAAGGAGATGTTGATGTGTTTCCTCCGATCGATCCCATAAGAACCGCGTCGGCAGCCTTGGCATCGGCAATTGCCTCGTCTGTAAGAGGAACTCCGTGTACATCTATTGAGCATCCGCCCATCAAAATATCTTTGTATTCAATCTCATGACCAAAGTTCTCACAAACTTTATCGAGAACCTTCTTGGCCTCTGTAACAATCTCGGGTCCAATTCCGTCACCCGGGATGCAAGTAATGTTCATTTTCATAATGACTCCCTTGATGCTTTAGTAAGTTAATTTAATAAATTTCTATTATAGAACAAATGCCTGATTGGCATGCCAATCAGGCTTTAAGAATTCGAAAGTGATTACTTTTTCTTGGAATCCTTGGCATCCTTGCTGTCTGCCTTAACGGTTGCATCCTCGGGCTTCTCAACCTCAACGATCGCATCCTTTACCATAGGTATACGGCAATTCTTATTGTTACCGAACTCAACAATAACCATATCATCATTGATATCAATAACTGTACCGATGAATCCGCCTGTTGTTCTAACACTGTCACCGATATCAAGAGAAGCAAGTACCTGTGCCTTCTGCTTCTGATCTTTTCTTCCGGGACGGATCATCAAAAAGTAAATAGCTACCATGAATACCGCATATATAGCCAATGTTCCGTAAATAGGAGTGCCGGCTCCGGCTTCCTGAGCTGTTAAAAATAATACCATAACATCCTCCAAGTATTAGTTAGTTTAATATACACCAATAAATAATACTAAAAAGAAAAGCTAAATTCAACCTTTTCTCCAATTAACGGCGATGTTGTATTTACTTTTTGATTCAGCGCCGTCAAATTCCTGCATTCCTTCGATCATCTGCTTCTTAAAGGACGAATACTCTCCCTTTTCAATGGCATTTCTTATATCAACCATAAGATGATTGTAAAAATAGAGATTATGAAGAACACAAAGCCTCATTCCAAGCATCTCTCCGGCCTTAAGAAGATGTCTTATATAGGCCTTGGAATATCTCGTACATGCGGGACACTTACATCCTTCTTCAATCGGTGTGTCATCATATTCATATCTTGCATTTAAAATATTGATATGGCCTCTCTTTGTATAAAGATGACCGTGACGACCGTTTCTGCTTGGATAAACACAGTCAAAAAAGTCTATTCCTCTGTCTACCGCTTCAAGAATATTGGCCGGTGTTCCGACACCCATCAGATATGTGGGTTTGTTCTCCGGAAGATAAGGAACCGTAGTTTCAAGAACATGATACATTTCCTCATGGCTCTCACCGACCGCAAGTCCGCCGACAGCATAACCGTCAAGATCCATCTCACTGATCCTCTTGGCGTGTTCAATTCTTATGTCATCAAAGATTGCTCCCTGATTGATACCGAAAAGCATCTGATTCGGATTGACCGTGTAAGGAAGTCCGTTTAATCTGTCCATCTCTTTTTTGCAACGCTCAAGCCATCTTGTTGTCCTGTCTACAGACATCTGAACATAATCATGCTCAGCCTTGGCTGAAGGACATTCATCAAAAGCCATCGCGATAGTGGAACCAAGGTGCGACTGTATTCTCATACTCTCCTCAGGTCCCATAAAAAGCTTATGTCCGTCAATATGCGAATGGAAATAAACGCCCTCTTCCTTGATCCTTCTTGTCTTAGCAAGAGAAAAGACCTGGAATCCGCCTGAATCAGTAAGAATAGGCTTATCGCACGACATAAACTTGTGGAGCCCGCCCATTCTGTAGATCAGATCATCTCCCGGTCTTAAATGCAGGTGGTAGGTGTTGGACAAAACCACCTGAGTATCTATACCTTCAAGATCATAAGTGGAAACACCGCCCTTTATTGCCGCAACCGTTGCAACGTTCATAAACACGGGAGTCTGAATCACTCCGTGTACGGTAGTAAATTCAGCTCTCTTGGCGTTTCCGTCTTTTTTAATTATTTTGTACATATATATCCTCTACTTAACGTATGTATTCCAGAATTCCTCCAGGCAGATATCATTTTCGTAGATAATCGTTGCTGCGTCAACCCCCACATATCTAAAATGCCAGGGTTCGTACTCAATACTTGTAATTTTCTCTTTTCCCTCGGGATATCTTAATATGAATCCATACTTGTAACTGTTGTCGTGAAGCCACTTTCCGGCGGGTGTATTGCCAAATCCCTCATCGAGGTTGGAATAATTGTCACTGATGATATCAATCGCAAGTCCGATCTGGTGCTCTGAAGATCCCGGAACCGTAACAGCCTGAGACGCAAGGTTATAAGCTTCCATATAAGACATTCCGCCATCCATGTATCTGTCAATCTTGTTGTCAAAAAGCATTGTCTGTCTGTCACGATCTCTGTAAGGAGAACAGATAATAAGACTAACACCGTCGGCGCTTGCCGCTCTCATCATATCAAGAAGCGGTGAGATGATCCTCTCATCGCACTTCATGCTTCCGCTGATAACTCCAAGAGGAAACTCGTAATTCTCGGGTATCGGGTGCTGTTTGTTGACAAGAATGATATTCCATTCGTTGCTGTCAAAAACCTTACCTGTTTCCGTAAACTGTGAAAAATACTCTGTCACAGGATCTGCTTTTTCAGAGTTAGACTCTACATCATCGGCAGTATTTTCTATTGATGTATCATCGGAATCGCCGGCAGACTCCAAGATCTGAGAAAGTGATGCCTGCTTTTCGGGATTCATGTGTTCCGCCTCGGCAACGTCGGGATTGACGCTGTCCATAGCTTCTTCAATAAGAGTCTTGTCGACATCATTTACAACAGCAAGCTCAGCATCTGATTCCGCAACTTCCGTCTCGGACAGACTTATAGAATCATCGGCCGAATAATCCTCTATACTCATATCTGTAGCAAAACTGATGTTAAGGGACATAGCAGGATAAGAAAAGCTGCTGCTGAAGACAAAGAACAGTAAGATACACGCAAGACAAATATGCCTCTTTGCATTTCTGTAAAAATAAAACAGAATATTGTAAACAGTTATCGCAAATAACGCATAAGCGATGCCTAAAAAGGACAAAGCCTTATGCTTCCTGTTAAATTTACTAACGGCTGAAACCACCTTATTCTTAAAGGTGAGCTTCATCTGTAGATTACTAGCGTTCATATCGGAAATCCCCTCATATTTCGATATTATGCCTTAATCAAAGTCTTTATATATTATATAACATTTTTGTACCGTTTTCATCTTTTTTTACATTTTTTGCCCTAGGTAATGTATTATGATATAGAAAGACAACTAATACTGGAAATGAGGAACTAAAATGTCAGGTTCAATTCTCGGAAACAATATCAAAATATCAACATGGGGAGAATCTCACGGAGCCGCTCTGGGAGTGGTTATAGACGGTTTCCCTGCAGGCATGGAGCTGTGCGAAGAAGACGTTCAGAAGCTCCTTGACAGAAGAAAGCCCGGAACAAGCGCCGCTACAACTTCAAGAAAAGAGGATGACAAGGTAAGGATCTTATCCGGAATATTCGAAGGTAAGACAACCGGAACCCCCATCTCAATGCTTGTTGAGAATACTTCTCAGCGCTCTGGAGATTACAGTGAGATTGCAAGCTACTATCGCCCCGGTCATGCCGATTATCCTTTTGATATGAAATATGGCTTTAGAGATTACAGAGGAGGCGGAAGATCTTCGGGAAGAGAAACGATAGGCAGAGTTGCCGCAGGAGCTCTTTGCAAAAAGCTTCTTTCGCAAATGGGCATCGATGTATGCGCATATACACGTTCTATCGGAGATGTCGAGATTGACGATTCCAAGTTTGATAAGGACGCGATCTGCTCAACTCCCACTTCAATGCCTGACAGAGATGCAGATATAAAAGCAATGGAGCTTATTGCGGCTAAACGCGCCGAATGTGACTCTATAGGCGGTGTCATAGAATGTAAGATAACGGGAGTTCCCGCAGGAATCGGAGAACCTGTTTTTGATAAACTTGATGCTCTTCTATCAAGAGCCGTTATGAGTGTAGGTGCCGTTAAAGCAATCGAGATTGGTGATGGCACAAAAGTTTCAAAATATACCGGTTCTGAAAACAACGATGAATTTATTATGGAAGAAGGCTCAGTAGCCAAAGCTACCAACCACTCAGGCGGAATACTCGGAGGAATGTCCGATGGCTCTTCCATCATGTTAAGAGCCCATGTAAAGCCGACTCCCAGCATCGCTGCTTCTCAGAATACCGTAAACAAAAACGGTGAAAATATCGAGATCAATATCAAAGGCCGTCACGACCCCGTTGTAGTTCCGAGAGCGGTTGTCGTTGTTGAGAGCATGTGCGCCATCACACTTTTGGACCTCATGATATCCAATATGTATGCCAAGGCAGAAAATGTCATAAACTTCTACAAGAAATAAAGCATATATTCTGATACTACAATAACAGAAATAATATAAGCCGCAGGTTCTAAAAACTCAGATTCCTGCGGCTTTAATAGTTTTTATTAATTTCAATCCTCAAGCTGATGGAATACTATACAGTTAGGTCTGGGTATCGGAAGCTCAGGTCCGTTCATAACGATCGTTCCCGCCTTCATATCAACATGGAAGAAAGTCATTGAATCAGACTCGTGGTTGAGTGATACCAAATGCTTGTTATCGGGGAAAAGAGCTGCATCCTTGGGATACTCTCCCGCAACAGGAAGCTGGATAAGCTTCGTAAGAAGTCCCGTATCCTTATCAACCTTAAATACGATCACGTTATTCTCTCCTGCTGTTGAGCTTACAAGGTAATTGTAGTCCTCAGAGAAAGTAAGCGCGCTGCTTGCCACGCCGAGTGAATCGGATTCATCGGAACATGAAACCGACTGAACCTTGTTAAAATCGGGATCGCCGTTGTTATCTACATACTCATAAACTTCGATCGCACACTTCTGCTCAAGACAAACATACAAGAATTTTCCATCCTTGGAAAACTGCATATGTCTGGGTGATGATTCCTGATCGCAGTGAATAACGTCAACTTCCTTGATCTTACCTGTCTCAAGATCTAGCTTATAAACATTAACTCTGTCCATACCAAGATCTGCCGCAAGAAGATACTGATTGTCCTTGGACACCTTGATACACTGAACATGAGGAACATGGTTTCTGCCCGCAGCTGTACCAAGTCCCTTATGGTATCTCTCATCTGTTATCTTGCCGATGCTTCCGTCCTTATTAAGCTTAAGGATCGTAACCTTACCGTCATGATAACCTGCGGTGATAAGATAATTATCCTGCTGATCCATATTAACGTAGCATCCGCGCATACCGTTGATAGAAGCCTCGTTAAGGAACTTAAGACTTCCGTCCTTCTCAATATGATAAGCCTCAACACCTTCGTCGGTGATCGAGTATAATGTCTTTTTGTTATGTGCGATTCCTATATAAGAAGAATTGGTGATCTCAACCTTCTGTTTCTCGGTGAGTCTGCCTTTCTTAAGATCTACATCATAAATTCTGATTCCGTAATCAGAACCAAGTCCGGATGTGTAGCTTGAAACGTAAGCAACATACTTTTTATTAGCAGCCATTGTTAATATATGCCTCCCTAAAGCGATTTGTAAAAGCTTTGTCTTCTTCATATTTTAGCACAGATAAAGAAAAGTGGGAACAAAAATACACCCCGGCTCGTCATAAAGTCAGGGTGTATATGGCTTTTAATCTATAGATATTTGATATTAAGGTCATTTCCGGCGGCTGTAACATGCGCATCAGCTCCCATTATCACGGGAAGCATGGGATTGACATGTCCTATATCGGCATCCATTATTATCGGAGCTCCGATAGGTGTAAGTATATCTGTAACAGCATTAAATCTGTCTACTCCCATCATGTCGCCGTCAAAAAAGTTTCCGGGGCGACCTATTATAAAGCCGGCAGCACCGTCAAACCAGCCTGCTTCTCTAAGGTTCCAAAGACTCCTTCTGTAGCTCATCGGGTTCATTTCACACTTTTCAAGAACCCATATAATATCTTTATTTTCTTTCTTAAACTCTTTTACCCTGTCAAATCTTGTACCGACAAGGTTTTCAAGAACTTCAAGGCAGCCGCCCAATAGAATTCCGGAGGCACTTACCTTATCGCCGGAAGATAGCTTAACAGCCTTTCCTCCGTCACATGAAAAAGAAGTCAGAACCTTCTTTTCATTTAATTCAAATCTATACTCGCGCAAAACTTTTAAGATCTCTTCTCTCGGCTTTGAAAAAAGATCATCTTCAGGCTCCGTATCGTCTAAAGCTTCCGCTTCAGATTCATCTGTCTTCTCAGGCTCTTTTACAAAGCTGTCATAGCCCTTAAATTCGTTCTTAGTTCCTTCCAAAAGAGCAAACGCATCCTCTTCCGTAGCTTCAAAGACCTTACCATAGCCCGAAATACAAGGTCCGTAAATTCCCTGAACGCCTGTAATGGTCACAAGAGGAAAAATAAAGTTGGTATTGTCTGAATAGCCTACAAACCACTTGGGCTCTGCACTTTTAAGCTCCTCAAAATCAACATAAGTTATTGTCTCATTCATGAGCTCGCCGCCGCCCGCAGAGATTATCGCATCTATGTCGTCTCTTTTGTAAAACTCTGTAAGCTCCATAGCCGCCACTTTGGGATCGGTGCTGATTCCGATTCCGTCACCGAGTCTGGCTGTCTTGCCTTCCAAGATCTTATAGCCTCTTTTAGTAATATTCTCAATGGCAACATCTATTAGATAGCTGTACGGTTCTCTCGCACAACCAAAAGAAGGTGCGGTAATACCGATAACGGATCCTGGACCTATACTCTTTGGCCTCTTTATCATTCATTCTCCTTGTTATGCTTGTACATATCTGCAAGCTTGGAATATTTATTCCTGTATAGCCTGTTCATCCTTATGCAATCAAAGATAGACAGATAGTGACATTCTCCGTGCCTGAGCGCAGCCAGATGTGCAATACATCCCTTATCAAGAACGATCGAAGCATCCATGGCATCATCATAAGTAACACCGAGGCAATAAGCTCCGTCATTGAGCGCAAAAACGGCGTTTACATTCTTTTTGATGTTATGGTAATTCATTCCGTCCTTACCGTGCTCATTGCTGGGCACCTTGATACTGTATCCGATAAGCTGTGCAAAATCATATAAAAGAGGTCTCATATGTGTTGCCGTTCTCGATACGGTTACAACAGCCTCCGATTTATTGTGTATGATATATCTGACATCGGGACGTTTTGCATATATCTCTTTGTGAATATCCTTAACTCTGTTCGGAGTATCGTGAATATCATAGACTATATGTCCATTTTCAAGATGACTGCTATAGCCCTCTTCCACTCCGTGAGTCATATCCGTCTTACATACATCGATAAGGAAGTTGTTGCAGGAAACCTCAAGCTTCTCGGCAACATAAATAGCTTCCTTGGAATCTCTTCCGATGCAGAGTGCGCCGTGATTGGCCATGATTATTCCCTGCGCATCACTGTATTTTTCAAGTGTGGCGCCGACATTCTGAGCAAGCTTGTCTGTCCATGGAAGCGCAAAAGGAGCGCAAGGAACAACAATATCCTCATCGTCAAAATATGTATATATCTTCTTCTGACCAAGTGCGCTGCAGCATGATGCGTACACCTGATGCGTGTGGACAATAAATCCCGCGTCCTTTCTTGCTTTATATGCTGCCGCATGAACAGCCGTCTCGCTTGACGGCGCATAATCTCCCTTACAAGAAAGATCTGATATCTTGACCTCACAGATCATGTCGGGTGTAAGGTCTTCATATCTGATTCCCGTAGGTGTTATTAAAAAACTGTTATCATCAATTCTTTGGCTTATGTTTCCCCAGGTTCGAACGAGCAATCCGACTTCGTGGAGCTCGCGCGAAACCGCTATGATATGTTTCTTTGCTTCAAGTAACTCCATTTCGTTTTCTATCATCCCCTGATCTGTCCTTCTCCCACAATTTGATATTTGTATGATGTAAGCTCTTTAAGGCCCATAGGTCCTCTCGCGTGAAGCTTCTGTGTGCTGATTCCGATCTCGGCACCGAATCCGAACTCAAAACCGTCCGTAAATCTGGTCGAAGCATTAACGTATACGCAAGCAGCATCGACTCTGTCAAGGAACTTCTGAGCCGCCTCTTTATCCTCTGTGATAATGGATTCGGAATGTCCTGTGTTGTATTTGTTGATATGAGCGATAGCTTCATCAACATCCTTAACCGTCTTAACAGAGATAATGTAATCAAGGTACTCTTTTCCAAAGTCCTCTTCAGTGGCGGGATTGGCTGAACTCATTACAGCCGTGCTATCCTTGTCACCTCTTATCTCTACGTTATGCTCCTTCATCGCTTTCTCAAACTCAGGAAGAAACTCGTCCTTAACGGCCTCGTGAACAACCAATGATTCAGCGGCATTACATACACCAATCCTCTGAGTCTTGGCATTGATTATAATGGTAATAGCCTTATCAAGATCGGCAGCCTTATCAACATAGATGTGGCAATTACCGGTACCTGTCTCAATAACGGGTATAGTTGAATTCTCAACAACTGCTCTGATAAGTCCGGCACTTCCTCTGGGAATAAGAACGTCAACATAACCGTTCATCTGCATGAACTGTGTAGTTACGCTTCTGTCCGTATCCTCTATGAGCTGGATCGCATCGGGATTGATTCCCTCATCTGTAAGAGCTTCTCTCATTGTATTGGCAATAGCGATATTGGAATTGATTGCATCGCTTCCGCCCTTTAAAATAACCGCATTTCCTGCTTTAAAAGTAAGCGCAAATGCATCTGCGGTTACATTGGGACGAGCCTCGTAGATTATTCCGATAACGCCCATAGGAACTCTTACTTTCTTTATCTTAAGTCCGTTAGGTCTTTCAAATTCCTCGGTGATCTCGCCTACGGGATCGGGAAGCTCGGCTACAACGCGAAGTCCGTCAGCCATAGCCTTAATCCTCTTTTCATCAAGAAGGAGTCTGTCAAGAAGCCCCTGATGCATTCCGTTCTTTTCACCGTTCTCGTAATCTTTCTTGTTGGCATTTATTATACCCTGCGCCTTTGCTTCGAGCTTATCCGCAACGGCAAGCAGTGCCTTGTTCTTTTTATCCGTGCAAAGATTCTGAACTTCGTACTTAACCTCTTTGGCACGTTTGCATATTTCAATAAGTTCCATTTAATACTCCCATCCTTTTTAATTCTTCAGATTCAAAAATCAAAATCTTCAATACATTATATCCGAAAATCACTCACAAATCACCTCATTTACAGGAATATCATGAATTTCGGGAATAATTTCGTCCAAAATCTGAAAACTGTAAGCTATCGCAATTTTATAAGCTTCATTGTGATCGGCCAAAAACCTGTCGTAAAAACCGCCCTTGTAGCCAATCCTGTTACCCTTTTTATCAAAGGCAACTCCCGGAATTATCACAAGTGTGTTCGGCGAAGAAGTGTAGATCTCAGAATTTTCCGATATTTCAGGCTCTCTGATTCCAAAATAACCTTCCGAAAGCTCCGAAGTATCATATATCCTAACAAACTTCATAAAGCCCAGATCCCTGTTCGTAACCTTTGGGCAAAAGACATTTTTCCCAAGGCTGAGCGCATCGAGAATGATCTCATCCGTTTTAACTTCAGTCAAAAATGAAGCGTAAATAAGAATATTCTCTGCGTTTTTGTAGGCTTCATTATTCACAAGCTTTTCAAAAATCGCTCTGCTCTTAGCTTCAACTTCTTCCGAAGTCAGAATATCTCTTTTCTTTAGCAGTTCTTTCCTAATGTCGTCTTTACTTTTCATATACTCCCCTTCATAAAAAATATCAGTGAAAAGATATCACTTTATCATAATCATATCCGCGATCCGGTGTGTAATTTCTCTTTGTAAGAGTAAAATAGACAACACCGTGTTTTTTAACCTCAAAAGAAACTTCCGCGCCGCTCTTACCTGCGACAACGGAACTTGAAACAAGCGGATTAGCGCCGCTCTTGATCATCTCGATCTCATCGTCCGTAGGATATGCGGGCTCACCCATATCGTGCCAAAGCTTAAGCGGATTACATGTAGACTCATCAACAATCTTTTTTATCAGCGTGTACTCGGATGAAGGATCAAGGTCAAACGAATACTGCCTCTCTATATCCTCTTCATCTATGTTCCAAATAATTCCGCTAAATCCTTTGTCATTTTTAACTATAACAGAATTATCATCCCTATATACACAATCACTTCCAAAAAGCTTAAGCTGCTTGTAGAAATAGAATGTCCAGAAAGTCGGCTTGGGGATATTGCCCGCGGCGACCATTCCAAAACCTCCGTGGAAAAGAGAATCAGGAACTCCCTGCTCTTCAAACACATCTCCGAAAGTCCAATACGAATAAGCTTCGTTTACATCGCCGAGTCTTGAAAGCTGCCTTGCAAGGTAAGCCGCATTGATATTCGTATCATGAATAACACCCTTTGGAGTATAAGAAGTACTAAACTCCGTTAGATGAATCGGAAGACCTCTATACTCTTCAAAAGAATCAACTATATCGCGCGTAGACTTAAGATTGTCAAAACGCATCTCGCTGTCTTCCAATGTGGAATAATCATAATGCCCGATCCTCTCGGGGAAATCAACCGTATAATGATGTCTCGTTATCCTGTCGGGACGGATACCCTCTTTTTTACAAAGCTTTAAAAAGCCTTCTATCCATTCGGCATCCTTAACTCCGCAGATTGCGGGGCCTCCGACCATAAAACGTGAATCAAACTTCTTTATCGCATAAAATGTCTCTTTAAAGAGCTTAAAATACTCATCCATATCGGCTTCGTACCAAAAGCCGGCAAGATTGGGCTCATTCCATACTTCTATGGGCCATGTTGCAACTTCATCACCATAGCGGTCCATAAGATGCTGCAAAAGAGCTATAACCATATCCGTCCACTTCTTATAATCCTTGGGCGGTGTGGTGTTTCCTTTCCAGTAAAAGATAGTCTGGGTTCCGCTCGCAAGCTGCTCCGGCATAAAGCCAAGCTCAAGGTACGGACGAATTCCCAACTTTAAGTAGCTGTCAAAGATCCTGTCTATATACGTATAATTATATTCAACCTTTGTTTCTCCGTCTTCTTCATACTCATGATAGATGGAGATATCATCGGAAAACAGACCGTGTCCTCTTATAAAAGAAAAACCGATCATATCCTGAACATATTTAAGCTCTTTAAGATATTCCTCTGTAAGAGCCAGCCCTAAGCGTCCTGTTCCGACGCAGTAATCGACATTGTTGTTAAAGTTAACCTTGCCGTCAGAATCGATTTTGATCATGTCGCTCATATAAACTCCTTAATTCATTATACTTGCTGCTATAAGCTCAGCTGTCTTAATTCCGTCCATCGCAGCGGACATTATTCCGCCTGCATATCCCGCGCCCTCGCCGCACGGATACAGACCTCTTATATTCGTAGACACACCATCCTCACCCCTAGGTATCCTAACGGGAGACGATGTCCTTGACTCAACACCGGAAACCAGCGCTCCGTCACTGTTGTATCCTTTTATCATCCTTCCGAACTTCTCCATTCCTTGTATGAAGTCCCTGTTAAGCTCATCGGGAAGTATCTTATGCACTTCCGCAAAAGAGTATTCACCCTTCATGCACGGCAGATTGGTTTTTTTATCAAGCTCTTTTATAAGCTCATTTTCAGGTACCGCTTTGGATGCAACTCCATTATTATTCTTGTCAAAAGAGCTGTCGTTACCGCTAACGGCCTTCTTAAAATCACCGTAGTACTCAACGGGAATCTTACCTTTTCCGATCTCAAAAGCCTTTTCTTCAAGTCTTCTTTGGAACTCAACTCCCGACAAAACATCATCACCGCCAAAATCTTTTGGTGAAACCGTCATGATTATCGCGGAATTGGCATTGCGGGAATCCCTGGCACTGTAGCTCATTCCGTTAACTGCAAGCCTTCCTTTTTCGGAAGAAGCATTTACGACAAAGCCACCCGGGCACATACAAAACGAATAAACGCCTCTGCCCTTATCCGTATTCATCACAAGCTTATATGGTGATGCCGGAAGCGACTTTGGATCTGCGACTCCGTACTGTGATAAATTTATAATACTCTGCGGATGTTCTACTCTAAATCCCACAGCAAAAGGCTTGGGCTCTATATTTACCTTTTTATCCTTAAGCATGTAAAAGGTATCTCTCGCACTGTGTCCGATCGCAAGAACCGCGCATGAGCAGCTTATAATCTTATCCAAAACCTTAACGCCTGTTAGCTTACCTGTTTCATCAAGCATTAGCTCATCTACTTTAGAGTCAAACATAAACTCTCCGCCGCGTTCTATGATCTTTTCCCTCATGCTCTTGATTACTCTGCACAAGATATCCGTACCGATATGAGGCTTTGCCTCATACATGATATCGTCACTTGCACCGTGCTCTACAAATATCGACAGTGCTTTTCTTCCTCTGCCGTCCTTATCTTTTACCATGGTATTAAGCTTACCGTCGGAAAAAGTACCTGCACCGCCTTCACCAAATTGAACATTCGTATGCTCATCAAGCTCTTTTCCGCTCCAGAAAGCTTCCACTGCCTGCAGCCTTTTATCAACATCGGAACCTCTCTCGATCACAAGAGGCTTGTATCCTGCCTCCGAAAGCATATATGCACAGAAAAGTCCTGCGGGACCCGCCCCGACAATAACTATCTTTCCGTCTTTATCAATATGCTCCGAAACCTTTGTCTTGGCAGCTTTAGCCATTTCTTCGAAATTATATTTGGCTACCGAAACAACAGATATATTATTATCCTTACACTTTTTTACGATTCTTTCATCAGAGCCCGTTTTAACGGAAAGGTCTACCATGTAAACATCAAAGATATCGGGCTTTTTCCTGGCATCAATCGAATGCCTTATGATCTCAAGGCTTTCGATATCGCTCCTGTTTATCCGTAAAAGCTTAGAAGCCTTTTGATACAGCATATCAAAAAGCTCCTCCTTTGTTTTGCTTGTATTTAGATCATTATAAATTTTAATCTGATTGATTCGGATCATTTAAATTCCTCAAATAATTTATATTTAAGCCTCGCAATCAGTGCGAAGCGGCGTTTCCTGCGATATACCCGGAAGTCCAAGCAAACTGAAGATTATAGCCTCCGCATCTTCCGTCAACATCCAAAAGCTCTCCGACAACATATATACCGGGATTGTTTTTATATGAAAAATCATCATTAATATCTCCGACACTGATCCCGCCTGTTGTCACCTGAGAAGCCGCATAGCCGTTGCACTCTTTTATATTAAACTTAAGCTTTCTGTAGTTTTCAAATATGCATCTGAGCATGCTTTCTGAGATATTGACCGCTTTCATAGTCGGTGAAAGCTTCATTCGCTTTAAGACCATCTCATTGATATAGCTGTTTCCAAATCCCGAAAGAAGCTCAGAAATACTGCGACTGTCTCGAAGTTTTATCATTTCATTGATGAGCCTGTCAAAAGACTCTTCGTCATAATCGGGATACAGATCAAGAAGTGCATAAACAGGTTTATTCTCGGAAACAAGCTTGATTATTCCCCTGCTTGCCTGCATAACGGGAATACCCGAAATACCATCAGTAAGTAGCTGCACTTCACCTTTTTCGGAAGTAAGAAGCTCTTCTCCCAGATAAAAAGAAATAGCGGCTTTGCTCCTGACTCCGGCAGCAGGCATGATATCTTCATCCGTCGTCTTAAAGCCTACAAGTGCGGGAAACGTATCCTTGACGCTCATTCCAAGCTTTTTACAAATATAATAGCCATCGCCCGTAGACATTGTAGTCTTCGCGCCCGATAACGAACCTGTCGCGATGATAACCTTATCGCTTTCATAAACACCCTCGGAAGTCTTTACCGTATAACCTACGGATTCTCCCGTTCTTTCAATGCTCTTAAGCTGGCTGTTATATACAATAGTAACACCAAGTCTTGAAAGCTCATTGGAAAGAGCACTGACAACACCGGCCGCCTGCTCTGATACGGGATATACATAGCCATATTCACTCATCGTGATAACGCCAAGAGATCTGAAAAACTCTATCGTATCCAATGCACCGAATTCATTAAGCCATGAGCCGATTCTGCTTTTCGCAGCTGCATTATAATACGAGCCGTCAATTTTAAGATTCGTAAGATTACATCTTCCGTTTCCCGTCATCGACAGCTTTTTTCCAAGAACATTATTTTTTTCAAGTAAAGTTACTTCGGCGCCGCTTCTTGCCGCACATATAGCCGCACACATTCCTGACGCGCCGCCTCCCGCAACTATTATTTTCTTTTTATATACGCTCATTCCTCATCTCCATCAAAGCCGCCGAACATCATAAGAAGTCCGGAAAAAGCTTTGCCAAAGGGAATAACTCCGATCTCATAAGAATTAACGAGCCTAAGCAGCACAATTGCCACAACATAAACTACATAAAACAGTATAAAGCATACTGCGATGGTAAGTATATCACCTATAAGATTGACAAGTGCCATACTAAGGAAGAATACAACCAGTCCCGCAACAGCGCTGCACGCAAGCGGAAATATAAATGTCCTCATTTTATTCACTTTGATCCTAAACATCTTAGAGAACATAAGAAGACATAAAATATCATAAACAAGTACCGAAACGATCGTAGCTACGGCTGCTCCGTAGATTCCCATCATGAGAATGATCTCAAACACAACAGTCATTCCGATATGGAAAAGCCATGCGATCGCAAGATTGGTGACTATAAGGATAGTCTTTCCCATCTGACTAAGCATCCATGAAGCAAAAACCGCAATGGGAACAAGCAATATCAAACAAGCGCTCGCTCTCAAAAGACCGTCCGCAAGCTGCGAAGTCTTTCCAAATAACGCGACCTCAATGGGTGAAGCGAGTGTAAACACAAATATAACTACAGGAAATACAAGAAGTGAGAACCTCTTTACAAAAGTAGCGTATCTGTCCCTTGCTCCGTCGAACTCATCTCTCGAAGCTCTTGCCATGATCCTGTTCCACGTTTTGATAAACGGAATGCAAACAAGGATTGAAAACAGAACAATCAAAGTAACGACTCTTCCCGCGTATATTCCAAAATTAAGAAGTGTATCCGCTTCGCTTCCTATCTTTCTTTCATAGATCAAATAAAAGACCTGATCAAAAAGAAGCATCACACCGGGCGTTGCATATAAGAAAATAAGCGGTCTTACACTGCTGAGCACATCATTACTGCTGTCAAGATATCTGGGAGCTCCGCCCTTAACTATATCTCTAAGCTCATCTCTTCTTAGATAAAAACTGATACCGATCTGTATAAGGCCTGCCAATGAAGCAACCAAAATACCGATCATCATTCCTGTAGAGCCGTAAACAGCGCTGAATTCATTTACATGAAAAAGTGCATTTACTTTAATCCCGTATCTGAAAAGAACCAATGAAAAAAGAATTCCGAATATTAAAGCAACGGCAGCTATGATCACATCCGATATCACGATAGGTTTGGTGTAACCTATTCCCTGAAGATAGCCCCTAAGGACACCCTGAACCGCCAAGAACAAAATACTTACAGCGGCAATAAGTCCCTGAATAAGTCCTCTCTGTGTACCGAAAAGAAAATTAGAAGCGAATATATTGATAAGCACAAGAAGAAACGCCGCAATTCCACCCGAAACAGCAAAGAATCTGAGCGAACTTTTCATATTGTGCTCGGCATTTACAAACTGCGAACGTCTTGCACGCACTCTTACCATTACCCAAACAGCCTTCTGAACAGCCAGAACGAAAATAGCATAAAAGGTAAAGAAAAATGCAAGCGGAGCGCATGCAAAGCCGGCTCCTTTATCTCCGAAAATGCGAATTGAAAAAATCGCAAACAACATCATTATAACAACAGCCAGATATACCGCAGATGTAAGTATATCAGGACGTATTCTCTTTTCTTCAGAATAAATTTTCATACAAGTTCTCCAAATGCCTAAAAATCAGTCTCTTGTAATTCCAAGTTTATTAAGAACGTCGCTCTGCTTCTTTTCCATAACAGCAGCTTCATCCTCTTCCATATGATCGTAGCCGCAAAGATGAAGCATACTGTGCGCTACGAGAAAAGCAAATTCTCGCTTAAGGCTGTGTCCATACTCTAAAGCCTGCTCGCGAACTCTTTTTTCATTAATAACTATATCACCAAACATAATGCAATTTGTATCGGGATTAAAAAGGTCTACCCTTTGCTCTCCGTCTATCACGGAAAAATCGCCCGGCTCATCGTAGGAAACGTTCGGAAAAGAAAGAACATCTGTCGGTCTGTCTATATCTCTGAAATCCCTGTTCATTTCCCTGATGCCTTCATCATCGGTAATCGTAAGGCTTATCTCTACGTCGTGTTCGCAGCCCTCTTCCTTAAGGACCTCCGCAGCAACAGTTTTGGCAACCTCTTCTATATCAAAGTCAAACTCGGCGTTCACCTCATTCTCAACGTAAAAAGTCATAGTAGAGTTTCTCCTTCTTAAGTATCTTTCCGATCTCGTCAAACTCTCTGAACGTAACGTCAAAGTCCTTTAGCTTACCTTCGCTCATCTTTTTTTCCAATACCGAATCAATGAGCTTATCGTAATCTATCTTGATGTCTTTATCTTTCTTGATAAGGTACATGATCGAAGCAATAACGGTCTCGCTTAACATGACTGTGAGAGATTCCTTGGATTTAACGTTTCCTTTTTGAGGTTCCGTGTACTCATGAAGAAGCTCGATCGCTTCCGTAGGGAAATTGTTTTCCTCATAATAGTGCTTGATCTCATCCCACTTAAGCTTTCCTTCAGGAGCACCTATCCTGTGATAATATGAACAGGTCTTGGCAGCTCTTGCGTTAAACGAAAGCCCCATCGCTATACGCTCGGCAAGGTAGGCCGTATGAATCGCCCTGAAGTATTCATCCTTATCTTTTTCCTTTAAGGATACAAGAAGCGGAAACTCAGGATCATTGATCTCCATATACATATCATTGGATTTTCTTATTACATACACCCCGAATAGATTCAGGAAAAGAAGTAAGAAAATAAGATTGATCATCAGATTGATGAACGGTGCAACAAAAAGATTAAACGAAAGCGTCCTGTTAAGGAACAAAATATTGAAAGCGATAAGAAGTACCGCCTGCATAAAGAGCGAAACAAAGGTCGGAAGTCCGATCGAACTGTTTTCCTTAAGATCCCTGAACATTGCAATGGCAACTACTCCGGCAAGAACATACATAAACAGTTCGCTGCATCCGCCGCTTTCCTCAAGCATAACCGAAAGGCAAACAAAAAAAGTTCCGGTTATAAGTCCGATCTCCGTATTGGATAAAAGAGAAAGTATTACAAAGAAAGCCAGATAAGGCCAGAACATATTCGGTACAAGTGAAAGAACAAGCGAAAGCAAAAGGCCGATTATATAAGCCAGAACAAATCTGTTTCTCTGATCGTAGTTATCGTAAAAAAAGCCTTCTCTTCCCCTTGAAGAAGCATCAAGAAGCATGAATATCACAGTTCCGCTCATCATTAGAGAAACAACAGTGTTTCTTATTATCGCTTCGATGCTCTTATCGGTAAAATATGAAAATGCAAATACAAAAATGCCCGTAAGAAAAAACATTACAGAATATAAAAGCTTGATCTTCTTAGCAGTTGAATTCTCATTTGCCATTCTTTGAACGTCTCTCCATCTTTTGTATTTCTTTCTTGGTCTTCTTATTGGCTGACTTTTTCTCAAAGTCTTCGTATGCTTTTACAATCTTCTGAACAAGCGGATGTCTTACAACGTCGCTGCTGGTCAGCTTACAAAATGCGATATCGTCTATGGTCTTAAGTACACTCTGGGCAACATCAAGTCCGCTTCTTACATCGGCGGAAAGATCCTTCTGCGTCTCATCTCCGGTAATGATCACTTTGGAGCCAAAACCGATTCTGGTAAGGAACATCTTCATCTGTGCAGGTGTTGTGTTCTGAGCTTCATCAAGAATAATAAATGCGTTATCCAGTGTTCTTCCTCTCATATATGCAAGAGGTGCAACCTCAATAAGTCCCTTCTCCATATTCTTGATAAAGTTCTCTGTTCCCATTATCTGATACAGCGCATCATATAAAGGTCTTAAATAAGGATCGACCTTACTCTGAAGGTCACCGGGAAGAAATCCCAGCTTTTCTCCCGCTTCAATAGCAGGTCTCGTAAGAATGATCCTGCTTACTTCTTCTCTCTGAAATGCGGTTATAGCCATAGCCATGGCAAGGTAAGTCTTACCTGTACCGGCAGGACCGATACCGAAGACGATCATCTTATTTCTGATCGCATCGATATATTTCTTTTGCCCGAGAGTCTTGGGCTTTATAGGTTTTCCCGAAATGGTATGACAGATAATATCCCTGTCTATGTCAGCAAGGACATTGCTGTTATCAGCTTCCGGATTATTCTTTTTTTCTTCGTCATCCTTTAAAAGAATTGCATAATCAACGCTCTGCTCCTCAATGTCAGAGCCGCGTCTTGAAAGCTGCACAAGCTCTCTTATTATCTCGGATGCCTTCTGAGCGCCCTCTTTATCTCCGATAATATGTAGCTCACCGTTTCGATCGATTATCTCGACATGAAGGCTGTCCTCGATCTTTCTGATATAGCTGTCGTTGCCTCCGAATATATTGCGCTCGTCTTCAGCTGTAAGCGCCAGGCTAAGTTCTGTAATCTCACTCATTTATGGTATGGTTCTCCGCTTATAATTTTATAACCCCTGTAGATCTGCTCCAAAAGCACTACTCTCATCATCTGATGAGGAAACGTCATATCCGAAAAGCTTATCTGCGAATCGGCTCTATTAAGTACCTCGTCAGAAAGTCCGAGCGATCCTCCGATAACGAATTGAATACGACTGACACCTCTTACTCCCAAGTCATTTATAAATTCGGAAAAAGACTCTGAGCTGTGTTTTTTACCTTTGATAGCAAGCGCACAAACATGGGCTTTATCATCAATATTTTTAAGGATTCTCTCTCCCTCTTTTTGCTTGATCTGCTCTTCTATAGCAGGCGGAGCATTATCGGGAGTCTTTTCATCCGGAACTTCTATGATATTAAGCTTACAATACCTTGAAAGTCTCTTGGAGTATTCAGCGATAGCATCATTCCAGTATTTCTCTTTGATCTTACCGACGCATATTATATCTACAGAGCTCAATAATTCTCCTTTTAGTTTGCGGCATTTCCGCCTGTGATGATACCTCTGATAAGATTCTCTTCAATTTCCTTATCGGTCATGTATAGATGTGTATCATCATTACCTTTAAGTGACATAACGGGATATCTTCCTGTTTTATCCTTGGAAGCATGCGCAGGACTGTTAAACTTTCCTTCAGTACATGTTCCGACCCACTCATCGGTATGTTCGGACTTATCTAGGGTAATAATATACATTTCCTTGTCATAATAAGAATCCTTGAAAGAACCTATCGCATTTTGAATATAGACATCTGCAGTGTTCATTCTACTTGTGTCATAGTCATAGTGCTCCTGACCTTTTCCGTTCGGACGATCCTCAGCCCACTCGCCGGAATAAGTGTGCTCGGTTACGACATTGCCGGAATATGAAGGATAAAAGCAGATCCATGAACCGCTTCCGCTTCTCTTTCCGTCCTTGAACTCACCGAAGTAATACTGATCGTTGGCATATACCGCAAGACCTTTTCCTTCAGGTTTACCGTCTTTATTCTTTTCACCGTAATAATAAAAGTCGTAGCTTCCGTTAAGAGCATAAGACATCGCTTCATATCTTTCGAGATGAGCGAGTTCTCTTACGGCGTTCATATTATTCTTAGCCCAGTAATCGTGCATTTCCTTAAGCTGAGCATCTCTGTCGTATTTAACCTTGCCATATTTATCCTTAAGCTCGGCAGCATCTGCTCTGTAAAAGCACTTACCGGGTTCCTTATTTACTTTCTCGTTCTTTTCAATAACTGTTGATGATGAAACGCTCGAATCGGCATTATCGGAAGAAGCCGCAGATGAAGCATCCTCTGAGCTATCAAAAGAACCTGGTGATACGCCCTGTGAGACAAGATTTGATGACTGATCATCGGATGCTCCGCTGTTCGCATATTCCATGATATCGCTTGCAAGAAGCGCATCCTCGCTATTCTTATCAACCTTTTTACCTGATATTGCAATATAAGCTATCAATATCAATAATATAACGGCGATAACTCCTGCCGTTATTGCTACTCTCATTTTTTCTTTGTTATCCATAATATTTCTCTTCCCCTTTTTTTCATACTACAACGCTCATTATACCACAATTCCAAGCACGAAGAATACTACAATTCTTAGCTTCAGATACAAAAAAGGGTCACGCGAACGTGACCCTTAATAACCATTATTTTATTGCCGTGATCAGCAGATTGTGTGGATCCATCCCTCGGGAGCTTCAACTGTACCCATCTGGATACCTGTGAGTGTATCGTAAAGCTTCTTGATAACAGGTCCCATCTCATCCATTCCGCTTGCGAAGCAGATTTCCTTGCCGTGATCGTTGATCTTTCCGACAGGGCTGATAACAGCAGCTGTTCCGCAAAGTCCCATCTCAACAAAGTTCTCAACCTCTGAAAGCTTAACGGGTCTCTCCTCAACATTGAGTCCAAGGATATCTCTTGCAACCTGTACAAGTGATCTTCTTGTGATTGAAGGAAGGATTGAATCTGTATGTGACTTAGGAACTACAAGTCCGCCCTCTTTTGTAACGAAGATGATGTTTGCTCCGCCTGTCTCTTCGATATATGTTCTGCTCTCGGCATCAAGATATACGTTCTCTGCAAAACCTTCGTTGTGTGCTGTAACGATAGCATGAAGGCTCATTGCGTAGTTAAGTCCGGCCTTGATATTACCTGTTCCGTGCGGTGCTGCTCTGTCAAAATCACTGATCTTAACAACGATAGGCTTAGCGCCGCCCTTGAAGTAAGGTCCTACGGGAGTAACAAAGATTCTGAACTGATACTCATCTGCAGGCTTAACACCGATAACATTACCTGTAGCGAACATAACAGGTCTGATATAAAGTGTTGCACCGCTTCCGTAAGGGGGAACCCAATCCTTGTTGGCTTCAACAACCTTCTCAACTGCTTCTATAAATTTATCTTCAGGAAATGCAGGCATCTCAAGTCTCTTAGCTGAGTCTACCATTCTCTTGGCATTGAGATCGGGTCTGAAGGTTACGATCTTGCCATCCTCTGTCTCATAAGCTTTAAGTCCCTCGAAGCACTCCTGTGCGTAATGAAGAACACCGGCATCCTCACTGAGTACGATTGTGTTGTCGCTTGTAATGACACCATCATCCCACTTGCCGTCTTTATAGTTGGAGACAAATCTCTTATCAGCAACCATATAACTAAAACCAATATTTGCCCAATCCAAATTCTTCTTGCTCATCTTTCTTCCATCTCCTTAGATTACTTTAGCACGTCAAAACACTAATGTTTAAATTATAACCCTTTATTTTCATGCGTCAAGTAAGCTATACGATTTTATATCACTTATTTTTATCCGCCTTATTTTTAACGTTCTTGGCGGCACTTATCTTTTCTTTTAAATTGATACTAAAGATCTTCTTAAATGTTGATGTTTCTTTTCCTGCGTTAAATTTGGTATTATCGGGATTGCTAAGCGTCTTATATTCTTTATCTTCTATATAGGCAAGATCATAGTAATCCTTGGTGTTTGTACTGAGCCCCTTCTTTTCCAAAAGAATATTCGTAAGACGAGAAGCAAGCGCATAAATAACAGCGAAAATAGGAACACCTATAAGCCATCCTACAATTCCCCACAGTCCGCCAAACAACATAATGGAAAAGATAACCCAAAAGCTTGAAAGTCCCGTGGAATTTCCAAGGATCATAGGCCCTAAGATATTGCCGTCAAACTGCTGAAGCACGATGACAAATATAAGGAATATCAAAGCCTGTATCGGATCAATGAGCACAAGCAGCATCGCTCCCATGATTCCTCCGATGTAAGGGCCAAAGAAAGGAATAATGTTGGTAACACCTACAATAACCGAAATCAAAAGCGGATACTTAAGCTTAAGGACAAGACATCCTATGTAACAGATAACACCTATTACGAAGGAATCAACAAGCTTACCGCCTACAAAGCCCTCGAATGTATTGTTCACAAATCTGAAACCGCCGATAAGTTCATTGGCAAAGTCTTCTCTGAAGATCGCATATGCAAGCTTCTTGCCGCTCGTTGTAAAGCGTTCCTTTGAAAGAAGCACATAGATTGCAACAATAAATCCGACAACAAGATCAAGGATAACACCGAATACTGAAAAGAAGCTCTGTGAAGCAAACTTCATAATGATATTTACACTCGGCATCATCGGGATAAGCTGCTTGGAAATATAAGAGCTCAAGTTCTCATAATAAGTATCGAGCTGAGAATCGATAAACTTCTGAAGCTCGGGGTTATCGGCGAGATATTTGTTGGACTGCGTATCAATCTGATTGATATAAATAGGCATATTCCTTATGATCTCACGTAAACTCCTTATAAGCTCGGGGATAATGATCCTAAATAGCCCGTACATAATAAAGAGAAAAATGATCATTGTGATCAAAACAGAAATATATCTTATATGCTTTCTCTTTTTCTTATCGGCTGTGCTCGCTCTGGATACGTCTATACCTCTCAATTTATAGATAGGCATAAGAATCTTCTCCTCGATGAACTCAAGGAGCGGAATAAGCACAAACGCGATAACTATACCGATTACAATGCCCGAAAGCGAATCTAATATTGACGAAAAAGTTTTTACGATCGTCTTTCCGTCAAACAGCACATAATATGCAAGCATAAGTGCAATACACAAGCAAAATATGGTGATTGCCCATGTGACCTGATTTTTCTCGGGTTTCATCTTCATAATAATTACTCTCCTATTTACTCTTTCATAGCGTCAAGAACATAAACAAGACTATCAAGATAATTCTCTTCTATATCTTCTATCTTACCAGAATCACATAATCCCGCAATCTTGGGATCGAGAGGGAGTCTTCCGAGAACGTCAATTCCCTTGGATGCGGCGTATGAATCAAGCCCGCTGTCTCCAAAAATATTTATCATTTCTCCGCAGTGAGGACAGCTCATATAGCTCATGTTCTCAACTATTCCCAGCACAGGGATATTCATCATGGTAGCCATATTTACAGCCTTCTCGACTATCATATTTACAAGCTCCTGAGGAGTTGAAACTACGATTATTCCGTCAACGGGAAGAGACTGGAACACCGTAAGCGGAACGTCACCTGTTCCGGGAGGCATATCAACAAACATATAATCAACATCGCCCCAGTTTACATCCGACCAGAACTGCTTAACGATTCCCGCAATTACAGGTCCTCTCCATATAACGGGATCTGTCTCGTTGTCCATAAGCATATTAAGCGACATAACTTTAATGCCGTTCTTGGAATCAGCCGGCAAAAGACCTGTCTCATCCGCGTTCTTGGCCTGGCCTATGCCAAACATCTTAGGTATTGAAGGTCCTGTGATATCGGCATCCATGATCGCGCACTTATAACCTTTTTTATTCATGTAAACGGCTGAAAGTCCTGTCACAAGGCTCTTTCCGACGCCGCCCTTTCCGCTCACTATACCTATAACCTTTTTAATATGAGAATGCTCAGATGGTTTAACCTTGAAATTATCTTCCATCTGCTTTTTGAAATCTTCGGGTTTCTTGCCGTGTCCGTTAGCCATTATATGTCTCCGTTTCTGAATTTATTTTAGAACATAAAAGGAGTGCCTTTAGCATATATTATACTATGCAAAAAGACACATTCCTTATTACTTACATATCAGCGCTTGTAGATATAATCGGATACTTCCACATCTTCATCGTCGCCGACATATGATTCGATTATAAATCTTGGTCTGTTCTTGGTCTCAAGATAAATCTTACCGATATACTCTCCGATTATACCGATCGAAGAAATTGTAAGACCACCGATAAACCAGACAGACATAACGATGGTTGTCCATCCGGGCTCATTGTGTCCCGTGAAATACCTTGCAAGTGAATAGATAAATACAAGCAAAGTGATAAAAACGATCATAAAGCCAAGACCCGTGATCATCTTGATGGGCTTGGTGCTAAGGCTCGTGATTCCTTCAATCGCAAAGCTAAGCATCTTCTTAAGAGGATACTTACTCTCACCCGCAAATCTCTCGGCTCTTTCGTAGTAAACTATATCTGACTTAAAGCCTAGCATTGGAACGATTCCTCTAAGGAAAAGATTAACCTCGCCAAACTCAGAAAGCGCAAAGAGCGCACGTCTGCTCAAAAGTCTGTAATCAGCATGATTAAAAACGGTTTTGGCTCCCATCGAGTCAATAAGCTTGTAATATGACTCGGCAGTAAATCTCTTAAAGAAAGTATCTGTTGCTCTCTTGGATCTTACTCCGTAAACAACATCACAGCCTTCGTTATTAAACTTATCAACCATGGCATCAATGGCATTTATATCATCCTGAAGATCGGCATCCATCGATATTGCCATGTCACATAAATCTTTTGCGGTCATAAGTCCCGCAAGCAGCGCATTCTGGTGTCCCATGTTTTTGGACAGATTGATACCCTGAAAAAGCTTATTCTCTTCATGAAGTTTTTTGATCATATTGAAGGTTTCATCTTTTGAACCGTCATTAACAAATAAAACCCTACTATCCTCGTCGATTTTCCCATTTGCGATGAGACTTTCAAACTTCTCTTTAAGTCTCTTCGCAGTCTCGGGCAGAACTTCCTGTTCGTTATAACAAGGGATTACACAGAATAATCTGCTCATTACTTATCCTCCGATGAGTTAATGTAATTGATAAGACCTTCGGAATCGATTATCTTCTGCATAAAAGGAGGGAATGCCTGTCCTTTAAATGTCTTTCCGGTTGTTTCATCGGTGATAAGGCCGGAATCGAAATCGATGCTTACAACATCACCGTTTGAAATAGCATCAGCAGCTTCCTCACACTCAATGATGGGAAGTCCGATATTGATCGAATTCCTGTAAAAGATTCTTGCAAAGCTCTTTGCGATAACGCAAGAAACACCTGCAGCCTTGATTGAAATAGGCGCATGCTCTCTTGATGAACCGCAGCCGAAATTCTTCTCGGCAACAATGATATCGCCCTTCTTAACGTTCTTGGTAAAATCCTTATCTATATCTTCCATGCAATGCTTGGCAAGCTCTTCTCCGGTAGTGCTGTTGAGATATCTTGCGGGGATGATAACATCCGTATCCACATTGTCACCATATTTAAAAACTGTACCTTTAGCAGCTTTCATTTTAACTCTCCTTAATAATCTCTTTTATTATAAACCGATTTCAGACGGCTGAGAAATCTTTCCTGTGATGGCACTTGCAGCCGCAACAGCGGGTGAAGCAAGATAGATCTCGGAATCGATCGCTCCCATTCTTCCCACAAAGTTTCTGTTTGTAGTAGATACACACTTCTCTCCTGAAGCAAGAACGCCCATATATCCGCCAAGACAAGGTCCGCATGTTGGAGTTGAGATGATCGCACCGGCTTCAACAAATGTTCTTACAAGACCTTCTTCCATAGCTTTTAAGAAGATCTGCTGTGTAGCAGGTATTACGATACATCTGATACCGTTCGCAACGTGATGTCCCTTTATTACTTCAGCGGCACATCTAAGGTCGTCAAGTCTTCCGTTTGTACAAGAGCCGATAACTACCTGATCGATCTTGATATCTGCGATATCGTCAAATGTATGTGTATTCTCGGGAAGGTGAGGGAATGAAACGGTTGACTTAAGAGTGCTGAGATCAATCGTGTATTCCTCATCGTAGACCGCATCGGGATCAGCCTCGAATACAGTATATTTCTTACTGGGAGCGTGCTCCTCAAGGTAAGCAACAGTAAGCTCGTCAACAGGGAAGATACCGTTCTTTCCGCCTGCCTCGATAGCCATGTTTGCGATAGTAAATCTGTCATCCATGGAAAGATTCTTAATTCCCTCTCCCACAAATTCCATTGACTTGTAAAGAGCGCCGTCAACGCCGATCATACCGATGATATGAAGGATAACGTCTTTTCCGCTAACCCACTTTGAAGGCTTTCCTACAATATTGAACTTAATTGCGGAAGGAACCTTAAACCATCCCTTTCCTGTAGCCATACCTGCAGCCATATCGGTTGAACCGATACCTGTAGAGAAAGCTCCGAGTGCTCCGTATGTACATGTATGAGAGTCAGCACCGATAATAAGGTCACCGGGAACAGTAAGACCCTGCTCAGGTAAAAGAGCATGCTCGATACCCATCTTTCCGACTTCAAAATAATTGGTGATCTCGTTCTTTCTTGCAAACTCACGAACGCACTTACAGTTCTCAGCTGATTTGATATCCTTATTGGGAACAAAGTGATCGGGAACAAGCGCGATCTTATCCTTATCAAAAACTCCCTTTGTAGTAAACTTGCTCATCTCATTGATGGCAACGGGACTGGTAATATCATTGCCAAGTACAAGATCCAGATTTGCCTCAATAAGCTGTCCTGCCTCAACATGATCAAGTCCGGCATGAGCAGCCAATATTTTCTGGCTCATTGTCATTCCACTCATAGTCTGTCTCCTTCACATCTATAGTTAATATAAATCAAAAACTTAACAGTAAATATAACATACACCGGTCATAAAAAACACATAACAAATTTAATCACTTTTTCTTGATGCTTTTTAATATAACAACCAGATAAGTCCCTAGAAAAGCGATTCCTACAATGCTCAGTATAAGACCAAGCTTAAAGCCTTCGGGAATATAAGTCACTTTGATCTCATGAACACCCGCAGTTACAGGGATTGCCATAAGGCCGTAATCCACCTTGATAAGTTCGGTATCTTTTCCGTCTACCGTGCAGACAAAGCCTTCCGTGCAAGGAACTGAGAAAAATACAAGTGTATCCTCTGAAAGTGCCGATGTCTTGGCAGTAAAGCCATGTGTATCATATACAAAGTCCGTACATGAAGTCTGTGCTCTCTTTTTACACTCATTTGCAAAATCAACATACGAGAACTCATCGTTCGCGATATCTTCAGCGGTAAGCTCTTTCATTCCGATCTTATCGCCGTATTTAAGGGCATCATCATCAGAGATTATAAGAACTCTCGAAAGATCATAGTCATGATCTGCAGGGTTTAGATCCTCCCACTCTGACTCAGTTATGTAATTCTCATATGTAAATCCCATAGGGATAAAATTCTCGTTTTCAAAGATATCAAAGCCGTTCATAAGCTCAGCGAAATGATATCCTTCCGTACCTTCATCATTGTAGAAAACTCTGTTCTTACTGATCTCGGCATTTTCCATGTAATATCTTGCGGAAAGGATTGCTCTTGCGCCGCATCTGTTTACAGGTATTGTAGTCTCTACCGTTCTCTTAATACCCGCTGTTCCGTATAAGAAATCAAAAATCTCGGAAGGAACCGTACTAAGGAAGCAATGAATTGAAGGAATTCCCCAGACCATATCATAGTTGGTAGAAGTGCTGTCAACTTCTCCGCGGCAGAAATCACTCATATCTACAGTGACTTTATTAAAAATCATCTGTTGCTGCCACATCTTCTTTCCTCTTTCGCTTATGATCGAGCTTCCGTTTTGAAGAGGGATATATGTTGACAAGATACAGCTGAGCATAACTACAACCAGAACTATTCTATCTCTAAAAGACACACGTCTACCCGTAAGTTCTTTTTCCTTCTTAAATCTCTTGGGCAGAGCGAATACTATAACCAAAAGAACAAAGCATAGGATCGCTGTCCCCATGACATCTCTTAAGAATATCTCGGTATTCTCCGTCATGTTAAAGAAAACAATCTCACCATCATCATTCCTTGAAGGCAAGTAGTACACAAGCACAAAGAACAGGAACAGGATAACGGATACAACCGCGCCTTTTTTAAGCTGAGGAGACTTACCTCTCTCAGCGACCTGAGCTGTCATAAGACACATTATAAGAATGGGCATGTAGAACCACCTTGCGTAATATGAGCTGTTAAACATAGAAAATGCCGCATTAAACAAAGGTATTACAGCTATTATTGCGCATGCAATCAAAAGACTCTTTTCCCAGTTATTCTTTTTCTTATAAATTAAAAAGAAAGCGATGACACCGGATATTCCAAACAAAGGAATATATGCCGCAAGTGAAGCGTTCTTAACCGTACCCGTATAAAACAAAGTACCTTTTCCGATGATATCCGGAAGCATGGCAAGGCTCTTTACGATATCCCAGAGCATCTTTTCGCTTGGATAAACAAACATATCATAGCCAAGTACAAAGTTATTGAGTCTGGTATTTCCCTTAAGTCCGGCAAATGCCTGAAGAAGGAAAAACGCAGAAACCAAAATACCGCTTATACCGGCAAGCGCAGCACGAAGCATCATAACAAGCGTAGTCTTGATCTTATTGCTGAGTGCATAGCGAATGACAAAGTATATCACCATAAAGACAGCCTGTCCGAAGAAGAAATAATAATTAATAACGGACATAAGTGCTGTCATAAGTGCGAATCTGACAAAAGGAAGTCCGGAAAATTTAATGCTAACCTCTTCTTTTCCGTCATCAACCTTCATAAGCTCTTCAAATGTCAAAAGGAACAACGGGAAAAACGCAACCGCTTCGGTGAAATGGTTGAAGACAATGTTGCAGGCGTTAAAGCCCGAAAATGCATAAAGATATGCACCTATCATGGCGTAGGTGTACTTATGAACATATCTTCTTATATAAACATATGCGCAAGCTGCGGCAGTAGCATATTTAAGCGCCATTAAAAAAGGCATCATATAAGGTATCGCAGCCTCGGGAAATAGTGTAGATATCCAAAAGAAAGGACTACCCATCAGATAAAAGGCAAAGTCGCCCAGCATCGTGCCGCCCAGATCAATATTCCAGTTCCAAAAAAGGCTTCCGCTTCTGACTGCCCTGTGAGCAACAATATAAAACGGAATCTGCTGAACGTTGTAATCCCCGTAATAAAAGAACGGCAAACCTCTGCGTATAAAGATAGGCAACACCGCCAAAATATAGAACAAAAACGAGCTAAGGAACACGATAAGTGTCACATACCGGCCCTTTTTATTATTGGATCCTGCATACTCTAAATTATTAGAATTCAAAACCTTTCCCCTTCAACCATCATGCAAAAATGCATCGTTTTTTGAAATAAACAAAGTAAAAGAGTGCCATAATGACACTCTTTTAATATTAGTCTACTTAACAAAGTTTTTCAACGTAAAGTTAGGCTTAAATTAGTTGTTGATGAGCTTATCAGACTCGTTGTTCCAGCTGTAAAGCTTTCTGATCTCCTCACCGATCTTCTCAGCGGGATGCTCGGAAGCGAGCTTTCTCATAGCCTTGAAATGAACCTGTCCGCCTGCCTCTGACATATCAAGAAGGAATTCCTTAGCGAAGCTTCCGTCCTGGATGTCCTTAAGGATCTGCTTCATAGCCTTCTTAGTCTCAGGTGTGATAACCTTGGGTCCTGTGATGTAATCACCGTACTCAGCTGTGTTGGAGATTGAATATCTCATTCCTGCGAAACCTGACTGGTAGATAAGGTCAACGATGAGCTTCATCTCGTGGATACACTCAAAGTATGCATTTCTGGGATCGTAACCTGCCTCAACAAGTGTCTCGAAACCACACTGCATAAGTGCGCAAACACCGCCGCAAAGAACAGCCTGCTCACCGAAGAGGTCAGTCTCTGTCTCTGTTCTGAAATTAGTCTCAAGAAGACCTGCTCTTGCCCCACCGATACCTGCACCGTAAGCAAGTGCGATATCAAGTGCCTTACCTGTAGCATCCTGCTCTACAGCAACAAGACAAGGTGTTCCCTTTCCTGCCTGGTACTCAGAACGAACTGTGTGGCCGGGAGCCTTGGGAGCGATCATAGCAACGTCAACACCTGCGGGAGCCTTGATAAGTCCGAAGTGTACGTTGAAACCGTGTGCGAACATAAGCATGTTGCCGGGCTGAAGGTTGGGCTCGATGTCCTCTCTGTACATCTTAGCCTGCTTCTCATCATTGATAAGGATCATGATGATATCAGCCATCTTAGCAGCCTCAGCTGTATTGTAAACCTTAAGTCCCTGAGCCTCAGCCTTAGCCTTGCTCTTTGAACCCTCGTAAAGTCCTATAATAACGTTGCAGCCTGAATCCTTAAGGTTAAGGGCATGTGCATGTCCCTGTGAGCCATAGCCGATAATTGCAATTGTCTTACCCTCAAGTAAAGATAAGTTGCAATCTTCCTGATAAAAAATACGTGCTTCCTGTGACATTGTTTTTCCTCCATTTTTTCCTTTAGATAGATTATATATTTAAAAAATTTAAAAGGCGATCATCAGTCATCGAGATAGATGACGTTGTCCGTTCCTCTTCCGAGTCCGGCAATACCTGTTCTTGCAAGCTCCAAGATCTCATAGCCCTCAAGAAGCTTAAGGAAAGCATCAATCTTGGACTGGCTACCTGTGATCTCTATAATAAGTGAATCAATACTTACATCAACAATGTTACCTCTGAACACATTGGCAGTTGCAAGAATACTCTGTCTCTGATCCGCATGTGCTCTTACCTTGACCATCGCAAGCTCTCTGTATACGCTGTCTGCAGGGATAAGTTCATGAATATCTCTTACATCGACAAGCTTGGCTACCTGTTTCTCAATCTGATCAAGTATCACATCATCTCCCGCCGCAACGATCGTGATCCTCGTATATCTCGAATCTGCGGTAACACCGGCGGTGATGCTCTCAATATTATATCCTCTTCTCGAAAACAGTCCCGATATTCTGGAAAGTACACCGGGATTGTTATCTACAAGAAGCTGAAAAACCTTTTTTTGCATTACTTAGCTCCCATATATAATTGATTCTTTTACACTTTAATCTTTTAACCAATTAAATCAGATTATATCACTGCTCTTTACACTTCGTCAATGCTACCGTTCCGGTGCGTGCAATTTCAACAATACTCACGCTTTTGAGCATTTCTATAAAGAGTTCTATCCTCTCCGAAGTGTCACAGATCTGGATAACCATAAGATTCTTGGACATGTCTACTATAGAGGCATTCATGATCTCACAGTTCTCCATGATATCTCTTCTGTTCTCTTTGTTGTACTTAACCTTTATGAGCATAAGCTCTCTGTTGATACTAAGGCTCTCCTTAAAGGTCTTAACCTTGATAACATCGATCTTCTTATTAAGCTGCTTCTCGATCTGCTCGATAGTACGCTCATCACCCGATGAAACGATGGTCATACATGAAACGCTCTTATCGGCAGTCTCACCGACAACAAGCGATTCGATATTGAAATTTCTTCTTGAAAATAGTCCCGATACTTTGGAGAGTACACCTGCTCTGTTTTCTACCAAGACTGAATATATTCTTCTCATCACAGTCCCTCCTTATTACTTGGTAAGCGCCTTGGGATCAACAATGACCTCCATAAGCGCCGATGAATCGTCTGAAAGGAAAGCCTTAAGCTCCTTGTCCAGGTCAACGCTTCCGTCAACCTTGGCATATCCCATTCCGTATGCTGCCGCAATAAGAGAAAGATCGGGATCCCCCTTAAGTTCGACCATGGAATAGTTGTCGTTATACGCAAAGTGCTGATGCTCTCTTACCATTCCGAGATAACCGTTCTTCATTACCACGATCTTGACCGCAACGCCGTACTGTCTCATCGTCGCAAGCTCCATCATGGACATCTGGAATGCTCCGTCTCCGGTAACGGCAACTACCTGCTTCTTGGGACTCGCAAGCTTGGCACCGAGCGCAGCCGGGATTGAATATCCCATCGTTCCCATTCCGCCCGAAGTAATAAATCTGCCGTTCTTTACTATATGATAAGCGCAGGACCACATCTGGTTCTGGCCGACATCGGCAACATAGACCGCGTCGTTCTTCATTGCGCCGGAGAGCTTTGTTATAAACTCTTTAGGCTCAACGTAGGCTTTCTTCTTAACACTCTTTTTAGCCTTGGAAAGAGCTGCCTCTTTGTATCCATTAATAGTAGCGATCCACTCGGAATGATCGTCCGCATGATCGTCCTGTTCAAGGAAATCCTGAAAGATATGCTTGATATCGCCTACAAGAGGTATTGTAGGACCGACGTTCTTACCTATCTCGGCGGGATCGACATCTATATGTACCATGACCTTATTCTCTGTGATAAGATCGGGTCTGTTTACCGCTCTGTCCGCAACTCTTGCTCCTACCATCAAAAGAAGATCGGATTCATTCATGGCTTTATTTGCATAAGACTGACCGTTGTTACCGACCATTCCAAAATAAAGAGGATGCTCTGTCGGCATTACTCCTATTCCCATCATTGTTGAAACAACGGGAACGTTGTTGAGCTCGGCAAACTGTCTAAGTTCCTTGGTCGCATTACTCAAATGAACTCCGCCGCCCACACAGATGATAGGCTTTTTAGCCTTCTCAACTTCTTTAATGACTTTCTTGATCTGAACCATATTACCCTTAACCGTAGGCTTGTAGGTTCTCATGGAAATTGTCTCGGGATATACAAACTTGCCCGGGAACTCCGCATTCTGGATGTCAAAAGGAACATCGATAAGTACAGGGCCTTTACGACCTGTGCTGGCAATATAAAAAGCTTCCTTAAAGATCCTCGGAATGTCCGCAACATCTCTTACGAGGTAGCTGTATTTAACAAAAGACTCAACAGCACCAGTAATATCGGCCTCCTGGAAGACATCACTTCCTATCATGTCGCTGTTTACCTGTCCTGTTATGCAAACAAGAGGGATACTGTCGGCATATGCCGTAGCAATTCCCGTTATAAGATTGGTCGCACCGGGGCCTGATGTGACGGCGCACACTCCCGTTTTACCGCTGATACGTGCAAATCCGCTTGCGCAATGAGCAGCATTTTGCTCAGTCCTTATAAGAACACTCTTGATGTTGGTATCAAGAATCTTGTTCCAAAAAGGATCAATTGCAACTCCGGAATAACCAAATACGTATTCGGTCTTCTCTTTTTCAAGGCACTTAACTATCGCCTCAGCTCCAATCATAACAATCCTCCTCAATAAACATAAGTCTATATTTATTCAATACTAAGTATCTGTTTAACCAGTCTTACCGCATCGGCCGCATCTGATGAATAACCGTCCGCACCGATCTCTTCGGCATAATCGGGTGTGACCACCGCTCCGCCTATAATTATCTTTGCATCAAGATGCTCGTCCTTGGCAAGATCGACCACATTTTTCATCTCTTTCATAGTAGTCGTCATAAGAGCTGAAAGAGCAATGATACTTGCATTATTCTCTTTCGCAGCCTTAACTATCTCTTCCTTTGGAACATCTTTTCCAAGATCAACCACTCTAAAGCCGTAGTTCTTAAGCATAAGAGCAACCAGGTTCTTACCGATATCATGAATATCGCCGTGAACCGTAGCAATAACGATCGAAGGAAGCTCCTTGCCGGTATCTGCGCTATCCTTAAGAAGCGGCTCGAGATAACCGATAGAAAGCTTCATGGCTTCAGCGCCCGCTATAAGCTGCGGAAGGAAAAACTTTCCTTTATCAAAAAGATCTCCGACTTCGTTGATCGCAGGCATCAAGACCGTATCGAGAATGACTCTGGGTTCAATACCCATGCTCACTGCTTTTTCAGTATCTTTTACGATATTTCTCTTTGAACCGTTAAGCACATCTTTTTTTATTATACCAAGAATATCACCATCAGCGGGAGTGTCCTTTTTAACCTCTTTTGCAGGAGCATCACCCTGTGCATTATTAATCTCATACCTTTGCATCCTTTGGATGTAGCGAAGATCTCCGCCTTCCTTATTGCGTAAAAGATCTGACGCAAAAGCCGCATTTACCAGCATTTCCTGAGACGGATTGGCAATAGCCATGGTAAGTCCGTTCTGGATCGCCATTGTAAGGAACGCCGTGTTTACATTACTTCTCTGAGGAAGTCCGAATGAGATATTAGATAATCCGCAGATAGTTGCATAGTCGTTTGAATGACAATAGCCTATCGTATCAAGTGTGTTGAGCGCCGCCTTTGGATCGGCTCCGACTGTTGCAACGAGACCGTCAACAACAATGTCCTGCTTGACCATTCCCATATCAAATGCCATCTGTGAAAGTTTGTTTATATTATCTATCTTCTCCTGCGATGACTTCGGAAGTCCCTCGGGATTAAGAGGAAGAAGAATAAACATCGCACCGTATTTCTTTGCAAGAGGAAGGAAAACCTCTGCCTTACCCTTTTCAAGTGATATTGAATTCATAAGTGCTCTTCCCGGGTATCTGCGAAGAGCAGCCTCCATTACTTCGGCGCTACTTGAGTCAATACAAAGAGGAAGATCCGTTATGGAACTCACTTCTTCCATAACCGTAAGCATCATGCTCTTTTCATCGATTCCGCTCATTCCGACATTTATATCAAGTATCGAAGCTCCGTCTTCTTCCTGGCTCTGGGCAAAATCCATTACCATCTCAAGATTTCCTTCGCGAAGCTGCGCCTGGAGTTTCTTTTTACCTGTGGGATTTATCCTCTCACCAACTATCATAAAGAGATCGTCCATTCCAAAAGAAAGTGAGCTTCTCTCTGATGAAAGATATCTTTTAGAAAGATCTTTTCTTTTAATATGATTACCTTCACCGTCAACGATCGTACTGGGCTTAACTTCACCGTATCTATCTTTAATTCCTTTGATAAATGCAGGTGTTGAACCGCAGCAACCGCCAAGCACACAGGCTCCGACATTAACAAGTCTTTCCATCTCGACAACGAAAGTATCGCAGTCCATGTCATAGGTAGTGTTTCCGTCTTCATCAACGGAAGGAAGTCCTGCATTGGGCTTAGCAATTATCGGTATAGAAGTAACCTCCGCCATGCTGCGAATGATCTCTTCCATCTTATCGGGACCTGTCGAGCAGTTTGCTCCGACGGCGCAAGCTCCGAGAGCTTCCAATGTAATGGCACTTGCAGCTGCATCCGAACCAAAGAGCGTTCTTCCGTCAGCTTCAAATGTTAGCGTGACCATTACCGCAAGATCCGATACCTCTTTTGCAGCTATAAGCGCAGCTCTGCACTCCTGAAGACTCATCATTGTCTCAACAACAAGGAGATCGCAGCCTGCATCTTCAAGAATCTTGATCTGTTCCTTATAAACATCGACAAGCTCTTCAAAATCAAGGTCGCCTATAGGCTTAAGCTGCTTTCCTGTCATCGTAAGATCTCCGGCAACCAAAGCCTTGCCTGCAACAGCTTCTTTTGACAACCGAACAAGCTCGGTATTTATCTTAACTATATCTTTATCAAGGCCGTAATCGGCAAGTTTTATCCTATTTCCGGTAAATGTCGGAGCATAGACAATTTCGGAACCCGCCTCGGCGTAATTCTTCTGAAGCTCCTTCATTACATCTTTATGTTCAAGGATCCACGCCTCGGGGCAAACTCCGACCGGCATACCGGCCTTTATGAGATTGGAGCCCGTCGCACCGTCAAGAAATATTATCCTGTCTTTTGTAAATTCCAAAAATTGTTCTCTGTTCATCTATCTTTTACCTTTTTTATAAATATAGGAGCGAAATAAAACAATATCAAAGATAAGGCAGCTATCAAGAACGGCTTTAGCCACATCGGTGGATACGGAATTATCTCTGCATATGATAATCTATCTACCACTGCCAAAACAAGCACATGATAATAGTAAATGTAATTAGAGCTCTTTTTCCCGATCTTATACAAATGATCCCCGGAAAAAACTTTGCATTCAGACAAAAGAAATATTCCGACGACTACGATCAAAGATCCTAAATACACTTCTTTTTTACCGAAAATAAATGCTTCAACTATAGACAACAGCGTTCCGAATATTGTCATGAAAATAAAGACCGGCTTCTTCGCACTCATTACATCTATATACGAATCTTTAAGCTCATTTCTTTTGCCCCTGAAAAGATCGGACAAAAATATGCCAAGAAGCACAAAGGGCATACCGATAAACAACCAGTTCCTCATAACATACCAAGTCGCTATGCTTATTCCAAACGGTCTTATCGGATAAAATGTCTGAAGCGCCTGCCCGAAATACAATAAGACAAGCAATGCAACAATAAGGAATTTATACCACTTCCTGAGTACAGGTGCAAAAATATAGATAAGTCCCGTAACATACAAAAGTGCGAACAAAAACCACATATGATCGAACACAAATGCAGAGTCATATACAAATGTTCCGGAGTTAAACAAAACGAATCTTAAAGCCTCATTATATCCGTATTTTGAAAAAAGCCATTCTTTGATTGAATCACCCAGATACAAATGTACAGCTATCGAAAAGATAAAATAAATGATATATACACAGGCGGTGACTTTTAATATCTTTATGAAATATCTTCCGCTTTTTTCACGTATCTTTTGAGCGTTGTCGTCACCGTCCCTCAGAAGATATCTTCCAGATAAAACAAAGAAAAAAGGAACAGCCATCCTACTGACAGCTTCCATAAGTGTTCCGATATTTCCCGGAAAACCTGTATGGATTACAATAACAAGCATGCATGCTATAAAACTTATAAGATATAAAAATTTATTTTCTTTCATTTCCATGGGCATAGTTCCGACGCATCACTACTGAGCGTTTCCTATTATACTAGAAAAGAAGCACTGATGTTACTCAGTGCTTGAATCTGAATCCTCTGAATCTATAGTCGATAACTGATATGCATCTTCTGTCGTGACGGAAACTCCTTCACCGGAAGGAACCTCTCCGTGAAGAACCTGCAAGATTACCATCGCTCTGTTGTTGGCTCTTTCATAATACTGAGAAGCAAGCTGTTCATTCTCTTCATCGAATTCGCCGTCATAAGCAAGATGATAACACTCGTTGGCTTTCTGCATATACTCTGCAGCTTCGACGGTAATCTCGGAAACACCGGAAAACTCATCGGGCACTTCACACTGTCCCATCTTCTGATATATATCATTCATTTCATCAAGATATCCAAGAAGCTCTTCCTTGGAGCCCTCGGAATTAGGATCGATAGCATCTATGGAATCACCAAGTTGCGAGAGTTTATCATAAAACTCAGACATCTCGGTCTTATAAGCTTCGAGCTTATCGTTTTTCTTTCCACATCCGACTGCCATGAATATGAACACAAAAGCCAAACCCAAACAAAAACTTTTTCTAAAAAACTTTTTCAAAATCTCACTCCGTATATTAGTCAGAATATTTGGATGCCGCCTTGAGTCTTGTAAGAGCTCTCGCAAGTCCCGCCTGAGATTTCTTAAACTCTTTGATAGACTGTTTGTGCTGAAGATGTTCCATGGCAAACTCATAAGCCTCCCTTGCTCTTTGCTTGTCAATATCTTCAGGTCTTTCAACGGTATTCACAAGAACTATACACCTATTGTTGGCTACTTGTACAGACCCCAAACTCACAACTCCGTAAAGCCACTCTCCGCCGGGCTGTTTAATCTTGATAACTCCGTCGGAAAGCGCAAGGATAAGCTCCTCGTGATTGGCAAGGATTGCTAGCTCGCCGTCAGCGCAGGGAAGGATTATCTCCTCTGCTCTGTCATCATAAAATATTCCGTTTACAGATATGACCCTAAGTCCAAAGGTCGGGGCTTTTTCTTTACTCATAATTACGCCTCTATCTGCTTAGCCTTCTCAATAACTTCTTCGATCGAACCAACGTTAAAGAACGCTGCCTCGGGATATTCGTCCATCTCGCCGTCGATGATCGCCTTAAAGCCTTTTATCGTATCCTTAAGAGGAACGAATTTTCCTTGGATCCCGGTAAACTGCTCAGCAACATGGAAAGGCTGAGAAAGGAATCTCTGAATCTTTCTTGCTCTGTATACAGTCTGCTTGTCATCATCACTTAATTCTTCCATACCGAGGATAGCGATAATGTCCTGAAGCTCTTTGTATTTCTGAAGGGTCTCCTGAACTTTAATGGCTGTTTCATAATGCTCTTTTCCGACAATGTCCTCTTCAAGGATACGGCTTGATGACTCAAGCGGATCTACCGCAGGATAAATACCCTGTTCTACGATCTTACGTGAAAGAACCGTTGTAGCGTCAAGGTGTGCGAATGTCGTTGCGGGAGCGGGATCGGTAAGGTCATCGGCGGGAACGTATACAGCCTGTACGGATGTAACCGAGCCGAATCTCGTTGAAGTAATCCTCTCCTGAAGTGCACCGAGATCTGTTGCAAGTGTCGGCTGATAACCGACAGCCGAAGGCATTCTTCCAAGAAGTGATGAAACTTCCGAGCCTGCCTGCACAAAACGGAAAATATTATCTATAAAAAGAAGCACATCCTGATGCTTAACATCTCTAAAGTACTCAGCCATCGTAAGTCCGGTCTCGGCTACTCTCATACGGGCTCCGGGCGGCTCATTCATCTGTCCGAAGACAAGCGCCGTCTTATCAATAACTCCCGACTCCGACATTTCAAGCCAGAGATCGTTTCCTTCTCTGGATCTCTCTCCTACACCTGTAAAGATGGAGTATCCGCCGTGCTCGGTCGCGATATTCTGAATAAGCTCCTGAATAAGCACGGTCTTACCTACACCGGCACCACCGAAAAGTCCGATCTTACCGCCTTTTGCATAAGGAGCAAGAAGATCGATTACCTTAATTCCGGTCTCAAGTATCTCGACAACAGGACTCTGATCTACGAAATTCGGAGCTTCTCTGTGAATCTCCCACTTCTCGCTGCAGGCTACTTCTCCCTTGTTATCGATAACATCGCCCATTACGTTAAACAGACGGCCCAAAACTCCTTCACCTACGGGAACAGTAATAGGTCCTCCTGTAGAGATTACTTCCATGTCCTTACATAAGCCTTCACTAGGAGATAACATGATGCATCTTGCGACATTGTCGCCGATATGCTGCGAAACCTCCATGACACGCTTTTTATCTTCTACATATACATAAAGAGCGTCGCTGATATATGGAAGATCGTTGTCTTCAAATTTTACGTCAACAACCGGTCCCATGACCTGTAAAATCTTACCGTTTTTCAAAAGAATATCCTCGATTCATTAATTAGCTTCTTTGGCTTTGGCTGCTTTTTTTGCCTTAACTTCTTTGGCATGCTTAAGCGCCTTGGCACCGCTGACAACCTCAGTTATTTCCTGAGTTATCATCGCCTGCCTTTGCCTGTTATAGGTTCTTTGAAGATCCATTATCATCTTCTCGGCGTTTTTGTTAGCGTTATCCATCGCCATCATACGCGCGCTCTGCACACTGCAAAATGCTTCTACAAGCGCTCCGTATATAAATCCCGTAATATAATTGGGAACTATATTATCCAATACGGCGGAAGGACTGGGTTCCATCAGAAATTCCTCAAGCATTGTACCTGTAGGTACCTTCTCTTTTCTGATGTCCGTAATGATATCAAGCGGAAGGAGCTTTTGGAATCTGGTCTCCGTCTTATTGCCGTGAACCGTTGTATAAATGATGTAAAACTCATCAACCTGTCTTGTGTAGTAATACTCAAGTATCTCTGCCGCAATCTTTCTTGCTCTGTGAAGAGTGGGATTCTGAGATGTAAAGATAAAAGATTCCTCAATCTTCATATTCTTAGTAGCAAAATGAAATCTTCCGACTTCGCCTATCACAAAGAGCTTCCATCTGTCACCGTCCTCTTTGATATGTTCCTCGGCAAGCTTGATAACATTGTGATTATATGCGCCCGCAAGTCCCTTATCATCGGTAAAGACGATGTAGCCGCGCCTTCTCTCTTCCTCGGGAATATCAAGCCTTGTCTCCAAAAAGATATTCTCAACTTCCTCAGGCAAATGCCTTACAATTCTGGATATCATAGCCTGAGTGGAAAAGAAAAACGGCTCGGTATCTGTCAGCATCTTCTTTGCTCTTTGGAGCTTGGTTGAAGATATGAGATACATCGCATTTGTAATTTTCCTGGTATCGTTGACACTTTCTATACGATCCCTGATCTCTTTAATAGTTGCCACTTGCTATTTCTTCCTTCAGTTTTTTGTTCTCCGCATCGTTAAACTCATCTACGGCGTCCAAAATTCTCTTTTTCAAAAGATCTGAAAGATCCCTGCTCTTGGTAAGCTCCTCGCAGATCTCACCCTGCTCCGTATTAAAGTAAGTAAGAAGTCTTTCTTTATAATCTTTAACGCTCTTGACGGGAACCATATCAAGTTTTCCCGAACCTACGGCAACGAGTATGATAACCTGCTCATGCATCGCAAGTGGATGCTCAAGAGGCTGTTTTAAAAGCTCCATCAATACATTACCGTGATCAAGCTGTTTCTTGGTCGCTTCGTCAAGATCGGAACTAAACTGTGTGAATACAGCCATTTCTCTGTACTGCGCAAGATCTACTCTGATACTTCCCGCAGCCTTTTTCATTGCTTTGGTCTGCGCCGCAGATCCCACACGGGATACGGAAAGTCCGACGTTAACGGCAGGTCTCATTCCTTCAAAGAAAAGATCGCTCTCAAGGAAAATCTGTCCGTCGGTAATAGAAATAACATTGGTAGGAATATATGCAGATACATCACCTGCCTGTGTCTCTATAATGGGAAGCGCCGTAATGGAGCCTCCTCCAAGCTCTGAAGATAACTTACTTGATCTCTCCAAAAGCCTTGAATGCAGATAGAATACGTCTCCGGGATAAGCTTCACGTCCGGGCGATCTCTCAAGAAGGAGCGAAAGTGCTCTGTAAGCAACGGCGTGCTTGGAAAGATCGTCATATACAATAAGAACATCCTTGCCCTGATGCATAAAATACTCAGCAAGAGCCGTTCCCGAATACGGTGCTATGTACTGAAGAGGCGCCATATCGGAAGCCGTTGAACTTACAACTATGGAATAATCCATGGCTCCGGTCTTTTTAAGGGTCTGAACGATCTTGGCAACGGTTGATGCCTTCTGACCGATGGCAACATAGACGCAGATAACGTCCTTGCCCTTCTGATTGATGATCGTATCAAGTGCAATGGAAGTCTTACCGGTCTGTCTGTCGCCTATAATAAGCTCTCTTTGTCCTCTTCCTATAGGGAACATGGTATCTATTGATAAAATACCCGTTTCCATGGGTTCGCATACAGACTGCCTTTCAACGATTCCGGGTGCAGGCTCCTCAACAGGTCTGTAGCCCGATTCCTTGATATCGCCCAGCCCGTCTATCGGCGCTCCGAGAGCATCGATAACTCTTCCGATAAAAGCTTCTCCAACAGGGATACCTGCCTCTTTATATGTTCTGACAGCTCTTGTTCCCTGTCTGATCGATGTATCATTACCAAAAAGAATGCATCCTATGTGATCGTCTCTTATATCCTGAGCCATACCTCTGGTACCGCCCTCAAACTCAATGATCTCACCGTAAAATGCATGTTCTATTCCGTCAATATTTGCAATGCCGTCCCCGACCCAGGTAACTGTTCCGACTTCACGGTCCTTAATGGAAAGATCGAATCTCTCAACCTTATTGCTGAGCATTGATATGATCTTACCTGTCTCTCTGTCACCGGTCTTGCGGCTTATCTTATTAAGTTCAGCGCGAAGCTGTTTGGCCCTTCCGGCATCCGACCAGTCATATTCATAGTTTTTGCAAGACACTATGAATCCACCGCCGATGGAAGGATCGCATACAAGCTCAACCTCTATGTCATCAACTTCAAACTTCTTGCAAAGAACAGACTTGATCTTGTCAAACTGCTCTCCGCTCGGGGCCGTATCTGCATAGCGGAGCTTAGCTTTTAAAACATCACTCATTGTTTACTCCGGCTTCAATTATAAATTTGTCATACAGTTTTTTGTCATCTTCACTGCTGTGCTTGGTTGCCGCAATCTTGGAAGCCGCATCGATAACCATGTCTGTAAGCTGAGCCGCATAAACTTCTTTTGCACGCTCATTCTCAACCTCAGCATTGTGCTTGGCTTCTACGAGGATCTGCTCGCCTTTTTTCTTGGCATCGTTAACTATACGATCATACTCAACATAGCCCTTCTTCTTGATCTCGGAAAGAATATGCTCTTTTTCAACATCAACGGACGCTATCTTATCCTCGTATTCTTTTTGTGTATTAAGAGCTTTCTGCTTGGCCTCTTCTGCTTCCAAAGTAGCTTCGTCAACCTCTTCCATTCTCTTTACAAGAACGGCATCTACTCTGCCAAAAAGAAACTTCTTGGCTACAAAGAACAAAAGCAAAAGATTAAAAACTGTACACCCAATACTTAAGATACTAACATTTAACACGTCTATACCCTCGTCTCTAATAGTTTAATCAAAGATCATGTAGAAAAGATAATCATAATAGCCACAACGAAGCCATAAATAGCTGTTGCCTCGGCAAGCGCGCATCCAAGAAGAAGAAGCTTCATGATCTTTCCGTCCGCTTCGGGCTGTCTTGCAACCGCATCAGTAGCCTTAGCTGTGGCAAGGCCGATACCGATTCCTGCTCCGATTCCTGTAAATGCTGCAATAGCTGCACCTAATGCTGTTAAATTCATCTTACTGTTCCTCCTTAGCGTCAAATATTACTCGACTGCTTCTTTTATATATAATGATGTCAAAAATACAAATACATACGCCTGTATTGCTCCATCAAATATATCAAAATAAACACTTAATAATGCGGGGAAAATAACCGGCATAACATGCTTGATAAGTTCCATGATTACCGTTGCTCCCAAGATATTACCGAAAAGTCGCATACACAAAGACAAAGGTCTTATGGCAAGCTCAAGTATGTTCATAGGCGCGATCACGGGCATCGGCTGCGCAAAGCCCTTAAACCACTTTCCGAGACCTTTCTTGCGAAGCCCTGCCGCTTCGACAAGAATTATACTCATAAGAGAAAGAGCTACCGTAACTGTCAGATCCATAGTCGGCGGAGTGGCTCCGAACAATCCGACCATATTGCAAGCACAGATAAAAATAAGTACCGTAGCCATATAGTCCTGATATCTGACGCCCTCTTCTCCGAGCATACCTCCCGTCACTCCTCTTATCCAGAGTACAAAGCTTTCAACGGCGGCCTGTCTTTTTGAAATATTGTGCACCTTAAAACCATGGGTAAGAAATAAGATTAAAAGAATAAGAATACCTATTACTATCCAAGAAACAACAACCGACTTATAAAGATCAAATAAACCGTTCCCGTATGGAACATGAATAAATGCTTTATCTTCTTTAAGAAGTTCATTAAATAGTTCTTTCATACAGCTCTCCTGTTAATCAAAACTATAGACTATTATAGAATTTATGCGGTAATTGTGCAATCCTTTTCACGGTTAAAACATATTTTGCGCAAATAATATTCGCCACGCAGTTAAAGTTTTCTGAATATTCCGCCAAAAAGGACGAAGCTTCTCTGCCTCGTCCTTTCATGGATTTTATTTAACGTTTACTTCAAAATCAGATGATCTCGATCGCATCCTTTTGAGCATTTGCTTTGACGATCATCTTGTCATAAGTCTTTCTGTCGTTCTCTATTCTAAGAACAATTCCGTCTATGACAAATATGGTTCCGGCATAAGCCACTTCCGATATGACGGCCTGAGCGGCACTTCCTTTGTCGATTTCGGCTTGTATCCTTATCTTTTTGGCAGAAAGCTCTTTTATCTTAGCTTCTTTCATTCCGATGGCAGCGTTGATCTTGATCTTCCACTGCATCTTTTGCCTATCGACAGCGCCTGCTTCCTGGAGCTTAAGACTCTCTGTCTGAAGGGTTCTGAGATCCTCTTCCTCTCTGCTTATCATCTTTTGAATATTATTGTACTCAGTAAGGAGTGATCCGTTAACTCCAAGATTGATGATAGTCTTGGCACCTGACCTGTTACCAACGGAAGCCGTTTCTATTCCGACAAGCGACTGGCACGTTCCGCCGTATATAATTCCGACACGTCCGTAAGTCTTTATAAGCCCGCTTGAGTTGATCTTACAATTAATAAAGTAGTTACCGGATATATTCTTACCTGTGATCGTAACTCCCTCAAAGAACTTGGCGGAAATATCTCCTTTTGCAGTGATTGAACCTCTTATAGGACAAGTCGCACCACCTTTAATTATGACATTACCACCGCTCACGATCTCGGAGCTTTCCATATGACCACCGATAATAATATCTCCGGTAGCCTTGATATCACTGCTTGAATGAACGTCGCCCGTTACATATACAACGCCGTCATAATTGATCTTTTTATCCGTCACCTTAACTTCCGGAACGATCATTACCTTCTGAATATTGATCACACCGTCAACCATACTTATGGCGCCTGAATATTTCGCGACATAAGTAACTCTGTCGTTAAGGATCATAAAGCCTTCGCCCTTAAGTATCGGGATTTCTTTACCGTTTCTGGCTTTCAGAGCTTCTCCGAATACATTGTATCCGTCTTCACCCTTGGTCGCTCTGTGATAATAAGCAAGCTTATCGCCTACGCGAACCTGCTTAAGCGTATCCATATTGGAAAGATCGGCCGTACCGTCTTTTAATATTATAGGTTCGTTATTGGTCTCGGTATCAAAGAAGAAGTCATAATATCCGTCAACACCGTCAACAGGGCCTTTACCTGCGGCAACAACGTAATTCTCACCGGAATTGATATGCCGAAGCATCCTTTTGATGCCCTCTTTATCGATACCCATTCTGATCCTACATTTTAAAAGGAAGTTAAATATCAGTTCTTCCGTATAAGAAGCACCGTCACTTCTAAGCGGAAGCTTTAACATACAGAGCATATCGTCTGCCGAGAAAGAAATATAATCATCCTTATGCGCCAGCATAGAATTAAGAAGCACAGCGTCATCACTGATACCCTCGGTTCTGTCCAGTGCAGCGGGACTATCAGCCGTAACCTTCCTTTCGCCGCCGGTTATCTCACCCTTTTCAAGCTTCTCTCTAATGCGCCTCATATCGGTAGCGGTATACATCATCGTTGAATACTTACTGATATCAAGGCCTTCTTCTATGCCAAGCCTAATCTCACGCATCTGATCAGCCTGGTACAGAGGCTTTGCATAAGGCGAAATATCTATCTGATGCTCAAGTCCCGTTCTGAGCTCGTACATTTGCATCCATCCGTATGACGGATCTGCGTACTGACCGACATCAACACCACTTTCAAGTCCGAGCCTTATTTCTTTGATCGCATCGCCTCTCATATCACCGGTTATATGACGGTCTATATCGATGCCTTCCTTTAAACAGATTCTGATCTGCTCAAGCTGTTCGGCATCAAAGCTGTCTTTTATGTATCTTTGAATATCAACCCCGTCAAGATGTGCAAGGTGAAGCTGCTCAAGTATATTTGCATTATATTTGGTGATCTCTCCGCCGCTGAATATGAGCCCGTCAACCGCACTCTTTCTGACAGCTCTCATTTTCATATAAGGAATTGCCGGAGAAGCATAATGAGAAATATCGATACCGGCTTCAAGCCCCTTTCTGATCTCTCTCATCTGCATACTGTCATAAGACGGGTCCTGATAAAAGATAATGGGAACATCGTGATCTTTGGAAAGACCAATGCGCAATTCTCTCATCTGATCTGCCAGATACTCAGGTTTTGCATAAACCGTAACATCTATTCCCATAGCAATACCCTGGCGGATCTGCGAGAGCTGTTGAAGGTCAAAACCCTGCTCCCTATATGATGACATATCAATACCCTGAGACATCTCAAGACGAAGTTCTTCCATCTCCGTCCAAGGCATTTCAGGGTTAGTATATTTAGAAACATCTATTTTATCTGCAATACCCTTCCTTATCTCAGCAAGCTGGAGGGCATTAAAACCAAGAGCCTTAAGTTTCTCAACATCGGCTCCTAAGTTTGCACACAACTCTAATTCTCTCTCATAGGCGTTCTTATTAAAAGATTCAAGTCCGGCATAACTATTTAATTCATTCACAAGCTCATCATCCTGCACTGTCATAAATTTTATGCCCTCATAAGATAAAGAATATTCAGATTCCTTCTAAATATATATTAATTCTACCATACAATATGTACTTTTCTCAATAAACTGTAGTTTTAAAAGCTTTATGAAATAAAAATGAAATATTTTTTAAAAAAGTGTTGACATATTTTTTAATATCTATTAAAGTAATATTACGTTAGAGTTAATATTTAGCTTGGAGAGGTAATCAGGTATGAAAAAAAGAATAATAGTAACACTTATGTCAATTGCAATCGCAATTACATCTGTTGCTTGTGGGGACAAAGTACTGATTCAGCCGGCGACGCTTGGTACATCATCGGGGATTGAAGTCAAAGCGTCCGATGATGACTCGCTTGATGAGGCAGACAAATCTTCCACTGAGGTTTCAACAGATGCAAACTTCACATCCGGCGAAGTCATAGACAATGTTTATGAAAACGAATTCTTTAATGTTAAGATTCCTGTATCAGAAGGAATGGTGTTCGCGGATGAAGTTAAGGTTGCAGAACTTAACGGATTGGTTGATAACACTATCACCAATGAACAGCTGAAAGAAGCGATGGATAAGCAAGGCTCTCTTGCCGTAGCATATGCTACAGATAATAATCTTTCAGCCTTCACAGTTTCGATTGGTTCTGCAGGAAAAATCGCCACCGCTCTACTAAGCGAAAAGAAAATAATTGAAGCCAGCAAGGATTCTCTTATATCGCAGTACGAGGGAATGGGATTAACAGATATCAGCACATCGATTGAAAAGACCACTTTTATAGGAGAAGAACATGAATGTCTCTCAATGACAGGTACAGCTCAAGGCGTAACATTCCACGCCAAAGTCATTTGTCTTTTAAAAGATGGTTATATCGGAACATTCGCTGTCGGCGGTCCATCCGAAGAAGTTTGTAATATTTTGGACGGCGCCACTAAGCTTAATTGATATAGATAGAAATTATTGTTTGGGATTGATTAAAAAAGGGGAACAAAATCATGGAAAAAAGTATGGAAAAAGATCTTAAAAGATTAAATATGGAAGTTTATATTGTTGGAGCTATCATTTTTATAATTATCAATTTCTTTACCATGACACATTTTAACAAGACACATGCCGATGAGCCATACAGAATCGCTCACGACTACATGTACGAAGAACAAGAAGAATCACCTGCCGAAGAGGAAGTACTACCCAATGCAGGTTTTTCAAAAATGATTTCAGATTTAGATTTTAGTGAATAATAAGGAGAGAAAAAATGAAAAAATGTATTGAAAGAAAAATGGGAATTAAAAATATCTTAGCCTTGGCTTTGTCAGCGCTTACAATCTTCGGCGCATGCATGATCGGTTTTTCCAATGAAGCATTCGCTGCAGGTAGCGTTGACGCATCCATCCTCGGATCAACCAATGGCAAATCTTATACAAACGAGTATTTCGGAGTTAAGATTCCGTTATTCAAAAACTCAACAATCGGAACTGACGCCGATCTTGCAGCCGATAACGGAGTTGATCCCAACGGTTATTCCGCAGACAAGAGAATTGCTGCAATAAACGCCGGCGAGCATGTATATATTCAGCATTTCGAAAGCAACAATAATGTCGTTTCAATCGCTGTAGGAAAATTCGATTCAAAAGAAGAAAAACAGCTTTTCATGAAGACTATCGCTAAAGAAGACCTTCAAGCTACTATTGATGCATGGAATGAAGATCCCGATTTTACAATTTCCGAAAGCGGACTTAAAAAGATTAACTGTTTTGGTAAGGATCGTCCTGTAATCTTAGTTAAAGGACAATATGCCGGACGTAATTTTACATCCGCTCACACTTTCTATTTTAAAGACGATTGCTATATGGAAGTACTTATAGACGGATATGGTCGTAACCAGACAGAAGTTTTAAAGAAATCATCACTTTTAAAAAAGTAATATGAATATAAAAGAATAAAACGAAAAAGGAAAAAGATAACATGAATAAGAAAATTATCGCTGCAATTGTTGCAGCCGCTACTATCCTCTCAGTTATGGGATGTTCTGATGAGGATCAGATCAATGAAACAACAACTGAAACTGTCGAGGAATCCGGTAACACAGACGTAGAAATGAGTTCCGGTGAAGAAACATCAATCGAATCTATTGATGTTGATTCTGAGTATGAATCACTCGAAGACACCGATATGGGATTTGATGAGACTTCAAGTGAAAACTCCGCTCCTGCTTCCAACGCATCCGCTTCTGCGCAGGATCCTTCCGCAATGCTTGGAAAGACTGTCAAAGTAGGTGAAGCAGGCGTTTACGAAAACTCATTTTTAAATTTAAAGATGAATCTTCCTGACAGTGTATGGCTTTCTGAAGACGACTATTTTGCAAAGCAGAACAACGTTTCCGTAGCTGAATGGCCCGCTACCGCAATGCAAAAGGTAGAATCCGGCTCACCTGTACTTGTTCAGTACGCAGGACTTGATATGGATTCTTTTAAAGTAACAATTTTTAAGGATAATAATTTTAATCCGGATAAATATATTGAAATAGCAACAAATGCTTATAAGAGCGTAAATGGTGATCTTCCTCCCACAAATATTACTTCTGAAACAAGAAGTACAAATTTCCTCGGAGAAAGTCATGATGTTTATACTTTCAAAGGTACTTTAGGTGAAGAGAATTATATTGCCAACTATCTCTTCTACTCCAAGGACGGATATGTTTACCAGTTCGAACTTAGCGGTTTTGCTGACTTTATCGACTATTTTGGAAAGACAACTTCATTAAACTAAATTAAATACATTTTACAAAAAGAGCTAAAACTGATACTCTTGATAAGGCGCTTATATTTCAAATAATAATATAGGAAAGAGAGAAAAAGAATGAAAGTAAAACGTCTTATTGTTTCAGTTTTAGCTCTATCTATGCTCTTTTGCATGCCTGTAATGGCTCACGGCAAATCACACCATCACCACCATCATCACAAAACTGCAGATGCAGCTGTAACAGATGCTGCTTCTACTGATGATTCATCTACAGAGGATGTTTCTACAGAAAATGCGTCAACTGAGGCCTCTTCAACAGAGGCTGTTTCAACAGACGCTGCATCCACAGAGAATTCTACTGAAGTTGCCGCTACCGCTGTATCATCAGCCGAAGAAACTGCTACTGCTTCGTCATCCGAAGCTACCGAAGAGCAAATATCACCTTATCTTAAGGCGATGGAATCAATTAATAAAGGCTTTACTCTCGGAGAAGTAAAGGGTAATGTTTATGAGAATTCATACTTTAATGTAAAAGTGACCATTCCCGAAGATCTACAGTATAATGACACAGGTTTTAAAACACAAGTTGATTATCTCACTAACGCCATTATTCCTGAATCCGCAGCTGTCGCTCATGTTCAAGTAACCACAAAAAATGGCAAGCCGGTTCAGCTACTCAATGCAGACAATGGAAGAGATACTCTTTTCGATGTACACATAGGATACGTCGCTGATAATACTGATGATATCTATAATGAGAAAGCTCTTATAGAATCACAGCTTGGCAACATAGTAGATATGTTTACAAACATGCAATTAACAGATGTAAAGACATCAGTTAATACAATCTCATTCCTTGGCGAAGAGCATCCCGCAATGCTTGTCACCGGATCACTCTTAGGTGTTCCATATACACATCAGTATGTATGCATTCCCAAGGATGGTTATGTACTTATAATCGGCTTCGGTGGTTTTGAAAGAACAGACTTCTCTCCTATCACAGAAGCTACTAAGTTCAAATAATCTTTTTATTCTAATAAATGAAATATAAGCGTCAATAATAAATTAAATACTATTCAATTTACAAATAGAGCTAAAACTGGTACATTATGTTTGACGCTTATATAAAAATAGGAAAGAGAGAAAACTATGAAACTTACAAAAGTAATTGTATCAGTTTTAGCTTTATCTATGGTCTTAAGCTTGCCTGCTTTCGCATGCGAGAAATCTCATCATCACAACAAAAATAATAATACCGAAGTTTCAATTGACGCTTCTGCTGAAAGTTCTTCTAATGATGACGCAGCCGCAGATTCCGGCGTTGAAGCTGCAGCCGATGCAGCCATTGAAGAAGGCTTCACTCTCGGCGAGGTAAACGGACAGGTATATGAGAATCCTTTCTTTAACGTTCGTCTTACTGCTCCCGAGGATTTTACTTTTAATCATGAAGGATTAATGACACTTGTTGATGATTATACTTCAACCCCTTTTGCAAAGGATGCTACTAAAGCATTTGTTCAGGTAATCTTAGATAATGATTATCCTGTACAGCTTCTAAATGCTAACAATAACAAAAATGCATCATTAGATGTATATGTTGGTTATGTAGCTGATAATACAGACGATTACCTTAACGAAAAAGCTCTGATCGAATCAAAGCTAGATGATATCGTAAACATGTATAAGAATATGGGATTAACAGATGTAACGACTTCTGTTGCTACCACTAATTTCCTTGGCGAGGAGCACCCTTGTATGGATGTTACAGGAACCATCGAAGGCGTTAATTACAACCACAAATACGTTTGCATTCCTAAGGACGGATATGTTCTTGTAATCGGATTCGGCGGATTTGAGCAGAAGGATTTCGCTCCTATCGCAAACGCTACTAAGCTTAACTAATCTATTTTAAAAAAAACATAAAATAATATATAAGCGCCGGAAATAAAGACCTGTGGAGACACTAATCTCCTACAGGTCTTTTTCCTTGATTTCACACATACGATAAAACGTGATAAAGTATATATAACGCTTAATATAAAATAAAGGAAAAGCGAGAAAATCCATGATTAAATTACTGAATAAAAAGATAATAATTCCGGTACTTGCATTATCTATGCTGTTTTCAGCTCCCGCATATGCAACCGAAAAAACGAATGAGCTCCCTCAAAACGAAGCAAAAACGGTAGAAACTCAAAACGCCGTATTTACACTCGGTGAGATTAAAGACGGAGCCTATGAAAACTCATTTTTCAACGTACGCTTCCCTGTTCTTAAAGGAATGAAGTTCGATAGAGACGGAAAGCTCACGGAGCTTGGCAAAAAAGTATCCGATCCTGCCGCCGTAAATGCCATTATCGATCAGATCAACGGCAGCACACCTGTTATCCTAGCTAATGCGACCACCAATAAATCCTCGGTATTCACCGTTATAGCTACCTATGTCGGCAAAAACATAACAGATAAATACGATGAAAAAAGCATTGTTGAATCCAAGGCAAAGCAGGTAATAGACGATTATAACAATGTCGGTGGATTCAGCGATCTAAATGCAACCATAGATTCAATAGCTTTTCTCGGAGAGAAACATCCTTCTTTAAATGTCACCGGAAAAGTCGACGGTGTAAACTTCAGGCAAAGATTCCTGTGTCTTACCAAAGACGGATATGTTATGCTTTTTGCTATAGCAGGAACCAATGACAGTCCGTTTGGCCTGATTGATCAAGCAACAAGATTGTACTGATTCAAGAGTATAATTTGTGTTATCCGAAAATGTTTGTTTTCTTCTGCGCTTTGATTTTTAAAATTTCAAAACACCTGTATATGCTTCCTTTCGACGTTGCTCAGAAAAGTCAGCATATACAGGTGTTTTTCAATTAAAAAATCATAATGCTCGTCCGAGAACAGCACATTTTCGGATATACACAAAATTACTCTTTGAATCAATCTCCTTCAATAATAGCTAAGATAAGTATTCCTATAATAACTAAAAACAAGAAGAAATATTGTTTTGCTTTTAGCTTCTCTTTTAAAATCACCCTAGAGAGAATAAGCGAAACCACACATACTGAAGAAATGATCGGTGCGGCGATAGCGCCGTTTCCGCTCATAGCGTAAACGTATGTAAATTGTCCTGCAGTCTCGCATACAGCTGCAAGTATCTTATCTCTCTGCGTAGGCAGTTCAAACTTAACTCCCTTTACAAGCATAAAGATCATTAAAATAACAGCTACGATAAAGAAAGAGAGCTCATATGAGGTATTTGCGACCTCTTCTATCGTTTCTTCCGTAACGTCAAATAAAGGGCTTGTTTTCATGTCTAAGAAATATATATCAAGAAAGCTTCCGAGCGCATCGATCATGGCGTAACAAAAAGGCATCGCAAAAGCTATAAGCGCCATCTTCTTTCCTATCTTCTTTTTTCTGTCCGTATCACCGGTATTATCCAAAAATCCGATTCCAAGAATACCGATAACGATGATTATTATAGCGACAACCGATCCTCTTGCTATAGTTTCTCCGAGAAACACAACGCACATAAGTGAGCAAAGAGCTCCAGATGTGTTCTCTATTGGGTCTGAAATAGACTCTTCAAGAAATCTCATTCCAAAGAATGAAAACGCCATTGATACAATATAACAAAGAGATACGGGAAGGTATCTGATAAGATTTATCGGATCATAATTTATATCCTTGGTAATAAGCGTAAAGAGCGCATGTATTCCCATTACACCACCGACGCATACGCATATCTTAAGGTGAGCATACTTTTCATGCTCTCTTGCTCCCTTTTTATAAAAGAGCTCGGCCAGGCCCCATATAAAAGTCGTAGCCAATGCAAAAAACAACCACATAATTGTTTTCCTTTCTAATAAAAGGGCCGCCCAAACGGACAGCCCTTTCCTTATCACTATAGTTTTTCAACTATTAGTTCTTCTTTGAGTTGTTGTAAACCTTCTTAGCCTCTTCAAGTCCGGCTTTAAGACCTGCAAGACCTGCCTTAGCAACCTCAGCTGATGTCTCAGCGAGTTCCTTAGCAATAGCCTCAGCCTTCTTAGCTGCCTCGTTAAGCTTCTCCTTAGTCTCATCGTCTACGAAAGACTTTGTATCAGAAGCCTTGCTTGCCTTGTCAGCGATAGCTGCCTGTGCTGCTGCAAGTCTGGCAACAGGAACACGGAAAGGTGAGCATGATACATAGTCAAGACCGATCTTGTGGCAGAACTCAACTGATGAAGGATCACCACCGTGCTCACCACAGATACCAACGTGAAGAGCAGGATTAACGGGCTTACCAAGCTTAAGTGACATCTCCATAAGCTTACCAACACCAGTCTGGTCAAGCTTAGCGAAAGGATCGTTCTCGAAGATCTTTGTGTCATAGTAAGCATTGAGGAACTTACCTGCATCATCACGAGAGAATCCGAATGTCATCTGTGTAAGGTCGTTTGTACCGAAGCAGAAGAAATCAGCTTCCTTAGCAATCTCGTCAGCTGTAAGAGCAGCTCTGGGGATTTCGATCATAGTACCAACTTCGTACTCAAGCTTAGCGCCTGCAGCAGCGATCTCAGCGTCAGCTGTCTCAACTACTACCTTCTTAACGTACTTAAGCTCCTTAACCTCACATACAAGAGGAATCATGATCTCAGGCTTAACGTTCCAATCAGCGTGTGCCTTCTGAACTTCAAGAGCAGCACGGATAACAGCCTTAGTCTGCATCTTAGCAATTTCAGGATATGTAACTGCAAGACGGCATCCTCTGTGACCCATCATAGGGTTGAACTCGTGAAGAGAATTGATGATAGCCTTGATCTCTTCTACGCTCTTATTCTTAGCATCAGCGAGCTTCTTGATCTCGTCCTCTGTTGTGGGAACGAACTCGTGAAGCGGAGGATCAAGGAATCTGATTGTAACAGGGCATCCCTCAAGAGCCTCATAGAGAGCCTTGAAGTCATTCTGCTGATAAGGAAGAATCTTATCAAGTGCAGCTTCTCTCTCCTCTACTGTATCTGAACAGATCATCTCACGGAATGCAGCGATTCTGTCTTCCTCGAAGAACATGTGCTCTGTACGGCAAAGACCGATACCCTCAGCACCGAGCTCTCTAGCCTTCTTAGCATCAGCAGGTGTATCAGCGTTTGTACGAACCTTGAGTCTTCTGAACTCATCAGCCCATGCCATGATACGTCCGAACTCGCCGGCGATCTGAGCATCAACTGTTGCGATCTGTCCCTCGTAGATGTTACCTGTTGTACCATCGATTGAAATGAAGTCTCCCTCGTGGAACTCTTTTCCACCAAGTGTGAACTTCTTGTTTTCTTCGTCCATGTTGATGTCGCCACAACCTGATACGCAGCACTCACCCATTCCACGAGCAACTACGGCAGCGTGTGATGTCATACCACCACGAACTGTAAGGATACCCTGAGCAGCCTTCATACCTGTGATATCCTCAGGTGATGTCTCAAGACGAACAAGAACAACCTTCTCGCCTCTCTCAGCCCACTCTACAGCGTCATCAGCTGTGAATACAACCTTACCGCAAGCAGCTCCGGGAGATGCACCAAGACCCTTTCCGATAGGTGTTGCAGCCTTAAGAGCAGCAGCATCGAACTGAGGGTGAAGAAGTGTATCAAGGTTACGAGGATCGATCATTGCTACAGCCTCTTCAGGAGTCTTGTGTCCCTCATCAACGAGGTCGCAAGCGATCTTAAGAGCAGCGGGAGCTGTTCTCTTACCGTTACGGCACTGAAGCATGTAGAGCTTCTTATTCTCAACTGTGAACTCCATATCCTGCATGTCATGGTAGTGATTCTCAAGAGTATCACAAACCTTGATGAACTCAGCATAAGCCTCAGGGAACTCCTGCTCCATCTGAGCGATAGGCATAGGTGTACGAACACCGGCAACTACGTCCTCACCCTGAGCGTTGATAAGGAACTCACCCATAAGTTTATTCTCACCTGTAGCAGGGTCACGAGTGAATGCAACACCTGTACCGGATTCATTGTTAAGGTTACCGAATACCATAGGCATTACGTTAACGGCTGTTCCCCATGAATAAGGGATATCGTTATCACGACGATATACGTTAGCACGAGGGTTATCCCATGAACGGAATACAGCCTCGATAGCAAGCTTGAGCTGCTCTACGGGATCTGAAGGGAAGTCTTTACCAAGCTGGTTCTTGTACTCAGCCTTGAACTGCTCTGCAAGCTCCTTAAGATCAGCTGCTGTAAGGTCAACGTCGAACTTAACACCCTTCTTCTCTTTCATCTGGTCGATAAGCTGCTCGAAGTACTTCTTACCAACCTCCATAACTACGTCAGAGAACATCTGGATGAAACGACGATATGAATCATATACGAAACGCTCGAATGCAGGATCGGGGTTACCCTTGATCATTGCTGCAACTACTTCATCGTTAAGACCGAGGTTGAGGATTGTATCCATCATACCGGGCATTGAAGCACGAGCTCCTGAACGAACAGAAACAAGAAGAGGATTCTGAAGGTCGCCGAATTTCTTACCGTTGATCTCTTCCATCTTCTTAACGCCTTCCATAGCCTGAGCCATGATCTCGTCGTTAATCTTACGACCGTCCTCATAGTACTGTGTACATGCCTCTGTTGTGATTGTGAATCCCTGAGGTACAGGAAGACCAATACTTGTCATCTCAGCAAGGTTAGCACCCTTACCACCGAGAAGGTTACGCATTGTCATGTTACCTTCGTTGAACATATAAACCCACTTGTTCGCCATTGTTTTACCTTTCTTGCCATTCCTCTATAATGGCAACCTTTCATATATACATTTTTATTTATAACTACTGCGGTTCTTTTATCAAATAGTAAAAAGATGCAGTTAATTATCAAAGATTGGGGCCGTCGGCCGGTATGAAACTATCGAAGATATAGATATCAAAGTTTCTCTTGGCTCTGTCGAGCTCTTCCTCACTCTTTATCGTCCATGCGGCGGTTACATTCTTATATAAATGTCTGCACAGCCACAGCGACAAATTATAAGGATATTTGTGGTTGTAAGCTATAAAATCGGGCTTAGCAAGCACATTAAGGAAAAGATATGTAAGGGAAAAATACAAAAATGTATTGAACTCTTCAGGTTTTTCCTTGTGGAACTCATCGGAAAGCTGTCCTCGCATGATACCGGGATTATGTCTCTTGTACCATATAAGCCCCAGAGGATTGAAGGATTCTATACAATAAACTCCCTTATAATCTCTGAGAAGATTGTCTACCTTCGGGCATACCGAAAGGTCCTTAAGCTCAATCTTGAGCTCGATTATAAGCGGTATCTTGCCGTCTACAAGCTTAAGGAAATCTTCAAATTTGGGGATGCGCTCATTGGAATTAAGGAGCCTAAACTGCAATAGCTCTTCATAGGTATAATCGATAACCTTACCCTTTGCAGGTGTTCCGTCCTCATTCCTTGCCACTCTCTCAAGAGTGAAATCGTGGAATATAACAGGAACTCCGTCCTTAGAGAGCTGAACATCGCACTCTATTCCGTAGCCTGCATCAACGGCCTTCTTAAAAGCAGCCATTGAATTCTCGGGGGCCTCACTGTTGTTGTCATGAAGTCCGCGATGAGCATACAGCACTTTGACATGTGGTTCTCTGGAAGGTTTGCAGAACATCCTGGGCATTATCATGATAAAATATAGCGCGATCAAAATAACCGCAACAGCGCATAAAACCTCAAATAAGAACATTCAAACCACTTCCTAGTAATATAATTCGTAACGCGTCCGCTAAATATTTTACAGCCTAATTGTCTAATTGACAACAATAAATTGCAGAAAAATCAGTCATCTATATCAAAATTTTCCAAAATACTCTTCTTTTTATCCGGACGAGTGTCTCCGTGCTTGACCATGAGCATAGTCGCAAACGCAAATGCGGAGAAAATAAACGCATACGGGAAGAGTGTTTTGTAGGAAATATGCTCAAGCAAAAATCCCGAAAAAATAGGTGTAAACACCTGAGCAGCCATGGAGAAGGTATAATACATACCGGTAAATTTACCTATATCTCCAGCCTTACACATCTCCACAACCATGGGATATGAATTTACATTGATGGAAGCCCATCCTATTCCGACCATAATAAAGCATATATTAATAAGGGACGAAAAGCTGTGGAACATTCCGGCTGATATATAACCGGTTGCCATGATAACTATTCCTATTAAAATAGTCTTTTTCCTTCCGATCTTACCCGATATATATGCGATCGGCACATAGCTTAATGTGGCTGCGACAGTTGCAACCAAAAGGCATGTCGCATATGCTCCGTTTCTTAAATCCCATACTTCTACAACAAATCTGGAAAAAGCGGTTGTTACCGCGTTGTAAGCCGTATACCAAAGAAATACCGATACCAGAAGGAACCTAAGGCTCTTTTCAACCTCTTTTGACACGGTAGTCTTTTCTCTGAAAGAGCATCCGTCTTCTTCAAGCTCATCTCCCAGCGATAAAAGACCGCCCTCTTCTTTTATCTTTTTCTTGATCGCATTCTCTTTAATGGTAAGAACAAGAATACCTATTCCGATAGCCATGCAGATAATGACACTCAAGGTAAAAGGCATGTAGTTTGTATCTGCCGGATTTGCAGCCTCTTTAAGCAAAAGCTTGGTCATAACTAGCACATAGATTCCGCCGAGAGTGCCCATTAAGTTGATGATCGCATTCGCGCTGCTTCGTACAGGTGCAGGCGTAAGATCGGGCATGAGCGAAACCGCAGGGGATCTGAATATTCCCATTGATATAAGAAGAAGCAAAAGAACTCCTATAAAAATAAGGAGGCTTCCGCTGTTTCTTGCCACAGCTATAAGCACAAACAAAAATATAATTGAAAGAACGGTTCCTGTGATTATGTAAGGCATTCTTTTACCGATCTTGGTCTCGGTCTTATCCGAAAGAGATCCGAAAAGCGGAAGAAGGAAAAGCGCAAGGACGTTGTCCATAGCCATAACCGCTCCCGTTGCGGTCTCTCCAAGGCCAAATGTATATTTAAGGATCTTGGGAATCTCATTGTCATAGAATTGCCAAAAGGCACAGATAGCAAGAAATGCAAAACCGATAAGTAAAGTTCTCTTGTAATTAAGCTTCATTTGATAGTCCCCTTTATGCGTATTAATAAGAAAACATTTTTCACGTCTATATATAATAGCTTATAATTACGGTAAAAACAATTGGCCGCGGATATATTGCATTTTATGGAAGATTCTCCTATAATACGAACTGTTGCAAAGATAATTGATTTTATTAAGTGAGGCAATTTTTAATGATAAGTGCTAATAACGTAACACTAAGAGTCGGTAAAAAAGCTCTGTTTGAGGATGTAAACATCAAATTCACCGAGGGAAACTGCTACGGAATAATCGGTGCAAACGGCGCAGGTAAATCTACATTTCTTAAGATCCTTTCAGGACAGATCGAGACAACAAACGGTGATATCGCTATAACTCCCGGTCAGCGTCTCTCTTTCCTTGAGCAGGATCACTTCAAATACGATGACAATGTTGTTCTTGATACCGTTATTGCAGGTAACGCAAGACTTTTCGAGATCAAGAATGAAAAAGACGCTATTTATGCAAAAGAGGATTTCTCAGACGAGGACGGAATCAGAGCAAGTGAGCTCGAGGCTGAATTTGCCGAGATGAACGGATGGGAATCTGAGTCAGATGCAGAGTCTCTTCTTAACGGACTTGGAATCGAGACCGAGAATCACTACAAGCTCATGAAAGATCTTGACGGTAATCAGAAGGTCAAGGTTCTTCTTGCAAGAGCTCTTTTCGGTAATCCCGATATTCTCCTTCTCGACGAGCCTACCAACCACTTGGATCTCGATGCCATCGCATGGCTCGAGGAGTTCCTTATCAACTTTGAGAACACCGTTATCGTAGTGTCTCATGACCGTTACTTTCTTAATAAAGTTTGCACATATATCGCAGATATCGATTACGGCAAGATCCAGCTCTTTGCCGGTAACTATGACTTCTGGTATGAGTCATCACAGCTCATGATCAGACAGATGAAGGAAGCCAATAAGAAAAAAGAGGAACAGATCAAGGAACTTAAAGAATTCATCGCTCGTTTCTCCGCTAACGCAAGTAAATCCAAGCAGGCTACTTCACGTAAGAAAGCTCTTGAAAAGATCGAGCTTGATACAATCAAGCCTTCTAGTAGAAAATATCCTTATATTGATTTCAGACCTGAAAGAGAGATCGGTAACGAAGTGCTTACAGTCGAGGGTATCTCCAAGACTATCAACGGAGAAAAGGTTCTCGATAACATCTCTTTCGTTGTTCAGCACGACGACAAGATCGCGTTTGTAGGTGGTAATGAGCTTGCAAAGACTACTCTCTTCCAGATCCTTACAGGTGAGATTGAGCCCGATGAGGGAACATACAAATGGGGTGTAACAACATCTCAGGCTTACTTCCCCAAGGACAGCACCAAGGAATTCGACAATGACTACAACATCACAGAGTGGCTTACAGGCTATTCCGAGATCAAGGATGCCACTTATGTAAGAGGTTTCCTCGGACGTATGCTCTTTGCAGGTGAAGACGGTGTCAAGAAGGTTAAGGTTCTTTCCGGAGGAGAAAAGGTTCGTTGTCTTCTCTCCAAGATGATGATAAGCGGTGCCAACTGCCTTATCTTCGATGAGCCTACCAACCACCTCGACATGGAATCAATCTCCGCTCTTAACGACGGAATGATCAAATTCCCCGGAGTTGAGCTCTTTGCTTGTCGTGACCACCAGGTAGTTCAGACTACAGCCAACAGAATAATGGAAATCCTTCCCGACGGAACTTTGGTAGATAAGCGTTCAACTTATGATGAATATCTCGAAAGCGACGAGATGGCAAGAAAGCGTACAGTATACAATACAGTTGCTGAGGAAGAGGAAGACGACTGATAAAGTTATCTTTTCTATATATTAAGGAGGAGCAATAATGCAAACATTTAGTCCTGTTAAAGAAGGTAAAGTTCGTGAGATCTATGACATCGGTGAAAACCTGATCATGGTAGCAACAGACAGAATTTCTGCCTTCGACGTAATTCTCAAAAACAAAGTAACCAAGAAAGGTGCTGTTCTCACACAGATGTCTAAGTTCTGGTTTGATTACACCAAAGACATCGTAGCCAACCACATGATCAGCGTTGATACGGCTGATATGCCCGAGTTCTTCAGAACACCTGATTTCACAGGAAACAGCATGCTTTGCAAAAAGCTCAATATGGTTCCCGTTGAGTGCATCGTTAGAGGATATATCACAGGTAGCGGTTGGAACAGCTACAAAGAAAACGGAACCGTATGCGGAATCAAGCTTCCCGAAGGTCTTAAGGAATGCGACAAGCTTCCTGAACCCATCTACACTCCCAGCACCAAGGCTGAGATCGGCGATCACGATGAGAATATCGATTTTGACCGCAGCGTAGAAGTACTTGAGAAGGCTTTCCCCGGAAAGGGACTTGAGTACGCAACCAAGATCAAGGATTACACTATTGCTCTTTATAAAAAATGTGCAGACTACGCTCTCACTCGCGGTATCATAATCGCAGATACCAAGTTTGAGTTCGGTGTTGATGAAAACGGCGAGGTTGTGCTTGCTGATGAGATGCTCACACCCGACAGCTCACGTTTCTGGCCCGTAGACGGCTATGAACCCGGTCACGGTCAGCCTTCATTTGATAAGCAGTTCGTTCGTGACTACTTAAAGGCTAATCCCGAGTGTGACTACAATCTTCCTCAGGATGTCATCGACAAGACAATCGCTAAGTACCTTGAAGCATATAAGCTCCTTACAGGTTCAGAACTTAACGTATAATAATTATTAATAAACACTAACGGCTTGAGTACATATGTACCCAAGCCGTTTTTTATCATAAATATATTGTTCCGATCACTGATCATCAAATCTTATAAGTTTATCGAATATGATCCTATACTCTGCCCCGCCTTTAAACTCAAAGATTATATCTCCCGAATCCTCGGTTCCGGGGACAAAGCCTTTAACACCTTTTATCAGCATTTTGACTTCATCTTCTTTATCTACACCGATAAGCTTATTATCCGGAGTCGTATAATACAAAAATTCAGTAAGTGAGTCATAAGCAAGTTCCGGGGGATCTTCACCGTCTGAAATAGGATGCTCATAAATTTGTTCGATGGCATCACCTCTTACATGATATATCTTATTACCCGCTGTCGATATCCAAATATCAACAGCTTGATTATCCGAAACAATCTGTAAAACAGGGTCCTTGATATCTTTAAGAGTTACATCGCCTGATTTTCCATCGTTTAATGTAGCATAATGAATTTCGGATCCGTATGTGTACAAAAACTTATATCCATGCTTATCGGTAGTTACGGTTTCTACCGTATACTCTATATCATTTTTTGCAAACGGAATAGGCTTTATATCTTCATTAAGCCAGTAGTACTTACTCTCATTTCCAAAGCCTTGCTCACAGATAACGTATCCGTCAAAATCTTCTTCAAGAATAAAATGCATATTATCGATAATATCGACATTCGCCTTTGGATAGACTATGCAATTGGTTCCCGTGAACACTTCCTTGCACTCTTCTTCTCCCGCAACGTGATAATATACCTTACCGTTATTTACAAAAAGCAGCTTATTCTGCTCACTGTTTAAATATAGCTGATCGGCATTGTAGATATTCGACCAATAGATTGTTTTTAAACGCTTATCATGCAGACAATATAATCTTCCCAGGCTATAAGAGCACATATAAACAGTGTCTCCGTCATTGCTCATGCCAAGAAGATCATAGAATTCATCTCCGATAGTATACTCATATATAACATTATCGTTTTTATCGACTATACAGGCCTTATACTGTTGGCCATTATTAACATCGTACCAGGTTTCTTCACAGCAAAGATAACCTGAATTAGGTGACATTGCCGCACTGACAACTTCATTATTTGTTTTATGAATCCAGGTTTTCCTATTGGCAAGGTCATTCACCTTAAGCCTGCCACCATCATCGATATAATATAAAACCGCACCGTAATAGCTGCAACTGTATCCAACCGCGTGATCAATATATTCCGTCGTCAGATCCTCGCAGTTTATAAAATAAAGATTATTGTCATTATCTACCACAATACCGATATGACCTGCGGGAATATAGATCATATTGCTGAGATTGTCTTTAAACTCCGAATTGACATTATCTCGATTGTTATAAATAACGCCGTTATTCTCGGCAAGGTTCACTATATCCGAGTCGGGATCGATAAATTTAGATACAACAGGACTTTTAAACGTATAATAAACAGACCAGAAATTAGGAATTATAAAAAGACATCCGATAAACACGAACAAAGCAGTAAGGATGAGCGCCGCAATGCCTTTCTCCTTCCTGATCTCTTTTTTCTTTTTTATATTATATTGTTCAACAGCATCGTTTTTATCCGGATTATCTTCAGGAACATCTTTAAAGATCTTCTCTTCTACTTCTATCTTTTCCCAACCGCTGTCATCAATAGATATCATTGGATTACCGCAAATCGGGCAATATTTTAATTTCTCTTTCACTTCATGTCCGCAATTATTGCATTTCATAGAGTCATTCCCCAAATTTATAAACATTTTGTAAATCATTCTAACAAATATATGAATTTAATTCAAAGCTCTAAAGGCGGAAAACTAAAAGACGATATAAAGAGTGAAGGAGGAAAGGGAACATGAATAACCTTTCAGAATTATAAAGTACCGTCACTGCGGCAGGATCCCGGTGGCGGTACTTTTTTGTTGCACAAGACCGGCAAGCGACTCTTTATCTTATTCACTTATTCATTACTTTCATACGGATTGACCGATCGTTCGTGCAATCCTCTCTTGGTCAAAATCTGAATGACTAGTCTTACGATACCGATAAGTATCAGGTAACTTCCCACAGTGATGGATTTACCGTAGTTAAGGCGCTGCGGCATAAACAAGGTTATAATGCCGAGGTTAAGGTTGATAACGGCTATCGTGATCATCCAGAATATTCCACCCTTTTTGATGGTATCTTTGTGTTTAACTATATAGAACACACTGGCTATTGCAAGGTAAAAGAACACTATCGAAACTAGCGCATTGGTCCATTTTGGTATTCTCTCAATATTGGAAAGAATAAAGACCATAAAGCTAAGTACAAATATATGGAATACCATTCGGCCTCGCTTAATAAAGGCTTTTTCCTCTCGAAGGCCTGCCTTTATAAGCCTTGTAGCGCTCCAGATTGCACAGGAAATCGCTACACCGCCGCCTATAAAGTTATACACAGCCTGAGGCGTGGCAAGGAAAATAATGCCCAACAATATAAGAAAGACATCAATAATACCTTGCTGCGTCTTAAGAGCTTCAAGAATCCTTATCTTCTCAAATTCACGCCATAGTGACCCGAAGAACTTGCCAAGTAGTATCTTGGTCTTACTCTCCGATCCCGCTGCGGATAGGATTATCGTTCCGAAATCGTGGATTCCGCTCTTGGATATATCTTCAAGCGAAACAGCTCCGCCTGACTTCATCGAATCAAACATATCCTTGGTAAATGACTTTCTCTGCTCCATGGTGGCATTACCGATCCAGTCGTCAATAACCCTGTTAAGCCCCGAGCTTTCTTCTGTCAGATGCAATCTGGTTACGAAATGGTCTCCTTCTACCTGCCACGTCATACCCGAATGCTGCAAAAGCTTAGTGGCATCGCTGGCAACTATCTTGTGCGGAACAGGAAGTTCAAAGAGCATTCCCACGATACTGTATGTAGGAACGATATGCGTAAGCTTCCACTTGATATCTTCAAACTTCTTCATATCGATAAGCTCGGGACAAAAGCCCGGACCGTCATTGCTGTATATATGTTTTATCCTGTCCTGAACATCATCGGAAATATGCATGGCAGCATAAAGAGCAAGATTACCTCCCTTGGAATGTCCGCCCACATACACATCACCTGCGTATTTATTCAAAATATGATTAAGATACTTAACAGCGGCTTTCTGCGCTTTTATCTCTTCAAAACTGATCTGGAAGTCCATTCTCCAGTCATCAATTTCCATTGTGGTTCCTCTAAACACCACAAAAACGGCACCACTTGGAAAATGAACGGTAAATGCCGTGATCATCATATCTCTCTCGGTATCTTTAATATCAAGATAATCGGAAAGCCTGAGCTCTCCGAACCTCTTGGAATTCCTCATATAGTAAGGCACCCAGCCAAAGTCCGTTTTAGGTGCGCCCTCCAAAGAATATGTCTTAATAAATTCTTCGGATGCCTTTTTTACAGTTACACTTCCCTCTTCATCCTTGCCGGGGATTATTCCGGCAAAATCATTATAAACAAGAAGCGAAAGCGCAAGATTATCTACTTCATTAAACGGAGCTCTTCCAAATGTCAGATCTCCGCGCCATTTTATATAGTTAATTACATTCGCCATATTTTGCTCCATCGTACATGAAATCAAAACCTAGTTCTATTATATTCTTCTTTTTTCAAAAAAGACAAACCAACATGAATAAAGAAAAAGAATCGCGCTCCTGTAAGAACGCGATTCCTCTTAATTACAATATTCAAATGGCTGATTATCAAAGTGCCTTCTTGATAGCTGCAAGAAGATCGTCATACTCTTCAAATGCGGGAAGTTCAGGGTAATCTGCCTTGATCTTATCCGTTGAACGGAAAAGGAAGCCTGCCTTTGAAGCCCGGATCATAGCAAGGTCGTTGTAGCTGTCGCCGCTTGCGATAGTCTCATATCCGATAGACTGAAGAGCCTTAACTGTTGTGAGCTTGGAATTCTCGATTCTCATCTTGAATCCAGTAATTTCTCCATTATCAGCAACCTCAAGAGAGTTGCAGAAAATTGTGGGCCAGCCAAGCTTCTCCATAAGAGGAGTTGCAAACTGTGTAAATGTATCACTTATGATGATTACCTGAGTAGTCTTTCTAAGTTCATCAAGGAATTCCTTGGCACCGGGAAGGGGATCTATCTTGGCGATAGTCTCCTGAATCTCCTTAAGACCAAGTCCGTGTTCCTTAAGAATTCCGATTCTCCAGTTCATAAGCTTATCATAATCGGGCTCATCCCTTGTAGTCTTCTTAAGCTCGGGGATTCCGCTCTCTTTTGCAAATGCGATCCAAATTTCAGGGACAAGTACGCCCTCAAGGTCCAAACATACGATATTCATAACAATACTCCAATCTAACTTTATTTATTACCGCGCATTAAATGCGATGCAATTCACAATACACAGTGCCCATTTTAACACATTAAAGCATCATAGACAACAAAGTATTTTATCATATGTTTACCAGCGGACCTGCCATCTTCCCGAGTATTCCGTATTCATACTGAGCTTATGCTCTGCCGGGCCGCCTTGTTTATCTTTATCCTTCTGCTTCGAAAGTTCTTTTACAAAAAGCTCCTTATCAAAAGGTATCTCGATTTCCCGGTCAAGCCATGTAGACAGATAAGCCGCGTTACTTATCGTAAGCGAATTTATACCTTCATATCCCGGAGCAACAAGCTCTTTTCCGGTTAAAAGATGGTCAGTAAAATTCTGAAGTATCTTGATATGGCCATTGTTATCCGTTCCAAAATTAAGCTCGATCTTACTGACTTTCTCATCGGTAACAAAGCCGAACTTCTCTTGTCTTAAGAGCTCTTCATCCCTATGCAAAAGAAACAGCTTAAGCTTTCCGTCCTCGGCTACAGCCTTACCCATTGTTCCTGATATCTCTATTCTGTTTGTTCCCGGATATTCTCCAGTGGAAGTAATGAAGACACCAGTCGCACCGTTTGGATAACGAGCATATATCGTTGCATCATCCTCGACTGCGATATCATGAAAATGACCTTTAATACAATGCGCATGAATACTTATCGGCATACCAATCATCCACTGCCAAAGATCCAGGTTGTGTGGGCACTGATTGATCAAAACTCCGCCGCCCTCGCCTTTCCAGGTAGCTCTCCAACCTGCGGAATCATAGTATCCCTGCGTCCTGTACCAATTGCTGATAATCCAAACAAAGCGCTTTATTTCGCCAAACATTCCGATAGAGATATAATATCGAAGTGCCTGATATAAAGGATCTGTTCTTTGATTGAACATGATCCCGAATTCTTTTCCGCTCTTCTTCGCCGCCTCATTCATAGTTTCAACCGAAGCCGTATCGACTCCCGCAGGCTTTTCGGTAAGAACGTTCCAACCGTTTTCAAAAGCTTCCACAGCTATTATCGGATGAAGATAATGAGGCGTAGCTATCAAAAGAACATCCGCCACTTTTTTCTTTATCATCTCATGATAATCGTCAAAATACAGAATATTATCACCGTAAATATCCTTGGCAGCATTTAGTTTTTCCATATCGGCGTCACAAAGCGCGGCAAGGGTTGCCCCTTTTACCGCGCCATCATAAAGCTTCCCTGCATGAACGCTTCCCATATTGCCGATACCGACAATAGCAAACTTGATCATATAAGCTTCTCCGTCTTTTATTTATAGTTTCCTACGGTAAAAGATTCATCTGCAAAGTTCTCAACGCTCTCTTTTTTCTCAAAGAAATGAGGTGCTTTCTTAACTATAGTTCCCGTATGAGCAAACTCCGAATCCATTGAAATAGGCATCTCTACCTGCTTTTTCATAATTCCGGCTGCATAGATAGCTGTGATAAGTTCAATGGTTCTTTTACCGTCTTCTCCCGTGATAAGAGGTCTTGTTCCGTTCTCAAGAGCTGTAAGATAATCATCTATCTCGCCTGTATGCCCTTCGTATTTAAGATCTGGGATACTGTTGTAGTAATCTGTGATTTCTTTAATAAGTTCTGTATTTCCGCCCTCTTTTGGAAAACCGTTGGCCTGTCCGATCTCTGCCTTTACATCAAAAGGAACCGAGATCTTGGCCTTCTCACACTGAAGCGATATACCCTGCTCCTCTCCGTGATGAACAACAGAGCTTAGGATCCTTGCCATGCTATTGTCCTTGTATCTTACGCATGCTACAGAAATATCCTCTACCTCCGCATTGTCGTGCATGACATTTGAAAGCATAGCGATTACTTCTGTAGGCTCACATCCCATCATCCAGTTGAGCATGTCGATATGGTGAACCGCATGGTTAAGTGTAGGTCCACCGCCCTCTTTTTCCCAAGTTCCTCTCCACCAGAGGTCATAGTATGAATGAGCTCTCCACCAAGCGGATTCAACCTCAGCGAAACAAAGCTTGCCCGCAAGTCCGCTGTCGAGGAGCTTTTTAAGCTTATAGACGCCGTTTCTGAATCTGTTCTGAGCAATGGCTCCGAGAACCACTCCGTTCTTTTTCTCGGCATCAAGCATCTCGTTGCACTCCTCAATGCTGGCTGCAAGAGGCTTTTCGCAAAGTACGTTGCAGCCGGCATTCATGCTGTCGATGCTGATGGAACTATGTACGTAAGGAGGAGTACATACATGAACAACATCTATCTTTATATCCGATTCAAGCATGCTCTTATGATCTGCAAAAACTTCAGCATCCTTAATATCATATTTTTCTTTCATTGCCTGCGCTTTTTCGGGGTAGATATCGCAAAGTGCTACGATCTTACATCTATCGGGGAATTCGAGAAGTCCCTTAACGTGCATATTGGCGATATTACCCGTTCCTACTATAGCTACGTTTATCATTATTACGTCTCCAATCTGTATGTGTTATATAACCCAAACCAACGCTAAGTGATTACTTATATCTGCGGCTTAAGTCCACCGCCTGCATCTGCGCTCTTACGCAAAGCTCGGCTGCTTTAAATGCATGTGCCTGTGTCATAGCATTTTCCGTTCTGTTGATACAGTCAAGTATGAGCTGACCAAAGAAGGGATATCCCACCTTGCCGGCAACTTCAAAATGCTGCTCTCCGTCTTTATTTACAAGGAAAACATGATCTGTCGTTCCGTCATTTGTTCCGACATTTACATACTTACGGATCTCAATATATCCATCGGTTCCGATGATAAATGTACGTCCGTCTCCCCAAGTCGAAAGGCCGTCGGGAGTAAACCAATCCACTCTGAAGTGCTGTGTCGCTCCGTTATCGCCAACTATTATTGCATCACCGTAATCGTCAAGTCCCGGATGATCGGGATGGTTGTAATTGGCAACTTCACTGTATGCGACGTGTGCGTTCTCTTCTCCGCAGAAGAATAAGAACTGTTCTATCTGATGGCTTCCTATATCACATAGGATTCCGCCGTATTTTTCTTTTTCAAAAAACCAATCGGGTCTTCCCTTGGGATCACCGATCCTGTGAGGTCCGAAGCCGTCTACATGAACCGGCTTTCCGATAAGACCTCTTTCAATAAGTTGTCCTGCATATACAGCCGATTCAACATGAATTCTCTCGCTGTAATAAACCATGTATTTCTTACCGGTCTCTGCCACCGTCTTTTTGGCTTCCTCAAGTTGTTCGAGTGTTGTAAGAGGAGCCTTGTCCGTAAAATAGTCTTTCCCCGCTTTCATAGCCCTTATACCCAAAGGGCATCTTTCGCTGGTAACAGCTGCAGAGCAAACAAGCTTAACTTCAGGGTCATCCAAGATTTCTTTTTCACTCTTTGCAACCTTAACTCCGGGATATGTCTTTACAAAATTCTCGACTCTCTTCTCATCATCGTCATATACCCACTTAAGAGTCGCTCCGGCTTCGATAAGGCCGTTACACATTCCGTATATATGTCCGTGATTAAGTGCTATTGCAGCAATGCAGAACTCACCGTCTTTAACAACAGGGCTCGGCTTCCCCTTTGGCGCATAATTCATTCCGTCTTGTTTACTCATTTTCTCTCCTTTAAAAATGCGAGGTGACAGGATTATTACTGCCACCCCGCATAAATTCAAATTAAATTCATTTTGGAAAAAGTATTACTGTCTCGCCTCGTAGTACTCAGTACGCTCATCGATGATAGTGTCTATACCAATGCTCTTAAGCTCATCCATGTACTCCTGGAAAGTAGCATCGAACTCAGCCTCAGGGCAAGTTACAACCTTAACCTGATAATCATCCTTTGCGATATTAAGATCTGTGATCAGATCTGCTGTTGAAGGTGATGTCCAAGAAGCGTCATGAATTACATTTCCTTCAAGCGCAAGCTCATAGTTCTGCATTACATAATCTTCAAAGCCGGGAGCCTCTTTAGCTGTGCACTTGTTGAAGTCCTCAACAGACTCGAAGTAACCCTGGTTACCTACAATAAAGATATCTGTACGGATCCAGTCCTTATCTGTTGCATTGAACTCAGCATCGATAACCTGAGGAACACCGTCAACCATGTTGTAGTTCTCGCCCTCAAATCCGTGATAAAGAACGAAACCGCCTTCCTTTGTGCACATCCAGTCAAGGTATGTCATGCAAGCCTCAACCTTCTCTTCATCAGCAGTCTTGGGGCAGAATGCGATAAGTCCGCCTTCACCGTAACCTGCGTTATATACCTGTCCGTCATTAACGTTTGCAAACTGAGGAATAGAAACAAAGTCTGCATCCGAAACATTCTCTCTGAGTGTCTTAAGAAGTGATCCGCGGAGAACATCAACGTTACCGTTTACACTGTACTCAGCAAAGCAAAGCTTACCTGATACGATCTGGCTCTTGAAATCATCTTCCTTAAGTGTGTAATACTCATGATGAAGAAGTCCGTTGTTGTATAGCTTGTTGAGGAACTTGTAGTAATCATGCATACCGGGATCATAGTAATCCTGGATAACTTCCTCACCGCCGCCGCAAATATTGTTCTTGAGAGGATCGTTTGCAATCTGTGAGAATACTTCCTTTAAGTTCCAGCCGTTCCAGATGATGGCTCCGACTGCATTCTTGTCGCCGTTGGGATTCTCATGAACCATCTTGTCAAGGCAGTTGTAAAGCTCATCGGGATTCTTGGGAACATCGAGTCCAAGCTTATCAAGAAGGTCCTTACGGATAAAGTAGTTACTCTTAGCTGTTGTAGCTCTTCTTGCTACGATTCCGTAAAGCGCTCCGTCTGAGTTACGTCCGATATCAAGAACATCGCTTCCGATATAAGCTCTAAGGTTCTGAGCCTGATCTTTTCCGTCTACAAACTCAGAAAGATCCCATGTACCACCCTGGTTAAAATAGTCTTCTGCATATGCATATGTGTATGTAAGTGTAAGGTCGGGAGCTTCACCTGCAGGAACAAGTGCCTGCATCTTGGTAACCTCATCCCATCTGGGAACAGGTACAAACTCTACGTTGATACCAACCTTGTTCATCTGCTCGTTAACATACTTGGTCCACTTGTTGTCAGTGATGGTTGAACCGTCAGGAGCATTGCTTCTGTCGAAAAGCTCTACAGTGATAGTCACGTTATCGAACTGCTTTGAACCGTATGTTGTCTGATACTTACTCGGTGTATCAGCTTTGGCTGAATCCTCTCCCCCTTCACTTGTTGTGTCAGCTGTGTCAGTGCTTGTTGTGCCCTGCTGAGCAGGCTCATTTTTGATACCGCACCCCGCAAGCATGGTAGTTGCAAAGACTGTTGCAAGAACCAAAGAAATAACTCTCTTTTTCATATTTTGCTCCTTTCGCATTTATAAAAGCTAAGACAGGATCAACCCTTAACTGAACCTATCATAACGCCCTTAACAAAGTACTTTTGCAGCCATGGATAAACCACAAGGATAGGCATTGTTGAAACCGCAACCGTTGCCATCTTAAGTGACTGCGTCATAACCTGAGTACCGATACCCTCCACATTAGCACCTGAGTTGTTGAGCTCACCTTCAAAAAGAAGGCTCTTAAGTCTTAACTGTAATGTATATTTCTCAGGACTCTTGATATAAAGAAGTGCATCGAAATATGTGTTCCAATATGCAACCGCATAGAAAAGTCCGATGGTTGCAATGATCGGTATTGAAAGAGGAAGTACGATCTTAAACAGTATCGTCATATATGAAGCGCCGTCTATTCTTGCCGCTTCCGATAAACTCTCGGGAAGGTTCCTAAAGAATGTACGCATTACGATGAAGTTGAATACGTTGATCGCCTGCGGTAAAAAAAGCGAAAGCAAAGTGTCGTACATTCCCAAACTCTTTACAACAATGAATGTAGGGATCATTCCACCGCTAAAATACATAGTGAAAAGAATAAAAATCGTAAAAGCTTTTCTTCCCGGAAGATCCTTGATTGATAAAGCATAAGCCGCAAAAATCGTAAGTATAAGAGAAAGTGCAGTTCCCAATAAAGTAACTATCACTGTTGCTCTCATCGCCAGCCAGATCTGTGTTTTTCCCAGAATCTGTCTGTAAGCATCAATATTAAAATCAATAGGATAAAAGGTTACCTTGCCTGAAAGAACCGCATTGTATCCGCTCATCGAATAAGCAAGTACGTTGAGAAACGGATACAGGCATATAAAACCTATGATAAAAAGTACTATTCCGTTTATAACCAGTCCTACCGACAGTTTTTTCTTTGTCGTCATATAAGCCTCCTAGATTAGATAATTCCGTCTTCGCCGATGAGCTTGGCAAATTTATCGGCAAGAACAAGTACAATGATGTTGAATACAGACTGGAAAAGTCCGATCGCAGTAGAGTCGCTGTACTTTGCTCTCTCAATACCTATTCTGTAGGTATATGTACTGATAACTTCGGATACACCCAAAACCTTCTTGTTACCGATAAGAAGAGGTGCTTCCAAGCCAATGGTCATCATCTTGGAGATCTGTAATATGAGCATTGTCACTATGACTGATTTAATTGATGGAAGTGTGATATAGATAAGTCTCTGGAACTTTGTAGCGCCATCAAGGTAAGCAGCTTCATACAAGCTCTCATCAACACCGGTAAGTGCCGCGAGATATATGATTGTTCCCCATCCGATCTCTTTCCAAACATTACATATAACGTAGGTAACAACCCACCAAGTATTGTCCGAAAGGAAAGGAATTGCTTTAAAACCTGCTCTCTCAACGATCATGTTGATCGTACCGTCTGTCACAGAGAACATGTTTACCGAAATAGCTGCAACAACTACCCATGAAATAAAGTGAGGCAGATATAGAATTGACTGTGTGACTCTCTTAAACAGTGCACTTCTTACCTCATTAAGCATAAGAGATACGATGATTGTAAGCGGAAAACTTACAAGCAGTGTTGCGAAATTAAGAATAAGTGTGTTGCGTACGGCGTGCCAGAAATTCTTATTGGCAAAAAGCTTATTGAAAACTTTAAATCCGCACCAAGGACTTGCAAGTACTCCCTTAAATACGTTGTAGTCCTTAAACGCTATGGTTACGCCATACATTGGTATGTATTTAAAGATGACGTAATATGCCAGTATCGGAACGAGCATCAGATATAGCCAGCGATAGTTCCATATCTTGGCACCAAGCTTACGATGATCTTTCATAGAAGCCTCCCAAAATTTTGAATTGTTTTTTGCTGGTTTTTAATATATCAAAGTATCGTCTGATTTCCGTCCACTTAATTGATAAGAACATTGCGTCAACTAACTTTTACAAAATATACTATTTGCAATGTTTTTACGTATTCATGCGGATTATCCATTAAAAATATAGAATTGTATATATTTTTTGTATCAATTTGCGCAATTTTTTAGCATTGTGTTGTGCACGTTTTCACGTTATAATACTCTATATTCAGAAATTAAGGGAGAACAACAATGGACGAGATAAGGAAAAGATCATACCATTCACTAGGCGCAGAATTGTTATGTGAGATCAAGAACGTCAGTGCCCCCTTCGATACGACTACTGACATGCATAATCACACCAACCACGAGATACTTATCGTAAAAAAGGGACGACTCAATCTCTTTACCGATCACGCGGGAATAGAATTAACAAGGGGTGATATTGCACTTATTCCGATGTATAAGTTCCACAGAGGTGAGATACTTACCACAAATGAATACGACAGAATAGTTATAAATGTCACTGAGAATATATTGGAAGATGCTTCGTATGATCAGTATGATCTTAATAAATGCTTTAAACCGTATAACGACAAGCACATCCACACCGCTCATCTGGATGAAGATGAACTGGAAGAAATCGACAAATACAGTTCTAAGCTAAAAGAGAATCTGTTCAGCAATTCTCCCGAATCGCCCATTCTTATAGATGCATATTTTAAACTTATACTTGTCATGATAAACAGAAAGTACAGAAAAAACGAACTCTCTCTTGCCGAAGACAAGATGCCCGACATAGTAAAGAGAACCTTTAATTATATAGACAAACACCTTACCGAGGATATCACACTTAAGTCTTTGGAAAACGAGATACACAACAACGGAACTTACATATCAAGATGTGTAAAAAAGATATCCGGACTTACGATCTCTCAATATATAATCGCAAAGAGAATCGCACTCGCCTGCAGATACCTTCGCGAAGGCAACACCGCAAACGAAGCTTGCTACAGATCCGGCTTTAACAACTACTCCAACTTCTCTCGCACTTTTACCAAGCAAGTCGGAGTATCTCCAAAACAGTTTCAGATTGAATATCGTAACGGCGTTATAGCAAATGTATAAAGAAAAGCCTTCTTCCTACACTTTGTAAATGTAAGAAGAAGACTTTTTAATTTAAATATTCTTATTATCTGATATTATCTGAAGGATAAACAGCGTCCCACTTCTCGGTTCTTTCATCAATAATAGCCTGTCCGCCGGAAGTAAGATAATCTGAAAGGCCTTCCTCCCATACAGAATCAAAATCTGCAGAAGGAGCTTTTACAGCGTTATCATAGCATGTATCTCTCTTAGCTGTGAGCGTATCGCCGGCACCTGTCTCAGCCTCGATATCACCTACATTAACATTGATACCTACTCTTGTATCTGTCTTTGCGATCTTGTCAGCATCAAGTATATCCTGAGGATCGATACCTGCATATGTGTGTGCAAGTGACTTATTTGTAAGATCCTCATTGGTAAGGTGAAGACCGTTACATGTGATCGTATAGTCGATATTCATTCCTGAGTTCTGTATAGCATCTCCTGTTGCGGCAACGATCTCATAACCGCCGTCATCAAGAACATTGTGTGTCACACCCTCTTCACCTACCTGAAGGAATTCGATTACTTCAGGGCTTGAAATATAATCAAGATAAAGCATTGACGCAAGAGGCTCATCATTGGTTGCGGGGAAGAATATCTTTCTGTCGATAGGACCGGCAAGGAACTTGTTGTGTCCGCCGTTCTTATCTTCAAAAGGATCGATAGCTATATACTTGGCATCGTCACCTATAAGTCTCTTAAGGTTTGCTGCGATTGAATCATCACCGTTTCTCCACGGATAATCCCAGTTATGTGTAAATGCTCCGACATAACCGGCTTTCATCATATCATCCTCAGTAGAATCACCTGAACCGTAAAGGTAGAAATCCTTCCACATAAGGCCTTCGTTATACCAGTCATTAAGAAGCTTAACACCTTCCTTGGTTCCGTTCTGAGTAAGCTTTCTGTCATCAAAACCATTTACATAATATTCTTTATCGGACATATTGGGATCCAAGAAAGATTCAATAAGTGTTCCTGCTCTCCAACCCACATCATATGATACCGAATAAGGGATCATCTTGTTTGCGTCAGCGCCAAGAAGTGTATCCGCATTCTCTTTAAACGCAACGAGAACATCATGGAACTCTTCCTTGGTTGTGGGCTCTTTAAGTCCGAGCTTATCAAGCCAGTCCTTACGAATGAATGTGATAACACGATTCATGTTTGCAAGCTTAGCTTCTATAGCCCAAGTTGTTCCGTCATTAAGATCCGAATTCCAATAAAGATTTGTTTCTCCAAGCCAGTTCCAAAGGTTTGGAAGCTCATCCTTATAATTGTCGATGTAAGGTCTCATATCGATTACAGCATCCATATCAGCGTAAGCTTTGATAGTAGGATATGAATAAGTCACACATACATCGGGAGCCGTTCCTGCTGCAAGCTGAGTGTTGATCTCATCTGTCTCAGTCCAACGGGGAATAGCTACAAACTCAACTTCAACATTGTGTTTTTCAAGCATGCCCTTTTTAATATACTCTGTGTAAACATTATTGGTAGGGTCCGAACCACCGTCGTTATTTCTGTCATATACCTCTACGGTGATATGTCTTGTGTCGGCAAATTTTCCGTCTGTAAGCTCAGAAGCGGCTGCATCCCCTGAAGCTACCGAATCAGAACCGTTTGAACCTGTGCCGGCCGGTGCGTTCGCAGATCCCCCGCCTGTGTTACCGCATGCTGCAAGAGAAAAGACCATTGCACATGCAAGAACAACCGATAAAACTTTTTTCTTCATCCTTATAACCTCCCATTATTTTTATATATAGTTTTTTTGCTTAACTACCCTCTTTATTCCTTTACCGCTCCGAGAGTTACTCCCGAAATGAAGTACTTCTGAAGGAAAGGATATATACAAATGATCGGAACCGTTGAGAACATAACAATTGCACATTTGATCGCTTCGTTAAGTCCCGGAGTTGTAAATCCCTCCTGCGTCGCAACCTCAACAGCATTTATATTTTTCAGAATGTTATATAAAAGAAGCTGCAAAGGATACAGTTCTTTGTTCTTAATGTACATAAGTGCATCAGAGTATCCGTTCCATCTTCCTACCGCATAGAATAATGCAAGCGTTGCCATAACAGGCTTGGAAAGAGGAATATAGATGCTGACAAGTATCCTTATAAAGCTTGCCCCGTCTATCTGCGCCGACTCCCTGAGAGACTCCGGTATTCCGTAAAAGAAACTTCTCATGATGATGACGTTATAAACGCTCATACAGCTGGGAATAATAAGCGCCCAAGGAGTATCTATCATTCCGATCCTAAAAAGAAGAAGGTAATTCGGAATAATACCTGCGTTAAAAAACATTGTGATGGTGACAAAAATGTTTATGAACTTTCTGCCCTTAAGTCCCTCAAAGATAAGAGGATAAGCGCACAACATCGTCATTGTAAGAGAAAGGATCGTACATCCGACTGTCAAAAACGCTGTCCACGCAAAAGACTTTATATATTTTGCATCCTTTAAAACATGCATATATGCATCAAAGTTTAAGCCTTTCGGCAATAAATAAACTTCTCTTCTGATAAGATAGTCAGTTCCCGAAACGGATTTAGCCAAAAGATTTATCATCGGGATGATACACATCAGAGAAATGATAAGGCAAATCAAAATAAATATCGCATCCCCAATCCTACTTCCGGTGGAATGCACCGCTCTACTTTCTTCCATTACATTAACCTCCTACCAGATTCCGCGTTCGCCAAATTTTCTGGATAACCAGTTGGCGCCTAACAAGAAGAATACATTTACTACAGATTGGAATAAGCCAACCGCGGCGGTAAGAGAAAACTGCGAGCCTTTAATACCTGCCTTATAAACATACGTAGCAATTACTTCAGCTTTTTCAAGCACAGTGGGATTGGCAAGTGCAAAAGGTCTGTCAAATCCTGAACCTATGATATTTCCAAGTGCCATGATCAGAAGAACGATTATAGTTGATCTGATTCCGGGAAGTGTTATATGCCACATCTTTTGAAATCTTGAAGCGCCGTCCACGCTCGCCGCTTCATAAAGATCGGGCGAGATTCCTGCGATCGCTGCAAGATATATGATCGAATTCCAGCCAAAGCTCTGCCAGATTCCAAGTCCTATATAAGTTCTCACCCAATTTCCGGGTTCACCAAGGAAATTTACGGAAGTTCCGCCAAGCTTTTCGATGAATATATTTACAAGTCCGGTTGAAGGAGCAAAAAGCTGCAGCGCCAATCCATAGATAACAACCCATGAAAGAAAGTGAGGCATGTAAGTGATCGTCTGCACAACCTTTTTAAATCGCTTAACTCTAAGCTCGTTTAATATAAGAGCAAATATTATCGGAACCGGGAAACCTACGATCAGATCTTTAAGATTAAGAACAATGGTATTTTTAAGCGCTATCATAAAGTCTTTTGACTTGAAAGCTTTTATAAAAAACTCCATACCGTTGTTCTTGGCCCATGCCATCTTATGAACGGGCAAGACAATACTGTATTTTTTGAATGCGATAAGTATGTACCACATGGGAATATACTTGAATATCAAAAGATATATCAAAGGTAATGCCAATAAAAGATACAGCTGATAATATCTCTTGAAGTAGACTTTGTCGAACTTTACTTTTGGTGCTTTAAAAGCTTTATCTCTAGCCACTTTCTTTCTCCTTCAAGTTTTCTGATAAGCTCACTTTATCACTTAAGTATAGATTTCTCCTTTACAGATATGATTAAAATATTGCAAAATGCGACCATGTATATTTTGGAATAATACCTATTTTCGGCGTTTTATGCATGTTGCAACAAAAAACATATAAAATTCTGTACAATACTTATATCAGTTTGCGCAATTTTTATGATTGTGGTATAAACGTAATCACGATATAATACTTTCAAAGTCATATTAAAGGAAAGAAATTATGAACGAAAAAGGAAGAAAACTTTATCAGGCTATGGGTTCCGACCTTGTATGCGAAGTAAAGACCATTACCGATCCTCTCGACGAGACTGATGACATGCATAATCACACCTGCCACGAGATACTGATCATTAAAAAAGGTCGCCTTAGTCTTTTTACGGATAATTCCGGTATCGAAATGGAACGCGGTGATGTCGCACTGGTCCCAAAGTACAGATTCCACAGAGGAAAGCTTTCGACTCCCGGTATCTACGATAGAATTGTAATAAACGTAAGTGAAAATATAATAGACGATGCTTCAACATCAGAATATAGCCTAAACAACTGTTTTAAGCCATATAACGACAAGAAGATTCACTCTTTTCATCTGGAGGAGGAAGAACTCGAAGAGATAGATCTGTTAAGCAGAAAGCTTCAGGATAATCTTTTTAATAACTCTCCCGAATCCGTGATCCTCGCCATGTCTTATCTTAAGATCATCATGGTTATGCTAAACAAAAAATATAAACATAACGATATAACCATTTCACAAGATAAGATGCCCGACATCGTAAAAAGAACATTTAATTACATAGACAAGCATCTTACAGACGATATCTCACTTAAGATCTTGGAAAAAGAAATCCACAGTAACGGAACATATATATCAAGATGCGTAAAAAAAATATCGGGACTTTCAATTTCCCAATATGTCATCGCAAAAAGAATAGCACTTGCATGCAAGCATTTGCGAGAAGGAAGCACAGCCTATGAAGCTTGCTTCAAATCAGGCTTCAACAACTACTCCAATTTTTCAAGAACATTTACCAAACAAGTTGGTGTATCACCTAAGCAATACCAATTAGAATACCGCAAAGGTATAATAGCTAATATATAGACAATTCACCCGCAAATGCGCTGTTCTCGCACGAGCAGTGATTTACAAAATAAAAAAACAGGAAAATGTCGAATTCCATGAGTAACACGAAATGAGACATTTTCCTGTTTTTGAATTTTAGTAAATCTATGCGAGACAGAAAACAAGCATTCGCGGGTGAATGTCTATATATTATCCATTAACCTTTGGAAGTGTTGCAAAGCTCTTTGCAAGCTCCTCATCTGAAGGAATATAATCTGTCATCTCGCCGTCGTTGAATTTCTGATATGCAACCATATCGAAATATCCTGTTCCCGTAAGGCCAAAGAGAATTGTCTTCTCCTCTCCGGTCTCCTTGCACTTAAGAGCTTCATCGATCGCTGCTCTGATAGCGTGGCTTGATTCGGGTGCGGGAAGAATACCCTCAACTCTTGCAAACTGCTGAGCTGCTTCGAATACAGATGTCTGCTCAACAGAAATAGCCTCCATATAACCATCGTGATAGAGCTGTGAAAGGATCGGGCTCATGCCGTGATATCTAAGTCCGCCTGCATGGTTCGCAGAAGGAATGAAGTTACTTCCGAGTGTGTACATCTTGGCAAGAGGACATACCATTCCGGTGTCGCAGAAGTCGTATGCAAACTTACCTCTTGTAAAGCTCGGGCAGCTTGCGGGCTCAACAGCGACAATTCTGTAATCCTTCTCTCCTCTGAGCTTCTCGCCCATGAAAGGAGAAATAAGTCCGCCGAGGTTTGATCCGCCACCTGCACATCCTATGATGACATCAGGTGTGATGTTGTACTTATCAAGTGCGGCCTTAGCCTCAAGACCGATAACTGTCTGATGAAGAAGTACCTGGTTAAGAACCGAACCAAGAACATATCTGTAGCCCTCTGTCTTGGTTGCAACTTCTACAGCCTCTGAGATAGCACATCCGAGTGAACCTGTTGTTCCGGGATGCTCGGCGTTGATCTTACGTCCGATCTCAGTATCCATTGAAGGTGAAGGCGTTACGCTTGCACCGTATGTACGCATAACCTCTCTTCTGAAAGGCTTCTGCTCATATGAAACCTTAACCATGTATACTTTACAATCAATTCCAAGATATGCAGATGCCATTGAAAGAGCTGTTCCCCACTGACCTGCACCGGTCTCTGTGGTAACGCCCTTAAGCCCCTGCTTCTTGGCGTAATATGCCTGAACAATAGCGGAGTTAAGCTTGTGGCTTCCGCTTGTGTTGTTACCTTCAAATTTGTAATAGATCTTGGCAGGTGTTCCGAGTGCCTTCTCAAGACAGTACGCTCTTACCAAAGGTGAAGGTCTGTACATCTTGTAGAAGTCCTGAACTTCCTGAGGAATATCAATATAAGGAGTTGTATCGTCAAGTTCCTGCTTAATAAGCTCATCGCAAAATACGGGACGAAGATCTTCAAAGCCCATAGGCTCAAGTGTTCCCGGATTAAGAAGCGGAGCAGGCTTATTTTTCATATCAGCCCTTACGTTGTACCACTGCTTGGGAATCTCGTCCTCACTTAAATAAATTTTATAAGGTATCTTATTATTTTCACTCATGGAATAATGCCCCCTGAATTTTCACAATTTAATTCATTAAAGCACAAAAACGCGTGCTCTGTCAACCTCTCGCAGCCTTAAGCGCATCAAGTAAATCCTCAGGAATAAACAGCTTTCCCATGCCGCTTCCCAAATCGATCTTCGGTTTATTTTTACCATGGAAATCGGAGCCGCCGCTTATAAGAAGATCATACTTCTTCGCAAGGTCTTTTATCTGTCTCTCATCTCGTGAATCATACGTTGAATAAATGGCTTCTATTCCGATAAGTCCCGCATCCTTAAGCCTTGAAACAAGCGCTTCAAGCTTCTCATCACTAAGATGATACAAAATAGGATGTGCAAGAACCGGAACACCACCCGCATCAAGAATGTATCTTACGCCTGTTTCGGGATCTATCCTGTTCGGAGGAACAAAGCAGGGCTTACCCTCTCCGATATATCTGTCAAAGGCCTCCTGCCAGCTTCCGACATAGCCTTTATCCAAAAGATATTTCGCAAAATGAGCTCTTGTTATAACAGCTCCGGGGAATTCTTTTTGAACGTCTTCATAGGTAAAATCAAAGCCTGCGATATTATGAAGATTCGCTGCGATCTCGACATTTCTTCTTTCGCGCACATCATGAAGCTCTTTTAACCTATTAAGAAAAGTCTCATCGTGATGATTGATATAGAGACCGACGATATGACAATCCTTGCCCTCATTTACGGTTGAGACTTCAACGCCCGGAATAACCTCAAGTCCGGGGCAATGCTTTTCCGCATAGCTTATAGCTTCATCAAGTCCCTTGACCGTATCGTGGTCTGTAAGTGCGATCGCCGCCAAGTCTTTTTTATATGCATAATCCATTAGTTCCTTAACGGTAAAAGTTCCGTCGGAATTATTCGAATGTGTGTGTAGATCAATTGCTCTCATTTATATCGCTCCCAGTATATACTCCGCCAGTCCGTCGTGGTCGTTGTCTTCCTTGGTGATTACATCCGCACATGCCTTCACGTTATCCTTACCGTTTATCATTGCGATTCCGCAGCCCGCAGCCTGCAACATCGAAATATCATTTTCTTCATCGCCCGCAGCATACGTATTCTCAATCGGGATTTCCAGATAATCAGAAAGGCGTTTTACAACACTTCCTTTTCCTGCTTCAGCAGGGAAGATTTCCAGATAATACGGATTGGAATAAAGAGTCGTGAGCACATCACCCGTCATCTTATGAAGAGCCTCTCTGAAACGCTCCTGTTTGTCATGGTCGTGAAGCTCAACCGATAAGAGCTTTGACGGAGGCGTCTTTACTTCTTTTAAGATATCATCAGTAATAATGAGAGGAGTCTTTATAACTCTTCTGTAGTATTTCATGCACTCGCCGTCATTTAATGAAACAAGGTGAGTCTCCGTGTAAGCGTGGATATGAACATCATATTTTTTTGCCAGATCAAAGATAGGACGGATAAGTTCAAGCGGAACACCTACCTTGTAGACGTATTCACCCTTGTCGACATCAAAGATCTCCGTTCCGTCGCTGCCACATAAAAAAGAGCCCTTAAAATTCAGCCCCAGGTCGGAAGCGACAGCTTTAGCGCTGTCAATCGCCCGCCCGGTATTAATGCAGAAATGATTTCCCGCATCCGTGAATTTTTTAAGGGCTTCCATGGTCTTTTCTGAGACCTGCTTACTACTCGTAAGCAAAGTCCCATCAAGATCAAAGAAAAATATTTTTTTAGCGGATATACTCATATTAAAAAACTCCGATCATCAAGCCTCTACAATGAGATATCTGCCATCTCCTATGTCAAAAACCTCATCTGCATCAAGCACGTTGTCATCTTCCACGTCAACGCCTGTCTCTTCGAAGTATTCCATAACTTCATCGGGGCCGTCAACAACAACCGCCATGGAATCCTCCAGAAAAGCCTCAGCCTCTTCCATGTTCTCTGCTACATTTTCAGGAAAAAGCTGTCCCTGATTCTCAAGAAAACATTTCAAAACCGCTTCATCATACTCGTGCATACAAAACCTCCACTTATAACAAACTTCTTTTTTTCATTTCCCGGTAAAGCCTTGCTATAGGAAGCCCGACAACATTAAAGTAATCTCCTCTGATTCCGTTAATAAACTTTCCGAACTGTCCCTGGACGCCGTAAGCACCTGCTTTGTCGTCTGCTTCTCCCGTTTCGAGATAAGCAGCGATCTCTTCATCGGTCATTGATGTCACATATACGATAGTCTCTTCGGAAAACGTAAAGTGCTCTACTTTCCCGTCTTTTTGATAAAAAACGGTCACCCCTGTATAGACCGTGTGCTCGTTGCCTTGCATGGAAGATATCATTTTCCTTGCATCTTCTCTGTCCTTAGGCTTACCAAGTATCTTATAATTATATGATACGACTGTGTCGGCGCCTATTACAACAGGCTTTGCTCCATCTTCGGTAAAAATTTTGTGAAAAATTTCTGAAGCTTTCTTGAAAGACAATTCCTCGACAACTTCAAACGGTCTGACCTTTGTCGTGGACTCATCTCCCACAGCCGGTATAATCTCAAATTCTTTTATTAGTTTTGAAAGGAGCTCCTTTCTTCGGGGAGAACCCGATGCCAAAATATAACGCATTACAAATAAATCCTCTTTCCTTTTTTGTTTATTATAACATTCAAAATCTATTGTCCGGATTCATCTCAGGAACAAATACTCTTGAATTCTGTGTATTCAGCTCGCCGACAGCCTTCGAAGCCTCATCTCCGAAAATCTTCTGCGAGTTGATCTTTTTCGATCCTTCAGGCAAAACAGCCGACTGTTTAACGTACACTCCGTTCTCGTTCATTACGTGTGCCTTCTCGGTATCCTTAAGCTCGGTATCAAGAATGTGCCACAGCTTAGCTTTGAGCTTATCGTTTTCAACAGGGAACATGATCTCTACACGGCGCTCCAAGTTACGAGGCATCCAGTCCGCACTGCTTGCATAGTACTCGGGACTTCCGCCGTTTTCAAAGTAAAAGATCCTGCTATGCTCAAGGAAGTTTCCGACAATGGATCTGACAGTTATGTTCTCCGAGATCTCCGGAATACCTGCCTTAAGGCAGCATATACCTCTTACGATAAGATCGATCTTAACGCCCGCGCAGCTTGCTCTGTAAAGCTCTGCGATAACCTCTTTGTGACAGATGGAATTCATCTTGGCGATGATCCTTGCAGGCTCACCTGAAAGAGCATGCTCTTCTTCTCTTTTAATAAGATCGATGATCCTGTCCTTAAGCCACAACGGAGCAAGTGATAGCTTGTTCCATGAAAGAGGCTCCGAATAACCCGAAAGCATATTAAACACAGCGGTCGCATCTTCACCGTACGCAGGTGCGCAGGTAAAGAGTCCGACATCCGTATACTGCTTAGCCGTTGAATCATTGTAGTTACCCGTCGCAAGATGAACGTATCTCTTGATACCGTCCTCCTCACGTCTTACTATGAGAGTGATCTTACAGTGAGTCTTAAGTCCCACTAGTCCGTAAATAACATGGCAGCCCGCTTTCTCAAGCATCTTGGCCCATACGATGTTATTTTCTTCATCAAATCTAGCCTTTAATTCAACAAGCACCGTAACCTGCTTGCCGTTATCTGCGGCCTTTGCAAGTGCGGCGATAATCGGAGAATTACCGCTTACTCTGTAAAGAGTCTGTTTGATCGCAAGGACATTGGGATCTACGGCCGCGTTCTCAACGAACTTGACGACATTCTCAAAAGTCTCGTAAGGATGGTGCATAAGAATATCACCCTTACTTATAACCTCAAATATATCCTCGCCCTTGTCGAACTCGGGAACAGCCTGAGGTGCCTTGTAGCTGTGCTCTTTAAGCTCATCAAAACCTTCAAGCTTATAAACCTTCATAAGAAACGTAAGATCAAGAGGTCCGTTAACGGAGAATATCTCGCTGTCATCTACCTGAAGCTCTCTTGAAATAAACTTAAGCAGCTTTTTATCGATGCTCTTGTCCACTTCAAGTCTTATCGCTTGTCCCCACTGGCGACGCTTGATCTGCTTCTCGATCTCTTTTAAAAGATCCTCCGCCTCATCCTCATCTATCGAAAGATCGGCGTTTCTCTCAACTCTGTACGGCGCACTCGTAATTACATCGTAGTTAAGATAAAGCTTATCTACATACGCCATGATAAGCTGCTCCAAAAGAACAACTCTTCTTATTGTTTCATCTTCAAATTCCTGCGGAAGCTCAATTACTCTCGGAAGAACATCCGGAACCTGAACCGTTGCGAAATCGACATCATCTTTTCCCTCTTTCTTTTTCAAAAGAGATCCGATATTGAGCGTCTTATTTCTGATAAGCGGAAAAGGTCTAGATGAATCAACTGCCATCGGAGTAAGCACGGGATAAACAAACTCATCAAAATATCTGCTCAGATAATCCTTGTCCTTATCGGAAAGGTTCTTGGGATCACAGATATACAGCTCCTCTTTTCCAAGAAGCGGGATGAGCATGTCGTTGTAAATGTTGTACTGATGATCCACAAATCTGTGCAGATCTCTAAGTACAGCATCAAGCTGCTGTTTGGCAGTCATGCCCGCGATATCGAGCTTACTGTACTCGGCATTGATCATATCTTTGAGCGAAGCAACTCTTACCATGAAAAACTCATCGAGATTGCTCGCAGATATGCTAAGGAACTTAAGTCTTTCAAAAAGCGGATTTGAAGCATCTTCCGCCTCGGAAAGAACTCTCGAATTAAAGCTTATCCAGCTAAGTTCCCTGTTGATATAGAGCTTTGGATTTTCAAAATCAAATTCATTTAATTTTTTATGTCCGCCCTTTGCCATAGATTCCCTCTCATATTTACATCAATTTCTTTTGACGAATAACAGGTTTGAGTCCAAATACTTCTTCAAAGAAAGCCGCTCTGTTAAAGAAGAGCCCTTTCTCAAGTGTAATATCCGCAGATGTATCAACATTGATAATAAGGTTTCTGTCTTTAATGCTGACCGTAACGTCCCTGAATTTTTGCTTGTGCGTTCTGTCAAGTCCGTTCGCCACACGCATGATAGCGGTCAGCTTGGAAATCCTCAGATAGTCTTCTCTTGAAAGTCCGTCAAAGAATTCAGATCCGCTGTTATAATACTCAAACTCCTCGTGATTGAATCTGACAACATTGGCGACTATCGACCTCTCAATATGAGAAAGACCTATGATCTCGGTCGACATGATAATGTTGTAGGAACAATCGCCAAGATAAACAAGACTAATATATTTACCGCAGTCATGGAGCGTTGTCGCAATCTCTAAAAGAAGTCTGTCTCTGTCTGAAAGACCGTGGATCTCTTTTGTACTGTCAAAGATCGTAAGCGCAATCTTTTTTAGTGTCTCTCTTCTTGACTTACTTCCCATATATCTCTTGGAAATATTCTGAGCACAGGCTATGATGTCCTGCTCAAAATCATGCGGCGATCTGATATAGTCTTTTTTCTCCGCATATTCATATGCGATACCGTCGCAGAGCGTAATTCCGGGAGCCCAGAGATTCTCTGCCTTCGTAGCATCCAAAATACATTTTATAAGTGTACTTGCAACATGCAAAAGCGGAACGTTCTCTTCGGGAATCCCGAGCTTCTTGGCAACTTCATAATCACTCATTTCATCAGCCACTTTGATGATCTTATTAAATTCATCCCTTGTGGCAAAGCCGTCTCCGTCATCACCTGATCTAATCTTTTGCATTATAGGAGAAACATAGTCATCTATTATGATAAGATTCTCTATCTTTTTATCCTTAAGATGCATCTTGGCGAAAACGGAAAGTCTTGAATTAACAAGCTCCGAAACAAGCTCTGAGTATTTTAATCTTGAAGCGTGCACCTGCTCCATTGTCGTATGAAGCCTAAGCACACCTGTCATAAGGTTCTGAGTGGCAACCAAAGTGTCTTTTTCAAAAAGAGATATCTGAATACTTCCGCCTCCGATATCAACTATCGCAGTCGGCTTCTCCAGCACCTTCTCAAACTTATCGTGCCTTAGAGCAATCGACTTATAATCAATAAAGCGCTGCTCCGAGTTACTTAAGACATCGATGTGAATTCCGGTCCTTTGCTCGATAAGATCACGAACGATCAAAATATCCTTGGTCTCTCTTATCGCGCTCGTTCCGTAAGCCTGATAATGCGAAGCCCCATACTCCTTCATTATCTTCTTAAACTCCGAAAGGATCCTTATCATCTCATCGACATGAAGACTCGAGATCCTGCCGGTTGCATAAGTCTCACTTCCGATATCCATACGATGCCTAATATGATCAAGCTCTCTTACACCTTTCCTCTTGGAAAGCTCGAAGATCTTGAGTGCGATCTCGTATGAACCCACATCAATTGCAGCAAATACCTCACCCATCATAATCAATACCCTCTGTGAAAATCACGTAAAAACTTAAGCTGTCAGGTCTTCTTAGTAGTTACCCAGTATCCTGAGCATTCTCGCTTCTTCGCGCAGCCCCCTAAGTGCATTCTTAACAGCACTGTCTGCCAGGTTACCGTCAAAATCAATAAAGAATCTGTATTCCCAATTTCTGTCCTCAATAGGCCTTGACTCAATCTTGGACATATTGAGATTGTTATAGATAAAATGTGACATAAGGTGGTACAACGAACCCGCCTCATGCGGAATCTCAAGGCATAAGCTTATCTTCTTGGCATCCTTAAGGAAAACCTTCTGATTGGTAATGATGATAAACCTTGTTGAATTGGCATCGGCTGAATTGATGCCTTCTTCAATGATATCAAGCCCGTAAACCTTCGCAGCCCCCGCACTTGCGATAGCGGCCTGAGTTATGTCTTTGTCCTCAGAAACCTTCTTTGCTGCAAACGCATTGTTCTTCATACCGACCTGCTGTATATAGCTGTGATCCGAAAGAAATCTTGCGCTCTGCATAAGAGCCTGAGGGTGTGCATAAACCGTCTTGATATCGGAAAGCTTTGCACCTGGAACACCCAAAAGGCAATGCCTTATCTTTATGATCTGCTCGCCAATTATATAGTGCTCATACTCGGCAAGAAGGTCGTAGATCTCGCTTACGATACCCGCTGTGGAATTCTCGATCGGAAGAACCGCATAATCGGCACTTCCCTCTTCCAAAAGAGCCATCGCATCCCTGAACGTGTCCACGGGAATGCTGTTAACATCTTCACCGAAGAACTGTTTCATGGCTCCCTCGGAGTATGATCCTGCCGCTCCCTGGAAGCAAACCCTTGCATTCTTTTTATCTATAGAATCAATCTTTATAAAAGGAAGCTGACCTGAAGCCCCCGCCTCGGCAAGCTTTTGATACTGAAGCTTCCTACTCATGGACATAAGCTGTGAAAAGAGCTCCACAAGTCCCGTTCTGTTAAAATCAGATTTTGCAAGCTTTTTGATCTCTGTTAATTTCTCATCTTCTCTTTGCTTGTCAAAAACTTTTTTGCCCGTATTTATCTTAAAATCGGCCACTCGGGATGCTATATCCATCCTTTTTTCATACAATTCAACTATCTGTTTGTCGACCGCATCAATTTCTGTGCGCAGATCTTTTAAATCCATTTCGTCCTCCGAAAACCTTATTATCTATTTGAATTTTAGAACAAATACAGCTTGATAGCAAGAAATAACGCGCCTATAATAATTATGAGGATAAACATTGAGGGGAAAGATATGAAATTAAAAACTGTAATATTCACAATATTGACAACGCTTATACTTGTCGGTATCCTGCTTGTTTATATTTCGGAACAACGGGTTACGATGTCACCGACCGATCGAGGAAACAGCGCCGGCAATCTTCATAATTCCGGCCTCTTTTTTGAAATGGACGGTAAGGTTTATTTCTCCAATCCCAACGACAGTAACTGTCTCTATTCTATGAATGTCGACGAATCAAAGCCCAAACGTCTTACAAGTATGGGCGTCAAATATATCAGCGGAGCAAAAGAGTTTTTATATTTCTATATGGATTCGACCAAAGTATCGGGCAGAGTTAAGGGCCTCGGAACCGCGACCAACCAGTTCGGTATCTACAGATGCAGAACCTCCGGCCGCAGCCAAACATGCCTTCTTCGTGATTTCTGCGGCGAAGTTCAGCTTTGCGGCGAATACCTGTATTATCAGGTTAAGCCAAACGGCGGCTCTCTCCATAAGATACGCGTGGATCAGACCAATTCTTCTCTTGTTTCAACGGAGTATGTATCACCCGTCTGTTATGAGAGCGGAGTTATCTACTACACAGGAGTAACAAACGACCACAATATCCATGCGCTATATACCAACGCAGGCGATTCAATTTCTCCTGTTTTATATGGCAATTACTTCTTCCCTGTTGTTCAGGGCGGTTATATCTACTATCTTAACGGCGACGACAATTACTCAATCTATAGAACTAGTCTTCTTAACGGTGAGCAGAACAAGATCACGATGGACAGAGTCGATTGCTTTACTATGGATGACAACTATATTTACTATTCAACCTCTGCTTCCGGCCGTGAAGCCCTTAAGCGCTGCGACCTTACCGGAAGCGGCACGGTTACAATGTTTAACGGCGTGACCAACAGTCTCAATGTCACATCAAAATATATCTATTTTAAGGTTTACGGAAACGACGAAGTGATGTACCATATACCTTTGGATGGATCAGCTCCTGCATCCATTTTTGATGTGAAAGTAAAATAAATATAATTTTATAACGAGGAGAGTGTATGAATAACATGCGACACATGATGAATCCGCTGGACTTCACGGTGGATGAACTCGAGGCGCTCTTCGATGTTGCCAATGACATCGAAAACAACATGGAAGCCTACTCACATAAGTGTGACGGCAAGATCCTTGCAACGTGCTTCTATGAGCCCAGTACCAGAACAAGACTAAGTTTTGAAACAGCTATGTTAAGACTTGGAGGAAAGACGCTCGGCTTTGCCGATGCAGGCAGTTCCTCAGCAGCAAAAGGCGAAAGTGTCGCTGATACTATTCGTGTTATTTCCTGTTTCGCAGATATATGCGCAATGCGTCACCCCAAGGAAGGCGCTCCTATGGTGGCAGCATCCAAATCTTCTATCCCGGTTATCAACGCCGGCGACGGTGGTCATCAACATCCCACACAGACACTTACAGATCTTTTAACCATCAGATCTTTATACGGTAAACTCGGTGACTTTACGATCGGTCTTTGCGGAGACCTCAAATTCGGTCGTACGGTCCACTCTCTAATCAATGCTCTTACAAGATACGAGGGAATCCACTTCGTATTCGTTTCTCCCAAAGAGCTCCGTGTTCCCGATTACATTACAGAAATGCTCGATTCCAAGGGCATCACATACGAAGAAGTTATTAAACTCGAAGAAGTCATCGGAAAGCTCGATTTCCTCTACATGACAAGAGTTCAGAAAGAACGTTTCTTCAACGAAGAAGACTACATTCGTTTGAAGAATTTCTATATACTCGACAAAGCCAAGATGGAGCTTGCAAAAGAAAAAATGTTTATCCTCCACCCGCTTCCGAGAGTTAACGAGATCTCAGTCGAGATCGACAGCGACCCCAGAGCCGCATACTTTAAGCAGGTTCAATACGGATTATACGTAAGAATGGCACTCATCCTGACACTCCTTGATATGACAGATGCGCATATGAATGAAGGGTTACTCAGAAAATTTTAATCAAACAGAAAGAGGTATTTCATGTTAAATATCGGAAAAATCGAAGAAGGATTCGTTCTCGATCACATCCAGGCCGGAAAAGGAATGCAGATCTATCGTCATCTCGGACTTGATAAGCTCGATTCCACCGTCGCCATAATCAAGAATGCCAAGAGTAAGGTTATGGGCAAAAAAGACATCTTAAAGGTCGAATGCGACATAGATACTCTTAACCTCGACATCCTTGCCTTCATAGACCACAACATCACAGTAAACGTTATTAAGGCAGGTGAGATCATAGAAAAAAGAGCTCTCGTACTCCCCAAGGAGATTCACGGCGTGCTCAGATGTCACAACCCCAGATGCATCTCTTCCATCGAGCAGGAGCTTCCTCAGATCTTCTATCTTGCAGATGAAAAGAACGAAGTTTACAGATGCAAATACTGCGACGAGAAGTATTCCGACGGCGACGCAGTAAAGAAATGATATGATAAAGCAATAATAATACGAGCCGATCACATAAGTGGTCGGCTCGTTTATTAAATGCGATCATTCTCGGTTATTTACTTAATGTATCCGTTTTGGCGATTGTAGATATCGTCCGTATGTTTCTCACGGCGTCTCTCCTCGCTTCTTAAAAGTTCCTGCATATACGGATTGTCATTGGCTCCCGATACGGAGATCGGTCTTGTCTCACTGTTAAGGTAAATATCTTTCGAAGAGTTTCCAAACATATCAGATACCTCCTTAAAAATAAGTATTTAGGAAAAGAAATCCGCATAAATGAAGGAAAGCAATTATTCGTTCATCTATGCGGATGTTATATCATCATATTATCAATATCCAAATTCCTGAGCCCAGAACCAGTTGCCGCCAGAATCCTGTGCGATTGCGATTCCTACTGTCTTGAAACCACCGTCCATCATGTTGGCTGCGTGTGTAGGTGAATTCATCCAAGCTACGAATACGCTGTCAGCTGACTGATAAAGCTTAGCAAGATTCTCACCGTACTGAACACTGCTGTCTACTGTCCAGAATTCCGATCCGTCAGGTCTTGTGTGTGAGAATGTTGTGATGATCTCATTGGCACGAACCTGTGCTGCATTGGTAAGCTGATCGCTCCAAGCAAGAGCCGGTAAACCTTGAGCTGTTCTCTGCTGATTTATTAAGTTGTAAACTGCTGAGCACGCATCGATACAAGCCTGGCTGGAAGCTGCACTTCCTGCAAGAGCTAAATTGTTCTCATCGATTATGTACTCTCCGGCTGCCAGTTCCTCGGTTCTCTTTACAGCTTCATCATCAACGGCTCCGATCTTAGCTGAGCCACAAGCTGTAAATGTGAACGTAAGAACACCGGCCATCAGTATTGCTACTATCTTGCCAAATCTGTTCATCGTCTCACTTCTCCCTGTGATCATTCATGGAAATAGATATCCATATTCCTAAAATAATGCTAATCCATTAGCGAAATTGAATCAATTAGGATATTTAAATTTTTTCGCATTTTTAAGCTCTTTATTTCATAGCGCAAATCAAACTCTGAAACTTTTTTTCCAAACCTATATTATTGTGAAACTTTCTACCGGCGTCTTGTCTCGCACGTTTGTTCGATGTATAATACAAGCATGGAGAAATCAAGGGCTTATGACTATGACAACTTCATATTTCACGTTGATGTAAACTCCGCATTCCTCTCATGGTCTGCGGTTAAAAAGCTGCGCGAAGAACCCGGGAGCATTGACCTTAGAACTATCCCTTCCGCTGTCGGAGGCGATGTCAAGACAAGGCACGGTATCATCACAGCCAAGTCTATCCCTGCCAAGAAATACGGAATAGTTACGGGCGAGCCCGTTGTCAAGGCGCTTCAGAAGTGCCCTAACCTTGTTATGGTAAGCTCTGACTTTAATTTCTACAGAGAATGCTCTCATGCTTTTATTGAGATACTTCATAAATACGCCCCTGTAGTTGCGCAAGTTTCTATAGATGAAGCTTATATGGATATGACAGGTACAAGATCGATGTACAAGGATCTTGAAACACCCGACTGCCCTTTTCCCATCTGCGTTGCCCGGAAGATCAAAGACGAGATACGTGATACTTTAGGTTTTACGGTTAATGTGGGAATTTCAGACAATAAGCTTTTGGCCAAGATGGCAAGTGATTTTACCAAGCCCGATAAGATACACACTCTTTTTCCCGATGAAATTGAAGAGAAAATGTGGCCGCTTCCAATAGGTGACCTGTACGGATGCGGAGGTTCTACGGCAAGCAGACTTAATAGCCTTGGGATTCGCACAATAGGTGATGCTGCCAATGCAGACTATGAGATGCTTACAGGCATACTTGGCGATAACGCGGGAAGCTACATCTACGCAAGTGCCAACGGTATTGGAAGTTCACATGTTTCCGATTCCTATGAAGAAGCCAAGAGTTATTCCAACGAAACCACGTTATCCTCGGATCTTAACGCAGATAATTATGATAAAGATATAGTTCCCGTCCTTAAATATCTATCAGAGAAGGTATCATCAAGGCTTCGAAGAGATGAAGTTTTCGGAAGAACTATAACCCTGTCTGTCAAAACAGGTAATTTCAAACGGCATTCATCTCAGATGCAGCTTGATAATTCTACGTCCGATGCCGCTGAAATATATAAATATTCCAAATATCTCGCAGATAAGCTCCTTCTCGGAGAAGAAGGACTGTTTATATACGGCGAAGTCGTTCGCCTTGTCGGCGTCGGAGTAAGTAAACTCGACGACGGCTCTTACAGACAGATGAGCCTTTTCGATGAAGCATTCTCCACCGACGATAAGACCAGGAAGCTTGGCAAGATGGCCGACGAGCTTGCAGATAAGTTTGGTAAAAATACCGTTGTAAAAGGCAGTCTGCTTAAATAGATAAATTGAAAAAAACGGACAAAAGCATTTTCTGCTCTTGTCCGTTTATATATGGTATCATCGCATCATTTTCATCGCTTCTTCCATATCCTTCGGAAGCGGAGCTTCAAAGACAAGCTTTTCTCCCGTTATCGGCTGATCAAATTCCAAATATGCCGCATGGAGCGCCGCTCTCGTCAGCCCGTAATTCTCCGAAATCTCTTTTCCATAGAAGTTATCTCCAAGAAGCGGATGACCAAGATACGCCATGTGAACTCTTATCTGATGCGTTCTTCCCGTATCGAGGCGGAGCCTTACAAGGCTGCAATTCTTGAATGCTTTAATAACCTTATAATGGGTAATCGCTCTTTTTCCGTCTTCTCTTACTTCCCTTATCATTCTCTGACCGGGAATCCTCTCAATGGGCGCATCCACGGTTCCTTCCGGATTATCAAAGATACCGCTGCACAGAGCCAGATACTCTTTTCTCTTGGACATATTCTGTCCCTGCTTGGATAAAAGCGCCGCGCTGTGCCTGTTTTTGGCAAAAATAATAAGCCCTGAAGTCTCACGATCAAGTCTTCCTATAACACGCATTACATGCTCCTCACCGCGTCTTTTATACAAACCTGCAAGAGCGTTACTGAGCGAATCCGAAAAATGTGCATAGGAAGGATGGACGACCATGTCTCCCGGCTTATTAAGAAGTATCAGATCCTCATCTTCATATACGATATCCACAGGAATGTCCGAGGGAACGATCTCTGAGCCGTTCTCTATATCCTCATAAATCCTGACAGTAAGAGTCTGCCCGGGACCAAGCCTTTTGAATATCCTGATAGGGGCACCGTCGAGCATAACGCCGTCATCAAAGCACTTACACCTTGAAACCTCTCTGCTTGAAAGAAAAAGTCTTTGGCGCATAATATCACCGGCTGTTATGATGCCGTCATCTTTTGTTACCGTATATTCGATCTGTCTGAAATTGTTATTCATTATAAGTAATTACTTATGTCCTTTGCCATCGCATTTGCCGCAAGAACAACCTCCCGGGCAGGAAGCACAGCCTCCGCCCGAAAGTTCATGTTTGATATTTCTGATAAAATTCTTACCGCATATAAAAACTATAGCACATAAAACAGCAATTACTATAATATGTCCAACCAAAGGTGTCATTTTACCACCTCCAAAAATCCTAAAACAATTATGAATTAGCCTTTACAGCTGACTCAAGACCTTCATTTCCCGTAGCTACATAGCCCTTTCTGAAAAGAAGATAGATTATAGCAGCCAAAAGAACTACCGCAACAACAGTACCGAATCCAAATGATGCGGCTCCTGTTATAAAGCTTCCGAGATTGTATGTGATAAGTGCAAGCACATATGCCCATACCGTCATATATCCGATAGCTGCCCATGTCCACTTTGCATTGTTCATCTCTCTCTTGATCGCACCGATAGCAGCAAAGCAAGGTGCGCAAAGAAGGTTAAATACCATGAAAGCAAACGCTGCAAGAGGTGTGTAATCTGAAGCTACTCTATCCCAGATCTGTTCACCCTCTTCTCCGAGCTCCTCAGCCTCATCGTCATAGTTATAAAGGACACCGAAAGTTCCTACTACTTCTTCTTTTGCAACAAGACCTGTGATCGTTGCAACGGTAGCTTTCCAGTTACCGAATCCAAGGGGCTTAAATACAGGTGAGCATGCATTACCGAATCCTGCAAGAAGTGATGCATCCATAGCATTTACATCTTCAGTGGGAACATCCATCTTGTCAGCAAGCTTCTGAACATACTCTTCCGTAACTATTGATTCATCCTCAAAGAGGTTGTCTACAAGTCCGAAGTTTCCGTTTACATTACCGAATGCGGATAAGAACCAGATAATGATAGAAGAAACTACGATAACGCTGCCGGCACGCTTAATGAATGACCAGCCTCTCTCCCATGTTGCACGAAGCACACCTGTCCATGAAGGAATATGGTATGCGGGAAGCTCCATAACGAAAGGAGCGGGAATTCCTGCAAATGCCTTGAACTTCTTAAGTATGATACCTGAAAGAACGATTGAACCGATTCCGATAAAGTAAGCCGATGCAGCGATAAGAGGTGATCCTCCGAATACGGCACCTGCAATAAGTCCGATAATCGGAAGCTTAGCTCCGCAAGGCATAAATGTTGTTGTCATGATAGTCATACGTCTGTCACGCTCGTTCTCGATAGTACGGCTTGCCATAACACCGGGAACACCGCAGCCTGTAGCAACAAGGCAAGGAATAAATGACTTACCGGAAAGACCGAACTGTCTGAAAATACGGTCCATAACGAATGCTACACGAGCCATATATCCGATATCTTCCATGATTGAAAGAAGGAAGAAAAGAACAAGCATCTGAGGAACGAAACCGATAACGGCTCCGACACCTGCAACAATACCGTCCTGAATAAGTCCGTAAAGAACGGTTCCCTCTTCAACATGAAGAGCTGTAAGCAAAGTATCAAAGAATCCGGGAATCCACTCACCGAAGATAACATCGTTGGTGAAATCAGTTGCCGCTGTACCGATAGATACGCTCCATCCGCCCATTGCTATCGCATAGATAAGGAACATAACAAGTGCAAAAATAGGAAGACCCAAAATACGATTGGTCACTATTCTGTCTATCTTATCGGAAATAGAAAGTTCGCCCTTTGCACGGCCTTTTTTAACAGCTTTTTCTGTCACGCTTGTGATATAAGAATATCTCTCGTTAGTGATGATTGATTCTGCGTCATCATCAAGAGATGCCTCGCAAGCTTTGGTAATACTCTCAATCTGAGCCTTCTTATCTGAAGAAAGATTAAGTGCCTCCAACGCCTTGGAATCACGCTCAAAAGCTTTTATTGAAGTCCAGTGAAGGAATTTATCATCAACCGAACCCTTCAAAACTTCTTCTATCTTTTCGATAGCTTCTTTTGCTTCACCTGTAAGAACTTCTTTTCTGTCGGCTGCCTTTCCTTCCTTGGCTGCTGCGACAGCCTTTTTTACAAGTGCATCCGTACCTTCGGATTTAAGAGCAGAAAGCTCAACAACTTCACAACCAAGTGCCTCTGAAAGAGCCTTGATATCAAGCTTATCACCGTTCTTACGAACAAGGTCCATCATATTAAGTGCAACTACAATGGGAATATTGAGCTCAAGAAGCTGAGTTGTGAGATATAGATTACGTTCTATATTGGTACCGTCTACGATATTGATGATCGCATCGGGCTTCTCATTTACAAGATATGTACGAGATACAACTTCCTCAAGAGTATATGGAGAAAGAGAATAAATACCGGGTAGATCCTGGATGATAACATCCTTAAATTCCTGACCTTTAAGTCTACCCTCTTTCTTTTCTACAGTAACACCGGGCCAGTTACCAACGTACTGCCTGCTACCTGTAAGATCATTAAATAATGTTGTTTTTCCGCTGTTGGGGTTACCCGCCAGAGCAATCTTGATTTCCATGTTAACCTCCTGATTATTCGACTTCTACAAATTCTGCGTCTGCTTTACGAACTGTAAGTTCGTAGCCTCTGACTGTAAGCTCGATAGGGTCACCAAGAGGCGCTACCTTGCGAACAATTATCTCTGTTCCTTTTGTAAGTCCCATGTCCATAATTCTGCGTCTTGTAGGACCTTCCCCATGCAGCTTCTTAATAACAGCTGTCTGTCCGATCGCAACATCTCTTAATGTCTTCATGAATAAAGTCTCCTCTTCTTTATATCTATTAGATCATAATGCGATTAGCCAAAGTCTTATCAAGAGCAATTCGGCTATCTTTAACATTGATGATCAGATTCCCACCGTTCTTACTTACAATGGTAACCGGCTCACCAATGATAAAACCAAGTTCTGCGAGATGCTGACGTGTCTCATCATTGCCGGTGACACGTTTTATAGAAACAAGTTCACCAATATTTCCCATACTTAAAGGCATATTGATCTCCTTTCAAATGCATAAAAGATAAAATTAATTACCTGTTAGCATCATCTAATAAAATGTTAGTCCTTGCTAACCATGATAAGAATAGTCTTTTTGAAATTCTTTGTCAATAGATTTTGGCAATTTTTTGTTGTTAATAGCTAACAAAATTTCATAGTGTTTTCAAGGCTTTGTAAGTAAAAAACACCTCACTTTTAAAAGTGAGGTGTTAGCATGCACTAATAATATGAAGACTTACCTAATAATATCAGAAGTCTTTTTTATCTCTCATACGCTCAATCGCATCCATTGCAAGACGGCTACGCTCACACTCTGAAGCAGATAACGATACCTGCCAGCAGAACGGACTGCCCTTCATATGCTCTGAAGCATAGGATAAACCGTTGGTTCTCTCATCAAGGAACGGTCTGTCTATCTGATTGGGATCACCGAGAAGTATGATCTTGGTATCCTTACCGGCACGGGTAATTATACCCTTAGCCTGTGTAGGTGTCATGTTCTGAGCTTCATCTATAATAAGGAAAGTCTTAAGAATTGATCTTCCTCTTATGAAGTTCAGCGCTTCGCACTGTACGATACCTCTGTCAAAGACTTCATCAGTCTTATCCTGAAGCTCCTTCTCGTCCTTGTATCTCTCTTCCTCATTGGAATCAATGAGCTGTTCAAGGTTATCGATAATGGGTCGCATAAGCGGTGATATCTTCTCCTGCTCATCGCCGGGAAGAAAGCCTATATCATCATCAAACTGTGAATTGGGTCTGCACACAAGAATCCTTCTGTACTCTCCTGTCGGCCGGTTTATCATCTTCTCAAGTCCGACAGCAAGTGAATAGAAAGTCTTGGCTGTACCCGCCATACCTTTAACGATTACAAGCGGCGCCACGTCAGCGGGCTGCATAAGCGCTTCCTGTAAAAAGTACTGACCTGCATTTCTCGGCTTAACACCGTAGGGCTGCGATCTTTCAAATTCAAGCTTTTTGATGACGCCCTTACTTACTCTGCCCATCTGAGTCTTATTGGTAGACTGATCGGCTCTTACAACAACAAATTCATTCTCGTATAACTCAGGTTCATATCTGTTACCGTCTTCATCGCAACAATAAACTTTGCTGACGGGTATACCCTTTTTCTTGAAATCCTTAAAAATCTCTTCGGGCGCATATACATCAATCCTACCACTGTACTGCTCTTGGTGTCCCGCAACCTGCTCGGTTGTGAAATCCTCGGATCTGATATCGATAAGCTGCGCCTTGATACGCATCAGAATATCCTTAGTTACCAGAACTACCTGTTCTTTCCTACTCTCCGACAATCCCTTACATACCTTAAGTATCCTGTTGTCGGATTTGTGTTCCGCCATATCTTCCGGAAGGACTGTATCCTTGAAGTTCTTCTCTACTCGAAGACTTCCCCCGTTATCAAGCTTAACACCTGCAACCAGATCGCCTGATCCCCGAAGCTGTTCGAGGATTCTGATTGCTTCTCTTACATTGGCTCCTCTCTCGCCCTCATCGCGTTTGTGGGCGTCCAATTCTTCTAAGACTACCAGCGGAAGAACGACCTCGTTATCATCAAAGCACTTCAAGGCGTGTGGTGCCTGAATCAAAACGTTGGTGTCCAGTACGTAGATCTTCTTCATGCGTACGTCCCCCTTATTTGTATGACTTGTACCTTAATTATACCACATCTTGTGTTTTAACAATATAATTCTTGATGCGAGGAGGCAAAAAAATTCCCCGAATGTCATCTACCGGCATTCGGGGATTAAAGCCATATTTTTACTGTATTTCTGCGGCTCTCTTAAGTGCTTCGTCGATGTGAGGGAGGAAATTCTCACTTCCAACAAGCTCTACAAAGCCGTCCTTCTTCATCGTGTTCATAGGCTGCTCATTTACATGTGAAAAGACAAGCTGAACACCGTTCTTTTTACATCTGTCATAGAGCTGCTCGAATGAATGCATTGCTGTTGCGTCGATCGCAGGTACACCACGCATGCGGATAACAAGAGCCTTGGTAAAGTCCTTAATGCTGATCTCGGCGATCTGCTCGGCATCACCAAAGAACATGGGTCCACTGATCTCATAAACACGAACGTGCTTCGGAATATCCTTAAGGTCCGTTCCGTCCGGATCATCCTCGGGATCGAAGTACTTCCAGCCTCTTACACGAGATTCTTCGCTCATTCTCTTCATGAAAAGGAGGCAAGCAAGAACCATACCGATTTCGATGGCAACAACAAGGTCAAATACCACCGTAAGTACAAATGTAAGAACAAGCACCAAAATATCGCTCTTGGGCGCTGTTTTTACAAGATGTACGAAGGTTCTCCACTGACACATATTATAAGCGACCATGAAAAGAATAGCCGCTATTGTAGGCATAGGAATAAGTGCTGCGTAAGGCATAAGCACCACAAGCACAAGAACAAGGCAGATTGAATGGATCATACCTGCGATAGGTGTTCTACCGCCATTCTTGATATTGGCTGCGGTACGTGCGATAGCTCCTGTTGCGGGGATTCCGCCAAAAAGAGCCGATCCGATGTTACCAGCGCCCTGCGCTACAAGCTCCATATTGGATCTGTGTTTCGAATCGATCATACTGTCTGCAACAACACAGGACAAAAGAGATTCGATAGCCGCAAGGATTGCAATTGTAAAGCCGTCTCCCGCTACGTCTTTTAACAATGGATAGCTTATTGCAGGTAATCTGAACGCAGGAAGCTGTCCCTTAATAACATAGAGGTCTCCAATCGTATTAACGTGAAGTCCGAGGAACTTTACCATAAAGATTCCGACTATAACAGCGATAAGAGATCCGGGGATCTTGCTGCTTATCTTAGGCCACACTATCTGAATAACAAGGCAAACAACACCTACGATGAGAGCCTGATAATTTAAAGTTCCGATATTCTTACCGATGGCTTCGATCTTATCCATTGTCTCAACCGTTGCTGTTCCCGCAGGATAAGTAAGTCCAAGGAAATCCTTTATCTGTCCTATAAGGATGGTTACTGCGATACCGGCTGTAAATCCTGTTGTGATCGTATAAGGAATAAACTTGATAAGTGATCCGAGTTTAAATACACCCATCAGTATCAGAAGGATTCCTGCAAATACAGTTGCAAGAGCAAGGCCTTCCATTCCTTTTGTGGCTACAATGCCCGCAACGATTGTTGCAAAGGCTGCTGTAGGACCGGCTATCTGTACTCTGCTTCCACCGAGGAAGGAAATAATAAAGCCGGCAACGATAGCCGTGTACAGACCTTCTTCAGGCCCAACACCTGATGCAAGCGCAAGTGCGATTGAAAGAGGAAGTGCGATTATCGCAACTATGATTCCGGATACAAGGTCCTGCGCGAATTGTTTACCGTTATAGCCTTTTAAAACGGTAAACAGCATTGGTTTAAGTTTTTCATTTTCCATAATATTCTCCCTGATAACATTCTCCGTAAAAACGCCGCCCCGGAACCTCCGGGGCGACGCCATGATGTCATACACAAGAAGTATAACTATTATTTATTGATTGTGCAATACATGAAATACTTAAAGCCGAGAGGAGTTGTGAAGAATCCGTCTACGCTGTCGTCGATCATGTAAAGATCTGTGTAGTAAAAGATAGGGCAAATTGTGCCTGTTGACATAAGGAGATCCTCAGCCTTGTGCATAAGAGCATATCTTGTCTTAGGATCTGTGCATGTCTTGATGTCGCTGATAACAACGTCATAAGTCTCAGCCCATGTTCCGTTCTCAACCTTTGTCTCATATCCAAGGTCTGTAAGGTCAATGCTGTAAGCCTTAACTGTCTCATTGTCGCCCTTACCGAGCTGAACATCGTTGTTTCCGGAAACGGTTGTCCACATATCAAGGAAAGAAATAGGATCGTTGTAATCTCCGAGCCATCCGTTACGTGCTACAGAGAAGTCACCGTTCTTTCTTGTCTCAAGGAATGTAGCCCACTCCTGATTCTCAAGGCTCATGTTGATGCCCATCTGAGCGAAGTTAGACTGGATAGCCTCAGCGATTGCCTTATGTCCCTCGTTTGTGTTGTAGAGGTATACAAGTGAAGGCATATCTGTGAACTTTCCTGAAGCCTCATCAAATGTGTAGTACTTCTTGAGTACTTCTTTAGCTTCTTCCCAAGTCTTTTCATATGCTTCTTTAGATACATCAAAGTATCCTGTATAGTCGTTATTACCTGCATTCTTATAGAATTCAGTTCCGTCAGCGTCCGTAAGACCCATAGCTACGAATGAAGAAGCGGGAACCTGTCCGCCCTGTGATACATCTTCAACAATGTAGTTTCTGTCTACAAGAAGGTTAACGGCGTTTCTGATCTCAGCCTCTGCAAGAGCCTTCTCTGTGCCCTCAAGGTCACTGTTTGGAAGAAGGTCTTCATTTACATTCCAGCAAAGATAATATGTACCAACGTTACCTGTGATAACGAACTCATCAGGGTAATCCTTCTTAAGAGCAGGAATCTCGTTTGTAGGTACATCATCAATGAACTGCCAATCGCCGTTCTTGAAGTTAGCAAGGTCATTATTTACATCGTCAGAAAGATAGAAGTTGATAGCAGGCATTGTTACCTTAGCAGCATCAACATAGTCATCTCTCTTTCTAAGTGTAAGATAAGAGTTGTGCTCCCAGCTCTCAATTGTGTAAGCACCGTTGCAGATCATTGTCTTAGGCTCTGTTGCCCAAGCTTCGTTAGATACAACATCCTCACGTACAGGCTTGTATGTAGGGAATGCCATAAGCTCGTTCCAGTAAGGAACCTGATTCTTAAGTGTTACAACAAGAGTCTTGTCATCGGGAGCCTGAACATTAAGTGTCTCATCACCCTTGGCATCATCAGCCCACATAGCATCATATCCGTCGATTACATCAAACATGTAACCGTAATCTGCTGCTGTAGCAGGTGAAGCAGCACGGTTCCAAGCAAATACGAAATCGCCTGCTGTTACAGCCTTACCGTCAGACCATGTAAGACCATCCCTAAGTGTATAAGTATAAGTTACTGTTCCGTCAGGATTCTCTACACCCTCAGTAAACTCTGTGATGCAATCGGGAGCAAGTACGCTCTCACCGTTTGCGCCCTCTTCCCAAGTAGCAAGACCTGCGAAAAGGTGATTGATAACGATACCGCAATCTACAGCTGACTGAAGTGCAGGATCAAGTGTTGCCGGCTCGGATGCTAAACATACGTTGATTCCATCCTCTGCAGGGCCCTTTTTAGAGCCGCAGGCAACAAGGCTCAGTACCATTGTCATTGCAAGAAGTACTGAAAATAACTTCTTTTTCATAATTTTCCTCCTTATTATGAATTATGAGTTGGGTTTTATCATTCAGTTGGCGTCTTCCATATGATGACACGCAACAAAGTGACCTTTGCTAACCTCTTTAAACTCAGGCATGCACTCTGCACAATCAGCCTTTGCATAAGGGCATCTCGTACGGAAAGGACATCCCGAAGGAGCATTAAGAGGACTGGGTATATCACCGGATAATACGATACGCTGATTGGCTCTTGCGATCTTGGGATCCGGAACGGGTACTGCGGAAAGAAGTGATTTGCTGTAAGGATGAAGAGGATTATTGTAAATCTCATCAGCATCCGCAAGCTCTACCATCTTACCTAAGTACATAACTGCGATTCTGTCACTTATGTGACGTACAACCAAAAGGTCGTGTGCTATAAACAAATATGTAAGACCAAGCTTATCCTGAAGCTCATCAAACATATTGATAACCTGCGCCTGAATGGAAACGTCAAGAGCCGATACGGGCTCGTCACAAACTATAAATTCAGGATTAACGGCAAGAGATCTTGCGATACCGATACGCTGTCTCTGTCCGCCGGAAAATTCATGTGCATATCTGGAAGCATGCTCAGAGTTAAGTCCAACATATCCCATGAGTTCAAGGATACGCTCTCTGCGCTCTTCCTTAGTCTTGTAAAGCTTATGTATGTCAAGCGGCTCGCCGATAATATCGGAAACCGTCATTCTCGGATTAAGTGATGAATAAGGATCCTGGAAAACCATAGTGGCTTTTTTACGGAACTCTTTTATATCCTCTTTGGTCTTAATAAGTTTGCCGTCATACCAGATCTCACCGGATGTGGGCTTATAAAGATTAAGAATGGTACGTCCTACGGTTGTCTTACCGCAGCCTGATTCTCCTACAAGACCTAATGTCTCACCTTTTTTGATGGCAAAAGAGACATCGTCAACCGCCTTAAGAGGCTTGGTCTTGAAAAATCCTACGTTAATATCAAAGTATTCTTTTAAGTGTTTAATCTCAAGGAGATTTTTTTCGTTATTATTTGTACTCATGACCTATCACCGCCTTCCATCTGCTTTTTGACATTCATCCAACAGCCTGCGGCGTGGTCGTCATTAATCTGCATACGCTCTGCTCTCTCACGAAGACATATCTTCATGGCAGCATCGCATCTGGGTGCGAAAGGACATCCTTTCGGCATATTGAGAAGGTCGATAGGTGTTCCGCTGATAGGCTCAAGCTTCTTACCCTCTTTTCCCTCTGTAGGAATTGAACGAAGAAGGCCCTTCGTATATTCGTGACAAGGATTGTAGAAGATCTCATCCGCTGTTCCCTGCTCACAGATAGAACCTGCGTACATTACGATAACTTCATCGCACATCTGAGCAACAACGCCAAGATCGTGTGTGATCATGATGATAGCCATTCCGAGCTCTTCCTGAAGTGATTTCATAAGATCAAGGATCTGTGCCTGAATAGTAACGTCAAGCGCTGTTGTGGGCTCATCCGCGATAAGGATATCAGGTTCGCATGCAAGCGCCATAGCGATCATAACTCTCTGTCTCATACCACCTGAAAACTCGTGAGGATACTGATCCATACGCTTTTCGGGCTCGTTTACGTTAACGAGCCTCAGCATCTCGATCGCACGCTCTTTTGCCTGCTCTTTATTTCTTCCTGTATGGAGTAAAATTGCCTCCATAAGCTGATGACCGATTGTATATGTAGGGTTAAGACTGGTCATGGGATCCTGGAAAATAATCGAAATCTTATTTCCTCTTACGGTCTTCATGACTTTCTCGCCTGAATTAACAAGCTCCTGACCGTCAAGCTTTATAGAACCCGAAACGATCTTACCTGCTCCCGCAAGAATCTGCATGATCGAATAAGCCGTAACTGACTTACCGGAGCCTGACTCTCCTACTATTCCAAGGACTTTGCCTCTGTCTAAATTAAAAGATATTCCGTTAACTGCCTTGACCTCTCCCGCATCCGTAAAGAAAGAGGTGTGCAGATCTCTGACTTCCAATAAACTCATATTTAAATCTCCATCTGTTTTCTCTTATAAAAATGTCTATCAAGTATCAAGCTTAGGATCAAACGCATCGCGTAGTCCGTCGCCGAAAAGGTTAAGAGACAAAACGATGAGTGAAATAACAAGTGCAGGGATCACCAATCTTGAAGGATATGATGAAACACCGTTGAGCGCGTCACATGCAAGAGATCCGAGCGAAGGCATCGGTGCGTTAACACCAAGTCCAAGGAATGAGAGGTAACTCTCTGTGAATATTGCACTTGGAATCTGAAGCGCTGTTGAAATAATGATTACCGAAAAGCAGTTAGGAATAAGATGTTTAAGAATGATCCACTTTCCTTTTGCTCCGGCTGCCTGAGAAGCAAGTACATACTCCTGTTCACGAAGTGAAAGGATCTGTCCTCTGATAAGTCTTGCCATTGATACCCAGTAAAGAACACCAAATACTATAAACAAACTGATGATGTTCGAACCGATCTTGGCAAGTACCGTTCCGTCAAGCGCTCCCTCCATTACGACCTTAAGGACGGATGAAAGAAGGATAACCATAAGCATATCCGGAAGTGAATATATGATATCGACTATTCTCATTATGATAAGATCGACTCTTCCTCCCGCATAACCTGCGATGGAACCGATCGTCATACCAATAATAAGAACGATTATGCTGGCAAAAAAGCCAACTGCGAGTGAAATACGTGTTCCGTAAACAACACGAATGAAATAATCTCTGCCCTGAGAATCTGTTCCGAAGATATGAGGAACAACCTTCTCTCCGGCAGCTCTTAAAGTCTGCTCTGTCGTGCTGTACTCAAAAGGACTGAGATTATTAAAAGAATTGTCTGTAGCCTTACCGGCCTGCATCCCAAGCATCTGCTCATATGAATAAGGCCAGAACATCGGCACGAAAATAGCTGCCAATGTGATAAATACTATTATAAAGAAACAAGTTGTAGCAACCTTGTTCTTGAGAAGTCTCTTTACGCTGTCTTTAAAAAATGTAGATGAAGGACGCATCTGCACCATATACTCTTTTTCAGAGTCTGTGGCAGGAATAAAGTCGTCCATATTAACCTGTGCACTGAAAATTTTCTTGTCCATTTATATTACTCTCCCAATTATTCTAAAGTGATACGAGGATCCACAACCTTATACATGATGTCACCGATAAGGTTCATGATTACGATGAGGGCTGCAAGTATGATAGTTGTGCCCATTACAAGCGGATAGTCACGTCCCGTGATGCTGTTAACGAACGCTCTTCCGATTCCGGGAACCGCGAAGATCTGTTCAACAACGAGGGAACCTGTAACAATACCGGCAAGCATCGGTCCAAAGTATGTGATAACCGGGATAAGTGAATTTTTAAGCGCATGTCCGAAAATAATCTTTGTTCCGGATACGCCTTTTGCCTTTGCTGTTCTGATATAATCCTGTCCCAATACTTCAAGCATTGAAGATCTGGTAAGTCTTGTGATATATGCCATCGGATAAAGCGAAAGCGTTACAACGGGAAGGAAAAGTCCGTTTCTTGCCGCTCCGTTAGCCGGGAAAATCTTAAGAGAAATTGCAAATATTATAAGAAGGAACGATCCCATGATAAATGAAGGCATTGATACGAATGCTGTTGTCATTACCATAATGATCCTGTCAACGAGTTTGTTTCTGCGAAGCGCTGCAAAAGATCCGAGAACAACTCCGAAGATAAGAGCGATGAGCGCTGCAATGATACCGAGCTTGGCGGAAGTCTTCATTCCGTCAAGGATGATACCGTTTACATTACGTCCTCTCTGCTTTAATGAAGGACCGAAGTCAAAGTGCAGACATACGTCCTTAAGATAAGTAAGATACTGTGTTCCTAAAGGTTTGTCCAAACCGTACTTAGCTTCCATAGCTGCCATAACCTGTTTGGTTACAGCCTTTTCCCCTGTGAATGGGCCTCCCGGTACTGCATGCATAACGAAAAAGGTAACTGTGATAACTACCCATATAGTAACGATTGCAAGCAATACTCTCTTTACAATGTACATTAATGTCTTAGTATTCATAGTCTCTCCAACCTGTAAAAATTTATGTTATCGGGTATAAGTATATTATACACCGAAATAATGGAATGTTAGAGCTTTCATTTTTCGAGCAAAGCGTTACCACTTTATCACATTAAATCGAGCAAAAAAAGTACAATGACATACTTGCCCGTACGTCATTGTACCGAAACATCCATATTAAGCACACGTATAAATCTTATCTTAAATACGTGCAAGCACAGACTATAATAATCAAACGATTAACCCATGTCAAGCGATACATTAAAATCACTCAAAGTGATTAAAATAAATCAAGAATCCTTGACAAAAAAACACCTGTGCGCGAGCGAAAGACTTTTTTAGCAAAAAAGAGCTGCCAAAATAATTTGGCAGCTCCTTGTATCGTTATCAACCGAACATCATTAACGATTGTCTCTCTTTATCCTCCTGCTGTTTCTTCTGAAGATTAACCTGATATGCATCAAGAGCCTGTTTGGTCTTAAGTGCGCTTATAGCATCAGATACGTTCTGCTCTTCCTTGTTCATCTGATAGCCGTTAAGCTCCATAGCGGCATGGCTGTTATATGTAAGCGCATGCTCCACTCTGTTCGTTGTAGCTCCCGCATCGCTTCTTTCACTTGAAAGCTTCTCGATCGCTTTATCGATCCTGCTCATATCGAAGTCACCGCTCGTTACGTCGTAATCTTCGATTCCAAGCGCCTTAAGTGAAACGTTCTTGGAAGAGATAACCTCCTCGGAGCCGTTGTTATCGGATGCAACTCTCATATCGGGAGTTGTTCCGTCAAGAAGTTTCTTTTCATTATAAGTAGTGGCACCTGCTATATCGTCAATGCCCTTCTTATACTGATCGATCTGATCCTGGATCGAGCGTCTGTCACTGTCCGATAAAGTTCCGTTTGAAGCCTTTACCGAAAGCTCTTTTATCGACTGAAGATACTCTGTAACCTCTTGCATCGCTCCGTCTTCTACGTTAAGAGCAGACTTTGCGGAAGTCAGGTTCTCACCGCCGGCTTCAAGACCTGTTGTCTGGGCCTTGGTCTTTTCCTGAATCGCAAGCTCGGACGCTCCCTGAGCAGCCTTGGTGTACGTACCTCCGTTTGAAATAACCGAATATGGTGAATATGAAGAATATCCGGATACTGAAGAAATGCCTGTCATATCGGCCTCCTTATCAAAAAAAACATAACTCTATTCTTATAGTAGTAAGTGGTTTTGTAAAAAACTATATTTAAATTATAAAATTACATCGAAACTGAAATGAAATTACATTGCGCACAAATAAATTTGAAAATTTTTTTGAAAAAAATAAAATATTTCACTTTTTGAACACATTTATGGTTTATAGTATTTATAAAGTTAGTGATGTAATCATGCTCTATTCTATAGAGTAATCACTATCTCCCCCTCATAAGAAAATCGCAGGCACTCACGTCCCCCCGTGGGTGTTTTTGCGTTATTGGATTATTTTTATATCATTATTAAATATGCACCGTTTTGTACGTCGAAAGCACAAGAAAAGTCCACAGCAATTGCTGCGGACTTTTTTAATTCTGAAATATAAGGCGTTTGCCATAGATTTTCACTCTACATCTCAGTCCTTGTACTTTTGGTACATCTCGGTAAGCTCCTGTACCTCCTCCGGTGAGAGATTCTCTGCGGCGTACTTCATAAGTCCCGCCTCGTCACCATCATTTACATATTGCATTACTTCGGTAACCGTCTCGGTATCCATATGCTCTTCAACTATTTCGGTAACTTTCTGCTTGTCTTCTTCACTCATCTTGGAAGTGATCTCCCCGATCTTTTCTCCTGCACCGGGGATCTTCTCTGCATTTTCAATCACTGTCTCTACCGCTTTTTCAGCGACTGCCTTCTTAGCCTTTTGCTTGATCGCCGGAACTGCGACTTTTACAAAAACAAGTCCCACTATCAATAATACCGCAATTACAATAATTGCCTTAACTGCACCGTTTTTCATATCCTTACCACCGTGAATATCATCAAAATCGTCTTCAAAATCTTCTACGCGATCGCGACGCCTGCGTCTGCCACGCTCATCACGCCTGTCATCATCGCGGCGCCTGTCACGTTCTTTTCTTCTATCATATCTCTCATCGTCATATCTGTCATCATAGCGGTCGTCACGATAATAATCATCCTCGTAATCATCTTCATAACGCTCGCCTCGGTCGTCATAACGGTCATCGCGCTCGTCGTAACGGTCATCTCTGCGATCATAGTCGTCATCATAACGATCATCATAGCGCTCATCTTCGTAGCGTCTGTCCCCTTCGTAGCGATCGTCATAGCGCTCATCTTCGTAGCGTCTGTCATCTTCGTAGCGATCGTCATAGCGACCACCATCGGCATCCTCATATCGATAATCATCATAGCGATCGTCGGAATCCTCGTATCTATAATCTCTGTCATCGTAGCGATCTCCATTATCAAAGTGATCATCATAGCGGTCGTCGCCATCATTTCTTTCTTCATTTCCATAATAATCTATATGATCATCATAACGATCGTCGTATTCATCTCTATAGCGCTCGTATCCCCGCTCACGCCTATCATCCCGCGAATAGTACTCGCGGTCTGCGTAGTTGTTATTACGTATATCTTTTGACATTTTTTCTCTCTCCTATTTTTATTTTTTGAATTGGTTATAATTCTTTTATAATTTTGTCACAGTTTGGCAACAGTTACATTGTAATATAAATTACATCAGAAGGACAGACCTTCTGAACCCCCAACAATACTTTTTTTCATACACGGGCTGTCAGGTCCCCCAACCGGACAGCCCCTCCTCCCAAAAAATATGGACCTGCTTATAATAAGCAGGTCCTTTGTATTGCATAAATATCTTTTGATAAGAATAAACATCGGCTATCAGGTCTTGAAGATTGTTGAAAGTATTCCTCTTCCGAGACTTGCTCCGAGATTTCCTCCGAGTGTCTTTCCGAATTTTCCGAACTTTCCGCCAAGTCCTTTTCCTACTTCTCTTCCTACAGTACCAACAACTGCATTACCGACAGTCTTGATTCTCTGTTTCTGTTTTCTCTTTTCGGCTGCCTCTTCTTTCTCTTTTGCCTTAGCAGCGGCAGCTTCCTCTTTTTCTTTTTCCTTGCGTGCGAGCTCTTCGGCCTTGAGTCTCTCGGCTTCCTTGGCGTCCTCTATACCTTTTCTCTGCAGGAACTCATAAGCAGAATCGGGATCGTGAGGCTCGAAGTACTTGCTGTAAAGTACGCTGCCCTTGATCTCTTTATCCCTGACAGAATCATCGATTCCGCCCATAAGGCTCTGAGGAGGTAAGATCTTAACTCTCTCGCACATTGTGGGTGTTCCGTGCTCATCAAGGAATGAGCAGATAGCCTCACCTGTGGAAAGCTCCTGAATAACGTCAGCAGTCTTGAATGCGGGATTCTCACGGAAAGAATCAGCTGCAGCCTTAACTGCCTTCATATCTGAAGGTGTGTAAGCTCGAAGTGCATGCTGGATCTTATTTCCGAGCTGTGCAAGAACGCCGTCGGGAATATCCCTGGGGTTCTGAGTTACAAAGTAAATTCCGACGCCCTTAGATCTGATGAGCTTAATTACCTGCTCTATCTTGTCCATCAGGATCTTGGGAGCATCCGCAAAAAGAAGGTGTGCTTCATCGAAGAAGAATACCATCTTGGGCTTGTCGAGGTCGCCGACTTCGGGAAGTGTCTCGAAGAGCTCGGACATCATCCAAAGAAGGAATGTCGAATAAAGAGTTCCGTTGTTGATAAGGCTTGTACTGTCGAGGATATTGATCATACCCTTGCCACCTTCGCCTGTTGTGAACCAGTCTTTGATGTTGAGCGCGGGCTCGAAGAAGAACTTATCTCCGCCTGCGATCTCAAGAGAAACAACCGCACGCACGATGGCTGCGACCGAAACCTTGCTGATATTACCGTATTCAGCGGCAAACTCTTTATTATTATCGGAAATGTATGTAAGCATTGCCTTGAGATCCTTGGTATCTACCAAAAGAAGCTCGTTGTCATCGGCAATCTTAAAAGCGATTGAAAGTATGTCTCTCTGAAGGTCGTTAAGTCCCAGTATTCTTGACAAAAGAACAGGTCCCATCTCGGAGATCGTTGTTCTGAGCGGAATACCCTTTTCTCCGAATACATCCCAGAATGTTGAAGGATACTTCTGATAATCAAAGCCTGCTTCTTCAAGACCGAATCTCTGAATACGTTTCTGCATATCCTCGGAATCCACGCCTTCCTGTACCATTCCGGCAAGGTCACCCTTGACGTCCGCAAGGAATACGGGAACTCCCATATCACTGAAAGACTCAGCAAGAACCTTAAGAGTTATTGTCTTACCTGTTCCTGTTGCACCTGCAATGAGTCCGTGTCTGTTAGCCATCTTGGGCAAAAGAAATACATTCTCGCCGCTTTCGTTGTTAGCAACCCATATTTTTCCGTCTTTTAACATACCTTCCTCCTCTAAAAGCATATTTTATATTCATACATATGTAGAAAATACGCGAATTGCATGTATGAACAGAAGAATTTCTCAGATATACCGATTATAGCACAATATATATTTAATTGTGTTACAAATAAGGCGGTGTCTTTCCGGAAACTTAAGTTTGACTAGCAGAACATACGTTTGTATAATATAGCTATGGCAGCTGAAAGAGAAAGAACATATATCTGCATAGATCTTAAGTCCTTCTACGCCTCCGTTGAGTGCGTTGAGAGGAAACTTGACGTTATGACCACACGTCTTGTCGTAGCCGATCCCGAGCGCAGCGACAAGACTATTTGTCTTGCGGTCTCTCCCGCGATGAAGGCACTGGGAGTTCCCAACAGATGCCGCGTCTTTGAGATCCCAAAGCACATAGATTACATCATGGCGGTTCCGAGGATGCAGAAATACCTCGATTATTCCGCACAAGTTTATTCCATATATCTTAAGTACATTTCCAAGGACGATATACACGTTTACTCCGTCGATGAGGCTTTTATGGACGTCACGGAATACCTCAATCTCTATCATATGACAGCCAGGGAGCTCGGACAGACCATAATCGGCGACATATACGATTCGCTGGGGCTTCGCGCAACCTGCGGAATCGGAAGCAATCTCTTTTTAACCAAGGTCGCCCTTGATATCACAGCCAAGCACGCCAAGGATTTTATCGGAGAACTTGATGAAAAGAGCTATCGAGAGACTCTATGGGATCACAGACCGCTTACCGACTTTTGGCGTATCGGTCCCGGAATTGCGCGTAAACTAGAGACTTACGGCATGCTGACAATGAGAGATATCGCAAACGGCGATGAGAATCTTATCTATAAGCTTCTCGGCGTAAATGCAGAGCTTCTTATAGACCACGCCTGGGGACGCGAACCCACTACCATCAAGGATATCAAGGCGTATTCGTCTGCGGCGCACTCTCTTTCTCAGGGACAGGTCCTTATGAGCGATTATACCTTCGATATGGGACTAGTGATTGCAAAAGAAATGATGGATATCCTCTGCCTCGATATGGTCGACAAAGGGCTTGTCAGTAAATCTTTTTCCCTGATGGTCGGATATGCCAAGGGCTGCCCGTTACCTGCCGCCAAGGGCACTTTTTCTTTTGACACGGAAACAAATGCTTCGTTTTTGCTTATTCCCGGAATTGCAGACCTTTACAGCAAGATCGTCAATCCGCAGTACAAGGTTCGCCGCATGTACGTTGTAGCCAACAACGTAATCCCCGAGGAATATACGCAGTACTCGTTTTTCATGCCCGCGCAGGATCTTGAGAAGGACCGCAAGATGCAAAAGGCTGTCCTTGAGATTAAGAACAAATTCGGAAAAAATGCGATCCTAAAGGGACTGAACTTCGAAGACGGCGCCACAACACGCGACCGCAACAACCAGATCGGAGGGCATAAAGCGTAGCGGGGACCGGACCTAGGAGACGGGGCCACTTCCGCACCCACACCCCGCGCAGCCCATCGCCACTCTGAATACGAGGTATACATATGGCCAGACAGAAAATGCCAATAGAAAAAAGAGCCGCTCAGTTCCTTCCGTTTCAGGCGGTTAAGGGACTTGACGAAGCTCTCCTTGCAAAAGAAAAAATAGTTGTACCAAAAATCGAGCTCTCCGAAGAAATGTACGAAGAGCTCGATAAGAAAATGCATAATATCAAAAAGGGTCGGATCATAACCTGTGTCTATTTCCACAAAGGCGAATACCTCAAGGTCACAGGAATGGTTGCGAGGTTCGACGATGTCGCCCGCATACTTCAAATAGTAAACACCAAGATCCCTTTTGATGATATATTGGATGCCTCATACGATGAGGAGCTGTAAGAACAATTTAGGTTTTTACAGCTGACCGTGATAATCCTGAAGAGAATTGATGTTGCCGCAACCTTTGGTCTTAACTTCATGAATTCCCTCTGCTGCAGCCTTAGCAGCGGCTACGGTTGTGATATAAGGGATTCTTGCTTTTATAGCTGCGCGGCGAACATAGCCGTCATCGTGCTCGGTATCTTTACCGATAGGAGTATTGATAATGAGCTGAACCTCATCATTCTTGATAAGATCCTCGATGTTGGGTCTTCCGCCTTCATAATTCTTCATTACTTTTCCGACTTCAATTCCCGCTTCCTTAATAAGATCATAGGTCTTACCTGTTGCGTAGATCTTAAATCCGTCTTCCGCAAAGCTCTTTGCAAGTGCTGAAGCATTGGGCTTATCCTCATTGTTGAGTGATATAAGAACCGCACCTTCTGTAGGAAGTGCCGCATTTGCTGCTTCCTGAGCCTTAAAGAATGCTTCGCCGGGAGTCTTGGCAAGTCCAAGTACCTCTCCTGTTGAACGCATCTCGGGTCCGAGAACAGGGTCAACCTCAGGGAACATATTGAACGGGAACACTGCCTCTTTTACGCCGTAGTATGCAGGCTCTGTATTCTTCTTGGCTGCAATAAGGTCTTCCACAGGAGACTTTCTTCCTGTAAGACTTGCAGTGATGATATCTGTAGCAACGGGAACCATCTTGATTCCGCATACTTTCGAAACAAGCGGTACTGTTCTCGATGCACGGGGGTTGGCCTCAAGAACGTATACAGTATCGTCTTCTATCGCATACTGCATGTTCATAAGTCCGACAACGTTCATCTCTACCGCGATCTTCTTGGTATATTCCTCGATAGTTCTGAGATTCTTCTCGGAAATGTGCTTGGAAGGAATGATACAAGCAGAGTCTCCTGAGTGGATACCTGCAAGCTCGATATGCTCCATAACCGCAGGAACAAATGCTTCCTTTCCGTCACTTATTGCATCTGCCTCGCACTCAAGTGCGTTGTGAAGGAATCTGTCGATAAGGATAGGTCTGTCGGGAGTTACGCCAACAGCAGCCTTCATGTATCCTTCCATGCTCTCTTCGTCGCGAACGATCTCCATTCCGCGACCACCGAGAACGAATGAAGGACGAACCATTACGGGATATCCGATCTTGGCCGCGATCTCTTTTGCCCCTTCAACATCAGAAGCCATGCCTGATTCTGCCATAGGGATTCCGAGCTTATCCATCATCATTCTGAACTGATCTCTGTCTTCGGCAAGATCGATCACTTCAGGTGTTGTTCCGAGTATATTTACGCCCTCTTCCTTAAGCTTAGCCGCAAGGTTAAGAGGTGTCTGTCCGCCAAACTGAGCGATTACGCCGAGAGGCTTTTCTTTTCTGTAGATCTGAAGCACATCCTCAAGTGTAAGGGGCTCAAAGTAGAGCTTATCTGAGGTGTCATAGTCTGTTGAAACCGTCTCGGGGTTACAGTTTACAATGATAGTCTCAAAACCGAGCTTCTTAAGAGCCATCGCAGCGTGTACGCAGCAATAGTCAAATTCGATACCCTGACCGATTCTGTTGGGGCCGCCGCCAAGGATCATGATCTTGTTGCTGCCGGCAGTATCGGGTGTTTCATTGGCACCTGCATTGTCTTCATTCTGATATGTTGAGTAGTAATATGCGCTTCCGTTTGTTCCGTATACGTGAACGCCATCCCAGCTCTCTGTAAGACCTGCTTTTTCACGTCCCTCTCTGATGTCATCCTCTGTAACGCCGAGAACCTTTGCAAGGTACTTATCCGCAAAGCCATCTTCCTTGGCTGTTATAAGATCGGATGCAGCGGGAACTGTTCCTTTATACTTGTTTACAAGCTCAACTTCCTCATCCACAAGCTCTTTTATTTGGTTAAGGAAATAGTGCTTAACCTTGGTTATATCGTAGAGTTCGTCTACTGTAACACCCTTCTTCATTGCTTCGTACATAAGGAAGTAGCGCTCTGAAGATGCGTCTTTTAACAGGCGAAGGAGCTCTTTTTTGTCCATCTTTTCAAACTTCTCGATGGCGCCGAGACCGTAGCGGTCTTTCTCAAGGGATCTGATAGCCTTCTGGAATGCCTCCTTGAAGTTCTTACCGATACTCATAACTTCGCCGACAGCGCGCATCTGAGTACCGAGCTTATCTTCTACGCCGTGGAATTTCTCAAAGGCCCAACGAGCGAACTTAACTACTACGTAGTCTCCGTTGGGAACATATTTATCAAGGGTTCCGAATTTGGAATCGGGGAGCTCCGCAAGTGTAAGTCCTGTAGCGAGTTTAGCCGATACCAAAGCGATCGGGAAGCCTGTTGCCTTACTTGCAAGGGCTGAAGAACGGGATGTTCTGGGATTGATCTCAATTACGATAATACGTCCGGAAACGGGATCATGAGCGAACTGTACGTTGGTTCCGCCGATAACGCCGATGTGCTCAACGATCTTGTAAGCCTGACGCTGGAGTTCTTTCTGAAGGTCCTCATCGATTGTGAGCATGGGAGCCGTACAGAATGAATCACCTGTGTGAACGCCGACAGGATCAACGTTCTCGATAAAGCAAACAGTGATCATGTTGTTGTCTTTATCACGAACTACTTCAAGCTCAAGTTCTTCCCATCCGAGGATTGATTCCTCAACAAGAACCTGATGGATGATGGATGCCTGAAGTCCTCTTGCACAGACGGTCTGAAGCTCTTCTTTGTTGTAAACGAGTCCGCCGCCGGCGCCGCCCATTGTATATGCAGGACGAAGAACTACGGGATAGCCAAGCTCATCTGCTTCAGCAAGTGCCTCTTCTATGCTGTAGCATGCCTTGGAACGAGCCATCTCAATGCCAAGCATATCCATGGTCTTTTTGAACTCGGTTCTGTCCTCCCCACGCTCAATAGCGTCAACCTGAACACCTATAACTTTTACATTGTATTTATCGAGAATACCTGCCTGATATAGCTCAGAACAAAGATTAAGACCAGATTGTCCACCAAGATTAGGTAGAAGAGCGTCCGGTCTTTCTTTTTCAATAACTGCTGCAACACGATCCACATTAAGTGGCTCGATGTATGTCTTATCTGCCATTTCCGGGTCTGTCATAATAGTCGCCGGATTTGAATTTACCAATACGATTTCATATCCAAGACTACGAAGCGCCTTACACGCCTGCGTTCCTGAATAGTCAAATTCACACGCTTGCCCGATAACAATAGGTCCTGAACCGATTATCAGCACTTTGTGTATGTCTGTTCTCTGTCCCATGGAACTCCTCCCTTGTGTCTTTTTAATAATCATCCTTATCATTCTATTATCAGAAGGACATTTACACAAGGGATTTTTTGTCCAAATTGAAATTTAAAAAATATTGCGATTTTACAACTTTTGTTCCATGTCAATAGAATTATTTCAGATATTCCTCTACTAATTCATCAGCTTCATTCGTTGTGATCTCTTCGGGATGTTTTTTTATTCGTGTAATGCATTTTCCGTTATAAACCACATATATAAAAGATTCCCCGGGTGCTATCAGGTTTGAAGGTGAGTTTGCATCGGAATATTCATAAATATAACAATATACAGATCCGGAATACTTATCTAAATCGACCTTATAGGATTTATCAATGTTGCTCTCTTTTGCCCAATCAAATTTATTGGAAATAAACTTATAAGTATCTCCATCCTTGGTGAAAGTAACATCACGCGGAGGAAATACCAATTCAGCCCAGTTATCTCCTTCTGTCACTTCTACTCTTACGGTGTATGTATCGCCTTCTCTTTTTCCGGAAACGACTTTATAGGAACCTGTTATGGATTTCGCTTCCATTTCAAAATTTTCTTTTATATAGCTTACAGTTTCTTCTATTTCTTTGATTTCTTTTTCACTGCTAAATTCTTCTTTAAGAAAAACTCTGTTTTCTATATTTTCTTTTTTTATTACATTAAAATCTTCGTTTATGGCTTCAAGCTCTTTTTCAGTTAATATAGCAGTGTTTCTCTCCCATCCGATCTCTTTTGCCCTGTCATCAAGAAGCTTTTCAAGTTCCTCTTCCGTACACAGATTCATTCCGTCTTGTTTTAAAACTTTCACAAAAGAGCTGTCCGGATCATTTTCTTTTTTATAATCCTTGTCATAATCTCTAAAAAATCGGGAGTAAGTCTTAGCATTATCGTCTTCCCCTAAATTATATGATATAAGCTGACTGTCATTCCATAAAGAAGCATCCTTATTGGGATATTGCATTAACATTTGCTCAGCCCAATCAAGATAATAAATTCCGCTGTAGTAAAAAATGTAATTGACGTCTTTATCTAAAAAACCATATTTAAAATAGCAGGAAGAACCGGTATATTTCCCTGAAGAATGAATATATCCGTCATCACTTATATCAGAGTTCTCTCCGTACTTACCATAGCGCAAGTAAAGCTTACCATCGCGCTCTTTAATTACCAATGAATAGTAATCGGGATCTGTTTCTTGAAGCTTAAAAGTAACAAGAAGCTCCTTTTCACCGTCATTTCCGCAATCTATATATCGATGATCATCTAAGAATACTTCTTCGCCGTCATTGGAAAAAGCTCCACTGAGTCTCTCCGTCAAAGTCTTAAGATTGATACTTTCGCCGGGATCAAATTTAAAATCATCATCAACTATCCCGGCATAATCATTATACTTATGCTCCAGCTCAATGGTTACCTGCTCCTCATTATTTAAAAAAGCTGTATATAAGCCGGATTTATCATCGGCTTCCCTTGTATACCTTTGTTCTGGCTTATTAGATGATATAGCGGTAGTTGCTGCCACATTTGATCCTTCACTTAATCCTTCATTTGATGTCTCAATTGATGCTTCCTTTTGGGAAACTTCATTACTTAAATCTTGCGATCTTTCAGTTTCTTTCGTGCATGCGCACGTAGAAAGCGCTGCCATGATAATCAGTGCAATTACTTTCTTTCCTTTCATAAAGCGTATTCTCCTATTATTATTTTTTTATCTGTGAAAAGAGTCCCCGGCACCCTTCAGATACGTCCCTCCAAGTCGCATCGAAGTTCCCTGTGTACCAAGGATCTGCTACATCACCGTCTCTATCGGTAAAATCTAGCATCTTGTATATCTTTCCGTCAGGATCTCCGCCGTATATACGGTTCATGTCGCGTATATTCGCAGAATCCATTCCTATGATATAGTCGAAGTTCTCGTAATCTCTTTTGTTTGTAAGTCTTGCTCTCTTCTCCGCTACGCCAAGCTCATTGTCATCTGTTCCGATCCCATGCTCGCGAAGTTTCGCTCTCGCCGGCGGATACACGGGGCTTCCCATTCCGTTCCATATCTCATCTGTATGCGTCGCTGCGGATTCAATGTGAAACTCATCCGCAACTCCCGCTTTACAGACTATATCTTTCATAACAAACTCCGCCATTGTTGAGCGGCAGATATTGCCGTGGCAGACGAAAAGTATATTTATCATAATTAGTTTTCTCCAGTTTCTCTTTCAACAGCCAATTAGATCATAAACAAAATGTCATATACGCCGGTATGCACACTATATTATCTTTTATAACCAAGTTTCTTGGGTGGATAATATAGCTTTCCCCGATTCTTGTTTTGTATTTTTCCATGAATCTATTTAACGAAGTTGTAGTGTATTTTTTCCCTGACTTAACTTCAATCGGATACATTTTATATTTTAGCTTGCTGTTATTGGAAATAATGAAATCAATTTCTATATCATTACGATGCTTCTCAGTTGAGTAATGAGTGTAGAAATACAATTTGTATCCATTCGCTACAAGCATCTGTGCTATTACGTTCTCATATAACATTCCCTCATTAACAGAAAGCTTATCATTAAGTATCTGCGAATATACCTCACTCTCCAGCAGTTCATTCTCATCAAAAGCATGGCTGAGCAAGAGTCCGGTATCTCCCAGATAGCATTTCACATATGTACGTTCTTCATTTATGGAAAGTCCGACGTTGGGATCATTACACAAAAAACACTCGTTTGAGATCATAGAATCAGACAACCAAAAGAACGTATCACTGTATTGATCCGCATAACTTCCTTCTTGTATATCTTTAAACACGACACGTTTCTCATGTTGTGACAACAAACCGGGAATCTGATCAAAAATCGCCAAAACTTTACTACGGTATTGAGCCTTGATCTTCATAATGTCATTACGATACAATTTCAAGATATCTCGCTTCTCAGCATCCGCTAAGCTAAAGTTCTTCTCATTCTCAATGAAAAGAATAACCGGTTTTGGCATACCTCCTACTAGCATATACTGCTTAAAAAGCATCATTGCTTTGTTATGCATCCCTCTTTCCAAAGCTTCTCTCTTTTCAAAGCAGTTCTTTATATAACCTATTAGTTGTTCTTCTCCGAGTGCCCAGGCGAATTCCTCAAAATCAAGCGGATACATCGTGATACTCCTCTCCTCTGAAGGAATTACGATGTCCTTTACATTTTCCTTGATTGATATCAACGATCCGGTTTCTATATAATCGTATCTGCCATCAGCAACCAGATACTTTATTGCGGCTCTGGCCTGTGGAAACATCTGCACCTCATCAAAAATCAATACAGACTTTCTCGGAACAAGATTAACGCCATAATATGTGCTAAGCAGCATGAATAAATCATCCAGCTTATTAAGGTATTGATTAAAGTATTCTTCTACAACCTTATCTTTTTTCGCAAAATCTATAAGGATATATGATTCATATTCCTGCTTGGCAAATTCCTCTACAATTGTGGATTTACCAATACGTCTGGCGCCCTCCACCATTATCGCTTTTGTTCCCTGACATTCATTTTTCCAATTCAGTAATTTGCTATAGATTTTTCTTTTTAAAATCATGATAATCTCCTTGGTATCGACAATTGGACTTTTCATCATGCAATTATGATTATGCGCACTTTTCGTGTTTGCTCACCTTTTGATTATACGCATATTATACCGCTATTTTTGACTATGCGCAATATAATTTGCCTTTACATTTTGATTATGCGCGCCTTTTCGCTTTTTGAATCGACATTTTTATGCAATCCTAATTCTTTTTTCCACTATTTGCCACTTTAATTGCTACTAAACCAAAGAAAAAACACCCTGCATCACGCAGAGTGCTCTCATCTTTCATCAGATAGTTTATCTTCAAAAGAAGTAAATCAGACGCCTTCAGCGTCACCATTTTTATCCTCTGTTTCATTGTCCCTTAATGGATTCTTTTCATCTACAATTTTAGCTACTGCAGGATCATCTTCTCTCTTAAAATTAATAATCATTTCAATCAAGAAAACAATACCATTAAAAACAGCAACGCAAATCCATGCCATTCCCAACAACATGTATTTCATCATGTAGAATAAAGCAATAGCTATCCATTTCGTAGGAAGCGCTATAAAATAATACAATATTGCGCCAATTATGTTAGATGTACCTTTTATAGCACTCTTAGCTGAAAAAGTTGTCTTATGATAAATCTTATTTTTTAATGCTCTTGATGGATTCTTAATCCACCCCATTCCTTTCTTACCATAGAATGGGTTTGTAAGTCTTTTGAGCTTGCGTTTGTATTTCCCGGTTGTCCTAGCCTTAAACGATTTTTTTATAGATGGAGTACGAAGACCAATTTTCATTGATTTTACCTCCTTAATAACTTGCAATTTCTAATAAAGCTATTTGTACTCATCCTCTTTTAATCTTTTTTTGCTCTTCCAATTCATCTTGATATCCAGCTATAATTATTCCCGCAGGAAGCGCAACGATAGCTATTCCCAGAACGGCAGATATCATGGTTATAAACTTACCAATTGAACTTGTTGCATATACATCACCATATCCCACAGTAGTTAATGATATTGTGGCCCAGTATATAGCATCGTACATGGTAGGAAATGTTTCAGGTTCAGCATTAAAAATAACCAGCGCCGAGATCAGAACATACGCTACAGCAAAACCGCAAACTACAATTAGACTATCTTTTTGCTTCCTAAACACATTTACTATCATAGTAATGTTCTTAGAATATCTGAACGCCTTAAATATTCTAAAAACCTTAAAAGTCCTCATCAGTCTGAATATTTTAAGTAAGCGAAAACCCTTCTTAAGCACAGTTATAGATGGCAAAATTGATAACAAATCTATGATAGCCATTAATGTAAATGGGTATAGCAAGAACGAAATAGCTCCCCGTTTTAGTTTTAAATCAGCCGTAAGTAGCCTTAAAAAATAATCCACTATAAAGACAAACACAGTAACTTTGTCAATGAAATAAAATAAAGTCGTGTCTTCATGCGACCACAGCGGTATTATACTGATAATTATTGTCGCCATCATAAAGAAGTCATATACTCGACTAAGTTTGTCATTCTCTTCTCCGACTTCAATTATCTGAAATAAACGTTCTCGCATGCCATTGTCCCCTATACATTATTTCTACATTAACTCCTGTTCTATCTCTTTATTGGAAATCTCCATAAAAAGTGATCAAGCTAGGTATAATTGTCAAAAATCAGTCATAATAATTATATTATAATGTTTATAAACATACGTTATTGCGATATTTATAATTCTTCTATAAAACCTTTCTAATCTTCATTGTTTTTATCGTTTTTCTATATTAAGATACTAATACAAAAGTAATGTAAAACAAGACAGGGGTTGGTCGAAAGACCCGGGTCCAACGATAAGGTGTGGGTGTCCCACACCATTTTTATTTCCTATATAAAAAAAGCAGCACTATGGCTGCTTTTTTCATATTCAACTACATACTTTTACTCGATATATAATCCCTTTACCTCATGTTCTGTGTAATCACTACTATTCCCACTACTCCAATCACAGCCTCAATAACTGCTATAATCGCAAGGACTATTGCAGCAACGATTATAAACTTCGTCACCTTAACAGTTTTTGAATTCTGTCCGATTGACTTAAATCTTCCGCCGGCGAAAAGCACAACAACAAAGGAAAAAGCAAACATTACATACAATAACAATGCATCGGGAGATACAAAACCAACTAAGAATAACGGCCATTCAAGAGTTGGCAACTTATCGTGTAAGAGAAATAATCTTATTATATTTATCAATATAAGACAAAACGATATGATCATTGTCCCAACGCCCATCATCTTAAACCACTTAAGCATGTTGTTCTTTTCCATTGTCGAGTAATCGGCCATCTTTTCAGCCACTTCTTTTACTTCACTGTTCATGTTCTCGTCCTTTCTTTCTCCGTCAATAATCTCGCGGACATCCACGTCATACATCTCTGCGATATCGACAAGCATGGAAATATCGGGCATATATGCGCCTGTCTCCCATCTCGATATAGTACGACCGGATACACCAAGTTTCTCTGCAACTTGTTCCTGTGTAAATCCATTAGTCTTACGCAATTCCCTCAACAAGTTTCCTGTTTTCTTCTGGTCCATTTTTCCCCTTTCCTTTACGAGATTATAAAAACTGCCGGTTCAAGAACACGACACAAACAGCGAATTTAAGCACCTGACAAAAATGTCCGGTTTATTGAATCGGCCATTCTGAACCGACATCCAAGCCATTCTCCAAAAGCCAATCATCTTCTGCTGATACGAACTTTTCATTTCCGGCATCATCCACAAGAGTTACAGATACCTTTGGTTTTTGTCCGGGCTGCAATTCTTCACAGCCATAATCCCCATCAAAAATCTGCTTTATCTTCCACATTTCTATTAAAAAAACATCCCTTCAAAATAATCAAATCACCATCAACAATTGTTACCTCTTATATCCGCAATCAGCCTTCATCGGTCCATCCACTCCGGATTCATAATGTGCTCTGAACTCCATATTGATATCACGGATTTCCTTAACGCCATCTATATATGGCTGATACATTTCTATAAGCCCGGCGCTGCAGCCATCACAGCTTCCATCAATATTGCCGATTGATTCCGCCACTATGCGTTCTCTTTCTTCTCTTGTAGTATCTTTGATCAAAATAGATTTCATATTCACCTCTCACAGCAATCTCTTATATATATCCAACATGCTCTCCATCTGATATTTAAGAAGCCACGCAGCGTTGTTATATTCCGTTGTATCTTTTATTGTTTTCAGCAAAACAGGATAATACTCTTCTGTTTCTTTTATCATTCGATAGATTCTATCACGGCTCAGCCCCCAGGACATTGTTGTGAGGTTATTGCATCTGTCCATGCACTTTATGAGCGCAGCCTTGGGATTCTTTGAAATAGCCTTATAGTAAGCACTTCTGACCTTTTGTCGATTATCATCATTAGTCTCTTCACAAGTCAATAGATTTACTAAATCTTTCGTTTCTTCATCAACCGGAAGCTCGTCTACCTTTGCGGAACAGTCCTCAACAACATCGTGAAGAAGACAAGCGGCTATAATCGCGTCATCCACAATCCCCATCGACAAAGCATGACAAGCGAGATTCAGCGGATGATAGATATACGGAATCGAAGAATGTTTTCTGTTCTGACCTTCATGCGCCTTTATAGCATAATCAACAGCTTTGAGCGTGTTGGGGAGCTTAAAATTTCTAGCAGTAGTTTTTACAAAGGTTCTCATGTGCTCCCAGTCATAGATTGCCTCTTTTGTCTTGAATGTATTGCTTTTCTCTTCGACGATTGCAGAAACAGAAACGTCGAAGAATTCCGCCAACTTGATCAGCTTATCGGTATCCGGCTTGTACTCATCTCTTTCCCAAGAAGATACGGCCTGAAAAGATATTCCCAAAGCATCCGCAACATGATCCTGCGTCATTTTTCTTTCTTCTCTAAGACGCTTGATATTTGTTCCAATACTCATCATCTTCCTCCTAGAATTGCTTCGTTGAGAGATCTCTTCTTTACAGCTTAATACTATTGCCGAATCCACTATAATTCTAGCAAGTACAGATTTATGTTTCAATAATATATTCAAGTTGAACTTGAAAAATGGACCCAAGAATATTCCCTAGGTCCATTTAGAATCCAAACGCTTATCACTTCTTATAGCAATGCCAAAACTGACTTTTTGCTTCAAGAACATACTCACCGCCATTTTCTATCTTTTCTTTGAAATAATCAAGGAGCTTATCTTCGTAGCGGGCGATGGTTTTTTCGTAATCCTTGTAGTAGTCCTTCATCTTATCCACTATTTCTTTTGCCTCGGTATAATGCCAATAATTGGGCAAAAGAACCGACTCCACCCTTGCAAAGTATTTCTCCATCATAGATATATAATCATTTCTCTTCTGTGTCTGGTTAGCTATTGTTTCATCGATAAAAGACGCATCTTCTCCGACAGCTTCGATCACTTCTTTAAAGATATTATTCCAGTTTGCAACGTTTGCTCCGTTAAAAGAGAATACGCCATCTTCAGCTATAACGCGGCTTGCGTGAGCTACTATAGCTTCGATATTCTTAATATCATTGTCAAGATAGTGAGCAACAACAAGATCATATTCTCCCGTAGAATCAATTTTCTGCCAGGTTTTCTCATCCTCAACATCAGAAAAATCAAGTTCTATGCTTACGCCTTCGGGAAGTGTATCATTGTTATCGGCAATGTATTTTTCAAAATCATCGGCCCAGCTTCCGTGGATGTCATAGCCGGAAATCTTTGTTCCCTTCGGAATATCGGTCCAGTTATTTCTCCAAAGCTTCGCATATCCGCAGCCAAGGTCGAGCACTCTGCTTGCCTCTTTAATATCAAGTGATTGAAATATCCTCACATACCAGTCAAGCTCTCCGCTAGTGTGTTTAAGCGCATCCCATTGGCGCTCATCGGCGCTTTGGTCAGCACTAACGTACTGTACGATACCTGCAACATCGTCCCAATCAAGTTCATCTCCCCGAGCCAGTGTTCTCTTTATTGCATCAGTAATTTTCTCAAGACGGTATTTCTTTTCCTCCATCTTTTGAAGTTGGATCTCCAGTGCATCTTTGATGTCGCCGGCTTCACCGCTTTTAAGATTGTCTCTTATCTCCTCAAGCGAAAAACCTATCTGCTTAAGCGCAACAATTTTTTCCAGGATCTGCAACGCAGCTTCATCATACAAACGATAGTTGCCTTCGGAATAATCGGTCGGCTTAAGCAGCCCCTTTTCATCGTAAAGACGTATCGCTTTCTGTGATACTCCCGCCTTCTTTGCCATTTCTCCTGATGTCATTTTCTTTTCCATTTTAGGAACCTCCTTTTCGTTTATAAATCCACCTTAAGGGGTTCCCTAAGGGAAGAGTCAATGGTGTTTTTTGGGTTCCTTAAATAAAAAAAGAGGCTCTGACAATACATCGCAAAGCCTCTTGATTTGTACTTCTTTTAATTTCTCATGATACCAAAATGCTTGTTTAATGCATTTAAATAATCTTCTGATATCATATCTTCAGGACACGCCAACAAAGTTGTTTCTCCTGTTTCTCTACTTGTCCCAATATGATTATCCATCTTTTTTATAATGTCCATTCCAAGTAAAATATTTCCTGTTGTATGAGGAGTCACCCTTACCGGAACATCGACAAATTCAAGATCTCCAATAACAATTTTGTCAGCCAAAACTGTGATTGCAACTCCTCTGTAATTTTTAATAAAACTCTCAGACTCTTTTCGCAATTGACTGCTTGAAATGTTATTTACACTTTCAACACCGTTTATAACCGACAAACTTTTTCTGCTACTTATAATTGCATCGTCTAAAATCTTTTGAATCTGTGCATCAGTCCAACACAGAGTCCTTAACGGAATCAATATTCCATGAGCACCTGTATCAATCTTAATACCGGATTGTCTTATACTCGGATAAAATGTAGATTCTCCATGAATTCCATAAATATCAGATTTAAAATCACATCTAAACTCTAAGCTTTTGGTAAGTGTTATTTCCAGAAAATCAGTCATATATCGCAGCGTCCTCATCTTCATAGAATTTAGGCTGATAAATGACTGTGGTCTTTCCATACTGCTTTTGTATTTTTTCTATTTCTTTGTCATCTTTCGTGTTTTCATCACAAAAATACAGTATGTCAAAACCGTCTTTATTAGCAGTTTCCGGATTTATAAATACCCAAACTCCATAAAGGTCAGACAGTTGCTCAGGTACTACATGCATTCCAACTTTAAGATCATCTATAGTTAGCTTAGAATAATCCACAGTAGCACCTCTCTTTCTTGAAAATGTAACTATATTACTCATAATTCTCCTATCAAGGACCCCACCTTGACATAAGCATATTATAGCACAATTCAATATTTTATATAAAAGTGGTCACCACCCGCGTCCCTACAGGTTCATTTCCCCATACAATAAATAATTATCGCCTGCTGAACCTTCAAAAGATCTTTCTTAATGTCGTATCCGACAAAGAACTTTGAGTCGATCACATCGCCGGACACCTCTTCTCCTCTGTAAAAAGGTGGGCAGGGATTCAGAACGGCATTCTCATTTGCTGTTTCCATAAGCTCTTTTGTAATTTGGTAATCTCTGAAATCTTCGAGTGCCTTACCTGGTAATGAATCTGTACACACAATATCTTTTCCGATGATAGCTTCTTTAATATCGCTTACATACTGCACATCAGGGATGCGATACTTCTCGGGGCAGCTCTGCGTAAACGAAAAGCCAAACGCCTTTGAAGCCTCTTTCCATGCCCTTCCGATATTGCCGTCAGCTCCAACAAATAAGTATTTATCATTAAGATAATCCGCTCTCCTCTTGGAAAGAGAATAAAGATCTGCCATCATTTCACACGGGTGATTATTGTCTGTAAGCGCGTTTATTACAGGGATGTCCAATGAATCTACCATTTTATCAAGAAGCGAAATGTCTTTGTATCTTACAACAACTGCATCCGCCCAGTTCTCAAGATAGCCGCAGACATCTTTTATATCCTCTTTCTTCTCCAAAGTCGACGGGTCAAAAAGAATCGATTGTCCGCCAAGGAGATAGATTCCCTTTTCAAAAGACACTCTGGTCCTGATACTTGATGCAGGGAAAAACATCACTATTGTTTTGCCTTTCAAAAAGTCCGCGTATTCATCAATCGAATCAGCGATCTTGAATATCTCCGCCAGTTCTTCGGTTTTAAAATCTGTAAGTCGTAAAAATGATTTCATTTTTCCTCCGCGATCCCACTAACAAATCCCCATAGCTTCCCACTTCTTCACTACTCCGCTGTACTTCTTACCTTTCTTTTGGACAAAAGACCTGATTCCGAAATTAAAGATAATGAAATGACAAAGACTCTGAATCGGGAGAAAGCTCTTTTTCCCAATTCCGTAAAAAAGCTTTCTCGCAGCCTTCTTACCCTTGGCATTAACCATTTCTTCAACGCCCGAAGCATCATTAAACGGAGCCTTTATAAGAACGCTGTCGCTGAGCCTTCCGCCTGAATACAGCACAAGATTATTCAAAACCTTCAGCGTGTCTTTATTGCCGTAATTCTCACCTGTTGCGACCGTAACGCAGTACTTCCCGTGAAGCAGCTGTTCTATAACAAAATGCCCGCGGTCTATGAAATCTTTCATGATTCCGGACACGTTGCTCGCATATGTGGGCGAGCCGAGCACAATGCCGTCAGCCTTCGCGATCTTTTTGGACAACTCTTCCGCGTCATCATCTATATGGCATTGCCCTGTTGTATAACAAGAACAGCAGCCGATGCAATGCGACATATTTATATTTCCAAGCTCAACAAACTCTACATCTACACCAAAGTCAATTAGCTCCTTCTCGATAACATGAAGCGTCTTTGCCGTGACGCCGATGTTTCTGGGACTCCCGTTGATCACCAATACTTTCATACTTTATCTCCTCTTATTCCAAGTACAGTCCACCTGTAGATAGGAATCCTTGAAATGATTGCATACAGACCGTACCCGAACACAAAGCCCGCCAATAAACTAAGCAAATAACACATAGGCGCCGGAAGGAGCCCCTTCTTAGCTATAAAAAGGGCCACCGAGGAAATTCCAAGATAGTGGAAAACATAGAGTCCCCAGCTCTTTTTACTCATCCACTCCGTAAAAGCGTTACTGAAATCTCCGAATCTCGCCATCCCGGAAAGCATGGCAAGCGAGCCGAAATACGCCGCCATCGTATATAAAATGCCCCTATTTACGGGCTTGTCCGCATAATTCATTTCATTATACATGATAAAATAGAGCACCGTAAAGGCTACAGACGCCGCAACTCCAATAAAAATCAGCACTCCCGCGCATCTCTTTAGCTTTTCCATAACCTCATCATTGGAAAAGACATAATAACCGAGCATAAAAAACGAAAAGTAAAAACCGATCCTGTAAACCGGAGGAACCGGAACGTTAAGGATCTGCGCGCATCCCCAGATAGGGATTGTAAAAAGAACTATCATCCAAACGGGTGTCTTAGCGCCTGCGCTCAAAAGTCGTCCCTTCTCAATCTTTCTTACAAGCAACAGTATCATGCTGTAAATCCACAGCAAATGTATAAACCACAAAACTCCGCTTCCCGAAGCAACCATTATAAGGAAAATAACAGGCTTTGGAACAAGGCCGTCAAGCGCAGAGAACGCATCGCCAAACGACATGCTCACGTAACCTTGAATAAATTGAAATGTAAATAAACCGATGGTTGACGGCACAAGGAGCTTTACCGTTCTGCTCTTTACAAAATCTTTTTCGCTATGTGCATCCAAATAGAATCTCGAGCTCATACCTGAAATCAGAAAAAGAACCGGCATGAACCACGGATATACGAAATACATAAACGCATCAATCGGTTGCATCTCCATCCCCGTTATATTTCCAAGCCCGCCCACTACTCCGGCGGCATTGTACATATAAACAACATGGTAAAAAACTACTATCACAACCGTTATCCATCTGATATTGTCCAAATAGTGTTTTCTCATATATCTCCCACCTTTGCGATTATTATTAAGATAATTATAATGCTGAAAAAAAGAAACGGAGCATCGCACTCCGTTTCCAAATCCCGGTTTATTTATTCAAAATCATGGGCATCATGAATATCGCTCATATCATGCATATCATGCAAGTCATGAAGGTCGTGAAGATCATCTCCTTCATATCCGATATTCTGCATGCTCACTGTTCTTCTGCGAAGTCTCGCATTCTCGGATGCATGAAGAAGATAATCCTTGATCTCGCGTCCGTGCTTGATATTCTTCATCGTGATAGTCTTATCCGTTACGTCGGAAGTGAAGCAGATAATTGTTGAAAGTCCGAAGATACGCTGAAGGAGCGATCTTGTTATCTCAACATCTGAGATCTTGTACATATAACAATCATTTTCTTTTACGGTAAAAAAGCCTTTGATTATAGTAAGATCATTGTCTCTAAGTTCATATTTGGTAAAAGTCCAAGGAAGACCAAAGAAAAGAAGTCTCTGTCTTTCCGTATAACGAATCTCACCTTTTGCATTTAACGATTCTTGGTACTGCTCTTTATTTACGATCTTGCTCATAGTCTCTCTCCTAATTTCTGTTAATTCATTTTATTCTCAAAATCCTGTAACTCATGGAATATTCTATCTACAAAAACATTCTTTTTTTGAACTCGATACAACATAAAATATCTGTGTGATAAAAAATTTATCCTTCTATATCCTAGCGCCTTTAAATGAGAATTATTGCAAAGTTTAAGACTTCCCGCTACCTTTGATAAACTAAGCTTAGTAGCCTCAAAATCATTTAGAAGATTAGAAGCCGCCTGCTCACTTTTCTTTTCATAAAGTAAATAACTGATGAATTGATTTAAATCCTCTTCAGCATCTGAGGTTATGTAGACTTTATAATCCATACTTAGTCCTCATATCCGCTATAACATCATCAGCATTTCTAATCATACCTTGCTCTGCATGTTCTCTTGCAGTTTCAAGCTTTTGAAGAAATTCTTCTTCCGAAAGTGTGACATAAGGATTAGCGGTTTTCTTTTTAATTTCAAAAGGAAAACCATTATTTGCTAATGCTTGTGCAAGAAACATTCTTATAGCAGAAGTGGTATCTGTTCCAAGCTCCCTAAAAAGCGTATCCACTTTATTCTTAAGGTCATCATCTACACGAATCTGTATCGTACTTGACATAAATCAACCTCCATTAATGCTTGTGTAATACATTATAATGCTACATCATTACATTTGCAATACAATCAAGTTTAGCCCATAGAACAACATAAATCCGTTTTACAGCACCTTCTTAAATTCGCCGTCCATAAACAGATATACACCTGTTCTCGCTTCATTAAGATAATAGAGCTTTCCGTATACATTTGTAAGTATACTTGCATCATCGGAAACGACTTGATTACTGTCTTCCTTTGTATTAACTCTGTACAGCTTGCCACTCTTTAAATAATAAAGCCAGTTATCTTCAATGTTCCACATAATACCATCCTCAAGCGGATCGGAATGTGGTGCAAGGCCTGATGCGACAAGTGTAGCTTTATCTTTTTCCAGATAATAGATCTCTGAGCCTGAAATCAGCCATATCTTCTTAAGGTCATAACTACAAACGAAATTATCGACGGTAATATCCTCGTATACCACCGATTCTACCGATTTGCTGTCATCAAAATCAAATCGATAAAGCGTACCGTCACAGGAATAAAGCACTTTTCTTGCGTTCACCCCGCTATTCATCATCACGTTCGACAATTCCGAGAAAGCATGCGGAAGCTTGGTAACTCCATGTCCATCATTGTTGATCGCAAATACGGTTCCGTCTTTTGATATAAAAAGAATGTCTGTAAGCGAAGGTACATCGCAGTATTTGGTATTGGCGATCTGTCCGTAGGGCTGATTTAAGCAATCGGTAAAAATACCGGAAAGCTTTGAATCAAATATCTTTTTTTCACCCTCTGAATTATTGAATTTATAATAATAAGTTCCGTCTTTTCCGGTTCCCAATATCTCGTTGCAATCCGTGTTGATAAAAGTATCCGTGATCTCACAATTTTCAAATATCGGATAGCATACGGCCCCGTCAAACGCATCAATACTTGATTCGTTTTGATTTATGAAAACAATCTGTTTATCATCGGAAACACATATGGGAGCAAGCACACCTATAGTTACAAGTTCTTCTTCCAGATCTTTTCCGCCAACACACAGAATAAAGTCTCCGTCTGTTTCGGAATATCTTGAGTATGCAACATATTTTCCCCCGGGTGAGATTACCGGAGAGCTGCTGACAACATCCTCTGCGATAAGCTCAGTCTTGCCGTTATTGGTATCAATAATGTAAAGCTTTCCAAGCTCAATGTCACCATGAATTCCGGCAGGAATAACATAGAACATGTTTCCGCCCTTAGGCGCGATGTCCGCACAGTGCGCATCAGGAGCAAACTCAATATCCGAAGCGTCTTGGTCAAAGAAAATGAATTGTAATCCGTTTACAAGGGCCATGCTCTTTTTGAGGTCAGTCGTCTGAGCCAAAGACATGGAATCTCCAAGGTATTCGGAATTAACAAAGCCGCTTGAACTTACAAACGCTCCCTGGACGGGAACAACCCATTCATCATTGAAATAATCATAGGGTCCCGTGTAATCTTCTGCGGCATATTCGGCGTTTTCGCTTTTATCATCCGAATCTTTGTCTGTTTCCTCGACCGTTGTATAAGTGTCGCTGTCCTCTTCTTCCGTATTGTCATTGTCAAAGGCACTGTTATATGATCCGCTGTTCATACCTTTATAAACTCTAACAGCAAATGAAACAATACCTCCGAATACAAAAAGAGCTACGAGTCCCAGCAAAAGTGCCACAACAAGCTTGTTCTCTTTTTTGCGCGGTGCCACATACGGAGGCACATTTGAATACTGAGGCATCCCACCGAACTGAGGCGGAACGTTATTCTGAGGCGGAATATTATTCTGTTGCGCATTCATGTTGTTCTGATACTGCGATTCTCCGGTATTGCTCTGATCGATCGGGCTCTGCATCACAGGTCTTTGAACGGGTCCTCCAAAATTCAAAGGCTCATTATCAATAGGCACCTCATCAAGCGTATGCTCTATCGGCACTCCGCAAGTCGGACAATATTTCTGATTCTCATTTATTTCCTGACCACAATTTTTACAATACAATCTTTTTTCCCCACTTTCTATAATTTTATAATCCTATGTATCTGCTTCTCTGTCGCCACAGGATAAATATCATTCATATGCTTTATGATTCTCTTTGCAGAATCCTTAGGATCTTCTTTGTATGCCTTGGTAACATGCTTGTAGCCCCACAGATGCTCGGGCGTACAGTAAATTGCAATGGGCCATCCATACTCTTCTCCAAGTTTATTTTTTCTTTGTCTGAAATCGCGGACGCATAGATATGTCTGCATTTGAAGGCCGGTTATTGTTCCGTCAAAGTTCTTTTCTCCGCCTTTACCGAAGCCCGCTTTGGCTTTTAGTTCATTGGAATAAATCTCGGCGTCTTCATTTTCTTCGGCAAAAAGACTCATGATCTTGCGCTGCTTAGCTGAAGCTTTTCCGTCCTCCCATAGCGCATCGAAATCATATCCGTCTCTTCTTACATTTACAAAATACGGAAGCCATTTCTTTGAAATGAAACCGGCTTTTTTATCAAAAAACTTGCCGTATGCGACCTTTCCGCTCCTTGCGATAAGCTCTCGCCACTCCCACGGATCGACTTCGGGATCTCCGCACCACCAGTACTTGGGAACGGTTCGCTCCTCAAGCGAAAATCCGGGAATGTCATTTTTAAAAAGAGGCAAAAAGCCTACTTCATTTATGTAGTCAATTGCCTCTTCATAGCTGTGCAAACACTCAGGATCGTTCCAAGATACGCCGTACATTATCCATGTTCCGTTTTCATTAGGCATAAGTCACCCTCCATGCTACTACAAGTTTATCAGGAAAATGTCCCGATGACTATTCTCCCGTATTTAATATCCCATCGCCTCAGAAACGACAGCGGTTTTTTCTTTTCCAACGAGCTTCTCAAGAAGTGTGAAAGCTACGTCTGCTGCGGTCTCTGGACAAAAGCTTGTGATGATGTTCTTATCGACAACAACTCTCTGATCGGGGATAACGTTAACTCCGAACTCAGCAAGCTCTTTCTGCTTATAGCCTCCCCTTAAGTGATAAGTTGTTGCATTTCTACCCTTGAGAACTCCGCTCTTACCGATGGGAAGAGCACCGACGCAGATAGATGCGATGATCTTGCCCTGTCTGTCAAACTCTCTGATAAGCTCAAGGAACTTCTCGTCATAAGCTTCGTCATAGAAATCCCACTCTGTAAAACCGCCGGGGATTGCGAGCGCATCGAAGTTGCTTACATCGATCTCGTCAATTGTCTTATCCATATTTATCTTGATATCAAAAGTGGAATTTACAACCTTGGTAAAACCGCAGGTAGTAACGTTTACATCGTAGCCGTGGTCGTTCCTTGCCCAGCCCATAACATCTACGAAAGGAGCAAACTCCATGTTTTCAAAACCCTTACAGCAAAAAAGTAAGATATTCATAATCGTATATTCTCCTCATTATTTCAAAAAACCGAAAGGAAGTTCTGCTCTCGCTTTGCTCGCCAGAACTAAGTAGCACAGCACGACTCAAAAGGACTGAGTCTGCTGATTACTTAAAGTGCCTCCCTTGCGGCCTCGGTTGCATGAATTATTGTCGTGTCGTAGACAGGAAGAACACTGTCTTTTTCTTTGATCAGCATTCCGATCTCGGTACAGCCGAGGATAACACCCTCAGCGCCTCTATCTTTCATGTATGAGATTATTCTCTGATATTCTTTTCTTGATGAATCAAGCACCTTGCCAAGGCAAAGCTCGTTAAAGATAACGTCGTTAACAAGCTCAATGTCAGCTTCATCTGGGATCATTACTTCAAGTCCCGCTTCAACAAGTCTGTCCTTAATAAAGTCCTGAGTCATAGTAAACTTCGTTCCGAGAAGTGCGATCTTTTTATATCCGTCGCGCTTGATCGCATTAGCGGTAGCGTCGGAAATATGAAGAATCGGGATACTTATATTCTTCTCGATCTGAGGTACAAGCTTGTGCATCGTATTAGTCGCGATAACGATGAAATCGGCGCCCGCCTTTTCCAGTCTGACCGCCGCGTCGGTAAGGATCTTGGCATTGCCGTCCCAGTTGCCTTTACTCATGTTGTCTTCAAGCTCCGCAAAATCAACGTTGTACATCATGATCTTGGAACTGTGGAATCCACCGAGCTTCGCCACGGTTTCCTTATTAAGGATCTCATAATAAGTGATCGTGCTCTCCCAGCTCATTCCACCGATAAGTCCGATAGTCTTCATAAAAAAGCCTCCTTGATGTGTGAATATATCTTGAAACTATATCACTCACCAAGGAGGAATACAATATAAATTATCTTACAATTTTGTCACTTTGATTAAATCGTCGTAGTATCTTCGCAGATCTGCTCAGGTGTCAGTCTATTCATCTTAAGAACTTCATCCGTAGAAATACCGTCATAGTACCTCTTCTCCAAGCCGAAATTAAGGACTCTGACGTTCTTTCCGCCAAGATATGATGCTATCTTCTGACCGAAGCCTCCCTCAAGGATACCGTCCTCAAGAGTTACGATCGTATCATGATTCTTGATAAGCTCATCCAAAAGAGCCGTATCAACGCCCGAAGCGTATCTGGGATTAACAAGTGTTGCCTTTGTTCCGGTCTTCTCTTCGATAAGCGAAGCTGCCTTGCGGCCGATATTAAAGAAATCTCCGAGTGCGAGGACAGCAACCTTCTCACCCTTTTCGCAAACCTGATATTTATTGAATTCGCCATAGCTCTTGGCAACCTCATATTCCGCCGCATTTACGCCGTCACAAGGAACCGCAATGATCGTGGGATGATCATTCTGCTCAAGGCTGTAATCGAGCATAGCCATGAACTCCTCGCGGTTAGTGGGTGACAGATATACGATTCCCGGAACGTTTGTAAACATGTCCATCGCTGAAATACCGATATGTGTCGCATCGCCCATTCCGAATATAGATGCAGAGAAAAGAACTATCGTAACAGCGCTGCTGTTAAGTCCGACGTCCTGAGTAACCTGATCGTACACTCTCTGAGCAAATGTCGCATTGGTTACAAATACAGGCTTACCGCCGTTCTTTGCAATACCTGAGCACATCGCAACAGCCTGTTCTTCTGCTATTCCGACATCGACATAATTCTTACCCATAAGTCCTCTTACAACCTCGGTAAGTCCCGCCACTCCCGGTATCGCTGCAGTCACGCATACAACCGAATCATCTTTTTTAATCTTTTCAAGCATATAATCCGCAAAAATATCCGAATAAGACTCTCCGCCACCGCCATATTTTTCTCCGGTCTCTCTGTTAAAAGGAATAGCATAGTGCCACTCTTCCTTATCCTTCTCGGCAGGCGGATAGCCCTTACCCTTCTGTGTATGAACATGAACGACTATCGGATGATCAATGTCTTTTACCTCGGAAAAAGCCTTGATAAGAGTCTGAATGTCATTACCCTCTTCTACATACTTATAATCAAGTCCCATCGCTCTGAAAAGATTATTTTCACAAGTGCCGGCGCTCTTTCTGAGCTGCTCCAGATTCTTGTAAAGACCGCCGTGATTCTCTGCTATAGACTGCTCGTTATCATTAACAACAATAATGAGATTGGTATCCATCTCTCCTGCATAATCGATACCCTCAAGAGCTTCACCGCCACTAAGCGATCCGTCACCGATTATTGCAACGACGTTACCTTTTTTACCCGTAACATCACGTCCCTTGGCAAGTCCTGTTGCAAGGCTTACAGAAGTTGATGTGTGGCCTATGTAGAACATGTCATGCTCTGACTCATCGGGATGAGTAAAGCCGCAAACATCTCCAAAGTGTGCGTCGTCATAGTACGCAACAGCTCTTCCCGTAAGCATCTTGTGAGGATATGTCTGATGCGCAACGTCAAACACAAACTGATCAATGGGTGACTCAAATACATAGTGAAGGGCGATCGTAAGCTCAACCGCTCCGAAGTTCGGTCCGAAGTGACCGCCTATCTTTGTTGTTCTGTTAAAAAGAGCCTCTCTTATTTCTGCAGCGAGCTCAATGAGCTCACTTTCAGAAAGCTTTTTTACATCCGAAGGTCCCTGAATATTTTTAAGTAACTTGTAATCCATAAATAATCCTTTCTAACGTGCTGTGCCCCTGATTATTTCTTACCTCTCTCAAGCATAGGTCTGGCTATCTTTATATTAAAGAAATCGATGAGCGGTCCCATAAAGAAAGCCGTGATGATCGTTCCGATTCCCGCAATTGTAGGAATCTTATCGATATGATTGCCCGCCATTATAAACAAAGCGCAGCCGAGAGATACACAAACAAGATCCGTGCAGATCCTGATGTACTTGAATCTTCCGAGCTTCCACTTATTTGCCATAACGATAGCAACCGCATCATATGTCGAGACACCGAGATCCGCCGTCATATAAAGAGCCGAACCAAAGCAGATGATCACGATTCCTATGATCAGGCAGATGATCCTAAAGATCATAGACGGATTCGGAAATACCTTTTGAAGTGCTGCGTACGTAAATTGTGTGATATATCCCAAGAGAAACAGATTGATAAAAGTTGCGATACCGATGTTATGCCTGTCCGCAACCAAGCTGAATATCAAAAGAATCGCATTTACAATCACATACAAGGTACCGAATTCGATCGGAATGATCGCATCAAGTCCGCTCATAAGAGACTGAAACGGATCGACTCCGAGCGCGGCCAGCTTAAAGATTCCGACACTTATCGCGCAGATAATGACGCCTGCAAGAGACATGGCGATACGCCTTTTTCTCTCAGACAAAAACTTAATGATATCCGTATTAGACATTTCTTTTCCTTCCCTCATAAAAAATACTGATATAAGGGCAGCTTACCTCTCCTTTATGTACAGATCCCTGTACTCTCCGGGAGCCATGCCCTTTTCGTTATGAAACACCCTGTTAAAGCTCGGAATACTCTGGAAGCCCGATAACATCGCAACCTCCGTGAGTGTCATCCCTTTGTTGGAAAGAAGCTCTATAGCTTTCTCCAGGCGGATCATGTTTAGCCACTTATTGTAATTCATTCCGGTAACTTCTTTGAACATTCTGGAAAAATAGTCTCTGCTGATACCGACCTTTTTGGCCATTGTTGTCTGAGAAAGATCGTCAGAAGTCAGATTATTCTTGATATAATCGGTAACTCCGATCATCCTCTTCATGACATCATCCGTATATCCGTTGTGAGCCCCCGGCTGAATCTCGGGAACAAACTCCTCTCTGTGCTCATCAAGTGTCATCATAAACTCCATTAAAAGCATGCAACACTTAAGCTCGCGATCGGGTCCGTCCGAAAAAAAGATCTCTTTCATCTTATATGTGATCTCTTTAAGCTTGGCTGCAAGGAGCGGATGCGAATTGATGCAGATGACATGCAGATTCCTGTAAAAATGCATGATTCTTTGAAGATCAAAGAGTGAATTGACAAAAGCATTGCTAAATTGAATAACAAGCGCTTCTTCTCTGTCCGCGTCAACTATAGAGTGCATCTCCATAGGCCAAGCCAGCACGAAATCACCCTCTACAAGAGTGTAAGTGTCCTGATTGACCTTATATACATTGGTCTTACCCGGTCCAACGAGAATGATCTCGCCGTAGGAATGCCAATGCATCTGGTAGCTGCGCTCTTTAAAGCCGGTAGACATATTAAAAGCGCTCACGTTATCAAAACCGTATGTTTCGTATTGACTGTAATCCATAATTCACCCTTTTACTTCTTATATTTCGACTTTAACACTATCAAATTTTGTCCTATTTATTTTATCAAATATCATTCAGTTATTGAATACTGCATAAACTCATACTTAAGCTTAGTGCCAACTGCAATACTTTCGGGCAAAAGAGCTCTCGCAACAAGCTTAAGATCATCGGATTCTATATCACATCTCTTAAGATTGGCATAATCTCCGTCAATGCTGTCTACTATGTAATACCAGGTTTCCATAAGTGTTCTCCTTGTCTTTTGCAAAAATATATTTCGTATAAATATACTACCATAACTTAAGGTTCGGGGTTAATGATTCATTTTCCTCTTGACAATTAATTGAACCAATGGTTTAATTACTACGATGCATCAATTGAACTGTTGGTTTAATTAAATAAATACTTTCAGGAGCGACCCTATTATGAAAAAGAAAACACTGATAGCGCTTATCACAACTACAGTAGTGCTGGTATCAGCGCTTACATCAATACTTGTCACAGGGAGGAAAACAAACGTGAATACTGATAAGAGTATACAAGGACTTAACGAAGAACTGTCCGAGATTATGTACCTGGGCTCTCTTGCCCCTAGCTCTCACAACATACAATGTTGGCTCATTGAATTGTACCCGGAAGAAGGAAAGCTTACCGTCTCTGCCGACCCCGAGCGAAAGCTGGGTGTCGTTGACCCCCACGCCAGAGAACAGTTCCTCTCACTCGGATGCTATATACGAACCCTCGAAGAGGCTTTTCTCGCTTACGGGTACAATGTTACTTACAGCTATGACGAATCAACGGATACCATGAATCTGTCATTTAAAAAGATCTCAGATAAGATCGATCCAAATACAATCGCAAGGATCAAGAAACGTCACACAGACAAAAGAGCTTTTGACATAAGTGATTCTTCCAAAAACGAATACGTTGCAAAGCTTTGCAAAAACAACGGCTGCGAATACTACTCTTTTGACACCAAAGAATTTGCTATAATAAAAAAAGCAACGACGGATGCTTATATCAAACAAGCTTACGATGAAGAAACTGCGGCAGAACTTTCAAATTGGCTTAGGCTCTCCAACAAAGAAACAAAAGATAAAAAAGACGGTCTGAGCGCTGAGCAGCTTGGCATCACAGGTATCAAGAAGGTCTTCTACTATCTTTTTACCAACCATGAAAATGCCAAGGGAAAGACATTCGCAGATCAGGGCATTGCCAATACGGAAAATCAGCTAAACGGATGCATGGGCTTTATCATCGTATCTTCCGGCGATTCCAAAAAAGAGCTTGTGGAGTGCGGTATCAAGGCAACAGACATCTGGCTTGATCTTACGGAAAACAACATATCCGTTCATCCGATGAGCTATGCGATTGAGGAAGCCGAATACAAGACACAGCTTCCTTCGGAAAATCCGCAGATGCTCCTACGCGTAGGATGTGTCAAGAAATACGGCGAAAACAACGCTGTCAGAAGGGACTTATCAGACTACATAAAGGTACATTAAACATGGGAAGACGAATAAAAGAAGAACCTATAGTACACAGAGAAAGAATCGCAGCTGCGGCCGAAAAGCTTTTTAAAGAGCAAGACACCGTCAAGGTAACGGTCAGCGACATTGCCAAAGAAGCCGGCTACAGCAAGGCGACTCTATATACCTATTTTGAAAACAAGGACGAGATAGTCAGCTATCTCGCCCTTAAAAGCATGTCATTATTAAAAAGTGAGATCATCAAAAACACCGATCCTAAAAAGACTGACAAAGAAAATTTTCTCGGTATCTGCAAGGGTCTTTTGAAATATTATAAAAAATATCCCATGTACTTTGACTTTGCACAAGACACCATCAACGTTGATTTTTCAGAAAACAAATTCTACAACACCGACCTCGATACGTATATTGTAGGTCAGGAAATCAGCGCCTATATAAAGGAACTGTTTAAACTCGGCGACGAAGCCTTTGTCACGACCTTTGCGATGTGGGGCTCACTATGCGGTGTTATCAAACTTGCCGCCAACAAGGAAGCCTTCATCCAAAAGGAAACCGGAATGAACAACAAAGAATTCCTCGATGCCGTTTTCAATATCCTGTATAAGGTCGTGTAAACCGGCCGGGCACCTCGGTCTCCCGTGGCCATTTTCTAAATTATTTTCCGTCAGGGAAGCTTGTAAATGCGCCGCTCTCAAGCGTAGGAAGTCCGTACTTCTCCTTAGCATCGCCGATAGCTTTTATCATAAACGCCATGTTGCGGGCAAGATTTCTCATTGTCTGAAGGCCTTCCTTGTCCTTAAGAACATCTTCCGCCGTATGACCGTGCACCTGATTCCAATATGTTGAAGAAGCAACAGGCATTCCGCTTATAGTAAAGTACTTATTAAGTACATCAAAGGTCGCAGTATTGCCACCTCTTCTGCAGCTTGTAACAGCCGCTCCGACTTTCATCTGTTTTGAAAAATGTGAGCTGAAAAATAATCTGTCCAAGAACGAAAGAATTGTTCCGTTTGGTGAAGCGTAGTAAACAGGGCTTCCCACGATAAGGCCGTCTGCCTCTTCAAACTTCCTTGCAACTTCATTTACAAGATCATCGTCAAACACACACTTACCTGTGTTTCCGCAAGAACCGCAGCATACGCAGCCTCTTACAGCTTTATTTCCCACATGTATAAGCTCAGTATCTATTCCTTCTTCATTCAAAACCTTTATAACCTCAGCGAGCGCAGTCGCTGTGCAGCCGTTAGCCTTGGGGCTGCCGTTTAATAAAATAACCTTAGCCATAATAAAAACCTCCTATCTTTTTAATGTTATTATTTTAAAAGGATCCGGTCAAAGCAAATCTTGTCCCGATGATAATCATTTTTTGTTAAACGTTATAATATCTGTTCACTTTGACCTTTTACCACTCACAGAATATAATTAAACAGACTCTTTTTAATAAACGGAGATATTGATAATTATGGCATTTGACGGTATTACAATTGCAAATCTCACCAAAGATTTCAGCGACCGCTTAACAGGCGGCCGTATATATAAAATTGCACAGACTGAGAGCGACGAGCTTCTTATCACTGTCAAACTCTCCTACGAGAATATTGATAAATACGGCATTAAGCAGGCCAAGATTCTGATGTCTGCAGGCGCTTCTCTTCCCCTCATCTATGAGACAGACGAGACCAAGCCTTCACCAATGACCGCGCCCAATTTCTGCATGCTCCTTCGTAAGCACATCCAGAACGGCCGCATCATCAGCATCACACAGCCGGGACTTGAAAGGATCATACGCTTTGAAATCGAGCACCTCGATGAAATGGGTGATCTTCGCCACAAGACTCTTCTCATCGAGATCATGGGTAAATACAGCAACATCATCTTTGTAGACGAGAACAACGTCATAATCGACAGCATCAAGCACATCCCCGCATCTGTAAGCTCAGTCCGCGAGGTACTTCCCGGAAGAGAATACTTTATCCCTTCCCAGGAAAAAGAAAATCCGCTTGAAACAAACGCTGATGTCTTCTCGTCATGTGTTCTATCAAAAGGAATGCCTGTTTTTAAAGCAATCTACTCTGCTTACACAGGTCTTTCTCCCATCATTTCACAGGAAATCTGCCACAGAGCGGGAGTCGACGCAGATAAATCCGCGATCAGTCTTGAAACCAAAGAAGCGATCGCACTTTATAAAGCTTTTGATGAGATTGTTCAGAATATTAAAGAAGGCTCTTTTACTCCCTGCATCGCATATGAAAACGACACTCCCAAGGAGTACGCTTCAATTCCTCTGTCCATCTACGAGGACTCAGAAGGCGCCGAGCTTGTATATCCCGAGACCATCTCTTCTCTTATCATGCAGTATTATCTTGAGAAGAACATAGTCACAAGGATCCGACAGAAGTCGGTCGACCTAAGAAAGATTGTCCAGACCGCTCTTGAGCGTAACGTTCGTAAATATGACCTTCAGCTTAAGCAGATGAAGGATGCCGAGAAGAAAGATAAATACCGCGTTTACGGAGAACTCCTAACTGTATACGGTTACAGCGCAGAGCCAGGTGCCGAGAAGATAACGGTCAATGACTATAACTCGGGAAAAGATGTGACTATAACACTGGACCCTACTCTCACACCCGCTCAGAACGCGAAAAAGTATTTTGATAAATATACCAAACTTAAAAGAACAGCGGAAGCTCTTGAAGAGCAGATGAAGGAAACAAAAGAAGCGATCGATCAGCTTGAATCCGTTGAGACAGCTCTCGAGATCGCAAAAGAAGAAGCCGACCTTGTTCAGATCAAGCAAGAGCTTCAACAGACCGGATATATCAAGGCTCATTATCAAGGCAAGAACGCGCGAAAGGAAAAGGTTGTAAGTAAACCCTTCCACTATCTTTCAAGCGACGGTTTTGATATCTATGTAGGAAAAAACAATCTGCAAAACGATGAGCTTACCTTCAAGACCGCAAACGGCGGCGACTGGTGGTTCCACGCCAAGAAGATTCCCGGCTCCCACGTCGTACTTCTTACAGGCGGTAAAGAAGTTCCGGACAGAGCTTTCGAAGAAGCCGCAGCTCTTGCCGCTTACTATTCAAAGGGTAAGAATCAGGAGAAAGTCGAGATCGATTATCTAAAAAGAAAAGATGTCAAAAAGCCTAACGGCGCCAAGCCCGGCTTTGTAGTTTACTACACCAACTACTCTCTTGCCATCGCACCCGATATATCAAGCTTAAAGCTTATAAGTGAGTAAAAAAAAGAGGGACCGAAATCTAATTTTCGGTCCCACAGTTTTTTATTCAACTACATTATAATCATTAATTGTGAATCTATTATTGTAATCATAACCATAAGAGCGCTCAAAGCTATCGCTTGCACTGTATGGATCTATAGCAACGAACATGTATGCATCTTTACCGGGATACCAATAATAAGTCCTGTTTTCCGCACCGGAGAACTCAAATTCATAATAATCCCCGTTTTGATCAGATGATTTTCCTATATATTTTACCTTCGAGCGAGAATCAGATTTACGGAATTTATACATTGAATCATCATTCCCGTCGTCATACCAATTATTACCATAATAGGACACATCTGTTCCTTCTATATTGCACAGCTCTGCGGGCTTATAACATGTCTCCCAGACTCCGCTGATCTGCTCAAGTACCCACTGCTCTTCTTCGTCAGCGCTGCTAAATTCAGGAACTGAAACCGATGTGGAAGCCTCGTCAACTGTAGCTGTAGTGCCTGCAGAAGAAGTGCTTTCAGTACTGTTCAAGGTATCGGCTTCTTCCGTGCTTACCGCCTCAGTTGCAGTATCAGCATCACTTGTCTTTTCCGCAGAAGCTTCCGTCACTGCCTCTATCGATACTTCAGAGCTTGCCTGTGTATCAGCGCTCAGCTCTGTTTCCCCGCATCCTGCAAGCATCAAGCTTGTCACTACTGTAGTTGCAATTAATAACTTTAAATTTTTTCTCTTCATTTCTCTTTCCTCTTTTTTTCTACTACTATATACAAGCATAATCCCGTTAAATATCATTTACAGAAATCTCGTAAATTGATTTCACATTGCAATTTATCGGAACTAATGCATAGTACTGCTGATTATTATCTAAATCATCCCTTTCAACGATTCTGATTCGGGGTAGTGGTTGGATTGACTTTAGTTGCTTTTACTGCTACTTCCGCAGCTTCTCCAACTTTGGCTGCATTTGTTGCCACCTCTGCGGCTTCTCCTGCCTTTGAAACCTTGGATGCTATTTCTGCAATCTCAGCTGTCTCGGCTGCAACCTCTCCTGCCTTGGCGGCTTCTCCTCCTTTAGATGCTGCGCCCCCTTCTCCTCCAATAACCATGGTTCCTATCGTTGTAAGAAGATAACCGGCTGATTCGTAGCCCTATTTTGCATGATATTATAAACACCACCAAATTCCTATTCATAGGGCATCTTGGTGGTGTCGTATAAATCTTTTATTTTACTCTACCTTCTTATCATCCGAGGGAAATAATCTTTTTTTATAATCAAAATTCAATGCTGCTATTTCATCAAACGGAACCACTTTCTTATCAGCTTTATCAATGACGCACTCTTTTGCCCATAAGAACGGATATATCAATAATCCTTGGTCAAAGCTTACTTCTTTAACGTCTATTTCCCATCCCGTCCATCTCATAGTTTCATAGAATTTATCTATTTTATAGTTTAAAGAGATATTCTAAGAATTCTGTAAATGAATCACCCAAATATTCCATCTCATCATTTGACATGCCTATAAACGGAACCGAAAAAAATCTGCCAGTCCTATCAATTCCGTATGCCGTATCACCACCATCTGAGCCAATCAAAATACTATCATTTAAAAACTCATTAACTTCATAATCATCATTTAATTCTTCTATATCTTCCTTATCCCACAACATAAGATATGAATTCTCGCCAATCATCCCTTCACCGCTATAACACGAATTGACATATGGAACAAATGCATTATACTTCTGGCTTTCAAATTTAGCCTCTGATTCTGATTTATTGTATTCTTTTAACAATTCTTGCTCATTCATATTCTTCAATTTCCTCCTCGTATTATATAGTCATACCCATTCTTTACCTGTTCTTAGGTGTAGGGTATGCTTTTAAAGATGCTGTGGATTGGTTTTTTTCTCCTACCGCATAGACGGTTTCTGAAAGGCTCCAACCGCAACCTCTTTGTCTCAATGTTAATCAGTTAGATACCGCATGACGGTTTATGTAGAACGAGGTTACATCCGGCAGAGAGCCCTGTGGATCTTACAGCAGCATCAAATACGTTGAAGGAGGATCATGTGTATGATCTATGTTGGTATCGATGTAGCAAAGGATAAGCATGATTGCTGTATCATGGGATCTGAAGCCGAGAAACTGTTTCCCGTATTTACGATCC
>NZ_FPCC01000037.1 GCF_900116875.1 Butyrivibrio sp. INlla21
AACACAGAAAGGATGATGGATATGTTCTCTGAAGAGCTTAAGATACTTGATCGTAACACAGTTAAATATATGATTGATGAGCTTCAGGAAGAACTTGATGATACCAAGACACAACTTACTGATGCGAAAACACAGCTTACTGATGCGAAAACACAGCTTACTGATGCGAAAACACAGCTTACTGAATTAAATGCAGAAAAAAACACTTTTATGCAACTCATAAACCAGCTCGATGAGCCTGATGCAGATAAAGAAGCCATCCTTTCTAAGCTTCGTGAACTAAAAAAGTAAAGCGAGGTCGGAACATTGATCTTTGAACTTAATTATGACAATCAAGCAAAAGAAATCTTAGAAGGCCAGCGCCGTTACAGAGAGCAGATGCAAGATGAAATAAATAAGCAAGCTGCCACCATCGCTAAGCTACAAGAAGAATTACAAAAATACAAAAATAAGAATTAATAAACAAGGCCGGATCATTTATATGATCCGGCCATTCTTTTACCTTTCCACGTTCTTCATTCCTTCGGTGAGCCACTCGGGGATTACCCAGTCAACGACTTCGCCGTTTCGTACGGAGCAAAGGCCGTAGAAGTGAGTGCCGGTGTAGGAGTAGACCATTAAGTCCTCGCTGGTTTTATGAATGTCGGCCTTTCCTTCCTGTGTGATCACAACGTCCACATCAGGGAAAGAATTGATGGGAGCGCAGGGCTCTGCCTGGAAATCCATATCGCCGCAATCCCATGAGTAGATATTGCAGGTATATTTCTTGGTGTTACCTTCTTCGGTGATGAATGAATCAAATAAGACTTGATCGCCGTCACGCTGCTCATAGAGCTTACCGACTTCAAGGTTTGCTCCGCCGCCGCTTATTACAAGGTCAGCAAATGCCCCGCCTTCAAGGGGTGTTTCGGGATCGAACTCTGTTAAATTTACCTCGGAAGTATCCCAAGTACATGTAATTGTCGCAAGAGGCTTTGCTACGCTGTCTTTATCATCGGAAGCTGCCTCTGTTGTCTCTTCTTTTGTTGCACTGTCAGTGCTCTCGATAGCAGTTTCGGAAGTCTCTGCCTCTGCAGAAACGGCTGCGGTGCTCTCTTCATCCTGTACTGCGGGCGTCTCGGCTGATGTATCCGAACAACCCATAGCTGTCATGGCAAGCACTGTCATGGCTAATATAAAAGGTATAATTTTCGCTTTCATTTTTAATATTTCCCCTTTTCTTTTTTCATTTAGCGTTTTAAATGTTACAAACAGCATTTTACAATATTTGACATTTTTTTGCAAATTCCGCGGTGTTTCGGCGCATTGTTACAATAAAAGAATAATTTTTGAGATTTTTTCAAAAAATATTTGACAAATATGTTAAGTAATGTATAATAATAATTGAAGAGCATCACTAAAGCTTTTCCATATACTACATGTGGAGTAACCCACATGGTACCCCCCTCATAAAAGTAAGTTCACGTACCAACAAAACGGTGTGGATACAGATTGTATCCACACCGTTTTACCGTATTAGCCTTTATTTATTAGTTTGAGCTTATCTTCTCGTCTTAGCTGCTTGATATGCCATTCCCTGCTCATGGCTTCCTCCTTGGTGTCAAACTCCTCATGATATACGAGTTTAACCGGAAGTCTTGTTTTGGTATATTTGGCCCCCTTGCCCGCATTGTGATCCGCTATCCTCTTTTCGAGGTCATTGGTCCATCCGCAGTACAAAGAACCGTCGGCACATTCAACTATATATGTATAATTCATACTCTTTTTCTATATAAAAAAATCAATTACTTAAGATCGTAGTCAAGATGAACGGTGATGGTAGCTGTCTTATGTCTTGAGCCTGTATCGAAAGCACCGTCATATGAATATGTGCTTGTTCCGGAATTCTGAGCTGTGATCTGGAATACACCGAGATTGGAGTTCTTGAGTTTACCGATCTTGGCGCCTGAATTCCTAGCCATGATATCTACACGCTCTTTGGCGTTCTGAGTTGCCTTTTCTATAAGATCGAGCTTTAATGCATCGAGATCAGAATAGTAATACTCGGGTGTATCAGAAGTAAACTCCACGCCCTTTTCAAGAAGGCTTGAGATGTCTCTTGAAATCTTCTCGACGTTGTCCATGTTAGTGGAAGTTACAACAACGCTCTGAGTAAGCTCGTATCCTTCGGGCTCCGATCCAATGTACTTGCCCTCATCATCGTAGATCTCTCTGTAAGTTCTTCTGATATCAACAGAATTAAACACGATCTCATCCTCGGCAACACCGTTTCCGGTAAGATAGTTCTTAACCTCTGAAGCATTGCTCTTAAGTGTGGCATATGCATCTTTTGATGAATAATCCGTTGCTGAGAAAGAACCTCTCCAGATAATAAGATCTGCGTCAAAATCAACGCTTGCGCTACCTGTAGCACTGATGATGTGCTGGCTTCCGGATCTGAAATTGGAAAGACCGCATGCAAGAGCCACGCAGCTTATAACCACACAAACTCCGATGATAAGCGCACTCACCCAACTGTTTTTCTTTTGTTCCATCCTCTTTTCCTCCCGATCATAAGATTATTTTTAAGATAGTCCGCCAAAAGACATTTCATCGGCGGGTAATTTATATGATATCATAATCGCGAGTCATATTGGGAATAAAAACATTGGTTATTTTATATTTTTTTAACCGAAGAATATCTCGATACCGATTACTATCAACACGATTCCGCCAAGTATCTTTGCCTTTCCGGCAAGCTTAGTCCCAAACTTTATTCCAAGCTTAAGACCGATATAACAGACAACGTGTGTCACCATACCTATAATAAGTGCGCATATGAGAACTTGGGGAACTTTGTAGGATGATATCGTAAAGCCTACTGAGAGTGCGTCGATAGATGTAGCTATTCCTTGTAAGATAAGGACTTTGTTGGATAGATTGGATTTACCGCTTCCCATGTGATTGGGACATTCGGTGTTTGTGCATTCATCGCAAGATAGATTTTCAGAACATTTCTTTTCACGTATGCCCTCTATGAGCATCTTACCGCCTATTATCGCAAGGAGTATCAGTGCGATCCACGGTATAAAGGGTTTGAACCCGTTGAACATTTCCGCAGCATAGTGAACGAAGAACCAGCCTATTATCGGCATCATAATCTGGAATGCTGCGTAAACAAAAGCAATTTCGTGTCTTCTCCTTCTCTTAATGTGCGGATGTGTGAATCCGTTCGCCAAGGAGACAGAAAAAGCGTCCATCGCAAGGCCAAAGCCCAGCATGGCGCTGTTAAACAGAAATATTATGTTGGTTGCCATTATTTTATCTCCTAATCCTTGAAGTCTAGTAATGTAAATCAAGTATAGTTTTTAAATTATAGCACAAAAAAAGGAGCAATGCGCCTCCAAAAAACTCCATGAAGCAAAAAAATACAAAAAAATACGGGCATCCATTTTCTAAATGAACACCCGGCCTTAATTAAGTATTTCCAATGGCTTGTCCTCTCTTTTCTGTTTTATATATATAAATCACATCCTTAAGCGACACCTTGACATCCCTCGGCTCCTGTGAAGCATCGCCACGCTTGCTGTAGATGTCAGTCGCTCCGATAACCGCTGCTCACTTCCGGTGAAGCTTAAGCCACCTTGGTTGCTTTGGTTTTATCTCCTATGTGATTGTAAATATAATATACCATTATTGAGAACATTTGTCAAACATCTTTTTTCTTGTGCTGCTATATTCAGACAATTCAGACAATTCCAGTGTTTACCTGAGAACAATTCTCACACAATTTACATTTGATAGAAAAGTGATAATAATGTATGATAAAAAAAGTATAAAAAACGTCTGAAAAGGGGACATTATGAGCGATTTTATTTTAAGTGCCTGCTCTACCGCAGACCTTTCACTTGAACATTTTGAGAAAAGAGATATCAAGTATATCTGCTTTCATTTTGAGATCGACGGCAAGGATTATCCCGATGATCTTGGTAAATCCATTTCACTTGATACTTTCTATCAGATGATGGCTGACGGAGCGATGACAAGAACATCACAGGTCAGCGTCGGAGAATATGCCGAATACTTTGAACAGTTCCTTTCACAGGGAAAAGACGTTCTTCATCTTACACTCAGTTCCGGAATCTCGGGAACATACAATTCAGCAATGATCGCAAAGCAGCAGCTTGAAGAGAAATATCCGGACAGAAAGCTTTATGTTGTAGATTCACTTGCTGCTTCCGCAGGCTTTGGTCTCATCATGGACAAGCTCGCAGATCTTCGCGACAGCGGAATGAGCATTGATGAGCTTCACAACTGGGCTGAAGAGAATAAACTTAACTGCAACCACTGGTTCTTTGTATCAAACCTCAAATACCTTGTAAGAAACGGTCGTGTTTCCAAGGCTGCGGGTGCTATCGGAAACGTACTCAGCATCTGCCCTCTTCTTAACGTGGACCATGAAGGTAAGCTTATCGTCAGATCCAAAGTCAGAGGTAAGAACGCAGTTATGAAGGCTCAGGTCCAGAAGATGGTCGAGCTTGCTCAGGACGGCGCAGACTACGACGGAGAGTGCTTTATCTCCAACTCTCACTGCTACGATGACGCAAGAGCCGTAGCGGATATGATCGAGGAGAAGTTCCCTAAGCTTAAGGGCAGAGTTAAGATCTTCGATATCGGAACAACAATCGGAAGCCATACCGGCCCCGGTACTATTGCTCTTTTCTTCTGGGGAGCCAAGAGAGTTGATTGAAAATATTTGATAAAAATATGAAAAGCGAGACTTGTAAATGAACAAGCCTCGCTCTTTTTATGTATTTAAATCTTTCCAATCAAAGCATCTTTATAAACTCTTTGATATCTTTTACTATTCTGTCCGGTTCAAACCAATAGATATAATGGCCGCAGTCAAGCTTTATAAGCTTGCCGTTTTCAGATGCATCAACCAAATCCTGATGCCCTGATTCCCATATGGGATCACTATCATGCATAGCTATATATTGAATTGTAGGCACGGTAGGAAGCGGCATGCTTACAATCTCATCCAAAGCTTCTACCAGATGCTCATGCTCACTTATCTTGTTTTTGTTGGTTCCCTGTCTGCAAGCTATTGCAAGTTCCATCTTATCGGCTTCACCGGCCGGTTTTCCGTACTTAGCCATATAATATCTGTACATAAGCCTATAAAATCCTGAATCCCTCAATAATTTATCCGAGGAATCCCCACTCTCTTTCTGGTTAACATATCCTTCTCTCCAGGCAGGAACAGATATATCCATTCCCACGATTCCTTCTACTTCGTCAGGATATTTCTGCGCCTAGAGAATTGCTTCAGGTCCCGCAATTGAGTGAGGAGCAAGAACGTAAGGTCCTTCAATGCCCGCTTTTACAAGTCCTTCTCTGTCCTCATCGAGGATCTTATCAAAGGTTCTCTCTCCCTCTACGGTATCACTCAGGCCATAACCAAACCTCTCAAGGATAACTACTCTTGCATCAGAGCTGAGTTCCTTACAAAGAGGAAGAAAATTGTTATAGGGGCTTGCATCTCCCCAGGCAGACAGAAATACGATAGTGTGATCTCCTTCTCCCTCGCTGTAGATATGCATCCTGTGTCCGTCTACTTCTACCATCTGTCCGGGTGGATTATCCCAGTATTTTTCCTCCTGCTTCATTTTGACTTTGTTGTATACAAACACGCCCGATACAAATAAGATAATGCATGCAAGCAGCACTAAAATTATATTCCTTATAATCTTAAAAAATTTTCGCATTATACTACTTTTTTAACTCCTATCTCTTTCTATGACACTCCTCCATTAAAGATTCTTTATAAACTCTCTTATGCCGTCTACTATTTCTTCCGGTTTTTCTTTATAAACATAATGTCCGCAGTCAAGCACTATAAGTTTGCCGTTTTCAGATGCATCAACCAAAACCTGATGTCCGGGTTCCCATTCGGGAAACATATCACAATTCTGCTTAGCTACATACTGAACTGTTGGCACCGTAGGATACGGCATGCTCTCTATCTCATCCAGAGCTTCTACAAGATGCCCATTCTCATCCAACTTGGTTTTATTAAGCTCCTGCCTGCAGGCTATGGCAATATACATCCTATCTGTTTCATCCTCAGGTTTATCAAGCATAAACCTATAAAGTCCTGTAGCCTTTAATATTTTTATTTCTGTTATTATAGTTTTAGGAAAATCGGATTCCTTAACGTATTCTTCTCTCATAGAAGGCACGGAAATATCCAATCCCACGATGCCTTCTACTTCGTCAGGGTACTTCTGCGCCCAGAGAATTGCGTCAGCTCCTGCAATTGAATGGGGAGCAAGGACGTAAGGCCCTTCAATACCTGCCTTTTTAAGTCCTTCTCTGTCCTCTTCGAGGATCTTATCAAAAGTTCTCTCTCCTTCTACGGTATCACTCAGACCATACCCAAATCTCTCAAGGATAACGACTCTGGCATCAGCGCTGAGCTCCTTACAAAGAGGGAGGAAATTGGCATACGGGCTTGTATCTCCCCAACCGGAAAGAAATACGATCGTGTGATCTCCTTCGCCCTCGCTGTAGATGTGCATCTTGTGTCCGTCAACTTCTACCATCTGTCCCGGAGTATCGATCCAGAACCTTTCTTCTTTCCCGCACTGAATCTTGTTATATATAAACGCCACGCCTGTAAGAACAATGGCGAATGACAATACTATCAATAGGATCTTGCCTATTACCGTAAAAACTGTTTTAATTCCTTTTTTCATAATTTCTCCTTAATGTAAAACCAATAACTCTATTACTTATTGCTCTCCATCGCAGCAATCTCATGAACTATATCCGAAAATTCGCCCGATCTTACCTCCATAAGTCCATGGGCCATATTCTTCATATAATACATTTTCTTTCTCGGAGCTTTTACACTGTCAAAATAATCCTGAGCAAGTTCGAAGTTGGCCTGATAGTCCATGTCACCGTTTATGTTGTAATAAGGAACTTTGTACTCAGTTTCATCAAGTATGGAAAGGCCTTTGAATTCCTCCGTTGCATCCCAGTCATAATAAGTCTCTGCAGCACCTTGGGTTGTGGCAAACTTAAGACACTTTATCTCATCCCAAAGGTTATAATAGGGATTAAAGAAAAGAGCTGCTATCATACTATAATCACTCTTTTCAGAATCCATGCCATATCCGTATTTATTCATCATTTCCGTTCTTACTTTGATATATTCAACACTCATGTTCGGAATTTCTCCCGATGCACACTTTTCAATGAGCTGTTCATCTTCTTCATTTCCCTTTGCCCACTCTTTGGCTGCTTCCCAGAATCTTATCTCATTCTCAATCAGATCAACCGTCATTCCTGTTCCGATAAAGCAGTCATAGTATTCGGGATGATCATGTACAAGCATTGCTCCGTAGATAGAGCCCCATGAATGTCCGATGATCGAGATCTTGTCTTTTCCAAGATGGCTTCTCAAAAACTCAGTCATCTCAAGTCCGTCTTCCATCATAGTGTCAAGATTTATAGGCGTAGTGTCTTTTGTATTTTTTAACCAGCTCTTTCCGGCAGCTCTCTGATCCCAGGTAACAACCGTATATACATCCGACCACTTTCTTGTAAATTCATAGTCTACATAGCTTGTCGCAGAACCGGGCCCGCCGTGAAGATATAAAAGAACGGGGTTGTTCTTATCTTTTCCGTAGATATTGATCCACTGTTTGGTTCCGTTTATGTCAACATAAAGGCTCTTATTTATTCCGCCTTTTGGAGTTCTTGAATTGATCACTTTTCCGACTATTCTTACATCTAAGGCTATGTTGATCAGCCCCAAGATCACGCAAAGAGCTATTATGATAATCTTTTTAAATGTTTTCATTAGAATGTATCCCTCTTTTCAAATACTGTCATTCCAAGGACTGCGTAAACCGCAATGCCCACAATTGCCACAACAAGAACCGCAAAATGGTCAAAAGGATTTATCACACTTATCTGTTGTGCTCTTGAAACGATGAGATTGCCCGAAAGAATCTGAGCTTCCATCGCGGGTGCAAGTGCCGGGATCATCTGTGCAATCTTTGTTTCCGCAAGGCTAAGGAGTGTTCCGTGAAGGTTTCCTGCAGCAATTATTGTAAGGATAATAGGCATTACGTTTCCTCTCGCGACCTCATATATAGCAAGGAATGCTGTTCCGAAGGCCGTTCCGATGAGTGTTTCGAAAAGCAGGAAGCCTGCAAAAGAAGCTATATTTCCGATGGCAGCTCCTCTTCCTGCCATTCCGATAAATGTGGCTGCGGTTCCTGCGATCAAAAGGATCACATTGTAAAGAAAGATCACGGGAATCTTTGATACAAAGATAAGTCTCTTTCTGCCCTTGGATGATCCGAGGTTCTTAAGGAAACCGCTCTTTCTCTCTTCATCGCTGTAAACGGTGGCGAAGATTCCGACAAGCATAAGAACAAGTCCTGAACCGAGAAATTCTCCCGCCATTTCAACTACGCTTCCTTCTCCTCCTACCATGGTAATAAGGAAAAAGAGAATGAACTCAATGATCGTTGTTGTATATAAAGCCTTTGTTCTAAAAAGCCTTGAGATATTCATCTTTATCAGGTTTAACATACTTTCTTTCCTCCTCTTACTACATCGAGATAGAACTCTTCGAGCGCACCCGAATCGCCGTTGTACTTCTCCATAAGCTCATCGGAAGTAACTTCCATCACGAGTTCGCCGTTTGAGATAATACCGAATACGTTGGCAACCTTCTGAAGCTCGCTCAGGATGTGGCTTGAGATCATGATGGTCATGTTTCTCTCAGCTCTTAATCTGTGAATAAGCTCTCTTACTTCGATGATTCCCTGCGGATCGAGGCCGTTGGTCGGCTCATCGAGAATAAGAATCTCGGGATCACCTATAAGCGCAAGCGCTATTCCGAGTCTTTGCTTCATACCAAGTGAAAACTTACCGGCTTTCTTCTTAGGTACATTTGAAAGTCCGACAAAATCAAGGATGTCGAGTAGCTCATCTTTGTTGTATACTCCCTGCGCCTTTGCCTTTAGCATCATGTTCTCATAGGCTGTAAGGTGTCCGTAGATTCCCGGGCTCTCAATAAGATTACCGATAACACCTTCGTCCTTCTTCTCACTGTTTAATATGATCTCGCCACTTGTAGGACCTGCAAAACCGATTATCATCTTCATGAGCGTTGTCTTTCCGGCGCCGTTGGGACCGATAAGTCCGTAAATGTCGCCTTTGTATATATGAACGTTCATGTTCTTAACTGCTTCAAAAGAACCATATCTTTTATTAAGATTCTTTGTTTCCAGATAACAATTCATTTCATTCGTCTCCTCTAATATCTTCAGTTATTCTGTTTACGATAACGGTCAGACGCCATGACCGCTTTACAACGTCTGATATACTACGTCGCATTTACTATGTGTGCCGTAGTACTTCTGACGAAGTAAATATTACTCCATCAGATGAAGTATGTCAACCCTATTTTCCAAATTTTCTCAAAAAGAAAAAGGCCCTGCAAATCTGCATGTTTGCAAGGTCTTCATCATCTATTTCGTTATTTGATTTCTTTTTACCAGACGATAAGTCTGTCCTCGGGTGCGAGGTACATGTTGTCGCCCTCTTTTACATCAAAGGCTTCGTAGAACTCATCAAACTGCTGAACCGATACGTTGGTTCTTAAGTAGTTAAGCGGATGAGGATCCTGTAAAAGCCTGTTAAGCTCTGTGCTGTAGGTTGAGATCTCGGCTCTCACCTGAGCGAAGGTGATAAAGAACTTCTTATAATCGAAGTTATCAACCTTGGAAGCCATTCTGAGTGCGCACTGAAGTCCAGTCATATCGGCTACCATCTCGGTGTCGATATTGCCTCCCACAACGTGGTTGTCGCCGAAAGCAACAAGAGAATTGAGGTAATTGTCCACTTTTTCTATGCGCTTATTGAATTCTTCTTTATCCTCTTTGGTCCACCAGTCTCTTAATTGTCCATCCTTGTCGAACTGAGCTCCGTTACTGTCAAAAGCATGTGAAACCTCATGTCCTACCCAACAGCCTGCAATTGAAGCATAGAGCTCCTCTACACTCATATCACTTGAGAAGAATGGCTCGCCCATCATTCCGATGATCATGTTGATACTGTTGTCCTGAGGGTTGTAGAAGGCGTTACACATAGTTACAGCGAATCCGTTTGCCCATTTTTCCTTGTCGACTTTGGTTCCGAGTTTCTTGATCTCCTCTTTTACCTGACTGTCATTGATTGCCTTGATTGCTCCCACATACGAACATCCGTCGATATTTATTCCCGAAGTATCTTCGAATTTATCGGGATATGCTGAATGGATTGTTATACTGTCAAGCTTTTCTATCGCATAATTCTTGGTTTCCTCGGATGCCCAGTCATTCTCTGAAAGAAGCTCTCTGTAGGTGTCAATGACCTCTTGGCAGAGCTCTGTCATCTTCTTTCTGTCTTCTTCGGAACCATACTTATCGACATACACGATCTGCATTGAATCCGGAAGCATACTAAGTACATTGTTGTAAGCCATCTCTTCATCGCTTACGGCTCCGGAAGTTCCGTAGTACTTACTGCGAATCTCATTTCTCTTATCGTAAGTTTCTCTGTCAATTGAAAGAGCGTAAGACAGAATATTTTTTACGATCAAAAGAGACTTGATGGCCTCCAGGTTTTCGTCCGTATATAACTCATCAAGATATGTAAAATAGTCGGGGGTTGTCACCACATATGGACCGTCATATTTATATCCTGCTGCCGTGAGAATTTCTTTAAGCGGGAATTTTTGGGATTTTGAAACAGCTTCATCAAAGGTCATTTCGTTATTTATCTTTTCATAAATGTCCTCTGCGTATTGCTCGTTTGTTGTGTAGATCTTGGTAGCAAGCTTAGCCTCAAAATCTATGGCATTGTCAAAGCACTTGTTTGCCTCATCTTCTGTCATTCCATACTTCTGAGCCATGTAAGCAAAAAGCTCCTTGTTAAAGCCATACGTCATTTCGCCGTTTTCTGTTCTTTGCGCATATTCGGCAGAGTCTCCGAGCATAAGTGACGGGGTATCGATCATAGCCAAGTACGTCTCGGGATCGTTAATACCTGTAGTGGTTCCGAAACTAACAAGACCAAAGTAATCATAGACTGTATCTTTGTCAGTGAGCAGTTTGGTTATATCATCAATACTATTCGCTGCCACGAGCTTATCATACTCTTCCTTGATCTCGCTGATTCCAAGCTTATTTCTGCTGTCCCAGTCAAGAACAAGGCTGTTAAAAGTACGAACGAGCTCTGCATCATGACCTTTGATGCTCGTGTCTTTCAAAAGCTCAATGCACTGCTTCTTAACTTCAAGGCCTCGCTCATGATAATGAGCCCATGAACCATAACCGTCGGGAATATCAGTCTCGACGAACCAGTCCTTGTTGGCATAAAAATGGAAATCATCCGCAGGATCCGTAGGGGTATCGGCTGTATAGTTATCTTTGATAGAGGAATCCATCCAAGGTGTTCCGCCCGCGCCCTTACCGGCTTCGGCTTCGACTGTACCTTCTTCTGCAGATGTTGCTTCAGATGCTGCTGAGCTCTCATTCTGTGCATCAGCCTGAACTGATGCTTCCGTCGTAGCTCCCTGGGGTGCACCGTTTGCACCGCAGCCCGCGACAGCCACTGCCAACATACATGTTGCCAGTAGCATAGATACTACTCGTTTTTTCATCTTTCTCTCTCCTTAGGTTTTATAAGCCTCTAACTACACCATTGTAGCAGGCTCAGCCTGTGTTGTCATCGAAAACCCGAAAAATAATCGTAGTATCTATGAAGTTTCCGAATTATACGAAATCTCTTTTACCAAACAATAATTCTGTCTTCGGGCGCGAGGTACATGTTGTCGCCTTCTTTTACATCAAAAGCTTCGTAGAACTCCTCAAACTGCTGAACGGGAATGTTGCATCTTGAATAATCAAGCGGATGAGGATCCTGAGTAAGTGTGTTAAGCTCCGAGCTGTAGGTTGACATGTTTGCATTCATCTGAGCATATTTAGTAAAGAATTTCTTATAATCAAAGCCTTCAACCTTTGAAGCCATTCTAAGTGCACACTGTAGTCCTGTTATATCCGCAGCCATCTCACCGTCAATGTTTGATCCGACAAAGTGATTATCACCAAATGCAACAATAGTATCAAGATAACTATCCATCTTATCCAACCTCTTTTGGAACTCTTTTTTATCTTCCTCTGTCCACCAGTCTTTCAGATAACCTTCTGCATCGAACTGTGATCCGTCTCTGTCAAAAGCATGAGAAACCTCGTGTCCTACCCAGAAAGCTCCGATCGAAGCATATAGCTCCTCTGTGCTCATATCACTTGAATAAAAAGGCTCGCCCATCATTCCGATGATCATGTTGATACTATTATCAAGAGGATTGTAAAAAGCATTGCAATCAGTTACAGACATATCCTGAGCCCATTTTTCTTTATCGACTTTTGTGCCCATAAGCTTCTTATTCTCATTAATCTTGTTAAGCGTGATCCTCTCATTGGCCTCAATAAGAGTGCATCCGTCAATGTTAATTCCGTTTGTATCATTGAATTTATCGGGATATGCTGCGTTGATACTTATCTTATCAAGCTTCTCGATCGCATAATTCTTAACCTCATCAGAAGCCCACTCATTTTCAGAAAGCAGTTCTCTGTAGGTACCTATTACTTCCTTACAAAGCTCAGTCATCTTCTGTCTTTCTTCTTCAGAGCCGTATTTATCGATGTAAACCATCTGCATTGAATCCGGAAGCTCTTCCTTTACAAATTTGTAAGCCATCTCCTCATCGCTTAATGCTCCGGTTGTTCCAAAATACGTATTCTTAAGCTCGTTTGCCTTATCATAGGTATCCTTATCTGTTATGTTTGAATATTCCAAAACAAATTTCACTGTCAAAAGAGCCTTGATATCCTCTACATTTTCCTGTGTGTAAACTTCATCAAGAAGCGCCAGATAATCAGGATTGGTATTAAGATATGCTCCGCCATATACATAGCCCGTGTTTGTCAAAATGTCTTTTAACGGGAAATTCTTCATCTTGGAAACAGCATCGTTTAATGACATTTCATTATTGATCTTTTCATAAAAATCTGCGGAATACTGATCGTTTGAGGTATATATCTTGGTCGCAAGCTTGGTCTCAAGGTTTATTGCTTTATCAAAGCACTTGCCCGCCGCATCTTCAGTCATTCCGAACTTCTGTGCCATATAGGTAAAAAGATCCTTATTATAGCCATAGTACATATCTCCAAGCTCGGTCCTGTTTGCGTATTCAGCGGAATCTTTGAGGATCACCCCGGGATTTTCAATCCATACTATATATTTCTTTGAATCATTAAGCCCCGGAAACGCCGAGTAATTTACAAAATCATAGTACTCATTGACATTATCCTTGTCTGTAATAAGCCCTGTGATATCATCGATACTCTGAGCCTCTGCGATCTTGTTGTATTTATCTGTAAGCTCAGAAACGCCAAGCTTATTTCTGCTATCCCAGTCAAGAACAAGCTTATTGAATGTCTGAACCAGCTCTGCATCATGCCCCTTTAAGCTCGCATCCTTTAAAAGCTCCATGCACTGCTTCTTTACTTCGAGGCTGCGCTCAGCGTAGTGGCTCCATTCTGAATAGCCGTCGGGAATATTATTTTCAAGAATCCAATCCTTATTTACATAAAGGCAGAAATCATCCTTAGGATCTGTCTTGGTATCCGCTGTCACATTTTCTTTTATATCGGAATCTATCCAAGGTGTTCCTCCTGTGCCCTTTCCGGCATCATCTGTTCCTTCTTGTGCAGCTGAAGCTTCTTGTACAGCTGTATCTGAGCTCTGCTCATCAGCCTGAACCGATGAATCTGTATCGGACGGTCCGAATTCACCGTGAGCACTGCATCCGGTTATAGCTATTGACATAATACAGGTTGATAATAATAAAGAAACTATTTTCTTTTTCACTTTTACTCTCCTTCTATCATTTATTTAAAATAATTGGTATCAGAAATGTAGCATGCAAGCCATCTTGTCTCGCCGACATATCTGTAATTTCCTGCAATTTTTTCTGATACATAATCTGACAGCTTGTTAAAATTTGGAATCGCTATCACGTTTTTATCACCGTAATAATCAAAGTCTTTTTCCTCGTTATAATAGTTGATCTCAAGAGTAATATTCTCTTCCGCACTGTTGACGCAAGCGTACTTTTTGCTGTCATCGACGGACTTGCACATAAGTGCGGTATCTTTGTCATCCATTATGAAAACGGTATCCGCATCAAGTGTCTTAAAATAATCTGTCATGTCTACTATGTAATCTTTATCCATCATGTTGTCATTGGTGACTTTGAAATTACCGACAAGCATGTATGAAGAAGCCAAGATCACGGTCAACATGACAGTGGCTGCCCGGAGCCTGTTATGTGTCTCAACATATCTGTTTAGCATGATGCCCATTCCCATAAGGAGAGTCGGAACTCCGATAAGAAGATATCTGTAGGGGATGAAATCATTGCCGCCACGCATGTCTCCGAAGCTTAAGATCAGCATGTTAAAAACAATAATCGAGAAGAACAATATATATAAATCATAATCTGTAACTGCGCGCATCCATCTGAAGATGACAAGTGCCGCCACTATGATGATCAGGAGCACAAAGAACATCTTGAGGCAGTAAAAAAGTCCCATCATTGAATATATAGGAACGTCACCGGTTATTAGGGCTCCGAAGACCTGAAACAGTCCGATCAATACTTCTTTTATATTGTCCGCGAAATCCTCGAATTTGACGAGTGGAGTAATCGGAGTTTCGCCCGTATAGATCTTACTGTGTATGAACACTCCCGTTGCAGCTACTGCGCCGCTGAGAACCCATACCGGTAACGCTCCTTTTTTGTATTCATAGTTTGTTTTCCATAAGGATAATATCCTGACGAAAAGTATAGGGGAAACGCCACAGACTACTGAGTATATGCCTGTGGAAGCGCTAGTCACAAACAGGAGTGTCAAATAAATTATCAGGAAAGTATTTCTTTTCCATCTGCTGAAATACGCGCCGTATCCGTCTTTATCGAATGCCAAAAAGCACAGGATAAGCATGATCGGAATCAGTGCCTTGATGCTGTAATTGGCGTGAGCAAAAAACAGCATTTTGAAATAATCAAGCCAGTCATAGTTATATGGCGTTATGATAACTGCAAGTGTCAAAAATCTGATTCCTATCCGCACACGGAGCACCCTTAGGATGCTCCATATAACGGTTATATATATAAACACGATCAAAAGGTCGGAGAGACCAACTGCCAAAAAGGCGTTGTTCGTGATCGCGTACAAGGGAATTGCAAACAGTAGCGTTGAATCAAACTCCATACTGGTCGTAGCGACCCAGTCAGGAAGTATAAGCGTGCCTTTATGCACGATCTCTTTTAAGTGATAAACGACTGTTGCAAAGTCCGGATCGAGCGATAGCCTTAGGTCAGATAGGTTGAAGTAAAATATACCTGCCATGTTGACTATAAACAGTAGCATCGCTCCAAATTCCCATAAGCGCATGTTCTTTAAGTTATTTAATAAATTGTCTTTAATTCTTTTCCCCAAGTTCTTCATTGTAATTTCCTTTTAAAAGATACAGGCCGATCGCGGTTGTTAATGCAAACAAGCCAAACGATTTAAGAAGCACATGTGAATTGCCCAAAAGTTCTGCGATCGTAAAAGCCTGTCCTCTGAAGATAACGCCGTACATAAGAAGGCTAAGATCAAAAATAAAGTGGATGACAACATTCGCCCAGATGTTCTTGCTGCGAACATACATTGCTCCAAGGAGTACTCCAAAGCCGATTGCATACAGTACCTGCCCCAAAGTACCGATAACATCACCGTTTGAAAGGTTGATAAAATGAAGCAGACCAAACGGAAGTGATGATAAAATTATCGCAAGAACAGTTCCCTTCTTGGTGTTACCAAGTGCCGATCTTAAAAAGTTCATCGTGATAGCTCTTGTAAGGAATTCCTCGCAGATTCCGGCTCCGAAGAACAGTGCTACAACATAGATGATAATCGAAGCAGTATCTAACCTCGGTCCGCCGTAATCTCTAAAGCCCCATATAAGGCTGACCACAAAGGCAACAACAGATACGGCTGTCATCGTCGCACCGACTATAAAACCTTTCCCAAAACTCTTAAAGGTAAAACCGATCCTGTCTTTTTGCCCAAACGCAATAACTACAATGATAAAAAATATAGCGCAGATAAATGACTTGATTCCATACGCCAGATATATATTTCCCATTATCGTTGCAGGCAAAAGAAGTGAAAGAATAATATCACTTACAAATAAATAGAATATAAACGATATCAATATTCCTATAATACATTTACCCCAGTTCATTTTCTTTTCCATAACCAAAACTCCTATTTCTGTTCTTTTTTACTACGTTTATTTTACTATGTGAGGCGTAGTACATCTGACGAGGTAAATAATAGTCTATAAAAAATAGATTGTCAACACTTATTTTTTTTGATATTTTTTGAATATGTTTTATATCAGTTGTTATCTCACACAACAAACATGCCAATATTATCAGGAATTATCTGGGTTTACCTTGGATTTAGCTTACAGAACAAAGAGATAACCTTACAATTTTGTAAGATTTAGCGGAGCGCCCAGGGCTTTTTCTTATGCATAAAAAAAGGACCTTGCACAAAACAAGGCCCTAAGATTCTGATATATTCAGTTCTCATAATATTTCTTTTCAAGTCTTTTCTCGAAGTCGTCCATCGGCATGGGATTGTCATATAAAAAGCCCTGAACGACGTGGCATCCGACCTCTTTAAGGAAATCAGTCTGCTCCGTTCTCTCGACACCTTCGGTTACAACATCGATTCCAAGCTCTCTCGCCATGGCTACGATATTCTTAAGTACGATCTCATCGTTCTTATTAAGGTTGTCATTACTGATAAAAGATCTGTCAATCTTAATGACCTTAACAGGGAAATCTCTAAGCGTTGACAGTGAAGAGAAGCCCGTTCCGAAGTCGTCGATTGCTGTGCTTATGTCCATGTCTTTGAGCTTTTTAAGGAAGGTCGTCATAAGGCCTCTCTCATCTTCGCTCGCAGTCTCGGTAACCTCTATCTGGATAAACTTTCTGTCAATGCCGTAATCGTCGATTATTTGCGCGATTTCTTTTGCCAAGTGCTTGTAACCAAGGTCACGTCTTGAGAAGTTAACGGAAACCGGAACAATCGGAATCCCCTTGTCCTGCCAGCTTCTGATGTATTCGCAGGCCTTCTTAAGAACGTAGAGATCAAGCGTCGCCACAAGTCCCTCCTGCTCAAGAATAGGTACAAATTCAGTGGGATAAAGAACTATTCCGTTACAAAACCACCTGGCCAAAGCCTCGGCTCCAACAATTTCACCTGTTACGGTATCGACCTTGGGTTGCAGGTAAATCCTGAATTCGTCGTTATTAAGGGCTTCTTCGTATCGCTCTTCTATCTGCTTTTGTCTGTATATCTTGGTGCTCATTGCCTTATTCACAAATACGTATGGCTTATTGGCAACGTTCTTAGCATAGCTGCAAGCCATTCCGGCTCTGGAAATGAGCTGTCCCGGCTCTTTTAACGAGTCATCGACAGAATACACGCCTGCGACTGCGGATATTGTTATAGGTTCTTCTTTATCGTTCTTAATTCCGTACACTTCAATTCCGGACAAAAGCTCCAGGAAATCATTGGTTCTGTCTTTTTTAATAAGCGCAGTAAAATTATCTCCGCCGAGGTGAGCCACAATCTCGTCCTGCTCACAGAACTCGCGAAGTTTCTTGGCATAGCGCTTCATGATCTCGTCGCCTTCGGTAATACCGAAACGGCGGCTTACGAGGCCAAAGCTCTTAAGATTAAAGTAAAAGGAATTGTAGTCTTGAATGCGTTCTTCCTCAAAGAGTCTTCCGGCAAACGCAAGGAAGCCTCCTGCATTCGGAAGCCTTGTCAAATACTGAATAAACGTGCTCTCCTTAACGATACCGTTTAGAAGATAACGCTCTAAATGAAAAGATAATATGTCAATGATAACAGAAAAGCTCTTATACTCCTCTTCTGTCCATCTCTTGTCCCCCAATAGATAGATATTGTATGTAACTATCCTCTTGCCTGCCATTTCATTCTTGAAATAATAAGCAGGTGCTTCCCCTTCCGGAACAGGACCGAACAGTGAAATAACCGTGTCCGGCTCGCCTTCTTCATCCGCCCCTTTAGCGAACGAAACAACCGCCACTATAGAACGCAACGCATACTCCTTTGAAATGTCTGCGAGCGCACTGGGGGTAATTTCAGAAGTAACTTCCTCCTCAGATAGAATCTGAACAAAGTTCTCGAAGCTCTTTTCGAAATTCATCTTATCCGCCCTCATATGAAATTTGTAGGAATATAATAATATTTTAATAAAAATTTTACGCTTTTTCAATAGATTGACCGATTAACGCTGCGAAAATTTGCGGGATGCAAAAAAGAGCATGTCTTGCGACATGCTCTTCTCCGTATAATATTAAATTACTTCTTGTTTACAAGATCCTTAAGAGCCTTACCAGCCTTGAACTTAGGTGCTACAGATGCAGGGATCTTGATAGCAGCGCCAGTCTGAGGATTCTTACCTGTTCTGGCAGCTCTCTTTGTTGTCTCGAATGTACCGAATCCAACAAGCTGAACCTTACCCTTCTTCTTAAGCTCCTTTGTTACTGTGTCTGTGAATGCGTTAAGTGCTGCGCCAGCGTCCTTCTTTGAAAGACCTGCTTCCTTAGCAATTGCATCGATAAGTTCTGTCTTGTTCATGTAATTTTCCCTCCAAAAAGAAATTTATTTACTACAATGCCCATTTTACCACTATTAAATGCACATAACAACACTTAAATGCAGAAAAATCGCCATTTTTAACAAAATTTTTACAAAAAAGTGCCTAATGACAAGGCTTTCATCAAAGGATGTCCTGGAATCCCGGCCTGTAGAGGTGTCTCGGAATACCATCAACCATGATAGGTCCCACATCGCCTTGGATAAGAGGTCTTACATATGTAATAAACTCGCTGGTTACGTATGTTCCGTCCTTGCTGATCCAATTTCTCGGTACTGTACGCTCATCGTTGGCGATCTTGTGAACATCCTTAACCTCAGTTCCTGCCTGATAAGGATCATCGGAAAGTCTCTCAATAACTACCATCTTTCCGCTGTCGCCCTCGTCAGCTGCCTTCATAGCGGCACCGCCAACCTCATAAGCTTCAAGAATATCAACACGGGAAGCGCAGTGGCTTGCTGCTCTTTGAAGTGTTGAGAGCTCGATAGCTCTTGTCTTACATCCGCACTCTGCGGAAACTACATTACAAAGATATCTTGCGGTACCTGTAAGCTGCTTGTGTCCGAAAGCATCTACATACTCAACGGAGTTGTCCATATCGCTTACATACTTGCCGTCCTTGGTCCTGATACCTTCGGATACGGCTACAACAATGGAAGCCTTGGTCTTAAGAAGGTTCTTTATCTTTTTAATGAAAGCATCAAGATCAAAAGGAATCTCGGGAAGGTAGATAGCATCGGGTCCGTCGCAATCCTCACCCTTTGAAAGAGCTGTTGCTCCAGTGAGCCATCCTGCGTTTCTACCCATTACTTCAACTATGATAACCTGTCCGTGGCTTGTCTCAAGTGACCAGCTGTCACGAATAATCTCTTTTACGGAAGTTCCTATATACTTGGCTGCGGAACCATAACCCGGAGTATGGTCTGTCAAAGCCAGATCGTTATCAATGGTCTTGGGGCATCCTACAAATCTGATGTCCGAACCGGTGATTATCGCATAATCCGATAATTTCTTGATGGTATCCATTGAATCATTACCGCCGATATAGATAAAGCAGTCAATTTCCAATTTTACGAGAATGTCGAAGATCTTTTCGTAGATATCTTTGCTTTCAAAGATTTCCGGAAGCTTGTATCTGCATGAACCCAGATAAGCTGAGGGAGTTCTCTTAAGTAACTCGATATCAAGTCCTGACTGAATGTGATCGGAGAGGTCTACATATCGACCTTCCATGAGCCCCTGAACACCGTGGATCATACCGTAAACCTTGTTATACCCACGATCGATGGCGGTTCTGTACACACCGGCAAGTGAAGAATTGATTGCTGCCGTAGGGCCGCCCGACTGTCCAACAATAACATTTCTTTTCTTTTTCTGCACCATTACTCCTGTCCCCTTTCGAAAGATTAATACCTCTTTATTATATGCGAAAAAACGTTTAGTGTCATCAGGAATTGCATCGTCAAAACCCACTAAAATAAAGGGCTCGGAATGGTACAAATAAATAAAAAAGCGCCCGGACGCACTCCGAGCGCTCTTAATTCACTATAAACTTAGAAATCCTCTTCAAAAACAGATCTTCTTCCGTGGGACTTGCCGATACTGTACGCAATGGCGCACACGACAATGACGGAAACCGCTACAACCGCGCATCCGATGAAAAGTTTCTTCTTCTCTTCCGAGAGAGAATCCCATTTATCCATCACGAAATCAATCTTATCTTTTGCAAAAGTAACAGCGTTATCTAAAAATTCCATTATCCCCTCGCTCTCTCGAAATACATATGTATTCCGAATCCTTTTATACAACGATTGGTATGATATACATATTAGTATGATATACGAATTGCTCCATGACTAAAGTCATTTTCGCAATTCTACAAACATTCGGAAACCGCTAATTTACTACGTAAATTGCTAATTCCTCATGTTTGTTCGGGTCATAAATCCAAAATGTTTAACATGCAAGCATGTACACATTTTGTCTTTTGACACCTATATCATACTACATATTGTACCGCTGTGAGTGCTTTTCCTCAAGCTTTTTTAACACATAATCTTTGAATACAAAGTCTAGGATCGCGGCAAACGGAATCGCAAGCAGGATTCCGGGAACTCCGAAGAGTCTTCCGCCGAGAATGATCGCGATGAGGATCATGAGAGGCGATACTCCGAGACTCTCTCCGAAAAGCCTTGGCTTAAGGATATATCCGTCTATCGTCTGGAGCACTATCGTAAAGAGAATGAACCACAGCGCATACCACGGATTAACAAGTACCAGGATAAAAGATCCTATGGCACAACCTACTATCGGACCAAAGGTCGGCGCGAGATTTGTTATCGCAACAATGACCGAGATAAGCACCGAATAAGGCTGTCCCGCGATCAGCATATAGATAAAGTTTACAATTCCGACAATGATACCGTCGATAATATCAAAGCTTATGTATCTGATAAGGATAGCATTGCATCTTTCAACAAGATCCGCGGAATTCTTAAAGGTCTTTTCCTTCATGATAAGTCGCATTATCTTGGCAAATCCGTCAATGATCCTCTTTTTATCTATCATAAAATAGATCGCAAGGATGAAGGCAATAACAGTATCAAAAACACCCTTACCGGCATTAACGGAGCTGCTCACAAAACTGTCCATGTTATTGGAAAAATAATCCCCGATATTTTTAAGTATCTTCTCTCCAAACTCCGCAAGTCCGCTGACATCGAACCCAAACATACGCCTTCCGCCGCCGTTTTCAAGGCTTTGAAGAAGCTTTTGCGATGAATCGATATATCCTCCGATATTGGATACAAAAGTGGAAACGCTGTCCCCGATCTGAGGTATAAGCGCCGCGAACAAAAGAGATACCGCAGTGAGGATGATTATTATCGCTCCCGCAACCGACAGCTTCCATTTTGTACTCTCTCTTTTTATCTTCTTAAAGACCGATCTCTGCAAAAGCTTGGCCATGGGATCGAAAATATACGCGATAACTATGGCGATTATGATAGGTCTTATGAAACTAAAGAAACTTTTTATAATGGAAAAAAGCCCTGTGATATGCGACAGGATCATATAAAGAATCACAGCCGAACATGTCGCGATCGTGTAAGCCACCCATTTCTTTTTAAACCACTTGTTATTGAATTTCATTCTTTCCTCCGTACGCTTCTATTGTCTGTATAATTGCCCGGTCTTCTTCTTTACGTTTCTCCTACTATTAGTATTAGTCATAGTCTTTCTTTACCTTTTCAATAGGTTCGACTATGCTGTTTAAGATGCTGTGGATTGGTTGTTTTCTCC
>NZ_FPCC01000059.1 GCF_900116875.1 Butyrivibrio sp. INlla21
TAAGAATATGGAGGGACCACCACCTGAAGATATGTTTAATCCTCATGCCCACCATATTGTCTTTAAAAATGGAAATGGTGCAGTTCAGCAAGAACGTAAGCGTCTCATAAACGACACATTGTAATCATACTCCAATTTTATCATAATCATTTCTATGGAGGAATGACTATGAGAGCACATAATGACTGGAAAAAGCTGCATCAGGATTATCTTGAATCCGGTGTTACAAAAGTGGAGTTTTCAAAAATGCTTGGAGTTCATCCAACTACTGTCTACAAGCAGTTTGCAAAGTTTGAACAAAAGCCAAAAGAAAAAAATGATAAAACTGTATATCCGGAAATCGTACCGGTAACAATCTTACCTTCTGAACAAGTTCAAATACATGAAGAACTTTCTGACACAGGGAGTGTGATCATTTCAGTAGGGAAATACAACATAACTGTAGAAAACAAAACATCAGTAACTCTTTTAAGAAATGTCCTTTCCGTGGTAGGTGAATTATGTTGAGATTATCTCCCTCTGCCAAAGTATATCTTGCATGCGGTCCTACTGATATGAGAAATAACATCGACGGACTGCTTCTTCTCATAAAGTTCCGCTTGAAACTTGATCCCTTTGAACCTGCGTTCTTTGTATTTTGCAACAGGCAGAAAAACAAACTTAAGATCTTGTTCTGGGATAAGAACGGATACTGGCTCTATTACAAAAGATTGGAAAGCGAGCGTTTTAATTGGCCTAACAAAGCCGGAAACGGTCAATCAATTGCAGTTACAGAGCAACAATTATCATGGATTCTCGATGGCCTTAGGCTGGATGAACCGGATGCTCATAAGGAATTTTTAGGAAGAAAAATAACATAAAATGTCAAGCAAAAAGCCCCGAAAAAGTGCCGAAAATATGCGCTTTCCAGGGCTTTTTTCGTTTGTGTTGCGAATAGAAAAAGCGCATATTTTTTCGTATAATTACGGTATGACTAATTCGCAGAACAACGCACTTAATAGCATAAATGTAGTAAGTCGCGAAGAACTTGAAAAACAGAATAGGATACTCTCTCAGCAGCTTGCAGAAACAAAAGCAAAGCTCAACTGGTACGAAGAACAATACAGACTCTCTAAAGAGAGACAGTTTGGACGTTCTACAGAAAAAAATCTTGCAGGACAGATGAATCTCTCGGATGTTTTTCCAATGTTCAACGAAGCGGAAACTTTCAGGGAGATGATAAACACTGAGCCTAAGGCAGAAGATCTGCCTATCGAGCAGGACTCTGATGAAGGTAAGCGCAAACACAGAAAGAGAAAGAAGGATATCAAGAACCTGACTGTTATTACAGATGAATATGAGATACCACTTGCTGATCAGCTTTGTCCAACATGCGGTGCACCTCTTCATGTAATGAAAAAGAAGGTTCATACAGAAATAGATGTAATCCCTGCAAAAGTTGTTTCACATAAATATGTAACATATGTTTATGCTTGCAGAAACTGTGAAAAAAATGGAGATACAACTATAGTAACTGCCCCCAGGGCAAGAACTCCCATAATAGAAAAGAGCCTTGTGAGTCCTTCACTCATGGCTGATGCTATCACCAAGAAGTACATGGATGCATTGCCTTTTTACAGACAGGAACGAAGCTATAAGCATTACGGGATAAAAATAACAAGAAACAATCTGTGTAATTGGTCTATTGCAGTTGCAAACGATTACTTCAAGCTCATAACAGAACGTATGAAAAAGATTTTGTTTGATGAGCACGTAATCCATTGTGATGAGACTGAAGTTGAGGTTTTGTGTGAACCGGATCGTCCGGCACACATAAAATCTCGTGTATGGGTTCTAACTTCAGGTGAATACCTTAAAGATAAAAATATCTCTCTTTACAGATACACGGAAGGAAGAGCTCGCATAGATGCTGAGGCCGTATTAAAAGGCTACTCCGGGTATATAATGTGCGACGGCTATAAAGTGTATGATGCGATAACTAAGCCAAGGGGCGATAAACCGGCAATGGATGTAAAGCCTGTTGCATGCCTTGTACATGTAAGACGTAAGTTTGCAGATGCCCTTAAGCTCTTAGCACCCGAAGATAGACCCGGAACCGGAGCTCAGGAAGCTGTAGATAGATTAGCTGCCATCTTTAATAAAGATAACAGTTTAAATAATCTTTCTCCCCAAAAGCGAAAAGAAAAAAGAATACATGGAGATACAGATCTTTCATCTGATAAGCGCGGAAAGAGTCTTTATGACCTTATCGACGATTTCTTTGTGTGGGTAAAATCGGAATATGATGAAGCGCTACATCAAACGCACTACGGAAGAGCATTAAAATATGCAATTGATGAAGAGGAGAAAGTGAGGAGAGTCTTTGAAGATGGACGCCTTGAACTTGATAATAACCTTGCATTATCCGAAGGAATTACTTATCCGCACCTTTTTCTTGAAAGCCAGACAATTAGCATACCTTCTCAAAAAAGGTGCGCATAATGCTCCTA
>NZ_FPCC01000022.1 GCF_900116875.1 Butyrivibrio sp. INlla21
GGAAGATTACATGGAAGAATGTGATGACATAAGATACACCGAGGGGATGAAAGATCTCTATTCTCACAGGAAAGAAACAATAGAGAGAATCTTTGGGACAGCCAAAGAGAATCATGGATTTAGATATACACAGATGTATGGAAAGGCGCGGATGGAAATGAAGGTCGCGCTTACCTTTGCGTGTATGAATCTAAAAAAGCTTGCAAGAATCAAGAATGAATGGCGGTTAGAAATGGCCTGATAAGGGCTGTTTTGACCATTTTTATTATGAAAATCCGGCTTAAGAAGAAAAATGGTCTTGAGAGCTATGCTCTCAAGACCACTTTGTCTACAGTCTGAAAGCCACGCTTTATGCGTGGCTTTTTCAATGCATACGCACAGTTTTGTGGTTTTATGATATAATAGCGTTGCTGTGTACATGAAAGAAGTGTACGAGGCAGCGAGGAGAATACAATGAGCTGGGAAGATAACGTCAGGAAGGTTGTTCCGTATACACCGGGAGAGCAGCCCAAAGTTAAGAATATAATCAAGATCAATACCAACGAGAATCCTTATCCGCCTGCGCCTGCAGTTCAGGAAGCGCTTAAAAATATGGATGTGGATCAGTTCAGAAAGTATCCCGATCCAACATGTGATTTGCTGGTTGAGGCACTTGCAGATTTCTACAAGGTTGATAAAGAGAAGATCTTCGTGGGAGTAGGCTCCGACGATGTATTATCAATGGCTTTTCTTACATTTTTTAATTCGGATAAGCCGATTCTTTTCCCTGACATCACCTATTCATTTTATGATGTGTGGGCGGACCTTTACAGGATACCTTACAAGCAGATCCCGCTTATGGATGACTTCTCTGTAAGGACTTCGGATTACTTCGTTCCAAACGGCGGAATAATTCTTGCCAATCCCAATGCGCCTACAGGAGCTCAGCTTCCTCTTGACGCAGTGGAAGAGGTTATCAAGAAGAATCCCGATGTTGTTGTTATCGTAGATGAAGCTTACACCGATTTCGGCGGACAGTCAGTGCTTCCTCTTATTGATAAATATGAGAACCTGCTCGTTGTTCAGACTTTCTCCAAGTCACGTTCCATGGCAGGTATGAGAATAGGCTATGCCTTTGGTTGTAAGAAGATCATCAAGTACCTTCTGGATGCCAAGTTCTCTTTTAACTCATACACAATGAATATGCCCGCACTTGAGCTCGGCGCTCTTGCGGTCAAGGATAAGGCTTATTTTGAAAAGACTGTCAACATGATCATTGACACGAGAGAAAGAGTTAAGGTGCAGCTGCGTGAGCTTGGCTTTGAGTTCGCGGATTCCAAGACCAACTTCATCTTTGCAAAGCACAAAGAGAAGTCAGGCAAAGAGATCTTTGATTTCCTCAGGGAGAACAACATTCTTGTAAGAAGGTGGGATGCGCCCAGGATCAATGACCATCTTAGAATCTCAATCGGTACGGACGAGGAGATGGATATTCTTATATCCAAGTTAAAAGAATTTTTGAATAAGTAAGATTAAGGAGTTTTAGTTTTTATGCTTAAGTATATTTTGGTTTTTTTCATTTCAATGGTTCCGCTTGTGGAGCTTAGAGGAGCTGTCCCTTATGCAATAACTAATGGACTTCCGGTACTTCCAAGTTACATAATTGCAATTATCGGAAATATGCTCCCAATGCCTTTTATTTTCTTCTTTGCAAGAAAAGTTCTTGAGTGGGGAAAAGATAAGCCGGTGATTGGCAGATTCTTTACGTTTTGTCTTGTTAAAGGACATAAGGGTGGAGAGAAGTTAAAAGAAAAAGCCGGAAAAGGTTTATATTGGGCGCTTTTCTTGTTTGTAGGAATTCCAATTCCCGGAACAGGCGCATGGACAGGTACACTTGCTGCTTCAATCCTCGATATGGATTTCAAAAAGAGCGTTAAATCAGTTGTTTGTGGAGTAGTTCTTGCCGGTTTGATAATGGGTCTTGGAACAAAGGTGGTACTTCTTATAGCAAACTTGTTCTGATCACTTATTTATAACAAATGGCTTAAAGGATTAGAAATATGGACGCATACACCGATTTTGCAAATGTATATGACACATTCATGGATGAAACCCCATACGAAGTATGGGGTGATTTTGTCGTGGAATTGATTAACAAGTACGGTGTGACAAAACCTACGAAAAGTGTTGGTAAGGACGCCGGTTCAGGTACTACAGGCGATGAAGCATATAATACTGAGGAGAACACCGAAGAGGCGCTCGAAGAAGAGAAGAATCTTATCGCGGAGCTCGGATGCGGAACAGGCTCTTTTACCATTAATATGGCGAAGCGCGGCTATGATATAATCGGTATAGATATGTCTTCCGATATGCTTGATATTGCAAGGAAGAAAACTCAGGCGGAAGGGCTTGATATCATGTACCTCGAACAGGACATGAGAGAGCTTGATCTTTACTGCACCGCGGGCACGATATTAAGCGTATGCGACAGCATCAATTATCTTCTTGCGGATGATGATGTTATAGAGACATTTAAACTCGTTAATAATTTTCTTTTTCCTAAAGGAGTTTTTATCTTTGATTTCAACACGCTCCACAAATACAGAGACGTTATCGGAGATGTGACGATAGCTGAGAACCGTGAGGATTGCAGTTTTATCTGGGAGAATTACTATAACGAAGATGAGCATATCAATGAATATGACCTTACGATATTTGCAAAGTGTGGTGAGGAAGATGTGTTCAAGCGTTCCGTTGAGACTCATTATCAGAGGGGGTATACGCTTGACGAGATGAAGGCTTTTGTGGAAAAAGCCGGACTTAAATTTCTTGCCTGTTATGATGCTGATACACACGAGACTCCAACAGAGGAAAGTGAAAGAATTTATATAGTTGCAGGTGAGTGTGGCAAAGAAGCGGTGCAGTAAATATGTTGATCGGCGTTTTTTCAGATATCTGCGCTAATTAAATATGAGGAATAGTGTATGGTTGTAGTATTACTCAGCTATGTTTATATATTTTTGATGTGTCTTGTTGCGGGGGTGACTGTCAGAGAAGTTCTTTCAAGATTTATTCCCGTTCCTAAGACGGAGAAGATCGGCACCACCGGTATTATTGTTTCGGGACTTGTCGCTCTCACCGTGTATGCTGAGTTTTTCAGTATCTTTTATAAGATCGGAGCAATTTGCCACATCATCATGCTCATGATATTGTCACTCGGTGCGTACAAGTATCGCAGACAGATTAGCAAGATTCTTATATCAATCAGAAAGAGATTCTATTCAAAAGAAGGTTTCGTGTGCCTTATTATTGTGCTTATATCCGCATACTTTGCATCGCGCGGACAGTTCCATAAGGACACACAGATTTATCACGCCCAGGCAATCCGTATACTTGAAGAGTACGGAGTCTTGAAAGGTCTTGGCAATTTCCAGTTACATTTTGCATACAACAGTTCATATCTTCCGCTCTGCGCACTGTTTACGCTGAGCTTTGTTTTGCCGTTTGCACTTCATACGATGACGGGCTTTTTCATGGCTCTTTTCACCTGCTATGCGGTATGCGGGCTTATGAAAAAGACATCGAAAGACAGTCACATCGGTGACATGGCAAGAATTTCTATTATTATTTACAGCATAACCTCGCTTGAATATTTACAATCGCCCGCGACTGATTACGGAACGATGTACATGGTGCTCTATATCATGTGTGCGTGGATAGCTCATGCGGTCGAGAAGGCGGACGATTCCGATGACATTTCCGTATACGGATACCTTTCGGTTCTTTCAATCTTTACCGTCAGCATGAAACTTTCGGCGGCAGCTATTGTAGTGCTAGCGGTTGTTCCTTTTATTCTTTTGGTAAAAAAGAAAGCGACAAAAGAAATATGGTCTTTTATAGCGATAGGTTTTTTTGCATTCCTTCCGTATCTTATCAGAAACGTGATAATCTCGGGATGGCTCTTTTACCCTGTTGAAGCTATCGATTTCTTTAAGGTTATTTGGAAAATTCCGGCTGAGTATATGAGACATGATTCCGCGCAGATCAAGGTTTGGGGAAGGTGTCTTCAGGATGAGCCCGGAGATATGTTTGAGAAGCTGAGCTACGGTCTTTCAACATGGGTACCCATATGGTGGGATAGGCAGCAGTTTTTTGAAAAGCTTCTTATTCTCTTTCAGGTCGTGGGAGCGGGCGCCGTATTTATCAATCTGATCGTTGTTTTATTTAAAAAGAAAAAGCTTCGCGTCGACGTTTCGATATTCTATATTACCGTACTTATAAATATAGCGATGTGGTTTTTTACCGCACCGTTTATCAGATACGGACTTGCATTTCTCATGCTGCTTCCGCTGTGTGCATGCATGAATCTTGCCGAGAATATTTTCAGAAGAAAAGCATTTCTTAGATTTATGTTTGCTTTGATAGCGATCATTTGCTTCGGAAATTGGACGGTGCACTATCTTAAAGTTGACGCCGCTCGATTTACGGATCATTTGAAAGATAATTACTACGTAGTGCCGATACCTTTTGAAGACGATGATACAGATGAAGTTGAGATGAACGGAGTGATAGTTTATAATTCCGCGCATGAAGATGACGGAGTAAACAGCTACTACCATTGTCCGAGTTCTTGCTACATGGATATGATAAACAGAACAGAACTCATAGGAGATACAATAGAAGAGGGCTTTAAGGCGAAGTGATTCGCTTTAAAGCCCTTTAGCTTACTTAATTATTTTATAATTAAAACTTACTGATATCGATCTCACCGTCAAATACTGTTGTTGCGGGACCTTCCATGATAACCGGTGAATCAGGACGTTTATCCCAAGAGCACTTGATCACGCCTCCGAGAACATGAACGTTTACAGTTGTTGCGGTATAAAGATTTAAGATACATGCAACTGTTGTTGCACAGCATCCTGTTCCGCAAGCAAGAGTTTCGCCTGTTCCTCTTTCCCATACACGCATGCGTACGTTGTTCATATCATCAATTGATACGAATTCAGTGTTTGTGCGGTTGGGGAACATAGGATGATTTTCAAACAAAGGACCTATCGTATTGATATCGAATGTTGAAAGATCGGCATCCTCGGGAAGGAACACTACGCAGTGCGGATTTCCCATTGATACACAGGTTACATTCCATGTCTTTCCGGCAACCTCAACAGGAACGTTTACAGCGAGTCTTCCGTATGTTCCGGAAAGGCTTTCGTATCTTATGTTGTTCTTGCTGAGCTGCTCATCTGTTAATGTTACGGGAACGCTTGCTGCATCGAGAATCGGAGCCCCCATATTGACCTTTACCGATTCAACAAGCTCGTCTTCACCGATCTTAAGATCGATATACTTGTTTTTGCCTGCGCTTACGATAGTAAGCTGCTGTTTGTCCGTGAGCTGTTTGTCATAGACATACTTGGCTACGCATCTGATACCGTTGCCGCACATCTCTGAGCGGGTACCGTCCGCGTTGAACATTTCCATCTCAAAGTCGATCTCTTCGTCATCTACCGGGTTAATGAAAATAACCCCGTCAGAACCTATTCCGAAATGTCTGTCGGAAAGGAAGCGAACGATTGATGGCTTCTTGTTCTGAGGAACAACCTCCTTTGAGCCGTCGACATAGACGTAATCATTGCCGCAGCCCTGCATTTTCGTGAATTTCATACCACTACCTCTTTTATATCTGATTATTATTTTTTTATTATATACGAAAGTTGTTGGATTATGGTGCTATAACTTGAGATAATTTTGTTATTTTTATAATAGCTTGCTTGAAGAAAAATGTATACAATTATACAAAAAAGTAGTAGAATTTTTTAAAAATGGCATGAAAGTGAGGACGATTCAATGTTTAGACCCAACAGTGACTACTTGAAACTTCCCGGAAGCTACCTGTTCAGCACTATTGCCAAGAAGGTTAACGCTTATCAGGCAGCCAATCCGGATAAAAAGATAATAAGACTCGGAATCGGAGATGTTACACAGCCCCTTTGCCCCGCAGTTATCGAGGCACTTCACAAGGCTGTTGACGAGCAGGCCGTTGCCGAGACTTTCAGAGGCTATGCGCCCGATCTCGGATATGATTTCCTTCGCCACGCAATGGCTGAGAATGATTTTAGAAGCAGAGGCTGCGACATCGCAGATGATGAGATTTTTATTTCAGACGGTGCCAAGAGTGATTCCGGAAACATTCAGGAGATCTTTTCAAAAGACGCTAAGATCGCTGTTTGCGATCCCGTATATCCCGTTTATGTTGATTCCAACGTAATGGCCGGAAGAACAGGCGATTATGATGAGAGCACAGGAATCTGGAGCAATGTTATCTACATGCCTTGCACGGCTGAGAACAATTTTGCACCCGAGCTTCCTACAGAGACACCCGATCTCATTTATCTTTGCTTCCCCAACAATCCTACGGGAAGTGCGATCACCAAGGATCAGCTTCAGGTTTGGGTTGACTATGCAAACAAAGTCGACGCGGTTATCATTTACGACGCAGCTTATGAAGCATACATTTCAGAGGACAACGTTCCTCATTCGATCTATGAGTGCGAAGGTGCCAAGACTTGTGCCATCGAGCTCAGATCTTTTTCAAAGAACGCAGGATTCACAGGACTTCGTCTCGGAGCAACAATTATTCCTCATGATCTTACTGTTGACCACGAGGGCAAAAAAGTTCAGATGCACAGCCTCTGGGCAAGAAGACACGGAACCAAGTACAACGGAGCTCCTTACATCGTACAGAGAGCCGGCGAGGCTTGCTACTCTGATGCAGGTAAGGCTCAGATCAAAGATATGGTCGCTCGCTACATGAAGAACGCAACATATATCCTTAACGGACTTAAGGACGCAGGCTATGACGTATCAGGCGGTGTCAACTCACCTTACGTATGGCTTCGCACTCCTAACAACATGACAAGCTGGGAGTTCTTTGATTACCTTCTTGAGAACGCCAACGTTGTCGGAACACCCGGATCCGGATTTGGACCAAGCGGAGAGCACTACTTCAGACTTACCGCTTTCGGAAGCTACGAGAACAGTGTAGAAGCTCTTGAGAGAATCAAGAAGCTCTGATATTATCCGAAATAATATAGAAAGTAAAAGTCGCCTTGAGAGATCGGGGCGACTTTTTTATAGGCATGTTCAAGTATTATCTTACTTTTGACACTCATATCATAATGTATTAGAATGTAATTTACGTATATCAAGAGTATAGGGCGTACTATGCCCTGACGAAGAGACTTTTTAGAAAATAGGAGTAACAGATATGGCATTATTAAAAAAATGGCGTGATATGGCTTATTCTGAGACTACAGACAAGGGTAGCCTTCAGAAATTATGGACTGAGTATTTTCAGAAGGAACGTGACATCTACGCAGAGCTTCTTAAGAATCCCGACGACGTTGTAAAGGGAACAGTTAAAGAGCTCGCTGACAAGTTCGGTGTAGATATCATGACTATGACCGGATTCCTTGACGGTATCAACGATTCCCTCAAGAAGCAGAATCCTATAGATGACATGGAAGAAGACACAGAAGTTAATCTCGGATTCGAGAAAGAGCTTCTTTACAAGAACATGGTAAATGCCGGAGCAGACTGGCTTTACAATCTTCCCGAGTGGGAGGCTATTTTTGATGAGGATAAGAGAAAAGCTCTTTACAAAGAGGAGAAGGCTTCTCATACAGTAGTAAAAGAGCAGAAGGTTTATCCCAACGATCCCTGCCCTTGCGGAAGCGGCAAGAAGTATAAGAAGTGCTGCGGTAAGAACGCGTAAGCAGAACATCATTATTATAAAAAATATGCATGGCTGTACCCGGTTGGTATAGCAGAAGGAGCGTTATGAACAAAGAAGAGTATTTGGAAGTTTATCGTCACTCACTGGCACACATTCTCGCTAAGGCTGTTATTGAGCTTTACGGAAAAGAAGTACAGTACGCTATAGGACCTCAGATCGATGACGGCTGCTATTACGATTTTGTACTTCCCAAGGCAGTAACACAGGATGATTTCAAGACCATCGAAGATAAGATGCGCGAGATCATCAAGAGAAGAGAAGATTTCACACGTAAAGAAGTTTCAAGAGCCGAGGCGCTTGAAATGTTCAAGGATCAGAAGTTCAAGACAGAACTTATTCAGGATCTTCCCGAAGATGAAATTTTGACAGTATATTATACAGGCGATGATTATGTAGATCTTTGCCGCGGACCTCACGTAGGTAACTCTCAGGAGCTTATGAATGCAGCTTATCAGATCAAGGCTGTATCCGGAGCATACTGGAGAGGTGATGAAAAGAGAGACCAGCTCTCAAGAATTTATCTCTATGCTTTTCCGAGTAAGGATGAGCTCAAGAAGCACATCAAGATGATCCAGGAAGCTATGGAGAGAGACCACAAAAAGATTGGTGCACAGCTTGATCTCTTCATGTTTGATGAGACAGCTCCCGGAATGCCTTACTGGCTTCCCAGAGGATGGAAGATGTATCAGGCGCTTCTTAAGTACTCCAGAGAAGTGCAGGAGAGACACGGCTACACAGAGATCGCCGCTCCTCTTGTAAACAACAAGAAGCTTTGGCTTATCAGCGGTCACTGGGCACACTATGTAAACAACATGTTCATGGTACCCGGTGTATCAGGATGGCTCAAGGCTGACGCTGAAGTTCCCGGAATCCTCGAGAACATCAACGAGCCCGCAGAAGAGCCCAAGAACATCAAGATTCAGGCAGGTTCTGTTCTCTATAATCGTGAACAGGATGACACCATGGCCGCTAAGCCCATGAACTGCCCCAATGCCATGATGACATATAAGAGAACCAATCACTCCTACAAGGAGCTTCCTATCCGTTACAGTGAGTACGATGTACTTCACCGTAAGGAGAAGTCCGGACAGATGAACGGTCTTTTCCGTGTACAGGAGTTCCGTCAGGATGATGACCATACATTCGTAATGGAGTCTCAGATAAAAGAGGAGATTGCAGACGTAATCGCTATTGCAGATGAGATCTACTCCACATTCGGTGTTACATACAGAGCAGAGTTCTCAACAAGACCCGAGGACTTCATGGGTGACATCGAAGTTTGGAACAGAGCCGAGGCTGCTCTTAAGGAAATCCTTGATGAGAAGTACGGCGAGGGCGGATACGAGATCAACGAAGGTGACGGTGCTTTCTACGGACCCAAGATTGACCTTCAGATCAAGGACGCGCTCGGAAGAGAGTGGCAGTGCGGAACTGTACAGCTCGACTTCCAGCTTCCTCATAACTTCGGACTTACATATCAGGCTCAGGACGGAACAATGCAGATGCCTGTCGTAATCCACAGAGCTATCTACGGATCACTTGAGAGATTCATCGGTATCATTATCGAGAACTTCAAGGGTGTATTCCCCTTCTGGCTCAGCCCTTATCAGGTAGGTATCGTACCTATCCGTGTGGAGCACAATGAGTATGCCAAGAAGGTAGAAGAAGCTCTTATGAATGCCGGAATCCGTGTTGAGGCTGATTACTCAGACAACAACATGAAAGAGAAGATCAAGAAGTTTAAGAACTACAAAGATCCGTACATCATCGTTGTTGGTGATAAGGAAGCACAGGAGAACACAGTATCCATCAACGTTCGCGGTTCCAACAAGCAGGTTCAGAACGTACCTCTTGAGGCACTTGTTGAGATGTGCAAAAAGATGAATGAGGAGCATACACTTGAACTTATCGACAGCTACGAAGCGTGATAAATTTATAGGCATAGCTTTTTTTGGCCTGACCATATATTTTTTGGTCAGGTCATTTATCTTGTCGTGGTCCATTGATATATGGTACGACGAGCTTTTTTCCATGGAGTTTTCTTCTTGTTCGGTAAAAGAGCTTGTGGCTTATACCGCGCGCGATGTGCACCCTCCGCTTTATTATATGATCGTAAGATTCGTGACTTTGTTATTTAAGGGCTTAGGTCTTACAAACTTCGGAGGCGGCGGTATCGTGCCTGTTGAGACGGTAGCCAAGATCGTATCAATCATACCGTTTATCTTACTTATTATCTATGCGCTTACCAATATAAGAAAAAACTTCGGATGGCTGACCGCAGGACTGTTTTCTTTTGCGGTTGTGACAATGCCGGGGCTTCCCGAGTACACGACCGAGATCAGAATGTACAGCTGGGCAATATTCTTCGTTACGGCTACGCTCCTTCACGGCTTTAATCTGGTAAGGAGTATGGCGCGCGGGATTGCCTCTGCGAAAGAGGATGGCAAGGCCGGAAACGGTGGCAGATTGTGGGATGTCGTAAACGGCGCCGCGATGTTTTTCTACGCGGTCTGTGCTTCATACACACATTACTATGCCGCGGTAGCTATCGGCGCGATCTACTTCATGATCTTTGTGTGGATGCTGAAGGCGTTTGTGATGAACATGAAGGCGCGTAGGAAAGATGCAAAAGAAGATTTGAAAGCCGATGGCACGAGCAGTGCAAAGCGAGGCGTATATAACTTCCGTCCGCTTGCGGTCGTTGTGATAACCGCGAATCTGGTGATCGCGGCATATATTCCGTGGGCGTCGGCTCTTTTGTCCCAGGTAAATGCGGTGAGCAACAACTACTGGATTCAGCCCGTCGGACTTCATACACTTGGAAGCTGTGCCAAGTACATGTTCAGCGGATACTTTGTAAATCCCAAGATTGCTGCTGCAAGTGCAGTGATACTTGTGTTACTTATCGCAATCATATTTGTGACAGTGGTACTTGAGCTTCTTAAGGTTAAGAAGGGACCCACAGCTTATTCATACGTTGCTTTCTGGGTGCTTCCGATGCTGGTATTTGTTGGATTACTTGCTTCAGTTATCATCAGACCCGTGTTCGTAAACAGATATATGGTTCCTGCGTTTGGAGCCTTTTGGCTCGCTGTTTCGATAGCAATCGGAAATATATTCGCCTCAATTTCTTTTAAGGGTGTAAAAGAGAAAATAACGGCAATTACGGCGATATTACTCTCATTAGCCATGCTCGTAGTCGGAATTGTTGATTTTAGGGCTTTCATTGGTAACGAAAAATATCGTATAGTAAATATGGTCAAGACCGCAGAACTTTTTGAAGGACTTGATGAGGATACGATCATAATCAGTAACTTTGATCATGTGCAGGCTCTTTTGTCCTACTATCTTAATGAGAACGGAATCGCCGGTGCATATAGGGGCGATACGCCTGCGCCTTATTCGATCTATCTTTACAAGGCGGAAGCGGAGCCGCTGATAAAAGAGAATGTTCCGGGCCTATATTCTATCGAGGATTCCGCGGACATCTACAATTATCTGGAAGCGGGTAAAAAAGTTCTTTTCCTCGGAAGCTTTAACAGCAGAGAAGTTCTGCTTGAAGAGTGGAAAAACGACTACGGTATAACCTACGAGAACAAGGGAAGTTACCTGATGGAACGCTATTGGTTCGATGTATTCGAACTGGCAATACAATGATGATTCGGAGAAAAATATGCTCAGAATAAAGAAAAGATTATTGGTATCGATTTTAACAATGACATTTATGACGGCGTTCTTAAGTGATGCGAGCGCTGTTTCGGCGCATGCCGAGGAGGAGCTTAAGCCTGCCAAGCAGTGCACTTTTGTGATTCCGTCGCGTTTTAAGCCGAGCAGTGAGAAGAATCTTTTTATCGATAATAGCTATCCCATGGAGTCGGGTTCGATCAAGTACAGCGTTTATTATAACGGCATGGACATCGTAATGACCAACAGGGAGAGAGAAGAGGCTGAGAAGAAGGCCGAAGAAAAGGTGATAGACAGTTCCGGAGAGCTGACCAAGAAGGAATACGAGGAGCTTCTTTCCGCGAATTACAACAAAGAGTACGGAACGGATGTCGGCTACAAGGTTTCTGCATTTGATACCATAGAGATCGACGGTTTCCCCGGTTACAAGATAGAAGCCAGTTACAAGGTCGGAGATGAGGAACCGATATATCAGACTGTTTACATGATACGTTCCAAATTCAGAACCTTTACTATAATTTATCAGCGCGCCGAGGACGATGAGTGCTCGGAAAGCTTTGAAAAGAGCGCTGAGACGATTCATGTTATGTAATAGAAAAAATGTAAAGCCCACGCTATGGATTAACAAAGCGTGGGCTTTTTATATGTCGAATGATCACAGTGGGGGTGGGGGTTAGTGATCATCCGATGTCAGATGGGGAATTATTTTCTTCAATTCTGCCATATTCTTTCATAAGTTTCAATGCTCCGCAGTAACCATCTTTAGTAAATCAGTGTAAAAATTCAATTGATTTAAGACTGCCTTCGCCGGTACCTTTAAATACGAGGTAGAGGGCGTGGGTTCCGCTAAGTTTACCGGCAAAGCGGCACTCGCCGGATGCCCAGATGTTGGTGAAGTCTACCGGGATCTTACCGAGAGGATCGCCTGTCAGAGATGTTCTTACTTCGAAATCACCTTTAAAGTAGCCTCTTGTCTTAATACGAAGTCCCGTTACATCTTTAAGGTCGAAATATTTAAAGCCGATCGTTGTTGTATCAACAATAGCCTTGATATGTCCCGGAGCGCAGTAGTCATCGCCACCTTCCTGGATAACTCTGGGACAGGATGCCTCGACGTACATCTTGTGTTCATCCGTAAAGATGTTGCAGGCAAGGTAAGCGGGATATTCGCCGATATCGGAGAGTGGTCCGCCGTTAAGTCCGCAGGATGTGATCTCAACCTGAGGGATTGATCCGTCTTCTTTTACAGTGAGCTTCTCGGCGCAGCCTTGTCTGCTGTACCATGTTCCGTTCGTATGTCTGTGATAGAAGATGTACCAATCGTCACCGATCTTCTCAATGCTTCCGTGATTGTTGGCACCGTAAGCACTCGGAAGCTCGGCCTCTTTATAAGTTCCGATATGCATGTCGCAGTTACTTACAATAACTCCGCCGTAGGAAAAAGGTCCTTCGGGAGATTTCGAAGTAGCATAACAAAGCTCGTGCATTACTTCGGAAGAGTAGATGAAGTAATAAGTATCTTTTATTTTCCTGATAGAAGGTGCTTCGAAGAAAGCGTGGCCTTCATAGGGAGTTCCCTCGCTGTAGCAGTTACCGGGGGCTACAAATACGGGAGGCTTAATTATCGTGAGCATGTCTCTTCCAAGAACGGTGAGCATGGCGCCGTGTCTTGATCTATCTCCCTGTCCGCAGAAACCTGTGAAAAGATAAGTCAGGTCACCCTCTGTCATTACGCCGGGATCGAACTGAGGCTCATCTGTTTCTTTGTCGCCGAGTTTGGTTCCGTCTTCGTAGTGTACGTAGCCGTAAAACTCATAGTGGCCTGCGGGAGTGTCACTGACTGCAACGGAGACAACGGATACTTTATCAAGCACATAATAAAGATAATATCTTCCGTCGGGACCAACCGTTACATCGGGAGCGTACAGGCACATGTGTCCGTCTTTATTAAGAGGGTCGCTTGTCTTTTCGTATATGACGCCCTCGTATTTCCAATTGCCGAGATCGTTAACGGGAGCGGACCAGCACACGTAATCGCCGAGGCAGAAAGTCTCTCCGCCGTAGAGATCGTGTGAACCGTAGATGTAGATCCTATCACCGAATACGTAAGGCTCTCCGTCGGGAATATATTCCCAAGAAGGAAGGTACGGATTGACCGCCTGCTTTCTTGAGTTTTGTCTGATACCGCCTTCTATGCAAGGAGTCGCACCGCAACCGAGGAACTCCATTTCTGCTTTATTTTCAAGTGTATAAGGTTCCCAAGTGGGAAGGAGTTCGTTGTCGCAGCCCTTGCCGTTGGGATTTCCTGTCTTTACAAAGTTTGCGAAATAGTCGCACATCTGCTTTGCAAGATCGTAGTGTCTTCCTTTGTAGAAGCGGCGGCACTTTGTGATCGAATTAAAGAAGAACCACAGGTCGCATGAATGGAATGTTCCGGGATAGGGCTCTTTTTTATCTCCGTCCGAAGGAATATCGGGATCGAAGCGATAGTAGTAGAAATCCTGCTTGCTGCCTTGCTTCTGAGCGCCGGCGATCACATTCTTTATCGAATGCTCAACCGCGTTGACGCCGCCTATGATAAATTCATCCGAAGTATTTCCGAGAAGAATGGGAACGTTAAGGCTCTTTCCTTCTTTAAGAGCCTGAGTGGGATTGCCCGTAACGAACTTGTCGTCTTTTACGGGGAAGCATCTTCCGATTCCCAGTAGATTATCTCCGTTTTCGGATGTGACATATTCATTATATTTAGACAAAAGATCTTTTGCGGAAAGCTTCTTTGCTTCTTCAAGCCCCGCGATACCTGCGATTTTAAAGAATGCTTCACCCTTCTTTTCCGCTTCCGAAAGAGAAAGAGGAGAGAAGATATCTGCGTCTTTGTCGGGAAGCTCGATAACACCGCTGAAGATCGCTGCTCTTTTTATAAAAGAATTATCTCCTGTGCAGGCAAGCTGATTGAGCACGCTTCCGCCACCTGCGGACTGGCCTGCGATCGTGATCATGTCGGGGTCTCCTCCGAATGCCGCTATATTATCATGAACCCAGTTGATCGCAAGTCTCTGATCAAGGAGACCGAAGTTACTTGGAGCATCAGGTGAATCCGCTGTTATCTCGGGATGAGAAAGGAAACCAAAAACAGCGAGTCTGTAATTAAGAGAAACAACGACGATACCTCTGCTTGCAAGCTGCTCGCCGTCAAATTCCATTTCTGATGAATAGCCCCACTGGAATGCTCCGCCGTGAATCCATACAAGTACGGGAAGCTTTTCGCCGGCTCTTTTGGCGGGTGTCCAGATATTGAGATATAAGCTGTCTTCGCTCATGGGAACATCGGGATCGACGAACCACTCGCGTGATGTTATGTCATCACCGACTCCGGGCTGATCCTGATATGAAATGGGAGCGAATTCAAAGGCTTTAAACACGCCGTCCCAGTTCTTGGCGGGCTGCGGTGCTCTGAATCTGTTCTCGCCTACAGGGGGCAGAGCATAAGGAATTCCTTTGTAAACCGTGATCCTTGGGTCTGTGCCCGGAAGACCCTGTATTTCCCCATTTTTTACCGTTGTATTTCTAAGCATAACCTTCTCCTTAGCTGCGTTTTATTTTAGTCGTAACCATGAGTATATTTTATATTGCAACAAACTTTTTTATCCAGTCATAAAGTGCGATTTGATGGTTAAAGATTGCGGACTTTTTGGAAAAACGGACATAAAAAAAGAAGCAGCTTATGCATTATGCGTACGCTGCTTCCAGTTCTTTTATTTTCTTTTGAACTTCTTCCGCAAAGATGCGGGCTTTTAACAGATCTTGTCTGTCGGGATGTGATGCGGCGTCATCGAACTGACTTAGCATGTAGTCGATCATGCTGTCCTCGCATTTTCCGCGGCAGGACTCATATTTGTTTCTGATCTGATATGGCATTTTTCCCTGGCAGAAAAACGATCCCATATAGTTGTTGTCACTTGGGAGCCAAACCAGGGCGTTCTGCTCAAGATTCTTGTAATAGCTGTCTGTGTTTCCGAGACCACACGTTCCAAAGATGGCAACGTTTTTGTTGTGAAGCGATGAGATGATATCTATTATCTCAAGACTGCATGAGCCTCTGTTGGCCCAAAATCCGATAAACACATTTTCGGCATCAAGTCTTCCGTTCCAGCTGCGAACGTTAACGATCTTTTTCTTACAGCCGGAAACCGGTAGTGCATTATAAAGTTCTTCTGCCAGTAGTTTGGTGTTACCCGTTTCGCTGGCATAAACGATCAAGTATTTTTCCATAGTCACGACTTCTTCTTAAATTCTGTCAAACATTTAGGGCATCTTATTATTATTTGTCCTTTTCCTCGGGGTATACGTATCTTCTGACTGCAGTTAGGACATGTGTATATATGGTATTTACTGCGCATTAAGAAATCCGAACCGGTGCGCTTAAATAGTCCCGTTATCTTTTTTAATACTCTTTCAAAGCGTTCATTCTCTCTGTACCTTGCTGAGATATTGTGTGATAAGAGTCTGTAACAGCTGTACGCCAGAAGGGCTACCGCGATGTAATACAGAAATCCAAACGGCGTACATATCGATACAATAAGATTTACAACTGCCAATATCAAAAGAAACCGAGTGAGCTTATCCGTTCCGTATGAACCGTAGCGGCCTTGGAAAAAGCGAGAGAAAAAGTTTCTCATTTCCTGGTCTCCTTTTATATTTTTTTATGTGGAAGTCAGCTTATATAATGAAAAAACGGTGCCCAACTTCCACCGTTACAATGATTTTATGCTGGCAGAAGCCAAAATACAATGAATATAAGGGGAAATTAGTATTAAAAAACTGTAAAATAGCATAAACACTTATGTTGCAAAAACGGTCGTTTTTAATATGAGCAATTATTGCAAAGTTCTTGTCGGTTGATTATTAGTGCTGAAATAAATATAATGATATAAGCCGTTTCTTTGATTTTTTGATTCGGATTAATGCAAAGAAATAAATATTTTTGAGATAACACCGGGGAGGTCCTTATGCATATTATCGTTGTTGGTTGCGGTAATGTCGGACAGACACTTACACAGCAGCTTAGCAAGGAAGGACACAATATAACAGTTATAGAAGAAAAGAGTAGTGTGGTTCAGAACGTTGTTAATAACTACGATGTCATGGGCATAGTAGGCAACGGAGCCAGCTATTCCATAATGAAGGATGCGGGAATTGAGACAGCCGATCTTATGATCGCGGTCACAGATTCCGACGAGCTCAATCTGTTGTGCTGTCTTATCGCGAAGAAGGCAGGTAACTGTCATACAATAGCCAGAGTGCGTAATCCTGTATATAAGAAAGAGATCAACTTCATCAAAGAGGAGCTTGGCCTTTCGATGGTAATCAATCCTGAGGAGGCAGCGGCTTTCGAGGCGGAGCGACTTTTGAAATTCCCTTCCGCTACCAAGATAGAAACTTTTGCAAGAGGAAGAGCGGAGCTTGTTAAGTTTATTGTTGAAGAAGATTCCAGACTTTGCGACAAGGCGCTCAAGGATATACCTTCGGATCTTAAGAAGCATGTTATTGTATCCGTTGTTTCAAGAGGCACAGATGTTTATATTCCCGACGGTAATTTTATTCTTCGTGCAGGTGATGAGATCACTATTTTCGGATCAAGCAGAAATACACTTTCTTTCTTTAAAAAATTAGGACTTCCTACAGCCAAGGTTCCTTCATCAATTATTGTCGGAGGCGGCGAGACGGGATATTACCTTGCCAAGCAGCTTATAGGCTTTGGCGTCAAGGTTACCATATTTGAAAGAGATGCCGTAAGATGCAAGGAGTTGTCGGATCTTTTACCGCAGGCACTTATCATTAACGGCGACGGAACCGATAAGGATATGCTTATGGAAGAGGGCGTTACGAGCGTGGGTTCTTTTGTTGCGCTCACCAATCTCGACGAAGAGAATATCATGCTCTCGATGTATGTTAAGAGCATTAATCCCAAGGCCAAGCTTATCACTAAGGTTCACAGAGTTAACTACGGCGATATTATCGGATCGCTCGGAATAGGAAGTATCATCTATCCCAAGAACATCACTGCGGATAGGATCGTTCAGTTTGTGCGCGGAATGAACGCATCCAAGGACAGCAATATCGAGACTTTGTACAAGCTCAACGACGAGAGAGTTGAGGCACTTGAATTTATCGTTAGAAGCGGAAGCCCGGTTATCGGCGTTCCTCTTGCGCAGCTCAATCTCAAGAAGGGAATTCTGATCGCATGTATCAATCATTACGGCGAGATCATATCCCCTACGGGTGACAGCGTTATAAGAGACAGAGATTCCGTAATTGTTGTTACCACACTTACAGGCCTTAAAGATATAAGCGATATATTGGAGAAATAATAATGAACTATTCAATGATAAGATATATCCTTTTCAGACTGCTTAGAATAGTGGGACTTCTTTTCTTGCTTCCTCTCTTGGTAGCTCTTATTTACAAGGAATATGACAGTGCGGGAGTATTTTTGGTTCTCTCCGCCGTATCACTTTTGTTCGGATATATCGGATCTTACAAAAAACCTAAGAGCAGAGTTATTTATGCAAAAGAAGGCTTTGCCATTACAGCGGTTGCTTGGTTTGTAATGAGCCTTATGGGCGCGCTTCCGTTCGTTATAACGGGAACAATTCCAAGCTATGTAGACGCTCTTTTTGAGACGGTTTCGGGACTTACAACAACAGGAGGAAGTATTCTTACTTCGCTCGACGGAATTGAATACAGTGTGCAGTTCTGGAGAACATTTACACACTGGATCGGCGGAATGGGAGTGCTTGTGTTCCTTCTTGCTGTCGTACCTCTTGCAGACGGATACAGTATGCATCTTATGCGTGCGGAGAGCCCGGGACCCGTTGTCGGCAAGATTGTTCCCAAGGTAAAAGATACAGCGAAGATCCTTTATCTTATTTATTTGGGAATCACTCTTTCGGAGATCATCTGCCTTATCATCACAGGTGTGCCTGTATATGACGCTATTACGATTTCTTTTTCAACTGTAGGAACCGGAGGTTTTGCGGTTACTCCAAACGGAATAAATGATTATTCTACCGCCAGCCAATCCGTTATTATTCTATTCATGGCGCTTTGCGGAGTTAACTTCACGGTTTACTATTTCCTTCTTCACAAGAAGCCCAAGGAAGCTTTTGCGATAGAAGAGGTTAAGTATTACTTTATCGTTATGTTTGTTGCAGCGGGACTTATCTCGATCAACATCTACAGAGCGGGAGTTTTGGACAGCGGACGCATGTCTTTCCATCATGCGCTGTTTGCGGTTACGTCTGTTATGACGACTACCGGATTCGGAACACTGGACTTTGATAAATGGCCGATGTTCTCTAAGATGATACTTTGTATCTTGTCGCTGGTCGGAGCCTGTGCGGGTTCTACCGGAGGTGGATTTAAGTTTTCAAGAGCACTTATTACGGTCAGAAACGTTAGGAATGAGCTGAATTTCCTTGTTCATCCCAAGGCTATAAAGAGGGTGTACATGGACGGACACACCGTAGAAGGTACCACGGTTAAATCGGTATCTGCGTATCTCGGACTCTATGTACTTACATTTATTTTTTCAACAATAGTAGTTTCACTTGATAATTTTGACTTTCAGACGACTGTTACTTCAGTTGCGGCCACTCTCAACAACATAGGACCGGGACTTGGTATGGTCGGACCGATGGGAAATTATTCACAGTTTTCCGTCTTGTCAAAATTTGTGCTAATGTTTGATATGTTGGCGGGTAGACTCGAGCTTTTGCCTATTTTCATAGTAATTAAGCTTAAAACCTGGAAGAGATAAAAAATTACAATCTAAAAAAAGTACATCTTTTGTAAAAAAAATGTATTGTTAAATGTGTCCAAAGTGTGATAAACTTCAGTTTGAATTGTGAAGTATTTATAAAAAAAGTATAAACTCGGATTGTAATTGAAATTGAATATGAGGTGACTATGATGAAAATGAAGGGAATAGTTGTTACTGTTCTGGTCGTAGCACTGATAGCCATAGGAAGTTTTATCGGATCCCTTTTGTACGCCGGCAGAATTGATGACAGCAATTCATATGGCAAAAAGGAAATCTACCATTCTGCGGAGGAAGCGCTTCTTAGTTTTATGGGTGATGACACCGGAAGCGGCAAGAATTCGCAATCAACTGCTAACAGTAGACTGACTCAGAGAGTAACAGTTATGACGAAGGAAGGGGTTCTTCCTTACAGCGGAACTGTGACCAAACTTCAGGATGCATTTTATCCCGGAACATATGAGATAGAGTTCAGTACACCTGCTTTATTGCCTGAGGAAGCTTCTGTCGAAGTTCAGATGGAGATAAGCGAGGGTGAGGAAGTTTATATCCTTACAGGTGATCAGGATTCCGGATATACCGAGTATGCTGTTGCAACGGTTGGTTCGGGTAATATTGTGAAGTTCAACACGGACAAGCTTCAGACCTATACGATATCTACTACTGATATCCCCGCTGCTCAGAAGGCAATGTCGGGCATGATCGGAGAATCATAATTCGGATAAGCTTACGTGCCATGCGTTTAACCAAGAGTTTGACGCAGATACAATTTGATAAAGTACAAGATAAGAAGATGCGCGGGGTAAAAGGCGTAGAACAGATATTTTAATCTGCCTAGGTTTTTACCTCGCTTTCTGTTGTATAAATACAGAAGTAAAAATCCTACGATGGAATACACCTCATTATTTCTGTAAAAGATGGTAAGATATCCCGCAAACAGATTTAACGGGGTAAAGAATCTTAAAAGATAAAGCACTGTTATAAGCACTATTCCTCTGTAGCTGTAATCGGTATGAAGAAAATGTGCCAAAAGAGCTCCCGCTCCAAATACGCATCCGCTAAGGATGGGCGGTATAAGGTAGTGGAGCTTCTTTTTATCTGCAAAAGAATTGACCTGTTCAATTCCCCATATGACAAGCAGACCCAAGAAGAGAGTAAATAAGACATTGTTGTCCGAAAAATCTAAGGCATCCGACTTGGCGTAGTCATAAGGAAGCTCGGATATTATTCCGAATATGAGAAGACTTATGGCGTATTTTAACTTGCTGTGAGTGTGCAAAAAGCCTTCTATCAAAAGAAAACAAAATATCGGGAAAGCGCTTCTTCCCACGGCGCGAGTTATCTTATAAATGAGCTGAAGCTTTTCAAATGACATAGAAACAGGCAGAATCCCCTCGGCTGTGAGCGGATAAATAAGCATGGCACCTATGTGATCTATCACCATAGAGATGCACGCTATTATCTTAAGTGTGTTGCCGTTTAGCCTGGGTAATTCTGCCTTTAAATTCATGTATCTTTTAACTCCTGTTTAGATTGCGATCGGAATATCTTTAAGCTGTTCTCCCGCAACCTCATAACCTTCAAGAGAAACATCATCTCTTGTGAACTTATAGAAGTCCTTAACATCGGGATTTAAGTGGAACTTAGGTGCCGGAAGAGGTTTCCTTTGAATAAGCTCTTTTATAAGCGGAACATGTCTGTCGTAGATGTGAGCATCTGCGATGACATGTACAAGCTCTCCGACGTTCATATCGCAAACCTGCGCAAGCATATGAACAAGAACCGCATACTGAACCACGTTCCAGTTATTTGCCGCAAGAACGTCCTGTGAACGCTGATTAAGAACAGCGTTGAGAGTAAGCTTATCTTCACCTTTTTTCTGAGTTACGTTATAAGTTACGCTGTATGCGCAAGGATAAAGATTCATCTCATGAAGGTCTGAGAATACGTAAGTGTTGGTCATGATACGTCTGCTGAAAGGATTGTTCTTAAGATCATAGATGACTCTGTCCATCTGATCGAACTCGCCTTCCTTGTAAATGCTTTTTTGACCTATCTGATAGCCGTAGGCTTTTCCGATAGAACCTGTTTCATCAGCCCACTCATCCCAGATATGAGAATGAAGATCGTGAATGTTGTTGCTCTTTTGCTGATAGATCCAAAGAATCTCATCCGTTGCACTCTTAAGTGCCGTCTTTCTGAGAGTCATGATGGGGAATTCTTTTGAAAGATCATATCTGTTTACCACACCGAATTTCTTGATGGTATAAGCGCTTGCACCATCGGGCCAGTGAGGCCTTACTTTTTCTCCCTCGGTTGATGTTCCGTTCTCCAAGATGTCTTTGCACATGGAGATGAAGATTTCATCAGCTTTTCCCATTATAGCTCCTCCTTTATAAATCTAATTATTATGCGATATACGCATGGCTCCACTTCGTTTTCGCCATGCTACGTCCCTTCGGAAATCGATATGCTCATTTTATTCGCATATCTTTTTTCCTCAGGTCCGTTCGGTCACTTCATAAACACAGTATTTTGTGCAAGCACAATACTGTGTTTACTCATTCTCTTTATCGCATCCACTTTTCGCAGAGTGAATTTATCTGATCTGCGAATTTGGCTTTGTCTTTGTTGGTTAAGCCATCGCTCTTTGCAATGATACCCATAAGTCTTGCGCCTGCAGCCTTGAGCCTTGAGTATACATCCGAAACAAGAGTAGACTCTTTTTTCTTGATAGGAATCGGAACACCTTCTTTTATGAAGGTTCCCGAGATAAGATCGTATTCCGTGCCGCTGTAGGGAGCGTAGGTATCAAATCCGTACTCGTCTCTAAGGCAATTGGCAAAAGAAGTACATACGCTGTCTTCGCCGTGAACGATAAATACTTTCTTGGGGCGCTGTTTCTTAAAGCCCTGTATCCATTCTATAAGTCCGTCTTTGTCCGCGTGACCCGATAATCCTTCAAGTCTGCAGATCTCGGCCTTAACTGCGATCGTTTCGCCAAAGAGCTTTATCTCATCCGCGCCGTCAATTATTGTTCTGCCCGTGGTTCCTACTGACTGGTATCCGACAAAGAGGATAGTGCTCTCTTCACGCCACAAGTTGTGCTTTAAGTGATGTCTTATTCTTCCAGCTTCGCACATGCCGGAAGCAGAGATGATAACCTTGGGTTCGGGATCTTCATTGATCGCACGGGACTCATCTGTAGTAATGGAAAGAATGAGTTCTCTGAAAGTGATCGGATTAATATGTCTTTTTACCAGATCCATTGCTTCTTCATCATAGCATTCAAGCTGATTCTGAGAGAAGATCTCGGTTGCCTCAACGGCAAGCGGACTGTCTACGTATACGGGGAAATTCGGATTTGTTTTTACAAGTCCTTCCTTTTTTATCTTACGTATAAAGTAGAGCATTTCCTGAGTACGACCAACTGCAAAAGAGGGAATGACAACATTTCCGCCTCTTGCAAAGGTGCGGTCGAGGATCTCGGTAAGATCTTTTATATAATCGGGTCTTTCTTCCGAGTGAAGTCTGTCACCATAGGTGGACTCCATGACTACGTAATCGGCTTCTTCGGTAAACTGAGGATCTCTTATAAGAGGCTGTTCCTTGTTTCCGATATCGCCGGAGAAAACAATCTTTTTGGTCACGTTCTTTTCGGTGAGCCATACTTCTATGCTGGCTGAACCGAGGAGATGACCTATATCCGTAAATCTGATCTTAACGCCTTCGCAAACATCAATCTCATCACCGTATTTGCAAGGGATGATCATCTTGATGGTCTTCTCTGCATCTTCCATTGTATAGGAAGGCTCCATCTGCTGGATGTCCTTGCTTCGTTTAGCTTTTCTGTTGCGCCATTCCGCTTCCTGCATCTGAATATGCGCGCAGTCTCTGAGCATTATGTTGCACAGGTCTGCCGTTGCGTCTGTTGTGAATATCTTTCCTCTGAAACCTTTTGCATAAAGAAGAGGAAGGTTGCCCGAATGATCGACGTGGGCATGTGTCAGAAAAACATAATCGATCTCGGGAGCAGAAACGGGAAGAGGAACATTTTCAAAATAGTCTTTTCCCTGTTCCATTCCGTAGTCGATAAGAATGTTTTTACCGCAGGCAGATATAAAATGACAACTGCCTGTAACCTCGTGGTCTGCACCAATAAAAGTCAGTTTCATGTAATCACCCCATTAGTTTTCTTAGACTCTTTTTAGCATAACACAATTTCAATGTGGAAAAAATAGGGCATATTTGGTAGAATAGATACAATTAATTGAAAAATTAATTGAAAAAATAAAGGAGACTAGATTAAAAATGCTTTTAAGAAAAAAGGGAAAGAGAACGGCTATTATCATGGCATGTGTCCTTGCTTTTTCTGCATTAACAGCATGCGGATCCGAAGACGGTAATGCCGATTCATCTTTACAGTTGTCTGCTGAGCCTATTACATCCAATGAGGCAGCTACTGAGAGCGCTTCAGATGAGACAACAGAAGAGGTATCTTACGAGATTCCCGAGGGAATGTATTTAAGTGAGATAACAGGTGAGCCTATCAGTGAAGAGATCAAGGATCAGCGTCCTATCGCTGTAATGGTCGACAATGAGAAGATGGCTCTTCCTCACTACGAATTATCCAATGCTGACGTTGTTTATGAGATCATGAACAGTACCAAGAACGATCGTGTAACAAGATTTATGGCTATCGTTAAGGACTGGGGCAAGATCGAGCAGCTTGGTAGTATCAGAAGTACACGTCCTACCAACATTATACTTGCATCAGAGTGGGATGCGGTGCTCTGCCACGACGGAGGACCTCCGGTTCACAACGATCCTTACTTTAAGAATCCTTGGGCTGAGCATTTCTCAGGTACTTTCTCACGTGTAAACAACGGTAAGAAGAGAGAGTTCACAGAGTATATTGTATCGGGCGATCTTGAGAAGAATTTCAAGAACTCAGGTTATTCGACAACATACAACGAGTATGCCAACGAAGGAAGTCACTTCAATTTTGCTCCTTACGGCAAGGAGATCAATCTTGATGAGAAGTATTCAAGATCATATTCTGCCAAGAGCGTATCACTTCCTTTCAAGCACACCGGATCTCAGCTTAAGTACAACGATGAGACCAAGGAATACGAGCAGTATGAGTATGGCAAGCGCCATGAGGATGCCGAGACAGATGCACCTCTTTCATTCAAGAACGTAATCCTTCAGAACTGCTCATTCAACGAGCTTGATAAGAACGGATACCTTATCTACAACTGCATCGGAAGCGGTAACGGATGGTACCTTACAAACGGTGTTGCCAAGGATATCTCATGGGTCAAGGACAGCATGACAGGTGTTACCAAGTTCTATGATGAGAACGGCGATGAGCTTGAGATCAACACAGGTAAGACTTACATCAGCCTTATCCCCGAAGATAGTTGGAGCAACGTTGCCTTTGAATAATCGGGTTAAATAAACTTATAATTGAAAAAATAAGGAGATTAAATATAATGCTATTAAGAACAAACGGAAAGAAAATGGCAGCCATCATGGCATGTATCCTTGCTTTTTCAGCGCTTACTGCATGCGGTTCTAAGGGTGACGGTGCCGAATCATCATTACAGTTGTCCGCTGAACCCATTACATCTAATGATGCAGCTACAGAGAGCACTTCAGAGGAGACAACAGAAGAGGTATCTTACGAGATTCCCGAGGGAATGTATTTAAGTGAGATAACAGGTGAGCCTATCAGTGAAGAGATCAAGGATCAGCGTCCTATCGCTGTAATGGTCGACAACGAGAAGACGGCTCTTGCTCATTTTGAAACAGCCGATGCGGATGTTGTTTATGAGATCATGAACAGTACCAAGAACGATCGTATTACAAGATTTATGTGCATCGTCAAGGATTGGGGTAAGATCAAGCAGTTCGGAAGTATCAGAAGTACACGTCCCACAAATATTCTGCTTGCAGCGGAGTGGAACGCAGTGCTTTGTCATGACGGTGGTCCTTACCACAACGATGCTTACTTTAAAAATCCTTGGGCTGAGCATTTCTCAGGTACTTTCTCACGTGTAGACAACGGTAAGAAGAGAGAGTTCACAGAGTATATTGTATCGGGCGATCTTGAGAAGAATTTCAAGAACTCAGGATATTCGACAACATACAACGAGTATGCCAACGAGGGAAGCCACTTCAATTTTGCTCCTTACGGCAAAGAGATCAATCTTGATGAGAAGTATTCAAGATCATATCCCGCCAAGAGCGTATCACTTCCTTTCAAGCACACCGGAACTCAGCTTAAGTACAACGAGGATACCAAGGAATACGAGCAGTATGAGTATGACGCACGCCATGAGGATGCCGAGACAAATGCACCTCTTTCATTCAAAAACGTAATCCTTCAGAACTGCTCATTTAACCAGCTTGATGAGAACGGATATCTTATCTACAACTGTATCGGTAACGGAAACGGTTGGTACCTCACAAACGGTGTTGCCAAGGATATCACATGGGTTAAGGACAGCATGACAGGTGTTACAAAGTTCTTTGATGAGAACGGCGATGAGCTTCAGATCAACACAGGTAAGACTTACATCAGCCTTATCCCCGAAGATACTTGGGGCAATGTTGTTTTCGAATGATGTGAATGATATAGGTGTCAAAAGTCATAAATGCGTATATCATTCATCATTGAATAATTCAAATATGTAAATGTATAATAAAGGGTGTCACCGACACAGTGTGTCGGGACGCCTTTTATTTGATTAATTTGAACTTGGGAGGAGAATTTATGAAAGCTATCGTTGCGGTTGACAGCAATTGGGCAATAGGAAATAAGGGACAGCTCCTTGTGAGCATTCCTGCGGATCAGAAGGATAACTTCAGACGCAGAACTTCAGGTAATACCATCGTTTACGGAAGAAAAACTCTTGAGACATTTCCTCAGAAGATAGTTCTTCCGAACAGAAGAAATATCATTCTTTCGACAAGAAAAGATTATACGGTTAAGAATGCTGAAGTAGCACATAACAGAGATGAGCTTATGGAGCTTGTTAAGAACGAGAATTCGGATGATGTTTATATCATCGGCGGAGAGACAGTATACAAGCAGTTCATCGATGACTGCGATACTGCGATCGTTACCTTTATAGATAAGGCATACGAGGCTGATGCATACTTCCCCAACCTTGATAAGGATCCCAACTGGGAACTCGTTGAGGAAAGTGATGAGCAGGTATACTTTGACATCACATATACTTACAGAATTTATAAAAAGAAATAAATGAGGCAAATGTTTATGGGAAAGAGAGCACTGGTACTTATAAATAAATCAGCGGGAACGGGAAAAGCCGGAAACAATACCTTTGCGATAGCGACAGGTCTGGCCGAGAGGGGCTATGAGCCTATCGTCTATCCGATAATTCCCGGTTCCGGACTTACTTCCGAGACAATAATAGGAAGGTATGACGGACAGGTTGATGAAATAGTTTGCAGTGGCGGCGACGGTACGCTTAATCATGTTGTCGGCGCAGTTATGGATATAAAGGACAAACCTGTTATTTCATATATTCCCGCAGGAAGTACCAATGATTTTGCCAAGGGACTGGGAATCCCGAGTGTTCACGCATCTGCGCTTGAGGTGGCTTTGGACGGCTATCCTTTTTCGTACGACGTAGGCAAGATGAATAACCGATATTTTAACTACGTTGCTGCTTTCGGTGCTTTCTCCAAGGTCAGCTATGCTACCGATCAGGATCTTAAAAATATCCTTGGATATGCTGCGTACGTTATCAGTGCTATTTCAGAACTTCCGCAGAGCCTTGGCTACAACTCTCATATGAAGATAGATATAGACGGCGAAATTATAGAGGATGACTATGTCTTCGGAGCGGTATGTAATTCGGGTTCCATCGGAGGCATGAATATATTCGGAAAGACCGACGTTAAACTCGATGACGGTGAGATGGAGCTTTTACTTATTCATGCGCCCAAGAATATCGTGGAGTTTAATGAAATCCTCGGGGCTCTTGCGACCAATATTGAGAGCAGCAATCTGATAACGATCAAGCAGGTTAAAAAAGTAAAGTTTATGTCAGAGACAGAGTGCGAATGGACAGTTGACGGCGAGTTTGGCGGTGCATACAAGGAAACGGATATAAGCGTTATAAACAAGGCGATAACCATAAAGGTTAAGCATAAGAAATAAGAACGGTTAAACGATGGCTTTTTTATACGAGAAAAAGAAAAGTAAAAAAGACGGTCATGAATATATTGAGATAACGGGCTATGAAGGAAACGGAGAGAAGCTTGTTATACCCAAAACAATAGAGGGGCTTTCTGTCGAGGCGATAGGAAACCACTCTTTTTCGGGAAGAGAAGATATAGTAAGTGTGGAGATTCCCGAGAGCGTTAAGACGTTATACGGATTTGCTTTTCATAATTGCAAGAATCTTGAGAAGATAAGTATCTTCGACAGTCTCGATGATTATTATGACGGAGTGTGCAGGCAGTGCGACAAACTTAAGATAATCGATATTACCGTTAATTCGGGATGGTACGAGGTTATCAGAAATTTTCTTGCTGACAGCGACAGAACGCTTGAGTTCAGGATACATATTAAGACGGATGCCGGCTATGATGAGGCGAGGCTTACGTTCCCTGAGTTTGTCTATGATTTTAATGAGAATACCATGGCACGAACCATACAGTTTTCAATCGCGGGCTCCGGCTATGCATACAGAGAGTGCGTCGACAGAAGGAGCATTGATTACAGAGAATACGACAGGCTTTTTGACAAAGCGGTCATCGACGGAAATGCGCTGTCGGAGAGTATAGCTATGGGAAGACTTCTTTTTCCCAAAGAGCTTCTTGAAGGCTACAGAGCCGTTTATGAGAAGTATGTAAGAAAGAACGGCGCGGGGATTCTTTGTCGTCTGATAGATGACGTTAATGAAGATGAAAGTTTGGAGCTTATGAAGGCTCTTTTGACATACAGATGCGCGGATGCGCAGAAAGTCCTTGAAGATGCCGATATCGACAAGGCTATTGAATATGCTGCGGGCAAGGAGAAGACTCTTTTTTCCGCGGCACTTATGGATGCGGGTGCAGAGACTGCGGGAATGGCGACGGAGTTTATTTTATGATGGCTGAGGGAAGTAAGAAAAAGAGAGAGCTTAGCGAGATGGGCTGCAGGGTCTTGGATGCGTCGAGAACCGAGCTCTATATTGCCATGAGATTTATGAGCGCGGCGCTTTCAAGTCTTTCTTACGAGATGGATCTTTCGACGACGAGTGTCGGAACGGACGCGGTCAGCATAAGATTCAATCCGTCATATTTATTTAAGTTGTTTACCGAGGAGCCGGCAAGGCTTAACAGGACTTATATGCACATGCTTATGCATTGCATTTTCAGGCATATGTACACATCGGGAAGATACGAGGAGGAGCGGCTTTATGATCTGTGCGCGGATATAGTCGTCGAGTCGATCCTCGATGACATGGATTATAAGTGCATTTACAGGATCTCATCCGATTATCGGGACGGCTGGTATGAGAGGCTTTCTCGGGATGTGAAGGTTCTTACGGTGGAGAAGCTTTATCGCTATTTTTCCGAGGAGCATCCTTTTGAAGATTATGACGAATTCGAGAAACTGGAAAAAGAGTTTTGGGCGGATGATCACGGCTTTTGGAAAAGGCTTCCCAAGGATGATCCGAATGCTGATGAAGACGAAAAGAAAAATGACAACGTGCATTTCATTTCGCCGAATCGCATGAAGCTTATCGAAGATAAGGAAAAAGACTGGGAGAAGGAAAGTAAGCGCCTTCAGACCGAGATAGAAACCGTTGGCAAAAAGGCAAGTGACAGGATCGGAAAGCTTTCTTATATTTTGAAATATGAGAATACCGGAAGGACTGACTACCGCGATTTTCTGGATGATTTCATGGTTGTTCGAGAAGAGACTATCATAGATCCCGACTCTTTTGACTACGGAATGTATACGTTTGGAATTGAGATGTATGGGAACATGCCTCTTATTGAAGAGAACGAGCATCGCGAAGTTAAAAAGATTCAGGAGCTTGTGATAGCGATCGATACTTCCGCATCCTGCGAGGATGGGCTGGTTCAACGTTTCCTTAACGAGACTGCATCGATTCTTTTGTCCGGAGAAAATTTCTTTAGGAAGATCAAGATACATGTGATCCAATGTGATGATGAGGTCAAAAGAGATGACGTGATTCTTTCTGTTGATGATATGAAAAAGTATTCGGACGGAGTGCATGTCGAAGGTGGCTACGGAACGGATTTTAGGCCTGTCTTTTCACATGTTGAGAAACTTATCGAGAAGGAAGAACTTAAGAATCTTAAGGGGCTTATTTATTTTACGGACGGATACGGAGTTTATCCGAAGGAAGCAACTAAGTACGAGACGGCTTTTGTTTTTGCCAAAGACGAAGACTATAATGACAGCGAAGTGCCTGATTGGGCGCAGAAGTTGTATATATAAGGGGTAGCTATGAATATCAGAGAAGCGAAGGATGAAATAAAGAACGCGGTACGTGCGTACCTTGAAAAAGATGAAGCGGGGCAGTATGAGATACCTGTTGAGAGGCAGCGTCCCGTGCTGCTTATGGGACCTCCCGGAATCGGTAAAACTGCGATCATGGAGCAGATAGCACACGAGCTCGGAATCGGGCTTGTTTCTTATACGATCACGCATCATACAAGGCAGAGTGCGATCGGACTTCCGATGATATCTGAAAAAGAGTACGGTGATAAAAAATATTCCGTGACCGAATATACGATGAGTGAGATTGTGGGCTCGGTTTATGACAAGATTGAGAAGACCGGAATTAAGGAGGGAATTCTTTTTCTTGATGAGATCAACTGCGTTTCCGAGACGCTTGCTCCCACAATGCTTCAGTTTCTTCAGTACAAGACTTTTGGAAGTCACAAGGTTCCTGATGGCTTTATCATAGTTACTGCGGGCAATCCCGCCAGATACAACAAATCAGTCAGGGAGTTTGATATTGTTACGCTCGACCGCGTGCGCAAGATCACGATAGAAGAGGACTTTGATGCGTGGAAAGAGTATGCATACAAAGAGGGCGTTCACGGCGCCATCATGGCATACCTGGAAATCAAGAAGGATAATTTCTACAGTATCAAGAGCGATGTCGATGGAAAGAGTTTTGTCACAGCCAGAGGCTGGGAGGATCTTTCGCGTGTCATAAAGGTTCATGAAAAGCTTGGCATTCCCGTTGATAACAAGCTTACGGACCAGTACTTACAGGATAAAGAGATTGCAAGAGACTTTGCGGATTACTACGAGCTTTATCACAGATACAACGAGCTATATAAGATTCCCGATATTCTTGAAGGCAAGTTCCCCGAAGATCTTGCGGCGATCAAGAACGGAGCATTTGATGAAAAGCTCAGCATCATCGGGCTTCTCACAGATAAGCTTATGGACGAGTTCAGAGATTATTCCAAGAACGCCGCCGTGCAGAAGCTTGTGTATGAGGTGGTGAAGAAGTATGTGGATGGCGCAGGCGACGCAGACGGAAGCGAGGAAAAACGGAGCGGCGAAAAAGGAAGTCTTTCCGACATGATTGCCGCGTTGGAAGAGAAGACCGCGCATGACGCGGAAGCAGGACTTCTAAATCGCGAGGAAGAAAGCGAGAGAAGACTTGCTGTGGCTGCGATTAGAGAGTGTTTGAAGGAAGCCACGGCAGCAGGCGCAAATGCGCAGAACGACGCGGGCGTTTCTTCAAACGCAGTCGACGCCGCAAAGAAGTGGTTCACTTCTCGTGAGACCGACAGACAGGCGCAGATCAAGGCGACAGGCGAGCACCTTACCAACTCTTTTGAGTTTATGGAAAAAGCTTTCGGCAATCCCGAATCCCTTACGGGAAGCCAGGAGATGGTAATCTTCTTAACCGAACTTTCCAATGCTTATCACAGTTTGAAATTCGTAAGAGAAACCGGTAACGAAGCATATTATAAATACAATAAGCTGCTTCTTTTAAATGACAGAAAGCAGGAATTAAACCGCGAGATTTTGGAATTTGCATCCGAGTGGAAATGAAGCTCTGTGTAACGCTTTGAACCTCCGATTGCTGCTGCGATTATCGCCAAACATTGACGAATCGATACGATATGTTGTAATATGTTAAAGGATTTTAAACTTGTTTTAATAAAACAAATCCAATGACGGAAGTCTAAAACAACGTATCGGAGGAAAGAGACAATGAAAGAAATCACAAGGAAACCTGTGATTACAGCAGAGAATATAATAAGAGTTCTTTCTGTAATTGTTACTATTATTTTCTTTTGCCCGACGTTTGCGATGTCATTTTCAGAGCAGAAGGTCGGTGTTTCGACAATGAATTTGGTAGGCGGTATTAAGTACAACGGAGAGGCTCTGGTAAAGCCTCAGTTTATACTGTTACTTTGCCTTTTATTACCTATCGCTATTTTTGTAGTTCTTTTTATCAGACAGATCACTGAGGAGAGAGTGACTCAGATTGTAGTTGCCTGCGCGGCGGCAGATCTGTTTTTTACAGTCATCAGTAGAGCTATAGCAAGTAATGCGGCAGCAAAGAATGATTTTGCTTTTAAATCAAAAGCTTGGTTTGTTTTTGATATTATTGTCTTGCTTATGATCATTACATTATCTGTTTTGGTGCTGCTTAGATTTGTTTATCTTGAGGATGACTTATTGGCGCGCTTTGCAGGTCCGGATGTCAAGGATACATTAACTCAGGTGGCATCATCTGTAGGAAAGCTTGCGGAGAATGTTTCCGGAAGCGTAGGAAAGAATAAGATTCCCAAAGAGGATATTATGGGATACTGCTTTAAGTGCGGAGCCCCTATTGTCTTTGAGGATGAGATCTGTACATCTTGCGGATGGCCTGTTCCCGAAGATCTGATCGCTGAGGCGGAAGAAGAAAGAAGAGCCGCAGAGGAAGCCAGAAGGGCTGCAGAAGAAGCTGCCCGTAAGGAAGCGGAAGAAAGAGCGAGAAGAGAAGCCGAAGAGAAGGCCAGAAGAGAAGCCGAGGAAAGAGCAAGAAGAGAGGCTGAAGAAAAGGCAAGAAGAGAGGCCGAGGAAAAGAGACGCGCCGAAGAGGAGAAGAGACGCGCTGAGGCAGAGAGAAGACGTGCTGAGGAAGAGGCTTGGCGTGAGGAAGAAGAGGAAAGACGCAGAAGAGCCGAAGCAAGACGAAGAGATGAAGCCGGAAGACGTCGCGTAGCACCTCCCAGACGTGGTGAAGAAGACGGTTATCTGGATGATGACTACGTAGATGAGCGTACGGATAAAGAACTTGCTAAGCTTGCTTACGGACCCGGTTCGGATTCAAAACGCGGATCCGGATCAAGAGCTAAGTCCAGAGTGGCATTTTGCACAAGGTGCGGAGAGAAGCTTCCAAGCGATGCTGTATTCTGTCCATACTGCGGCAAAAGATTATAATTGCTATTGTAATTACTTTCGCTATGGTGTATAAACATAGTTGAATAAAAATTTTATAGACGGGAGCTTGTATTACAGGCTGAGAGGAAGGTGTGACCTTCGACCGAGAACCTGATTTGGATAATGCCAACGTAGGGATGCCTTAAATATAGGAAACTAATGCGGAAGCTTACCGGACGGGAGCCTCCGCTTTTTTTGTTACAAAAAAGGAAAGCTCCTTGATGCGGCTTGCGTACCGGTGTGCATTTACAGGCCCGTCAAAAGGAGACTCTTATGAAGAATTCAAAAGTACTACTCAAAATGGTAACACTGGCAATGTTTGTAGCGCTCGGAGTTGTTATTTCTCCGATCCTCAGAGTTGAGGGAATGTGCCCGATGGCGCATCTTATCAACATCACGTGCGCTGTGTTTATGGGGCCTGTTTACGCGCTTACATGCGCGGTTCTCATCGGTATCATCAGAATGATGACAATGGGAATTCCACCGCTTGCGCTTACGGGAGCTGTGTTTGGAGCAACGCTTTCCGGAATCCTATACAAGGTTTCCAAAGGAAAGATAATCGCAGCTGTTCTTGGTGAGATCATCGGAACGGGAATCATCGGCGCGATCGTTTCATATCCTGTTATGACATATCTTTGGGGTAAAGAAGGCTTGACACTTTTCTTTTATGTTCCTTCTTTTATCATGGGAACACTCATCGGAGGCAGCATCGCGTACCTCCTTCTTAAAAGACTTGCTGCGACAGGAATGCTCAGAAAAATTCAGGACAGCTTAAACGGCTCTGATGAAGTCAGGGACATCCACACTGAAAAAGAAAACAAAACTACTGAAGAAAAAGCAGTTTGATGATCAAAAGGTTGATGAGATGAATTTAGATATCTGTAAAAAAATAAAAGAACGATCACCGCTCATACACTGCATCACGAATCCGATTTCGATAATGCAGTGTGCGAACGCTGTGCTCCTTTTGGGCGCGCGCCCCATTATGGCGGAGCACCCGGATGAGGTTCGTGATATAACGGCGAGTGCGAAAGCTCTTTTACTCAACTTCGGAAACATAACGAGAGACAGGCTTGAAGCAATTAAGACTTCGTACGACGAAGCTATGAAAAAAGAAATTCCGATCGTGATAGATGCGGTTGGCGCTGCGTGTTCGGAGCTTAGAAGAGCGACTGTAAATGAACTGCTCGGAAAAAGAAATCCAAAAGTACCGCTGCTTATTAAGGGCAACTATTCGGAGATACGAGCTCTTTTGGATGAGTCTTACAAATCATCCGGAGTTGATGCAGATAAAAAACTTACATTTGAAGAGATACTTGATATGGCAAAAGAGCTTGCAAAAAGGCACGGGGTTACAGTCCTTGCAAGCGGTGAAAAAGATATCGTGACTGACGGGAATAAAATAGCTGTGATCGAGAACGGTACAAAAAAGCTGGGCAGCATTACGGGAACGGGATGCATGCTGGGAGCCGTGTGCGCAGCTTTCTTTTCAATACAAACAGATATTGATTCGATCGTATGGGCGACGGCCGGCTTTGGAATAAGCGGCGAAAACGCCAAGGGAGACATGTTCCTGATGCGTTTGTTTGACGCCATTGCGGAAATAGATGACGACATCATTGAAGAGAGGAAGAAGGTTACATGGGTTTAGACAGAAAACAGCTAAGGCTTTACCTTGTCACAAACAGCGACGGAAAGAGCGAAGAAGAGTTTCTTAAGGCTCTTGAAGAAGCAATCGGGGGCGGTGTTTCTTTTGTGCAGATAAGAGAAAAGAACAAGACAACAGCCGAGTACATAGACCTGGTGAGCAAGGCACTTGAAATAACAAGGAAGCATAATGTTCCTCTTGTTGTAGATGACAGAGTCGATGTAGTTCTTGCGACGGGGGCCGACGGAGTGCATGTCGGAAGAGACGATATGCCTGTCGAGACGGCAAGAAAGATTCTTGGAAAAGACAAGATAGTAGGCGCAACAACAAAGACTGTAGAGCAGGCGCTTGCGGCGTACAAAGCAGGTGCGGATTATCTGGGAGTCGGTGCAATCTATCCGACAACGACCAAGGTTAAGACCGTGCTTACTTCAACGGATACTCTTAATGATATATGCAATGCGGTTCCGATTCCTGCCAATGCGATCGGCGGACTTAACAAGGACAATCTCGGAGTTTTGAAAGGAATTCCGATCGCGGGAGTTTGCGTGGTCTCCGCGATCATGAAAGCAGATGATCCAAGGAAGGCCGCGGCAGAACTGGTTAAAGCGATAGAAGAACTGTGACAGATGAATATGATTCAGTAATAATTTACTGCTTAAGCTTTGTAATACGAAGTATTTGATTTGAGAGGTGTTTTATGAAAGTGGTTTTATCGATAGCGGGAAGTGACAGTAGCGGCGGCGCAGGAATACAGGCGGATCTTAAGACTATGACCGCACACAAGGTATATGGAATGACTGCGATAACTGCACTGACGGCACAGAATACAACAGGGGTTACGGCAATCATGGAATCTACGCCGGAATTTCTCGGGCAGCAGATAGAGGCTTGTCTGAGCGACATTCCGTGCGATGCGGCGAAGATCGGAATGCTTCCTTCTGCGGAGCAGGTGAAAGTAGTCTATGACAAACTCACCAAGTATAAGGTAAAAAATCTTGTAGTCGATCCCGTAATGGTTGCTACAAGCGGGAGCAGTCTGATGAAAGATACGACAGCCGATGTTATGGCAAGACTTCTTTTTCCGATAAGCAGAGTCATAACGCCCAATATACCTGAGGCGCAGACACTTACAGGTTTAACAATAACATCTAGAAAAGACATGGAAAAAGCGGCGGAAGAGCTTGGAAATGAAAGCGGATGCGCGGTTCTTCTAAAGGGTGGTCACAGCATTGAAGATGCCAGTGATGTACTTTATGAGAACGGGAAGATCACATGGTTCGAGGGAAAAAGAATTGAGAGCAGCAACACTCACGGAACGGGATGCACACTCTCAAGCGCGATAGCTTCAAACCTTGCACTTGGTTTGAATCTCGAAGATGCTATACGAAATGCAAAAGCATATATCTCTGATGCGATCGCGTCGGGACTTAATCTGGGCAAGGGTTCGGGACCGCTGGATCATATGGTATGGAGGAATGAACATGGTCAAAATTAACGGAAAAGAATACCAATATGAAAATAAGCAGCTTTCTGCGATTCTTTCAGAACTCAACTACGACAGGGAGAGAGTCGCTGTTGAGATAAATGAAGAAATAGTACCTAAGGTATGCTACGACATAACTATTCTTAAGGACGGAGATATCGTAGAAGTTGTGAGCTTTGTAGGAGGCGGCTGATATGATACCGACAAGAGATGAGTTCTACAATGCGCTTATAGAGCGGCACGGTGCAGAGAATCAAAAGAAATTCGACAGGGCAACCGTGGCAATATGCGGACTTGGCGGGCTCGGATCCAACATTGCGATATGTCTTGCAAGAGCCGGTGTTGGGAAGCTGATTCTTATCGACTTTGACAAGGTTGATATATCCAACCTTCACAGGCAGCAGTACAAGGCGGATCAGGTCGGTATGCCTAAGCCTGAAGCGCTTTCAAATAATTTAAAAGAAATAAATCCATATATAATCATCGAGACGCACAACGTAAAAGTTACGGAAGAAAACGTCATCGAACTTACGAAAGAAGCGGATATAGTATGCGAGGCATTTGATAAGGCAGAAAACAAAGCAATGCTTGTAAATGCGATACTTGAAAATGCTCCCGATAAGTATCTTGTATCAAGTTCGGGAATGGCGGGCTTTGGAAGTTCCAATCTTATTAAGACAAAAAAGATCTCAAAAAGATTCTTTTTATCGGGGGATTCCGTAAGTGACGTAAACGACGGCATCGGGCTGATCTCTTCGAGAGTGATGGTGTGTGCCGCGCACGAAGCGCACATGGCACTGCGTATATTGATGGGAGAGGCTACGGTTTAACTAAAGATTTTAGGTAGGAGAAGGAAAATGGCAGAAGACAAACTTATTATCGGAGGAAAAGAATTTAATTCCCGATTCATTCTCGGTTCGGGAAAGTACTCGATGAAACTTATCGAGGCTGCAACACGTGATGCGGGCGCTGAGATAATCACGCTTGCGGTAAGAAGAACAAATACGAAGGATGAGGAGAACATTCTGGATTTTATTCCCAAGAATGTTACGCTCCTTCCGAATACAAGCGGGGCAAGGGATGCAAAAGAGGCGGTGAGAATAGCCAGACTTGCAAGAGAGCTTGGCTGCGGTGATTTTGTAAAGATCGAGATCATGCGCGATACAAAATATCTTTTGCCCGACAATTATGAAACGATCAGAGCAACGGAGATACTTGCAAAAGAAGGATTTGTGGTAATGCCTTATATGTACCCGGACCTCAATGTTGCAAGAGAACTTAAGGAAGTCGGAGCAGCATCGATCATGCCGCTTGCTTCACCGATAGGCTCCAACAAAGGTCTTTCAACAAAGGATTTCATTCAGATTCTTATTGACGAGATTGATCTTCCTATAATCGTGGATGCCGGAATCGGCAGACCATCGCAGGCTTGTGAAGCAATGGAGATGGGAGCTGCGGCTATCATGGCAAACACAGCGCTTGCAACAGCAGGAAATCTGACACTTATGGCGTCTGCGTTTAAAGATGCCATTGAAGCAGGAAGAAAAGCATATCTTGCGGGAGTCGGAAGAGTTCTGACACGCGGAGCAAGTGCATCGGATCCTCTGACAGGGTTCTTACACTAAGGAGGACGGTATGGAAAATCATTTTTTGATTGATTCGGATGAATTGTCCGAGGCGGGGCTTGAGCGCAAGCACAGAATTGAAAACGATCCTTCTTTCAGAACGGACCACATGGCGTATCTGCCAAAAATGGACGTGATCGAATCCGATGTTTGCAAGAATGTAATGGAGCACTTTGAGTCTTACGATTACAGCAAGTATACGGCGAAAGATGTAAGAAGAGCTCTTGATAGCGAGAGATGTTCGATTGAAGATTTCAAGGCACTTCTTTCGCCTGCGGCGGAGCCTTTTCTTGAGCAGATGGCAGAGAAGGCTCAGCGCGAGACGAGTAAGCACTTTGGAAATACGGTATATCTTTTTACCCCGATATATATCGCAAATTATTGCGAGAACTACTGCGTTTACTGCGGATTTAACTGCTATAACAGGATAAAGAGAATGAAGCTTTCGTATGAGCAGATTGAGCACGAGATGAAGGTTATCGCAGACAGCGGGATGGAGGAGATCCTGATACTTACAGGCGAAAGTCCCGTCAACTCGGATATTGAGTACATAGGAGAAGCGTGCAAGATTGCGAGAAAGTACTTCCGAATGGTCGGAGTTGAGATTTATCCCGTGAATGTCAAAGACTATAAGTATCTTCATGAGTGCGGTGTCGATTATGTCACGGTGTTCCAGGAAACGTACGACACGGACAGATATGAACAGCTTCATCTTATGGGAAATAAAAGAGTTTGGCCTTATAGATTTGATGCACAGGAGAGGGCGCTTATGGGCGGCATGCGAGGCGTAGCTTTTTCGGCGCTTTTGGGACTTTCGGATTTTAGGAAAGATGCACTTGCTTCGGCGCTTCACGTATATTTTTTGCAAAGGAAATATCCTTACGCAGAGATGTCTTTGTCCTGTCCGAGACTACGACCGATCATAAACAACGAGACTATCAATCCGCTTGATGTGGGTGAGAAGCAACTTTGTCAGATACTGTGCGCATACAGGATATTCCTGCCTTTCTGCGGAATAACGGTTTCGTCCAGGGAAACGGCTGAGTTTAGAAACGGCATCGTGAAGATCGCGGCAACCAAGGTATCTGCGGGAGTATCGACAGGAATCGGAGACCACGAACAGAAGTATTCGGGAAAAGAAAAAAGTGAACAATCCGGAGATGAACAGTTTGAAATATCTGACGGACGAAGTCTTGACAGAATGTATGAAGATATTGAAAGCGAAGGACTTCAGCCGGTTTACAACGACTACGTATACCTATGATATATGGAAAAACGGTAGTTAAAAAAATAAAAAAGCAGAATAGGAGAAGTATTTAATGGGAGAGTATTCAACACAGATGGAAGCAGCCCGCAAGGGTATTGTGACAAAGGAAATGGAGGCAGTTGCGAAAAAAGAGTATCGTGACACGGAGTTCATAAGAGCACTTGTTGCCGAGGGGAAAATTGCAATTCCCGCAAACAAGAACCACAAATGTATTGATCCCGAAGGCGTCGGATCGATGCTCAGAACAAAGATCAACGTAAATCTCGGAGTATCAAGGGATTGCAAGGATTATGACATCGAGATGGAGAAGGTTATGGCTGCGGTCAACATGGGAGCTGAAGCTATCATGGACCTTTCAAGTCACGGAAATACACAGCCTTTCAGAAAGAAGCTCACGGAGTCGTGTCCCGCGATGATAGGCACGGTTCCGGTATATGACAGTGTTATTCATTATCAGAGGGATCTTGCGGAGCTCACAGCCAAGGACTTTATTGATGTGGTAAGACTTCATGCCGAGGACGGAGTTGACTTTGTCACACTTCACTGCGGAATTACAAGAAAGACAATAGAGCAGATCAAGAAGCACAAGAGAAAGATGAACATTGTTTCAAGAGGCGGATCACTCGTATTTGCCTGGATGTGCATGACCGGAAACGAGAATCCTTTTTATGAATACTATGATGATATTCTTGAGATCTGCAGAGAGTACGACGTTACCATATCACTCGGAGATGCGTGCAGACCCGGCTGTCTTGCCGATGCCAGCGATGTTTGCCAGATAGAAGAGCTTGTAAGACTCGGAGAGCTCACTAAGAGAGCCTGGGAAAAAGACGTACAGGTTATGGTAGAAGGTCCCGGACACGTTCCTATGGATCAGATCGAAGCCAACATGAAGATTCAGAACACGATCTGCATGGGTGCGCCTTTCTATGTACTCGGACCCCTTGTTACCGATATCGCACCCGGATACGATCACATCACTTCTGCTATCGGAGGCGCCATCGCAGCAGCTTCCGGAGCAGCCTTCCTTTGCTACGTTACACCCGCCGAGCATCTTGCACTTCCCAATGTCGATGACGTTAAGCAGGGAATCATAGCGTCCAAGATCGCAGCTCACGCCGCTGATATCGCCAAGAAGATCCCTCACGCTATGGATAGAGACAATGCAATGGGAGATGCGAGAAGAGTTCTCGATTGGGATAAGCAGTGGGAGTGTGCACTCGATCCCGAGACGGCCAAGAAGATCCGTGACGACAGGTCTCCCGAGTACGATGACACATGTTCTATGTGTGGCAAATTCTGCGCCGTACGCAGCATGAATAAGGCTCTGGAGGGAGAATATGTAGATATTCTGGGATGATCTGAATACTGATTTTTAAAGACCCGCATGGTTGACCGCTATGCGGGTTTTAATATTAAATTAGGTCAAGAAAAGACATTAATTTTGGTATGTTTTATTTGTGCAAAATTGTGATATGATAATATACATCAACAAAAATGAACTATTTTAATGTTGATAGTTTAAAAATCATCAAATTTCAACCCGGAGGGATAAGAATATTATGAAAAATTTCGAGAAATATCAGCGTCAGTATTTTATGCCGCCCAAATGCACATACGATTGGGTTAAAAAGGATTATTTAGATCATCCCCCCATCTGGTGCAGCGTTGACCTTAGAGACGGCAATCAGGCACTTATCGAGCCCATGAGCCTTGATGAGAAGCTAGAGTTCTTTACTATGCTGGTTGATCTTGGATTTAAAGAGATAGAGATCGGATTCCCCGCAGCATCGGAGACAGAGTTTGAGTTTGCAAGAACTCTTATCGAGAAGAAGATGATCCCCGATGATGTTACGGTTCAGGTACTTACACAGGCAAGAGAGCACATTATCAAAAGAACTTTCGAAGCCGTTAAGGGAGCACCCAGAGCCATCATTCATCTCTACAACTCAACTTCCGTTGCTCAGAGAGAGCAGGTTTTCAAAAAGAGCAAGGAAGAAGTTAAGCAGATCGCTATTGACGGAGCTAAGCTCCTTGATAAATTAGCCAAAGAGACTACGGGTAATTTCTCTTTTGAGTATTCACCCGAGAGTTTCCCCGGAACTGAGGTTGATTATGCCGTAGAAGTATGTAACGCCGTTCTCGATGTTTGGAAGCCCACCAAGGAGAACAAGGTTGTTATCAACATCCCTACAACGGTAGAGATTGCAATGCCTCATGTGTTTGCAACACAGGTTGAATATATCAGCAAGAATCTTAAGTATCGTGATGCGGTAAGTCTTTCACTTCATCCTCACAACGACAGAGGAACAGGCGTAAGTGATGCCGAGCTCGGATGCCTTGCGGGAGCTGACAGAATTGAGGGAACTCTTTTCGGAAACGGTGAGAGAACAGGTAACGTTGATATCGTTACACTTGCTCTCAATATGTATTCACACGGAGTTAATCCCGGACTTGACTTCAGCAAGATCATGAAGATCGCAGAGACTTACGAGAGACTTACAAGAATGCGCATCTACGAGAGACAGCCTTATGCGGGACAGCTCGTGTTCACAGCGTTCTCAGGCTCACATCAGGATGCTATTTCCAAGGGATTCTCATGGCACGAGCAGAAGAAAGACAACGGAATCTGGTCCGTACCTTATCTCCCCATCGATCCCAAGGATCTCGGAAGAGAGTACGACGGAGACGTTATCCGTATCAACAGCCAGTCCGGTAAGGGCGGCGTAAGCTACATACTTAAGACCAACTACGGCATGATGGTTCCCAAGGAGATGCAGTCCGATATCAGCTATACCATCAAGGATATCTCTGACAGAGAGCATGCGGAGCTTTCACCTGCAAGAATCTATCAGATCTTTGAAGATAAATACGTTCACAACAATTACGTGTTCAGAATTCCCGATTGTACCTTTAAGAAGGTAGACGGAATCCTTGCGGAAGTTAAGATAATGCATTTTGATAATGAGCATACTGTAGAGGCCAACGGAAACGGACGTCTCGATGCCGTAAGTAACGCCATCAAGCAGTACTTCAACATCAGCTATGAACTTTCAACATACGAAGAGCACGCTCTTTCAAGAGGTTCATCTTCCAAGGCTTGCACTTATGTCGGAATTACTTGCAAGGGTAAGAAATACTGGGGCGTAGGTATAGACGAAGACGTTATCATGTCATCCGTAAATGCTCTTGTTATCGCAGTCAACCAGATTGATGCCGTAAGAAACAGTAAGGAAGCCAAGGATGAGCGCATTAACACAATAATGAACTACATTCAGGAGAACTACCTTACAGTTACTTTGGATGATCTCTCAAGACAGTTCTATTTATCAAAGCCTTATCTTTCCAAGTTCATCAAGGAAAAATCAGGTATGACATTCGGAGACAACGTTAAGAGGATCAGACTTAACAAGGCGAGCACGCTCCTTAGAAACGGCAACATGAAGATAGAGAAAGTTGCTGAAGCTGCAGGTTATCAGAACGTTGAGCACTTCAACAGACTCTTTAAGAAAAAGTACGGAATGACACCTGTTCAGTACAGAAGTACCAGGTAAGATTCGGGATATGATATACTAAGGGAGCAAAGTTAATTCTTTGCTCCCTTAATTATTATTATACGGAGATTTATAATGAGAAAATTTTGTGCGGTGCTGCTCCTTGCGGTTATGCTACTTACGGGATGCGGCGACTTGTCGGAGCAGAGGGTTGTTTTTACGACCGGCTTTACCGACAATCAGGTATTTAGAATAGAAACGGCTGTGTGTACTCTAACCGAGGCTATGGCATATCTTGTCAATATGCAGGAGGGTTATGAGAGCACTTTCGGTACAGATATCTGGAATTCCGAGACGGACAGCGGAACGGTCGAAGACAGGTTAAAAGACTCTGTGCTTGCCAAGATCGCTCAGATCAAGGCGATGAATCTTTTGGCAAAAGAGATGGATATAGAACTCGAAGAGTCCGAAGAAAAGCTTGCGGCGGAAGCTGCAAAAGAATATTTTGACACGCTTTCCGATGCCGATAAAAAGGCGATGAACGACATAACCGTAGAGGACATCACTGCGATATATGCAGAACATGCGCTTGCCGATAAGCTCTACGACTACATAATCAGAGACATCAATCCCGAGATAAGTGATGATGAAGCAAGAACGATCACAGTCGAGCAGATACTTATAAAGACTTATAATCTTGACGCGGCGGGCAAAAAAGAGAGCTTTGATGATGCAGCTAAGGAAAATGCGTTAAACAGAGCAAAAGAGGTCAAAAGCAAGCTTGCCGAAGGGGCCAGCTTTGAGGAAACCATGGCTGAATACAACGAAGCTGACGAAGGAACTATTTCTTTTGGTAAGGGCGACATGGACGCGGCCTATGAAGAAGCGGCGTTTTCACTTGGAACAGAGGAAGTCAGCGACATTGTCGATGCTGAGGATGGCTACGTGATCATCAAGTGCATCAGTACCTTCAACAGAGAAGAGACGGAAGCCAATAAGGTCAAGATTGTTGCTGAGCGTAAAAGAGAAGTCTTCGGGCAGCAGTATGACACCTTCGTTGCAGGACTTTCCAAACAGCTCAACGAAAAGCTTTGGGATTCGATAAAGCTTGTGAGTGATGAAAATGTTACGACAACGGGACTTATGGATGTATACGGGAAATATTTCAAAAAAGATTAAAAAGATTTTTTGTTAGCACTCATTCTTGATGAGTGCTAATTTTTTATTGACTTTTATTCACGCGAGAATTAAACTTTATTTTGTACGATAAGCGCAGGCTTATGCGTATATATAATGTAATGATACAAAGGAGTGAGAGTTATGGCTTCAAAAAAGGGTAATCTTTCAATTAACAGCGAGAACATGTTTCCAATCATAAAGAAATGGCTTTATTCGGATCATGATATTTTTTACAGAGAAGTAATTTCGAATGCGTGCGATGCGATCACCAAGATCCGCAAGATGGATATGATGGGTGAGTACGAGCTGCCCGTAGATTTTAAGCCTCGTGTGGATGTGATCCTTAATGATAAAGATAAGACCATCAAGATTGTAGATAACGGTATCGGAATGACTGCGGAAGAGGTCGAGGAGTACATCAACCAGGTAGCTTTTTCCGGTGCTACCGACTTCCTTAAAAAGTACAAAGACAAGGCTAATGCAGATCAGATCATCGGTCATTTCGGACTTGGTTTCTATTCAACATTTATGGTTTCGGATTCCGTTGATATCGATACACTTTCATATAAGTCAGATGCTGCTTCCGTTCACTGGACATGCGACGGCGGCTCGGATTTTGAGATGTCTGACGGAGATAAGAAGGAAGTGGGAACAACAATCACACTTCATCTTTCAGACGACTGTCTTGAATTCTGCAACGAGTACAAGGCAAGAGAAGTAGTGCAGAAGTACTGTTCATTCATGCCATATGAGATTTATCTTTCAAGGGAAAACGAGCAGGACACAGAGACAATCAAGGCAAGTGAGAAGCTTGATTCCGATATTGTAATTGAAGAAGTTCATCCCGAGAAAAAAGAGGGTGAGGATAAAGAGCCAGAGCTCGAATATAAGATCAAGAGAAGACCTCAGCTTCTCAACGACACACATCCTCTTTGGGGCAAAACACCCAAGGATTGTACGGATGAAGAATATCTTGAGTTCTACAGAAAAGTGTTCCGCGATTACAAGGAGCCTCTTTTCTGGATTCACCTTAACATGGATTATCCCTTCAACTTAAAGGGTATCCTTTACTTCCCTAAGATCAACATGGAGTTTGAATCCATCGAGGGAACGATCAAGCTTTACAACAACCAGGTATTTATTGCCGACAACATCAAGGAAGTAATCCCTGAGTATCTGATGCTCCTTAAGGGTGTTATCGATTGTCCCGATCTTCCTCTTAACGTTTCAAGAAGTGCGCTTCAGAACGACGGTTTCGTTAAGAAGATTTCCGAGTACATCAGTAAGAAGGTAGCGGAGAAGCTTGCAGGCCTTTGCAAGACCGACAAAGAGAACTATGACAAGTACTGGGATGATATCAGTCCCTTCATCAAATACGGTTGCCTTCGTGACGACAAGTTCTGTGAGAAGATGAATGATTACATTCTTTTCAAGAACCTTGACGGTAAGTATCTCACACTTCCCGATGCGCTTCAGATCAACAAAGAGGCAGAGGCGGAAGCGGCTAAGGCTGTCGACGAAGACGGAAATGCGGTAGAGGCTGAGGTGGTTGATGACGGAGCCAAAGCCGGCGATTCCAAGGATTCCGAAGAAAAGGAGCCTCGAACCATCTATTATGTAACCGACGAGCAGCAGCAGAGTCAGTACATCAAGATGTTCAAGGCACAGAAGATGGAAGCGTTCATTATGAACCACAACATCGATACTCCTTTCATGCAGCAACTTGAGTCTAAGAACGAGGGTATCAGATTCCGGAGAATCGACGCAGACCTTACAGATACATTCAAGTCCAGAACATCCAAGAAGGTTGCCGCGGAGCTTGAGGAAAAAGAAAAAGAGCTTGGCGAGAAGATCAAGAAGGCTCTTAAGAACGATAAGCTTAATATCAAGCTTGAGAAGCTCAAGGATAAGAAGATGGCTTCAATGCTTACTGTATCCGAGGATTCAAGACGTATGGCCGACATGATGAAGATGTATGCCATGAACGGAATGGCAATGGGAGACTTCGGAAATGAAGGACAGACACTTGTGCTCAATGCCAACCATCCTCTTGTTCAGTACGTAATGGATAACAAGGACGCTGAGAACACAACGATGATCTGTGAGCAGCTTTACGATCTTGCCCGTATCCAGAATGCACCTCTCGAAGGTGATGCAATGGCCGCTTTCGTAGCAAGAAGCAACGAGATCATGATGGCACTTGCAAAATGATACAAAATCTGTAATAATAGATTAACAAAAATTTATTATTAAGATTTTGTCGGGGAAAAATAATGAACAGAATAAACGCGATAAAAAGAGGAAATACGCTGCTAAAGATCTTTTTGATAAGCACCGCGATGTTTGCATGTTATTACATATGGGATCTTTTTAGCAATCCATTCGGATTTTCGGGATTTCGCGATAGTCCGGTGTGGTTTGTGGTCAAGATATTATTGATAATACTTGCGGAAGCCATACTGTTTTGGATAGGAATAATCCTTGTATACATTAACTGTAACCAGCTTGGGATCAAGTGGAGAGTGCTCGGCGCCGTTTTTGGAATGGTACCGATCGCTCATCTTATCCTGCTTGGAAAGATCATAAAGACTGCAGACGAAGAGGTCAAAGTTGAAACAGAGAAGATCAATCTTAATGCCTCACGAAAAGAGCAGCAGATATGCAAGACCAAGTATCCCATATTGATGGTTCACGGCGTGTTCTTCAGAGACTTTGAGCACCTTAATTACTGGGGAAGAATACCTCAGGAACTTATAGATAACGGTGCAACGATATTCTACGGAGAACATAACAGTGCTTCGCCTGTTGCTGCCAGTGGCGAGGAACTTGCTAAGAGGATAAAAGATATCAAGGCGCAGACAGGATGTGAGAAAGTAAATGTCATTGCTCATTCAAAGGGCGGACTTGATATGAGATATGCGATCTCAAAGTGCGGAGCGTATGAGGATGTTGCTTCTCTTACAACAATAAATACTCCTCACAGAGGCTGTGAATTTGCGGATTTTCTTCTCGAGAAGATTCCCACTGCACAGAAAGAAGCTGTTGCGCGTGCCTATAATGCGGGCGCTGCGAAACTTGGAGATATCAATCCCGATTTTATCGGTGCCGTTACAGACCTAACACATTCTGCGTGTCATAAGCGCAATGAAGAGGTTCCGGACAGAGAAGAAGTATATTACCAGTCTGTCGGCTCAATACAGACAATGCCGGCAGCAGGCAGATTTCCTCTTAACATGTCCTACAATCTGGTGAAGTTCTTTGACGGACGAAACGACGGACTTGTCGGAGAAGAATCATTCCCTTGGGGAAGCGATTTTAAAATGCTTATACCCTACGGAAAAAGAGGAATATCTCACGGAGATATGATCGATCTGAACCGTGAGAATATCAAGAATTTTGATGTCAGAGAATTTTATGTGCAGCTTGTGAGTGATCTGAGACAAAAAGGATTTTGATTCCCCGGATTCACGGTATTTTTGCTGAGATGCTTGTTTTCGCCGCATAGCGATTTACTTATAATTCAAAAACAGGAAAATGTCTCATTTCGTGTTACTCATAGAAATCGACATTTTCCTGTTTTTTTCATTTAGCAAATCAGCCATGCGTACAAGAACAGCGCATCTCAGAAAATAATACTGTGAATCCGGGGGGATTCCTGCACTAGGCAAAAAAAGATGTATGTGATATTATGTTAATTAGTTATTTACAAATACGCTTATAAGATAAAAGAAAGCAGTATAAATGGGGAAAACAAAATGGGAAAGAGCTACGATTCGGAAGAATCAATCAGATTCATAGAAAATCTTTATGATCAGATAGAAAGCTATCTGACAAAAGCAGCTCCGCTCGAATCGGATTATCATAGATATGTCAATAATGAGACATTCGTAGGTAAGGCAGCGGAAGCATCTAAGAGATTCATCAGAGATAAACAATTACAATTTCACTATGAACAACAAAATATCCAGAACAAGCTTTATCAGATGTAT
>NZ_FPCC01000015.1 GCF_900116875.1 Butyrivibrio sp. INlla21
AAGCTGCTGAACGAAGTATAAGACCGTTCACGATAGGCAGAAAGAACTGGGAGTTCATGAACACCATCAGAGGCGCGAAAGCCAGTGCTGTGATCTATTCAGTTGTTGAGACTGCAAGATTAAATAACCTCAGTTCCTATTACTACGTTGATCACCTCCTTACAGAACTTCCAAAGCTCCGTGATGAGAATGGAAATATAGATACGGCAAGTCTGGATCAGTTATTACCATGGTCCGAGACATTACCAGATAACTGCCGTAAACCACGCCGCAAATAAACCTGCGGCGTTTATTTTACAGATAGGCGGATTATTTGACGCTTACCCGAAATGAATTAAAGAAACATGGAATTACACAATCCATGTCCTGAAAAGGAAACTGCTATGATAATTGCATCATGGAAACATTCTTCGAGCGATTGAAAAATGGGATGTACTGTGGATATGAACGCTGTTATGAATCATTTGAATCATTTAAGACAGCAATAGATGAATACATAGATTATTATAATAACAGAAGGATCCAATCAAAACCAAAATGGATGCCTCCTGTAAAATACAGGGAAGCATCCATGTGTTTCGCTTAACTCATAACATGTGTCCAGAAAACTGGGTACATATCACGTACGACAGTCCCTTTAATTTTAGGTAATCAATTTAAACACTCATTATTTACCCCCCCCAATTCATGTTATATTTATCTTCTCTAAAATATATGAAATAATCCTCTTCTTTTCTGTAACGATCTTAGCTTCTACCTGCATTCCTATAGCGATTTCACCCTCGTTACCATTATGATCTTTTAGTTTTTCCGCATCTATAGTACCTGTAACAAGATAATATCCGGAATTCTTTCCATCCATAACTAATGTATCTTTGGATATACTCACTACTTTTCCGTTCACATATCCATATTCACTGCTCGGAAGAGACATAATACTATATTTAATATCATCTCCTTCCTTCAAATTTCCAATGCTTGAATTATCCACATAAATTTGCACTTTAAACTCATTCGATCCAGCTGGAATCACTGTGCCTATAAGTGAGCCTGAAGGTATGACATCACCCGCGCTGATTTCCTGACTCACGTTAATAATACCATCTCTTGAGGCAGTTATATTCCCTGCACTTATCTGTTCTTCAGTTTGCTTAATCTGTGTCTTTAATTCATCAAGTTCTGTTTCTATTTGTTTTTTTCTGGATAAAAGCTCCGATAGCTTATCTATCTTTACTTTTGAAACATCAACATATGTCCCATCTTCACCTTTTGAATCCTTATACATCTGACTTATCACCTCATTCATATCAAGGTCGGCTTCTATCTGAATAAGTTTGGTCTTAAGGCTTTGTATACTGTTGTCAATTTCAGTTATTGTACTTAAATATCTTTGTCTTTTAGTATTTTGATATGTTTTGTCAAGATCAGCGTATAGTAATTCTTTGCTTTTTATCCCATCTTTTTGTAATTTTGCTTCATCAAGCTTTTGTTTATACTCATCAAGCGTACCAGTATAAGTAGCAAGCGACTTGCTCTTATATGTATTCAACGCTTGTTCTGATGTTTCTTTATCTGTATCATCTCCTGAACTTAGCTCTACAGTTTGTATTTGTAAGATTACATTATCAATATTTGATATTGTTGTAGCCTTATAATTATCCCTTGCAGTAATTTGCTTTGAAAGATTTGCCACAAACTCATCCATATTGACACTTTCATTCCGCTCCTCATTATTGATTAGATTCTCATACTCTGTTTGAAGTAAAGCTACATTCTCATCTATCTTATCATATTCATTTTTGTAATTATCATATAGATAATGATACTCATAAGACGGCGAATCCATCGAAAAACAATCATTTCCGCTTTCAACCGATTGCCTAAAAAGCTTATATCCCTCTAATCTTTTTAGATTATCATCACTTCTTGCAGTATTCTCCAAACCAGGCGTATCTCCATTTCTATCTATAGCTTTTTCATACCCCTCCGCTTCATATGAATACTGCTTATAGAAAAGCTTCGCTTCACTTGTATCATCATCATTAAACTTAGATTCACCACTTTTTATAGAATCAACCAAATCCTCATATTCTGATACTCTATCTTGATAATAATTTATATAATAGTCATTGCTTGCCGTTGACACATTGAAATCTATATCGGCTTTTTTAGAATTATAATCATTATCAATAGAAGTAATAAGATTTTTATATGATAAATACATATTTTCATATTCAGGAAAATCCTTAAGCATATCTTTACCTGTCTCAATACTATTCTTATATGCCTCTAATCCCTTTATCTGATATTCCATATCAACTTTTTGCTTCTTGCAAGCCTCGATACTGGAAACCGCTTTTTTTTCATTAAAGTCACTAGAAATAAACGTACTCTTTTTGTCCAGTTTATACTGTTCAAATTGAACGAAATAATTATATTCCTCTTCCTTGGAATCTTTATCAAACGGATTAGTATCTTTTTTTATACCGTCAATAAACTTTTCCACATATAAGCGATCCTCTCCAAGTTTTTGTTCTTGTTTTCTTAATGCCTCAAGACTTATCTCACTTTCAGTAGTATCAATTGATAATAGCTTCTGACCTTCTTTTACCACTTCCCCATCCGAATAAAAAACTCCTGTAACTTTTCCTCCAACCAAAGGGGAAACTGTGCTCACTTCATCATTTGGGCGTATAACACCGTTAGCTTTTGCTACTATCTCTATTTTACCAAAATAAAAATATATAAATGATAGCCCGAAACAAAAAACCAAGAAATAAATAAACGCCGAATATAAGGGACTTATCTTTTTTTCATAAACCTCTTTTGTGTCATTCATATCCTTTAAATCTATTACAATTTCTCTCATATCTTCCCTCATCCGGATAACTGTGATTCATATAATTTTCTATAATATCCATCTTCTATTTTTATCAGCTTGCCATGCGATCCTTTTTCTATGACTTTACCATTCTCAATTACAAATATCTCATCACAGTTTTTTATTGTACTTAACCTATGCGCAATTATAATCGTAGTTATATCTTTACTTAACGAATCGATTGTATTTTGAATAATTCGCTCAGTTACCGTATCAAGATTCGAAGTAGCTTCATCAAGAATAAGTATATCCGGATGTTTTAAAAGAGCTCTCGCTATTGCAATTCTTTGCCTTTGACCACCGGATAAATTACTTCCGTTCTCTTCAAGAAGCGTTTCATATCTGAGTGGAAGCTCATTTACAAAATCATTTACTCTAGTCAATCTCGCGATCTCATAAACCTCTTCCAAATCTACATCGCTTAATCCAAAAGTAAGATTTTCCATTATAGTACCAGTGAATAGGAACGTTTCCTGCGGTATATATGCAATCTTTTCTCTTAGATACTCTATATCAATATCCTCAATAGCATAATCTTTAATATTTATCTTACCTTTCTCCATAGGATAAAAACGTAGTAATAATTTTGCTATTGTAGACTTCCCTGATCCGCTCTCTCCAACAAGAGCCACTCTTTTCCCTTTGGGAATGTGCAAAGAAAAATCTTCAAGTATCAATCTTCTCGTTCCATATCTAAATGAAACATTCTTTATATCTATATCCTCATTCAAGGAAATATTCCTGAGCTTATTCTGCTCTTTTTCATTTTTCTCAATTTCAAGATCAAGTATTTCTCCAAGTCGCTCAGATGCAACAATCGCTGTCTGCATCTGAGACTGTAAATCAATAAGATTTCTTATTGGCCCCAAAAAGTACGCAAGTAATGCATTAAAAGAGATAAGACTTCCTACTGTCATATTCCCTTTTAATACATTTATTGCGCCAACCCATATAATCACAACTTCTCCAATATGTTGTACAGACGCTTTTAGTGTCTCCTGCAAATTACCAATATTTGATAATTTGAATACACTTCTAAGTAATCTAATAAACCTAAACTCCGTCTCATTCTGAGCGCACTGTTCTCCATTAAAGGCTTTTATCGTCTGTATTCCATTAAGCGACTCCACAAGATAAGATGTAAGCTGTGCATTATCTTCCATCTGCTGCTCATTAGCTTTTTTAATCGGCTTATTAAAAGCAAACACAAGCACAGCATATAAAATTATCATTATAAATGCTATCAAAAACAGAATCGGACTTTTCAGTATCAAAATAACTCCACCAACTATAGCCATAATAGTATCTATCATAACCGTTAATGTTGCTGAAGAAATAGCGTTCCTTATTGATGAAGCATCTTGAAATCTTGATATTATCTCTCCAACTTTCCTTGTTCCAAAGAAATTTATAGGGAGTTTAAGCACATGGTCATAATACCCAAGAAGTAATGCTATATCTAATTTCTGACCAAGATAAACAAGTAGCTTCGTTCTAATAAAACCTAATGCTACTGTGAATACTTTAAGTCCTATAACACCTATTGAAATGATTGAAAGAGTATCAAAAAGGCTGGCTGAAACTATATCATCAATAATCACCTGAAAATATAGAGCACCTACAATACCCAGAATTGTAATTATTATAGAAGATAAGAATATATTAAATAAAAGTGCCTTTTGAGGAATCAACAGGCAAAAAAAACGCTCAAAGATATTCTTACTATCTTTTCCTTTTGTAAATTCTTTTGTCGGTACAATCAAAATAAGTACGCCTGTCCAACAATATTTGGGAGGCTCATTATTTGTCGTAATCTCGCCAAAAAATTCTTCCGGTTTTAGTTTTACTATTCCTCTAGCTGGATCTGATATTATAACCTGCTTTTTTGTTATCTTTTGAATTACCACATAGTGTAACAGTTTGCCTTCAGATACAACATGCGCAATCGCTGGAAGTGGAAACTCCGAAAAGAAAGCTTCTTTATTCCCTTTTACTGCCTTGGCTGTAAAACCAAGCACATTAGCTGCAAGAATAACTCCATATGCATTAGTACCCGCTTTATCTGTTCCTGCGACCTCCCTTATTCTTGAAATAGAAGTAGTAAAACCATATTGTTTTGAAATTGTAGCGATGCATGCAGCACCGCAGTCTGTCATATCATGCTGCCGTATACAATAGTATTTCATTTACATGTCCTAATTTATCGTAAAAAACATTCTCGTTTATGTATATGCGATGCTTTGCAAAATTATCCCGAAATATTACTCAGGCTAATAATTATTTTTTTCTTTATCCAGTTTTTCTATAAATTCTTGAAACGGCACAGAAAGCATCATCATTGCGCCTGTTAATGTCGCTATACTCACATGAATTTTTTTCACATCAAGCCAAAGCATCCACACTGCTATAATAATAAAAATAAATCCAAGCCCTAATTGATAAATCTTTAAAGCTCCTTTTTTGCCTTTTTTCAATCTAATTATTAAAAAGTAAATATCTAATACAAAAACAATGACAAAATCGATGATAAGTAGTACTTCCCCTATTTTTCCTTTACCAAAAAAAGCCAAAAAAATATTATAAAACCCAAAAATCCAATAACATACTGTTATTATTTTTTTTTCTAATATATAACTAAATATTTTTCTTCCTATTCCAGCCCATACTATCCAAGAACATCCTGTAACAAATAGTAAATTATTCATTTCAACACATGTCTCCCTAATGTTATTAACTAAAACTTCTCATGTCAAAAATGGGTTTTGAACCTAGTGATTAGATATGCCCCTTACGAGACATATCTAATCACCATGAACAGTACACTTTTCGGTGTAGAAAGCCTATGTCGTCTCTGTTTCTATTTATTATTATATAAAAACTTGATGCTTAAATAGCTTTTAGTCAGTTACAACTATCATAACACCACATCCAACACCAATTGCGCCTCCAACTACCCCACCTGTAAATGCACCACCTGGTCCACCTATAGCTCCACCAATAGCTCCACCAATTTCCGCGCCAGCGGCCCCAGCACCTAAAATAGTCGCAGCATCTCCAACGACGTTCCCGCCTTCTACATTAAATAATTGCTCATTTTCAATTTCGTAAAACATTGTATTTTCCATACTTAACACTCTCCAGTCATTTAATATTATCAGTGTTGAATAGCATCATAACCGTCTGCAAGCATTGTTAAGCCCAAGCCTAAAGTTGCAACTCCAGCCCCCGGATTAACCACTGCAACAACTGGGCTGTTCGCAACCAAAACGCCTCCAACAACCACTTCTGCAACTTCAAGAGGTTCAGCATTTCCGCCATTAATATCTAAACATTCCTTCTGATCAATTTCACAAAAATCATTTGATAAAATCATTTCCATTGTGTTTTCTCCTTTTAGTCTTTTTTACACTCTTCTTCAGCTGTTAAACAAGTTCAATCGATCGATTATTCATATTATATCTGCATTCATCGACCGAATTCTACCACAATGTTATGAACGACATGTTTTTTGTTATGAACGACATGTTTTTTAACGTTTATCATTAAGTTTAAGCCCCCAAAATCCCCCCGCATCAGTAATGATGTGGGGGGATTTTGGGGGCTTAAACTTAATGATATTGCCCTCAGGACTGACTCTCATTAACTATGGAAAGCTTTCACGAATATCGATTATGCAATTATTATCTCAATATAAATTTACTATTTCCCTCATTTTTCCAAGCTTTGATTCCATATCTTCTATCAGTTTAAACTGATTCCTTGCGCGTTCTAAGTTGTGCGTGTCGTGAGAGGTCTTGAAGTATACATCTCCTTCAAGGTAATCGGCAAGAAATCTTATTCCGCACTCATATGTCATCAAAATGCATGAAAATGCCAAAAGCTCTTTTTCTGTATCTGTAAGTATATCTCCTACTTCCGAAAGAAAACCTTCCGTAAATGCCTTAAATATCTTAAGGTCAAAAGAAACCTTGGAAAGATCGGTCTCATCCTCAAGCGCTGTATTTGATCCAAAGCGGTTGCTGTCACCGAAATCGTAAAGCACCGAACCGGGCATTACAGTATCAAGGTCTATGATACATACACTCTTACCCGTATCAGGGTCGATAAGGATGTTGTTCAGCTTGGTGTCGTTGTGAGTTACCCTAAACGGAATCTCTTTTGTACCAAGCTTATCGGTTACAACGTCACAGTACTTTTCTCTTTCGAGGGCAAAAGAAATTGCGTCTTTCGCAGACTCGGCTCTGCCCTTAGCGTCAGAATCAATCGCCTTCTTAAGTGCATCGAATCTCATCCTCGTGTTGTGGAAATTCGGTATGATCTCATAAAGCTTCTTCGCATCAAAGTCTGCGAGTTGCTTTTGGAAATGTCCGAAAGCCGCTCCGACATTTCTTGATACCGTTTCGTCCGCTGCGCTCTGATAGGTTATAGTATCTTCGATGAATTTATAGATACGCCAGCATCCGTGCTCGCTGTCTTCATAGTACAGATTTCCGTCAACAGTAGGGATGATAGTCAGCGTGTTTCTTGCCGGATCTCCGCCTTCCTCTTTTATCTTATCCTTCAGATAATCGGTAACAAGGCAGATGTTTTCCATAAGCTCTTTTGCATCAAAAATTTGTGTGTTGATGCGCTGCAAAATGTATCGAATAGGGGCTTCATTATCTCTTTTGAAATATACGGCGTAAGTATCATTGATATGACCGCAGCCATAGACTTCACTGTAAATGAAGTCCCCTTCCAATTTGAAATTATTAACTATTCCAAGAATATCGATACTCATAAATCTTATTACTTTCCTTCGGTCTTAAAGTACTCATCGAGCTGCTTCTGAACTTCGGCAAGGTACTTGTCCATACCTGCGTCTTTAAGTTCCTGAGCAATCTTGTCGTGAGCCTCATCATATGAAACATAACCGCAGATAACGGGCTGGATTTCTTTGTTCCAGATCTCGCCGAGAGCTGTCTGCTCATTCTTCACATTGGTATTGTCAAAATAGAATGCCATAACATCTGAAGGAATCGCACCGTCATCCCACTTCTGATAGCTCTCGATGAACTCTTCGGGAACGTCTGATGTGAACTTCTGGTAATTAACGTTACGGAACATCCACTCATAGAAGTATCCTTCAAATGCAGGATCCTTAAGCTCAATTCTGTCACCGTTCATTGTGTAGTTCTCACCTTCGGGTCCATAGAGCGCAAACATGTAATTATCCTGGCTTGTGTAGATCCAGTTTACAAACTTGATGGCACCGATAGGATTGTTAGCTGAATAAGGTACGCAGAGAACCTCACCACCGCAAGAGATAAGATACTTGGGCTCATCAGGCTTAAGAAGATAGCTCTTAAGAGTTGCTTCCGGTGCATTTGCACGAACCGCACTGATGATCTCATTCTCTTTTCCGAGAGATCCTTCTACCCAGATATATGTACCCTGCTGCATACGGCTGTCACGCTCGTTGTAATTGGTTGTAAGCTCGTCTCTGTAGATACCCTTTTCATACATGCTTCTGTTAAAATCAGCAACCTTCTTGAAGGTCTCTGTCTCAAAGAAGTTCATAGCCTTCTTGGAATCTTCGCCATATACAACCGTGTCACCTGCTGAGCACCATGTGAGCTGCTCATCCTGGAAATATCTTGTAAGAGGCTTGTAGATAATGTCTGCAGGTCCGCTGAGCTCGGGATGAGCTTCTTTAACCTTCTCTGCATACTCTGCAAGATCTTCTGCAGTCTTGATATCTGTCATTCCGACTTCATCCATAAGATCCTGTCTTACGCATACAAGCTGGAACATAGCAGAACTCGGTGCATAAGCTGAAGGAATACCGTACTGGATTCCGCCTACCTTACCACCTGAAAGCTGTGAATCGGGTAATACCTTCTTCATATCCTGACCATACTCTTCAATGAGCTTATCAAGAGGCTGGCACTGTTTCTTATTTACCATGATACCGATATCAACAAGTCCGTCCCAGTAAAGGTCGATGCCTTCACCTGCTGCAAGCATGATATCCTTCTGCTCCCAGTACTGATCCCATCCCTTGTAGACGATCTCAACTTCTTCGCCGATCTCTTCTTTTAACTTGGGATTGAGTTCGTTCTTAATGAAGTTTGCCATTGCATCCGTCTCTTCTCCGGGATACAGGATACGAACCTTTCCGTTATCCTCGGGAGTCTTGCCGGAAGCCACCTTGGATCCGCCGCCGCAGCCTGTCAGCATGAGCGTTGCAGCAAGCAAAGTAGCCATTGCTTTCATAAGCCTTTTTTTCATATTAACCCTCCTTATAATTAAAGAAATATCTTTAACTTACTCTTTAACGGCACCTGCCATGATTCCATCCACGAAATACTTCTGTATGAACGGGTAAAGGAATATGATAGGTCCGATAGTCACAATAGTTACCGCCATCTTTACCGTCTCTGCGGGAAGCTGAATGTTTGCTGCCGCGCCTGCGGGAATTCGTCCCGAGCTGATGGCATTTACGTTAGACAAAATGTTGTAAAGATAGTACTGCAAAGGGAAGTAGTCCCTGTTATCCACAAACATGAGAGCATTCCACCAGTCGTTCCAGTAGCAGAGCGCATACATCATTCCGACTGTCATCATACCCGTCTTGGTAAGCGGAAGCGCTATCTTGTGCCATATCGTAAAGTATCCGGCTCCGTCAATCCTTGCAGATTCATAAAGCGAAAACGGAACCTGCGAAAAATATGTTCTTAAAAGGAACATGTTGAACATATTCAGTATCAACGGGAATATAAGTGCTCTAAAGTTATTGGAGAACCCATACCAGTTAACACAGATGTAGTACCACGGAATAAGTCCTGCTGAAAAGATGATCGTGAAATTGCAGAAAAACGATATTGCATTTCTGTACTTAAGGTTCTTTATGGACAATGCAAAAGAACACATGCTTGTCACTATCATCGCAAGGAACGTTCCGGCAACGGTCACGAAGATCGTCACTCCGTAGGATCTTAGTATCCTCATACCGCTGTGTGCAAAAAGATACAGATACGTGTTCAACGTAAATTCTCTTGGGAATATTGAGTATCCCTTTTGTACTACCGCCGTATTGTTGGAAAATGAAACCGACAATACCATGAGGAGCGGAATAAAACATATCAGCGCGATAAATCCCACAAATATATATGAGAACGCTATTACCGCTTTATCCGCGGCGGAGGTTTTTACTTTCATCGTTGCTCTTTTTTCCATCAGAACAGTCCCTCCCCCTCATTTATTTTTTTAGCGAAATGGTTGGATATTGTAATGAGTATCAGTCCCATTACGGATTGGAAAAGACCTATCGCTGTGGTATAGGAAAATCCAAGCGTTCTCATCGATGAATAAACATATGTATCGATGACTGCAACCTCATCATAAAGAAGTGAGTTGTTTCCGACTATACCGTAGATCATTCCGAAATCTCCGAAGAAGATCCTACCTATCGACATAAGCATGAGCACTACAACCGTCGGCTTAAGGAGCGGAAGTGTGATATACATTATCTGCTTAAACTTATTGGCTCCGTCAACCTGTGCCGCCTCATAAAGTGTCTTATCAAAGTTGGTCATTGCCGCCATGTATATGATCGAGTTGTATCCGCACCACTTCCACACATCTGCGATAATGATGATCGGTTTCCAATACTTTGGCTCAGCGTACCACCTGATGATCTCATCGCCTCTTGCCGCGATCCACTGGTTGATTATTCCGGTACTTGTTGAAAAGAACGCATAGATTATCGCGCCTACAACAACCCATGAAAGGAAGTACGGGAAAAACATGATGCTCTGAGATATCTTTTTATAAAATTTGTTCTGTACGTCGTTAAAACAGATTGCGATCGTGATCGGAATTATCGTTCCAAGTACAAGTCCCCATGCATTGATAATAAGCGTATTGGCTATAACCTTGGGACCCATTCCCGTTCCCGAGAAAAAGTATTTAAAGTTTTGAAGACCCACGAAACGGCTTCCGAATATTCCGTCGATTATGTTGTAGTCGGTAAATGCCATCCACAGTCCGCCGTACGGAATGTAGCAGAACATTATGAGATAGATTATCGCGGGAACGCACATGAGATACAGTTGCCAGTGTCTTTTTAATTCAGCTTTCATGACGTTCCTCCTTTCCATCCCGTTCTTACATAAAGTTCATCCTGCTCTTTCAGATCTTCGTCTGTTATATAGATTGGTCTGTTGTAATCTTTGTTTAATTCTTCAGGGAAATAAACCATTCCCGTATCGATGAATTTTTTGCCATCCTTAAGGCACTGCGCAAGCTTTCTTTGCAGCGAACTCTCCTGCGGTACCTCGTCGATAAGAAGCTTTGCATCTCCGAACAGTTCATAGTAAGTTGATTCTCCGTTCCAGCCTCCCGTGTAGTTAAAGAACTGTCTTTGGACTCTTACTATACGACTGTCGTCCGGAAGCAGTGTCGACAGTCTTCCGTCGTACAACCAGCTTGAGGACCAGAAACCTTTGAAAGGAATCTCGGGATAATACTTTTCAAAAAACTTCCACGCAAGAGTCATTGAATTTCTTACTCTCTGCGGAGTGTAGCCGTCTCCCGAAGGGATATGGAAGCCTATCATCCAGTCGTCTCTTTCAAGTATCTTTTTATATTTTTCTTTACTTAAGATAATGGATTTTGTCGTTATTGTTCCGCATGGAGAAATGCGGCTTCCGATTATCTCTGTATCTGTTTCCTTAAATGTAGTGGTAAAGGCAGTTTTTCTTTTTTCAGAAAACCTTCCGTAGTAATATCCGTTCTTTTCTCCGTTTGGATCTGACAGTTCCTCGTCATCGGGTATAAGCTGTCCCATATCATCCACATTGAGACCACCCATAGCCACTCCGATAACCTCGCCGTCTTCCCCTCTGTAAAAATAAAACGGGTCATCGAACTTGCAAGGTACAAATAAGAATCTGTCAAAAAGATATATCGAAAGAGAAAAGAAATTGAGCTTCCACGGGATATCAAGAATTCGCAAAGTTTCTTTTTCCTTATATCTTCCAATTATCTCATCCAGCATACGATACGGAATCTGCTCATAAAGTTCTTTGGGGATCATTCTGTTTTCAAGATCGATCCTAGCATATGCGATACAGGATAAGAGCATGAAGAATTCCAATGTCTCACCGAGTTCTCCCAACGCTGCTCCGTTTAGATTGTTGTCGCAGTCAATGAAGTATTCGTAACGTCTTATGTCGCACTGTGTCCAAACGAGGAACTTAATATAATCACTGATTTTTTCATCATCGGTTATTTGTCTGAGATATCCGTGAAGCCTTTTACTCTGCTCGTCTGTAAGTGAATAACGAACAAGAATATCATCCAATTCCTTTTCACCTACGACGTGGCCCTCTCCGCTCCACTTCTCATAAGCTCCCGCAAACTTATCCGGCATATTGACCGGTTTTATATATTCACAAACAGCATTAAAACTTAGTTTTCCCATTTTGTATTTCTTACTCCAAAACTTTTTTCTTTTAATTAGCTCTTTTATCTAAGCTCTTTCATCTCAACGATTCTGTGCTCGACTCTTGCCTTCTCTGCGGCGATTGCCATAACGTGACTCTCTATGGATCTTTCTATCGCTGAGAGATTTTCTACATCATCTCCTTGTATCATGTCGAGGAACTGCTCCATAAGACCTGCATCTCCTCCGCCGTGGAAGCCCTCTCTCACGTCGGGATTTATGGTCTTTATTTCAGGTTCCTGCTGCCAGTTGGATGTAAAGCGAATTATCTCTATCTCATTCTTTTCATCATCGCCTCGTATCTCACCGTTTTCACACATCACCTTAATGGTTCTGCACATGCGGTTTGTGAAGCCGCTAAGATTAAACGAAGCATGTATTCCGTTTTCAAATTCAAATATTGCGACCTGATGATCGCAAACATTGTTGTCGCACTTATATACACATCTTCCGTATGGTCCTTCTTCAATCGCGTTGATCAGACTCTCCTCGCTCTGATCAACGGAAAGTACCGTCGCAGGCCAGTTACCTGCAATAGGAAGATAGACTTTTCTGGCATCAAATCTACAATCCATAATTCCGCATTTGGAGCATCTCTCTGCACTGCCTTCAGGTGCATGTTCTTTATTAAAATATGTAAGTTCTCCGAAGGATGAAACGCTCTTAGCTTTGCTGTTGCACAGCCATGTCAATAGATCCATATCATGACAGGACTTCTGCATAATAAGCGAACTTGTGATATCACTGTTTCTCCAATTTCCTCGTACAAAAGAATGTGCGATATGGAAATTACCGATATTCTCATTGTGCTGAATGTTTATGACTTTTCCGAGTTCTCCGGAATCTATTATCTTCTTGAGCGTAGCCCAGAAACCTGTGTATCTGAGCACGTGGCAGACCATTATGCGACACTTGTTCTTAAGCGCGAGATCTCTTATTCCGATACACTCGTCAAGATCGGGAGAGATTGGCTTTTCAAGAAGTATGTCATATCCAAGCTCAAGCGCACCCATCGTGTGCTCATAGTGCTGCCTGTCCATGGTCGCGATAATAAGCGCATCACATACCTTACCCAGCTTGTAAAAATCCGCGGGATCCGTAAATACATGCGCATCATCCAATCCATATTTTTCCTTGGCTTCTCTTCTGCGGTTCTCATCAGGCTCCACCAAAAAAGTTATCTCAGCCCTCTTATGCTCGAAAGCATAGTCCGCATATATCCTGCCTCTTTGTCCCGCTCCTATAAGAGCAAGCTCCAATTTCTTGTCTGAAATCTCCATACCGTTTACCTTTTGTTACCTTGTGTTTCCCACTTTTGTTACCTAGATTATATCATCGCGGATAGAATTGATAAATGTGAGAAATATACACTTTTTGATGGATATTTTTGTACACAATAACAACTTGTCAATCAATTGACACTGTGTTAAAACTCTCCTATAATTCAAAGTAGTTAGATTTTGTTTACTAAACAAGAGGTGACTGTTTATGAGCAATATTAGAGATGTTGCCAAAGAGGCGGGTGTTTCAACTGCTACCGTATCCCGCGTTATAAACCATGACACAATGGGGCGAATGACTGAAGAGACCAAGGAAAGAGTTTGGGCCGCTATAGCCAAGCTCGGTTACAAGGCGCCTGCAGGCAGTGTTAAAAAGAAAAGTCACAGTGCTTCCGTTTCTGATGATTCTCCGCAGCAGATTGGCTGTGTTATCAGTACAGACAAGGACAAGTACAGTGATCCATATTTCCTCAGCATTCTCTCTGCCATCGAGGAGCAGGCAAGGCGCAACGGATGTAGCGTTCCTTTTGTTGTTACCTCCAAAGAGATCGAGGATACTCCCATTGTAGATACATTTTTTTCGGGAAAACTTGACGGTATCATTCTTATGAACACCTTGAGTGACGATATTTATTCATCTATTAAGAAAAAAGTTCCGGCGATCGTCGGAATAGATACGGCCCACACCGACATAGACAACATTATCTATGATCACTACGCAGCCGCGTCTTTGGCTGTTGATACTCTTTATAAAAAAGGCTATAAGAAGATCGGATTTCTCGGTGCGTCTCCTTCAGGTCTTGCATTTGAAGACAGCAAAAGATTCAGGGGATATCTTAGTGCCATGTATGCACACAAGCTTAAGATCGATCCTCGGATAATGATAGATTGTAATTGGAATGAGGATACTTGTTTTAAAGCTATAAAGAAAATGCACAAAGACGGTATCTTACCCGATGCGTTTGTGGTTGCAAGTGACCTTATGGCAATGGCTGTTCTACGTGCACTGTATGATCTTGGAATTAAGGTTCCCAACAAAGTTGCTGTAATGGGTATATCGAACATTGAGATGTCACGGTTTTCAAATCCGCCGCTTTCAACTATAGGTATTCAGACCGCGCAGATGGGAACACTTGCTTTTGACACGCTTAAGCAGCGCATGGAGGGCTACGATATGCTTCCACGCACCATCGCTCTTCCACTTGAGATAGTGCTCAGAGCATCTACGAATGATTAAAAAAACGAGTAGGTTAACACCTACTCGTTTTCATTTATTGAGCGATTGCTCGATACAATTCTTCCATTGTGTTTACGACTGCGATTGCGCCCTTATCTTTCATCTCTTCAAGATCTCCGAATCCCCAAGTTACTGCTATGCAAGGAATATTGAATTCCGCAGCACCTGTAACGTCATAAGTTGTATCACCGATCATAACCGTATCGGATAACTCATCTTTGTCTTCAAGAGAAATCTTATCCAAAAGATATCTGATCACATCCTCTTTTTTCTCACGTTTAGCGTCATAGGTAGCACCGGCGACTTCTTTGAAATATTTGGTCATATCGAAGTGGTCGAGCACTTCAAGAGAAGTCTTTTCGGGCTTGGATGTTGCGACATATAAGTTATAACCTTCATCGTTTAACTTCTGCAAAAGTTCTATCATGCCAGGATAGGGATTGTTTTCAAACTTTCCGATCGTGTTGTAACGCTCTTGGTTATTCCTTCCGATGAATCTGTAAGCGTTCCGTCCAAGTCAAATAAAATGTTCTTGTATCCCATCTCAGGTCCTTTCTGCTTAGATTGCTTCCGCAAGATATTCTTTAACATCGATCAAACTATCAAGTACTTTTTCCGCTTTTTCTTTCATCTCATCATCTGCGGGAAGAATATCGGGAACCATGATAGGTCTTAGTTTACCGGCATTAGCAGATCTTATTCCGTTGTAGGAATCCTCGATGGCGTATGCTCTCTCCGGCTCAACTCCAAGTTCTTCGCAGGCTTTGAGATAAATATCGGGAGCGGGTTTACTTCTTTTTACCATATCTCCGCAGATAAGCACATCAAAGTATTCAAGTATGCTAGCATCGCGAAGCTGCGCCTCAACCTTTGTTTTTCCGGTCGAAGAAGCAAGCGCGATCTTTTTGCCGCTGTTCTTAAGGAAAGACAGGATCTCTTTTATCCCTTCTTTCATCGGAAGTCGGCCTCCGGAATATTTATCATGAAAAATCTGATTTGCTTCAACGTCATATTCATCATACGGAAAGTCCTCACCGTATGCATCAAGCATTATCTCTTTTGTCTTAGCGACGGTTACTCCTATGCATTTATAGAAATTCTCTTCAACGTTCGAGATGTTGTACTTGTTTGCAAGCTCTTTCCAGCAATCCATTATTGCTCTCTCCGAATCGAAGATAACACCGTCCATATCAAAAACTACTGCGTCAAAATCCCTAGTTGTCATTTGTTTTCTCCTACTCACTTTCTATGCTTTTAAAACCGCTCTCGATAGTGCCGTCGATAAACTCTATCTGCCCCGTCATATCTTTTGCCGATGAAGGGAACGGTGCGTAACCGACCTGATCTCCTGAAACGGGATAATAGAATGTTGTTCCGTCTATTTCAAAGGTATCAACATCGTATGTCCCATAATCCTGTTGATGTACCAGCCACTTTGCATTATATCTTTTTTCCTCATCCATGATCAGGAATGTGCCTTTATATATGTACCACAGCGCAAGCATTGCAATAACACATTTAAAACCTGTAAGAGCAATGCCCCGGTCGATCCTGTTGTAAATTATTATAACCACTCTTCCGCATATGATAGCTGCGGTAAGAAGTGAATATACTATCCCGTATCTTATAAGCGGCGCGCTGTTAAACCAGAACAAAAGACACACTATCATCGTTCCGCCTATAGCCATAAAATCGATCTGATTAAGCATCGTTCTGTGGCTTATGGAAAAGACTTTGCTTTCTTTTGTCGCCTTTTTCTCAAAATGCGTTCCGAGGAATAGGCCCGCCATAAGAAGGTAGATCATAACAGACACTATATCCAACAGTATAATGCCTTTATCAAAGGATGAAAGACTTTTGAACCAAGTCGGAGCCCACGCAGAAAGCGGTGCATTTCCGTATGCAACCACGTCGGTAAAGCCTCGTCCGAATGTCTTTATCTCCAGTGCATCAAACTGCGCCAAGCCTTTTGGAATCTTCCAACTTACATTAAACAGATCGATAAATGTCACAGGATAAACAAGCCACCCCGATATAATAACATTTCTGATAAGAAATGGCGCTGTTATGATAAGCGCCAGCAGCACCGATACTAAAAGCACCTTAGTCTTATGCCTGTTTCTGTTGTGAAGCAGTTTATAAATAGGTATCAGTGACAAAAGAAGAAGCGGCGCCGCAGCAAGTTTGATCGTTATCGCAAAAACACCCAGAAGCGCCAGATGTATGTAAGGAACATAAGACTTCTCATGCGCCACGTTGAGATCCAACCAACTTATTATTATGTAAAAGACAAACATTGCAAGAAAATAGTCCGAAGCCGGTGAAACAATCTCATCTAACACGGAAAAGAGATAGTAGATAGCTGCCATTCTTGCAAAATCCGACAGTACAAAATGTTTTCTCACAACGATATGTTTGATATCAAGGCACTGCCATCCCAAAATAAGCGCCAGAAATCCGGCCATTATATGGTATGACTGCCCTCCGAGAAAGGCCATACTGTACAGCGCGGACAGCGCAAACGCCGAACTGTTATAAGCAAGTCTTACATGAAGATTTCCAAGCCCTTTTACAATCCCGTATTCCTCGATCCATCTTATTGATTGCGCATGATACAAGTCACTGTCATAATGCATGATGCCGTGCGACGTTGCGTATGCCATGATCAGAAACACTGCGGCGTATAAAAAAATATTGCCCTCACTCTTTAATTTTCTGATAAGCTCAGAAAGGTCATCTCGAAGCTCCTCTCTGTAGTAGGTTGCAATGACTACACATATCGCAACAAGCAGAATATTTTCCGCAAGATCTATTCCGGAAAACAAACTAAAGAACTGAGCATAGACAGTCGTAAGGACAACACCGGTAATTATGTAATTTTTATGGGACTTAATTCTGTAACGCTGCTCTTTTTTGGCCTTCCCATTATTGGAAACCGAAAGCTTCTTCTCTCCATGGGAAAGAATCGCATGGATAAAGCAGTATCCCATCAAGTATGTGGTTATCGTCACATATATCCACAACAATATGACCAATAACATAGATAAATGTCCCTCTTCCCCTCTTCGTTACATAGAAGAAACAATCACCCCGACAATAACACCTATGATTGCTCCGAATAAAACCTGCATAGGCGTGTGACCTACAAATTCCTTAAGCTTTTCCTCAACAGGAATATCGCTGTCAAGCTGAAGGAACCAATCCATCATGTTATTGATGACCTTGGCCTGAATTCCTGTCTCACGTCTTACTCCGGTAGCATCATGCATTACGATAAGAGCCAGTACTCCGGCAATCGCAAACTCAAAAGAAGATGCGCCGTAAAGAGCATATGATGTAGTAACAACAGCCATTACAGTCGCCGAATGTGAGCTTGGCATTCCGCCGTCGCCCATAAGCCTCTCGGGGTTAAATTCCTTATTTACTATAATATATAATATAGTCTTTAGAACCTGAGCAACAAACCATCCGCAAAAAGCAGAAACAAGAATTTTGTTGCCGATAAGTTGATTAAAAACAGACATCTAAAACCTCTATTCCGATCCGATGATCAAAGGATTCCCTTTAAGTATTCCTCGATAGCATCATGCCAATCTGCAAACATATAATCCGATGTGAGCTTGAGCATATAGTTTTCAAGAATACTGTATGCCGGTCTCGGTGCTGCCTGAGGATTTTTCTCAAGATATTCCTTGGTAGTTACATGATTTACTCTGGTCTTCTTACCTGCAATCTTAAATATCTCTTCCGTAAAATCAGCCCAATTGGTTGATCCTTCGCATGTTCCGTGGAATGTTCCGTAATTATCCGTAGGAAAAAGATAGCAGATAGCCTTGGCAAGTTCTGTTGCGCTTGTAGGTGTTCCAAGCTGATCCTTTACAACGCTTACCTCTTCATACTTTTCTGAAAGATTAAGCATAGTCTTTACAAAATTTTTGCCGTCACCGTATAGCCAAGCAGTTCTGACAATAAAATAATTCTTCGCAAACTCTTTTACAAATTCTTCTCCGGCAAGCTTGGTCTTTCCGTATACACTTACGGGACCTGTCTTATCAAACTCGATATAAGGCTTGTCACCGTTTCCCGCAAAAACATAGTCTGTGGAAACATGAACAAGCTTAGCTCCCACTTCTGTAGCCGCTATAGAAAGGTTTCTTGGTCCGATGGCATTGATCTTGTATGAAAGATCCACATCGCTCTCCTGCTTATCAACCGCCGTGTATGCAGCACAGTTAATAATAGCGGCGGGCTTAACCTTTCTTGCAAGTTCAAGACAAGCATCAACATTTGTGATGTCTAAAGGCGTAATTCCATCACCCTCAAAGACATCGGTATTAACAAGCTCATACTCGTTACTTTTTCCCAATTCAATATTGATTGCTCTTCCGAGCTGTCCGTTACAACCTGTAATAATAATCTTTTTCATTTTTTCACCTTTAAAATTCAAAAGTGGACGGCATCACTGCCGTCCGCTATTATGTTGCATAACCATGAAAGCGGTCTTACCGGCTTTCGATCAATCGGCATAAGTTTCGCCGTTAACAGTAAACTTTGAGAATGATCCGCCCTTTTCCTGAACAACAAAGATCATTGTCTTTCCGGTATTGAGTGTGATCTCATCTCCGTTGTCATCATAATATGTTGTAGGGCTGTAATCATCAGTCTTTTTCCAAGTAATATGAATCATCTTGCCCTTGGTAATAAAATAACCGTCCTGAGTGGTATCATGCATCTGATATGCAAGATATCCGTTATCATCACGAACTTCATGATATGTTCTCTGGATAATTATATTTGAAAATGCAAGCTGCTCGCCTGTAATAGCGTCCTTCTGTGCAGATCCGTACAAACTCTTGAGATATACTCCCTTATCCTCATCATACTTAAGAGCAGACTTGGTAACAGGGAAACATCCCTTCATATCTATTTCAGTAGCCTCTACCGCATCGGAATAATCCTCAAGCGTGTTGGGCTTAACGGCACTCGTAAATTTGAAATGTGATTCGCCTTCAAACTTATCCCTGTGCTCACGAGAAAACTTAGCCTTATCAATAGCCTTCGAAATATGCTCACCGTCGGTGAAAGCAGTATGCTCGGAAGCACTTCCCTTAGGTATTCTGAAAAATGCACCGTAATCGGGTCCCATCACTCCGCCTACACCGTTAACATTATCAACATCATCACGTGTAAGTACGGATTTAACGTAAAGCTCGGGTCCTCCGAAATGAACAATGACAGGATCATACTCAAGCGCCGCATATATAAAGTAATCACGGATACTACGAATATTACCTATCTGTTCAAGGTCTTCCCAGTCTTCCAATATTCCCATCTGACGGCTCATGCTGCCTTCTTCCATGATCTCATAAAATACAGCAACATTGCTGAGTCCGTACTGAGGCTGAGCCTCTTTGTTGATAGGATACATAACTGCCAAAGGTCTATTCTCGTTTATCGCTTCATCAACCCATTCGTTGGTAAAATAACTTCTTACCATTCCTTCCTTGGGTGGAGCATCCTCGTCTGTCTCTTCCTCTGTCTCTTCTACAGATGCAGCCTCAACCGGCTGAACATCTTCCAATTTCTCAACACTGATACCTATAACAGCATCGTCATTTTTCGCACCACAACCAATAAGCATAGATGCTATAAGTCCCACAAGCAAAAATGCCTCAACTTTTTTCATACTAAAATCCTCTCCCGGTAAAAATTATCTGCCTAAGTTTATCACATAATACGATTATTCGCCAAGGCCGGTCTCGATTGCCTGAATCATAGCATTCATAGCTTCTTCTTCATCCGGTCCCTCGCATTTAAACTCAAGTTCATCCCCACACTTGATACATGCGCCGAGCACACTTAACACGCTCTTTGCATTAGCAGTATTTTCCCCGTAGCTGAAAGTAATATGAGATTTAAAATTCATAGCCACCTTGCATAAATTACCGGCCGGACGCAAATGTAATCCGGTAGGATTTGTAATGACTACCTTTTGACTAACCATATTACAGCATAACCTCCTCGATAAGCTTAGCAAGCTTATTAGCCTCTTTGTCGATCTCTGCCTGGTCTTTACCCTCGATCATTACTCTTACGAGAGGTTCTGTTCCGGAAGGTCTGATAAGTACTCTTCCGTCTCCGGCAAAATGTTTCTCCAATTCTTCGATAGCACCGGCAATTTCAGGATACTCCATGTATGCTTCCTTCTTGTGATTGGGAACATGAGCATTAACCAGCGCCTGAGGCATAACTTCCATAACTTTGGCAAGTTCTGAAAGAGGCTTCTTTGTGGCAACCATAACCTCCAAAAGATGAAGCGCAGATAACAAACCGTCTCCGGTAGTATTGTCATCCAAGAAGATAATGTGTCCGGACTGTTCGCCTCCAAGGTTGGCACCGATTTCTTCCATGTGCTCGAGAACGTATCTGTCTCCTACCTTGGTCTTATCGACACGAATTCCTTCTCTTTCCGCCATCTTAAAGAATCCCAGGTTACTCATTATTGTTGCTACTATAGTATCTCCGGAAAGTTTGCCCTTCTCCTTCATAAACTTTCCGATAATAGCCATGATCTCATCGCCGTCTACAAGCTTACCGTTCTCATCTACGGCAAGGAATCTGTCGGCATCTCCGTCAAAAGCAAGTCCTATATCTGCTTTCTCGGTAACAACCCTTCCCATCAACTCTTCCATATGTGTTGAACCGCAATTTGCATTGATATTGGTTCCGTCAGGATTGTTGTGTATTACAATAACCTCAGCACCAAGCTGTTTGATCGCTTCAACAGAAGTGTAATATGATGCACCCTCAGCGCAGTCCATTACGACCTTCATTCCTTCAAGATTGATATCTACAGCTCTTAAGTTGTGGTTGATATATTCTTCTTTTGCATCACTTCTGTTCTTGATCTTACCGATTCCGGCACCGGTAGGCATCTTTACGCCTTCCATATTGTTCTTGATAAGTGCCTCGATCTCATCCTCAAGCTCATCGGGAAGCTTATATCCGTTTCCGTCAAAGAACTTGATACCGTTAAACTCCATAGGATTATGGGATGCTGAAATAACTACTCCCGCATCAACTCTGTATTTTCTGGTAAGATATGCAACTGCAGGAGTGGGAATAATACCCACATTGACTACATCCGCACCTACCGAACATGCTCCTGCCATAAGTGCGCTGGCGAGCATATCGCCCGAAAGTCTTGTATCACATCCGACCATAATTGTTGGTCTGTGATTAACCTCTTTAGATAAAACATATGCGCCGGCCTGTCCAAGCTGCATAGCAAGAAGCGGTGTAAGCTCATCATTGGCTACTCCTCTTACACCATCTGTTCCAAATAATCTACCCATGATAAAAACCTCTTTAATCTTCTTTTTTAACTGTTATATATACACTGACGGGAGTCTTCTCTTTAATTCCGTTCGGAAGAACCCACTCTACCTCGGCACTGTATGTACCCTCGGCAAGTTCAGTAAGGTTGTTATTCTTCATGACCTTGTTAATATCCACTGTACCCCTGAGCGCATCGGTATTCAGAACGTTAAGCTTGCTCTCAAGTCCCTCAAGAGTAAGCGAAACCGTATCATATTCATTGTCATCGACCTTCACCTCAAAGCCTTCAGGTGCTTCGCCAACCGTAATATTCTTAATGCTGACGTCAACAGTCGATTCTGTGATGGCTCCTATATTTACTGCTATCATAGCCTTGCCATTGAATTTCGGATCTCCGAACGAGATGCCCGACGGAATATACTTAGTCAGGTCAACGCTATATAGCAGGTTATCTTTCAGTCCCGTTACATCAAGATCATCTGATTCAACCACGATCGAATCTACCTTTTTAAGGACATTGCTCTTACCGGCAATAAGTATTTCTCCCGGATCGGCCGCAACGTCACTGACTGCATATCCGTTTGCGGGTTGTCCCGAATATTTAACCTTAAGCGGCACTTTCTTGGTTTCCAAAATCGGAACCTTAAATCCGACTTTTCTGATATTCATTTCCAGATTGGATTCATCCGGGTCTATGACTTCGTTGTCATTGTCGTACAACACTATATCGCTTTCCGCGCTTACATCGTCCGCGTGTGCAAATCCGGTCACGTCAATATCTACCGCAGCCTTGGCAACGTTGTTCACAACCGATGCCGGACCGCTTATCTTGATCATATTCTGATTAAGCGCAACATCGCCCGTTATATAGCCGTCCTCAAGCTCTCCTGATGTTGTCGCCACCAATCTGAATGTTCTGGTTGCCTTTTTCTCAACATTAAGTTTAACAACATCAGAACTAAGCACTATGTTGTCTATCTTTTCACTGTACTTATTGGTAGTAACATTGATGCTTACTGTATTTGAAGGCGAAAGCTGCTGCATATCCGCAGTAGCAACTATATTATTTTTCTCAAGCTGCTCAACGATCGAACGCGCCGCATAAACAGTAACGGAACTAATGGTATTTGAACCGTCAAGAATAATTCCGACCTGTCCTCTTTCTTCAAGATAGTCGGGATTCTCTAATGTGACCGTTACATTACGAAAAGTCTTTGATTGCAGGGGATCGTTTATGTTGGTTACCAAAAACCACACAATAAATGCGAACAAAAGCGATACCAATTTAAGTACCCAGTTAGCCGTTAATTTCTTCATTTTTTCACCTTGGCCTTTCTGGCGAAGTACTTAATCGGTGCTTCCTCCTCATGTTTGTCCTGCAAGATACGAAGTCTCTCACGAAGTCTGTCACTGTCAAGAGCTCTTTCAAGCTCTCCTCCGTATGCCACACTTATCTTACCTGTTTCCTCGGATACAATGATCGTAAGAGAATCGGTAACTTCCGAAACACCTACACCTGCACGATGTCTTGTTCCCAGTTCTTTTCCGATTCCCATATTATCAGAAAGCGGAAGATAGCATGTTGCAGATGTGATCCTGTCTCCTCTGATAAGAACCGCTCCGTCATGAAGCGGAGTATTATGCTCAAAGATATTGATGAGAAGCTGGCTTGAAACCAAAGCATCAACATCAATTCCTGTCCTCTCAAACTCTGTAAGCGGGTGATTCTGCTCTATAACTATAAGTGCACCCGTTCTGACTTTGGCCATCTCCACACTTGCTTTAACAATCTCATTTAAAGTATTGTCAGAAAACCTTCCCGACATTCTTGAATTACCGAGCGACAAAAAATTCGAGAAGAAATTCTTTCGTCCAAGCTCTTCAAGTGCCTTTCGAAGTTCCGGCTGCAATATAACAACCATCGCAATGATCGCAATACTGAACACTCTCTCAACTATCCACAAGATAGTCGACATTTCCATAAGTGTTGCAATAAGAATAAAAACAACGATGACAACTATTCCCTTAAGAAGCGACCATAATCTGGTGTTTTTTGCCCACACCAAAATATGATATACCAGAAATGCAATAATAATTATTTCCAGAATATCAGGGATTCTTATCATGGGCATATGAAGATTTGTTCTGTTTAGATCAAAAAGAGAACCCAAATCCAACTGTTTCATAGTGCTTCCTTAGAACATAGAATAATATCAGCGCTGTCCTGTGGCGCGATTTATCTTTTTAACCCTTCTGTTGGGTGCTGTAAGCGTTACCTTGGGTACCGCTTTTACATAGTAATAATAGTCGTCATCTTCAAACTGAACCTTCTCGGTTCTCGAATAATCAAGATTGAAGGAAAAGAACTCTATCACCAGCGTAAGAACTGCAGAAATGATGGTTCCGATTATAACTCCGGCGATGGAGATGTCTGCTTTGGTCGCAACCGCTCCGATTATCGCAACGATAACAAGAGCAATCGCACCGGATGCAATTGCGATTTTCCAACAATTATCAACCGAAGATCTGCGAATGATATATACAACCGCGATAGTAATTGCAAACGCAGCAATCATTACGATCATAGCCTTGTTTCCAAGCATTCCCGTGATCATTGATTTAAACTCAAGCGCTGCAGCTTCTACGTTTTCACTTCCCGCTCCGGTTGTCTTGGCCGAGAAGTACGATATCATGTACGAGATCACAAGTCCGAATGATACCGAAATTATAGATGCCGGTGTTCCGAGAAGTCCTGCTGCGATAGGTACCACATATGGAATATGCAGGAAGAAAAGCAGCGGAGTAAGAAGCACTGCCAAAGTATCTTTCGGTGAAAATCTAAAATACAAAAGAAACATAAGTGCAAACACTATAAGTGCAATAACTGCACACTCCGGTGCCAACGCAAACAGGTGTCCGATTATGAACACTGCCGCTATAAACACTATGAAATTGGCGGGAAGAATAGCACATAGCAATGATGCCATGAGAACAATAGCGATATTGTTGAGGCTACTCATATAGCCAAGCTTATTGTTGATAACCGCTATTGAGATAAGTGCCAAAAGGAACTTCCACAAATAAGTGATATAAACTTCGTTTTTGATATAAAATTTTCTAATAGCTTGTTTGATTTCTAGTAATGCTGTCATGTTACCTTTCCTTTTCGTACATTCTGGCGAGCCTCTTTAAGTCACCGTAATACCCCTTCATACTCTTACGCATCTTGGAATAGCGATAAGAATAAATAACGTATGATATAAGAGAATACACGCCAACAAGCAGGAGGTAGTAAATTAACAGCCTCCTGCCGGTATTTAATAAATTATTGGTATTGTAAACATCTGCCAAGACTTTCTCAAAGTCATACAAAACATAGGCCCCGACGATAATAACAAAGACGATGGTCGCGCTTATAACAGATTTGATCACATTCAATCCGATATAATCGCTCTTAAAATATGAATTTATCGCATCGTTCTTTTTACCCTCTCGGTCTATGAACGCAGCCATCCTAGTCATCAAGATGACTTTTTCTTCATTTAACATTCTTGCTCCTTAAGTATCCAGGAAGCGCATTCCGGCCTTGTTATCCTTTTTGACGGGCTGTTCAAGTGTAGGCTTGGGTCTGGCAAAGGTATTGTTGAGATTATTTGCCATTGTTGCCTTACATTTGGCACAAAATCTTCCTGTTAATATTGACGCGCCGCAGCTCTCGCACTGGAGCTGAATCGGTGAGCCTTCAGCAAACATCAGTCTCTCCTCACGGATCCACTGCTGGATTTGCTTAGATGATACCTCATTATCTTCTGCGATCTGTTTGAGACTTGCATGCGGATTATCCGCAATGTACTGCTTAATCTTCTGGAAATCCTCTTCGATAGCCTTCTTACAAGGTTCGCAGATTGGCTGACCTCCAATGTAATTAAACATCTTACCGCATCTTGAACAATTCCGTAAGTTCATAAAATGACCTCCATATATGTTAAGTAGTTTGCCCTATGGCAAGCGTAAGGACATAGATTCTGTCCACACCCGTCATACGAAACTCATGGGCGATCTCATCAACGGTACTTCCTGTTGTGTAGATGTCATCGATAATAAGTATACACCTAAATTTTACATCATTTCGCACTATATTAAAAGCTTTTTTCAAATTATTGCGCCTTGTTCGGGCGTCCAAACCCTTCATCGGTACTGTGCTTTTGACCCTTTTTATCACATCCGTGTAAGTGGGGATTCCGATTATCTCGGAAAGCTTCCTCGCATATATCTCCGCCTGGTTATATCCCCTCTCATTTCGCTTTTGTTCATACATCGGAACAGGTATAAGAGCTTGTATTCCCAGGTTATTCAACCTTTTCCCAAGTCTTCTTACCGTTTCGGCCGCATAATAATCCGCATATTCGGCTCTTCCCGCATATTTAAACCTATAGATTGATCCTGATATGCTTCTGTACTTAAAAAGCGAGAAGCCTCGATCAAAATAATGCACATGTTTCCTGCAATCCAAGCAATATTCTTCATCCTCTTCAGTTTTCATCAGAGGTTTACCGCATTTCATGCATGTAACTCCCTTTACGGGCTTTGGTTTTTTCCTGCATCCATCGTGAATCAAGCCTCCACGCAATATTTTGCCATCCGAATATACAAAAGGTGGCACTATCTCGTCACATACAGGGCATCTTCTCGGAAAAAGAAGGTCAAACACGATACTCTGCGTTTCTTTTAACTCTTTATTCTCTATCAACATCAAATACTTCTTTTATCCTATCCGCAAGTCCCGTATATCTCTTAAGCTGCTGCTCGTTATCTACCATGTTCATGAGGGTAGCGCTGCTTCCGAGTATACATACCGTGCTCTTTGCTCTTGTAACCGCAGTATATAAAAGATTGCGATTTAAGAGCATCCTTGGTCCGCCAAGAATCGGCATAATAACTGCCGGATATTCACTTCCTTGAGATTTATGAATTGTTATGGCATATGAAAGCTCGATCTCATCAAGCTCGGAAAATGGATATCTGACTCTCCTGTTCTCATCAAATTCCACAACAACATCCTGGGAATATTCATTTATCTCTTTTACTATTCCCATATCGCCGTTAAAAACACCCATTCCCGAATCTATCGGAATATTATATTTTCCGATAACTTCCCATTGGGCTTGGTAATTGTTCCTTATCTGCATGACCTTATCACCCTCTCTTATGAGCTGGTCACCGTAAGCATGCTCTTTTTTGGACGACTCCGGCGGATTTAGGTACTTCTGAAGCACCTGATTGAGCTGTATTGCTCCCAACGGACCTTTTTTCATGGGTGTAAGAACCTGTATGTCGAGCGGTCCGGCGTCGACGTAGCTCGGCAATTTATCTCTGATAAGCTGTATCATGTGCTTGTATATTACATCTGCGTCACTTCTTTCAAGGAAAAAGAAATCTCGGCTCTTGTTATCCAAAACCGGTTTTTCTCCGTTGTGTATCCTGTGAGCATTCATGACAATATCGCTCTCTTCAGCCTGTCTGAAGATCTTTTTAAGATATATGGTCGGAAATTCTCCGCTGCTAATAAGATCTCCAAGAATCTGACCGGGTCCGACGCTGGGAAGCTGCGAGCTGTCACCTACAAGTATTAGATGTACGCCGGGTACCAGTGCTTTCAAAAGTGCGCAAAAGAGATGAGTGTCAACCATGGACATCTCATCAATTATGATCGCGTCTGCTTCAAGCGGGTTGTCCGAATTCTTTTCAAATCTTGATCCGCTATGCCTGTCATCGTCTTCTACCTGTCCTGACACTTCCAAAAGTCTATGGATCGTTCTGGCTTCATAGCCTGTCGCCTCGGTCATTCGTTTTGCCGCTCTACCCGTAGGCGCAGCAAGCATGATATCAAGTCCCTCGCTTGCATAGTAATTTATTATGGTATTTATCGTTGTTGTCTTTCCGGTTCCGGGGCCGCCCGTTATTATCACAACTCCGTTGGATATACTTTTTAATACGGCCTCTCTTTGCAGCTCATCAAGCTCGAGACCTTTTCTTTTTTCAATATCCAGAATGCGCTTTTTATATACTTCTTCCTCAGATGCGGTTACTTTCTCCGATATGTTAAGGTCATGAAGCATCACGGCGCATGCCTGCTCCTCATAGAAATAGCCTGAAGCATAGATATTCCGGTCATTTTTGCACACAAGCTTCTTATCCATTATTAGGTTATCTATCTGCATAGAGATAGAATCGGTATCAATATAGTCTTCCGGACCGTTTCTCAAAAGCTGATCGGTCTTTGAAACAAGCTCTTCTCGCGGAAGATACGTGTTTCCATCCATTGAAGACTGCAAAAGAGTATAAAGAATACCGCTTCTTATGCGATATTCCGAATCCACTCGAATTCCCACTTTGCCTGCTATCTCATCAGCGATCTTAAAGCCGATTCCACTTATGTCATCTGCAAGTCTATATGGATTCTCCTTTAATATTTCGTATATTCCGGTACCATATCTGTTGTATATCTTTACAGACATGGCATTACTGATCCCATATTGCTGAAGGAATATCATAGCGTCACGCATTTCTCTCTTCTCAGCCATCTGCATCGCTATGTCTATTGCCTTTTTCTCGCTTATTCCCTTTACTTCAGCAAGTCTTTCGGGCTCATCTTCTATGATCCTAAATGTATCGTTTCCGAACTTCTTGACTATCCTAGCCGCAAGAGCCTCTCCGATTCCCCTGATCGCACCCGATCCCAGATATCTTTGCATCGATACGGCGTCATCCGGAATAGAAATTTTGTAATGCTCTGATTTCAGCTGATGTCCATAGACGGGATGATCGACAAAAGTACCGGTTATCTCAAGGGTATCTCCTATATCGACATCCTTAAAATTACCGGTGCAGGTGAGTTCATCATCCTCTGTGACAAGATTGAGTACCGCGTAGCCGTTTTCCTCGTTCTTATATATAAAATGTTCTACATAACCTTTTATTGTTTCGTTTTCCATAGTGAATATAGTATAGCACAATAAAAAGCGCTCAATTCTTAAGTTTTCTTAAGAATTGAGCGCCTAAATTTTAGGCTTTATTCGTCCTTTTTCTCGGGAGCATTCGGGATGTCGTAATTGCGTTTTAGATTCTCATAAAGCATCTTGGCAAAACCATTACTCTGAGAATCTACAGAATCGGCACATATATCCTGAAGGGTCTGATCTTTAAAGAAATTGACCAGTGTATTTGTGGATCTGTCCTGTGTTTCCGGTTTAAGTGCATCTACCGACTTCTGCATCTCTTTGTACATCTGCTCAAGGAAATATGCTTCAAATCCTTTACATGCTGCCCAGAGCTCTTCGTCTGTCGACTCCTTGGATGTAGATGAAATCTTGTTCTGAAGCATCGATGCGGAAGCATTCTTGCTTTCCTGCATTGCATATTCAGTTATAGCAGTGGCATTGAGCCCCTTAATATCAAATCCTGCCATATCTATTCCTCATCTTACCTCTTAAGGCCGTTAGCTGTCTGCATCATCTCGTCGGTTGTCTGGATTGCTGTTGAGTTCATTTCATATGCTCTCTGTGCAACGATAAGATTAACCATCTCGGTTGCCACATTAACGTTTGATCCTTCAAGATATCCCTGAACGATCTCACTTCTCTTCATCTCGGCATCGCCTTCAAGCTCTGAAATAGGCTCTCCGCTTGCTGCAGTCTCCTGCCATGCTGCGCTTCCGACTCTCTCAAGTCCTTCTCTGTTTCTGAACTGCCAAAGTCCGATCTGAGCATCGCCTACCTGCTGAGGAACGCCTTCCTCATCGGGATAATATATTCTGCCGTCACCGCCGATCGTAATACGGCTCGCAACTGCATTGTTTTCAACAAGAATAGGATTTAAATTCGCATCAAGAACAGGGTTTCCTTCTGCTGTTGTAAGCTCAAGAACATTACCGCCTGTCTCCTGGAGCGCCCATGTGAAGTTACCGTTTCTGGTATACTGCACTGTCTCTCCATCTGCTGCCATGTAAGCAAAGAAACCGTCTCCGCTTATGGCAAGAGCAGCCGGATTGTCACTGTTCTGGAAAGAACCCTGTGAAAAGAACTGATTTATTGTTGAAGTACGAACACCAAGTCCAACCTGTGAATTGGTTGGCTTAGGCGCACCGTTAGCTGTCGTAGTTACAGTTTGCAGCTCCTGATATAAAAGGGATTTAAACTGTGCTCCCTGTGCCTTGTAGCCTACTGTATTAACATTTGCCAAGTTGTTGGAAATGGTATCTACATTAGTCTGCTGAGCATTCATTCCTGTTGCTGCTGACCATAAACTTCTAACCATGTGTCACCTCCGATAATCAAGTTACCGTCCTCCGTGACTGGTAATTTTCATCTCTCTGACTATATATCGGCAAAAACCGAAAAAATAATTATAAAATTTTTATAAAATTTTATCCCATTCTTCCGAGCTGGTTAGCTGCGATATCAAGCGTATCATCTATTGTTGTGATAACTCTCTGGTTGGTATCGTAGTTTCTCTGCACTGCGATCATGTTGACCATCTCATCAACAACAGATACATTGGACTGCTCCAAAAATCCCGCATAAATCTGACCATTTGCCTCTACGGGAGCGGTTCCTTCTATAGGAATAAACATATTCTCGCCGTAATGCTCCAGATTGTTATAAGCAATCCTTCCATCGGGATGTATTGTCTTTTCAAAATCAAAAAGACCTATTCTCGCAACTACATCTCCGTCCTGAATAACATCTCCCAATGTGTTGATCTCTACGGGAAGATTGGGATCGATCTCTATATGTCCGCCATCCTGTGAAAGAACGAAGTCACCGTCCTGTGTAACAAGGGCGCCGTCTGCGGTAAGTGTGAAGTTACCGTCTCTTGTGTACATAATATCCGTCTGACTCGGAACATCTCTTTCAATGTTCACGGCCTTATTGGTATATTCGATTCCAAAGAATCCGTATCCGCCGATAGCAAGATCAAACTTGTTGTTTGTCTCCTTCATCGGACCTTCCGACCAATCAACATAGCCTTCGCCAATCTTAACACCGGGATTAATAATGCCCAGTCCACGAGCTGTGAACGGGGCATCAGTATAGTCTTTGATTTTGAGCGCAAGCTGATCACTGAAAGACTGTGCAGTTGCGCCTTCCTTTTTGTATCCGTTGGTATTGGCATTAGCAAGATTGTTGGTGAGCACATCCATTCTGTGCTGTTCATTGATCATTCCAGTGTAAGCTGTGTATAGACCTTTTACCATACAATTTCACCTCATACCGTCCTGGTCTTACTATCCATTCAATCCATGAACGGCGCTATAGTTTTTTAATCCTGACGATAGCCAACGATGAATTCCACATAACGTCCGGTTCCGATAGCAACCGCTGTCATGGGATCCTCTGCTGTCATTGTGTTGATTCCTGTCTTGGAATATATAAGTTCCTCAAGTCCGCGAAGAAGTGCTCCGCCTCCTGTAAGTACGATTCCTCTGTCTGCGATATCCGCAGCAAGCTCCGGAGGAGTGTTCTCAAGTACACTGTGAATAGCCTCAATAATCTGAGATGTAGGCTCTCTGAGCGCCTCCTCAGTCTCCTCTGAAGATACTCTTACAGTCTTGGGAAGACCTGTTACAAGGTTTCTTCCTCTTACATCCATATAATCGTCCTCAGCTCTCGGATAAGCCGAACCGATCTTGATCTTGATATCCTCGGCTGTTCTATCACCGATAAGAAGATTGTGCTTCTTTCTCATGTAACGAACAATTGCCTCATCAAAGTCATCTCCGGCAACCTTAACGGAAGTGCTGACAACTGTTCCGCCAAGTGAGATAACCGCGATATCTGAAGTACCACCACCGATATCTACTATCATATTACCGCAGGGCTTAGTGATGTCGATTCCGGCACCGATGGCAGCCGCGATAGGCTCCTCGATAGTCTTAACATCCCTTGCTCCGCAAAGTCTTGTAGCATCTTCAACAGCCTTCTTCTCAACTTCTGTTGCTCCACTGGGAACACAAACCGCAATAAAAGGCTTTCTGTGAATTCTTTTTCCTATTGCTTTCTTGATGAAATATCTCATCATCTGCTCAGTTATCTTATAGTTAGAAATAACTCCCTGACGAAGCGGTCTTACCGCAACGATATTGCCGGGTGTACGTCCAAGCATAAGTCTCGCATCCTCACCGATTGCCTTGATCTCCTCGGTGTCTCTGTCGTAAGCCACAACTGATGGCTCTTTAAGAACAACTCCCTTTCCTCTTATATACACAAGAACAGACGCTGTTCCCAAATCAATTCCTATATCTGCATACTGCATAATCCTAGAATCCCCTTTCAAAAACTGTGTAGCATTTATTTCAGCGCATAAATGCGGATATTAATATAGTGATTATAATTTCACTGCCATTATAAACCAAAACAGCCAGTTTTAAAAGGGGCTATGCACTTTTATATATTATCGGCATGTTTTCAACATGTCTTTACTTCAGCATTTTCTTGATATAAGCGCCTGTGTAAGACTTCTTACATTTTGCAACTTCCTCGGGTGTTCCGCACACAACAACGGTACCTCCCTTTGATCCTCCTTCGGGTCCCATATCGATAATATAATCTCCCGTTTTTATAACATCGAGATTGTGCTCGATAACGACAACCGTATTTCCTTGTTCAACAAGTTCGTGCATGATCTTTACAAGCTTTTGAACGTCGGCAAAATGAAGTCCTGTCGTCGGCTCATCAAGAATATAGACCGTTTTTCCGGTGCTGACTTTACTTAGCTCGGTCGCAAGTTTAATTCTCTGTGCCTCACCACCTGATAATTCCGTGCTGGGCTGACCAAGTTTAACATATCCAAGTCCTACATCATAAAGCGTCTGTATCTTACGCTTTATTGTCTTTACATTCTCAAAGAAGGTAAGTGCTTCTTCAACGGTCATATTGAGTACATCATAAATATTCTTGCCCTTGTATCTAACCTCCAAAGTCTCGTGGTTATATCTCTTACCTCCGCAAACTTCACAAGGTACATATACGTCGGGAAGGAAATGCATCTCGATCTTTATGATTCCGTCTCCTCCACAGGCTTCGCATCTTCCGCCTTTTACATTGAACGAGAATCTACCCTTCTTGTATCCTTTTGCCTTGGCATCGGGTGTTCCGGCAAAAAGATCTCTTATCATATCGAACACGCCCGTATATGTTGCGGGATTGGATCTGGGCGTTCTTCCGATCGGAGACTGATCGATCGCGATCACCTTATCGACCTGCTCAATTCCCTCAATTGAGTCGTGCTTTCCGGGAATACATCTAGCCCTGTTAAGATCTCTTGCAAGGTGCTTATAGAGGATTTCATTAACAAAAGAGCTCTTTCCCGATCCGGAAACTCCCGTAACTATAGTCATCACTCCGAGCGGAACATCTATATCTACGTTCTTAAGGTTATTTTCTTTGGCGCCTTTTACTTTCAGCCATCCCTTAGGTTGTCTTCTCTCCTTCGGTACTTCTATCTTAAGTTTTCCCGAAAGATACTGACCTGTAATGGACTCTTTTACCTGCATGATCTCTTCTGCGGTTCCGACAGCAACAATCTTACCGCCTCTGGAGCCCGCCCCGGGACCTACATCCACAATGTAGTCAGCCGCTCTCATCGTATCCTCGTCATGCTCGACAACTATAAGTGTATTTCCAAGGTCTCTTAGATTCTTAAGAGTATTAAGCAGTTTATCATTGTCTCTTTGATGAAGTCCGATACTGGGCTCATCAAGGATATAGCATACTCCGCAAAGTCCCGATCCGATCTGAGTCGCAAGTCTGATTCTCTGCGCCTCACCACCCGAAAGTGTTCCCGTTGCTCTGGAAAGGGAAAGATAATCAAGACCTACATCCACAAGGAATCCGACCCTTGCCTTGATCTCTTTTAATATCTGTCCTCCGACCATAAGCTGGTGCTCGGAAAGCTGCATATTTTCTAGATACTTCTGAAGCTCGTCGATAGACATTGAAGTAATCTCGTAAATATTTTTCCCGTCTATAGTTACGGCGAGTGCTTCTTTCTTAAGTCTCTGACCGTGACATGTGGTACAAGGAGTTATTCTCATAAACTCCTCATACTCCGCTTTGGCTGTCTCTGAAAATGTTTCTCTGTATCTCTGCTCAACATTTCTTATAAGTCCATCAAAAAGAATAGGATAATCACCCTCTCCTCTTGAGCCCTTGTAATGTACATTGACAGTCTTATCCGCTCCGTATATGAGCATGTGTCTTACTTTCTCGGGAAGATCTTGATATGGCGTGTCGAGACTGAACTTATAAGCCTTGGCCAGTGCCTTTAGTGTAGCGTTAGAAAAGCTGCCTTCTTTGTTGGAAGACTGCCATCCCATTACCACGATACATCCGTCATTAAGCGAAAGCGACTTATCGGGAATCATAAGATCTTCATCAAATTCCATCTTGTATCCGAGACCTGCGCAGTCGGGACATGCACCGAAAGGATTATTGAAAGAAAAGCTTCTTGGTTCGATCTCCGCTATACTGATACCACAATCGGGGCAGGCAAAGTTCTGGCTAAAACTAAGCTCTTTTCCTCCAAGAACATCAACCGTAAGAAGTCCATCGGCAAGCCCCAGTGCACTCTCAACGGAGTCTGTAAGCCTGCTCCTAAGGCTGTCACTGTCCTCATGAACGACAATTCTGTCGACTATTATCTCTATGTTGTGCTTAATATTCTTATCAAGCTTGATCTCTTCATCGGTAAGGTCATATTGACTTCCGTCAATCCTGGCTCTTACATATCCGGCACGGATCGCTCTGTCGAGTGTCTTGGCATGCTCGCCCTTCTTGCCTCTTACAACGGGAGCAAGAATCTGTATCTTTGTTCCCTCACCCAGTGCAAGAATATGATCGCACATCTCATCCACGGTCTGCCTTCTGATCTCTCGTCCACAGTTCGGGCAATGCGGTATTCCTATCCTCGCATAAAGAAGTCTGAAGTGATCATAGATCTCAGTAACCGTACCGACAGTTGATCTTGGGTTTTTGTTGGTCGATTTCTGATCTATTGATATGGTAGGAGAAAGTCCCTCTATTCTCTCAACGTTGGGCTTATCCATCTGTCCGAGGAACATTCTCGCATATGAAGAAAGAGATTCCATGTATCTTCTCTGTCCTTCTGCAAAAATGGTATCAAAAGCAAGAGATGACTTACCCGATCCCGAAAGTCCCGTAAATACCGTAAGAGTCTCTCTGGGAATCTTAACACTTACGTGTTTAAGGTTATGCTCATCAGCACCTCTTACCCTGATATAGTCATGTATATCTGAGGGAAGTATTCTCTTGGTCGTTGTATTTTTTTTGGTCATTCTGTTGTTATCAGACATATATTCTCCGATCTTGGCACTTTATCATATTTCAGGTAGCCAATGATTCATTTGCCCTCTGTGAGGTCGTTGTATATTTTCTTTAGATTTATCATCTCATCACGAAGCGTCGCTGCAGTCTCGAAATCAAGCTCCGTAGCCGCACGTTTCATCTTCTTCTGTATCTGAGCTATAAGCTTCTCAAGTTCTTCCTTATCCATTGATTCGGGATCTTTCTCAAACTTGACCTCTTCCTTGGCGATAGCCTTGGTAACGGCAATAAGGTCTCTTACTGCCTTCTTGATAGTCTGAGGAGTAATGCCGTGCTCCTCATTGTATTTCTCCTGAAGAGCTCTACGCCTTCTCGTTTCATCAATAGCCTTCTTCATGGAATCCGTCATGTTATCGGCGTACATGATTACGCGTCCCTCTGCATTTCTCGCAGCACGTCCTATCGTCTGGATAAGAGAAGTCTCCGAACGAAGGAAACCTTCCTTATCGGCGTCAATTATAGCAACCAGCGATATCTCCGGAATATCAAGTCCCTCTCTGAGAAGATTGATACCTACCAGAACATCAAACACATCAAGTCTCATATCCCTGATAATCTCCGCTCTTTCAAGCGTATCAATATCCGAATGGAGATACTTGACTCTTATACCGGATTCTGCAAGATATTCCGTAAGATCCTCAGCCATCCGCTTGGTAAGCGTGGTGACAAGCACCTTGTTCTTTTTATCTATCTCGGTTCTTATCTCACCGATAAGATCATCAATCTGTCCCTCGACAGGGCGAACCGAAATCTCAGGATCAAGAAGTCCGGTGGGTCTTATAACCTGCTCGGTCCTAAGAAGCTCGTGTTCCTCCTCATATTTACCGGGAGTTGCCGAACAAAAGAGCATCTGATCTATATGCGATTCAAACTCCTCGAAATTAAGCGGTCTGTTATCAAGCGCAGAAGGCAGTCTGAATCCGTAATCAACAAGAGTAAGCTTTCTGCTCCTATCGCCGTGATACATCGCTCCGATCTGCGGTATCGTCATATGTGACTCATCGATTATTATAAGAAAATCCCTGTCAAAGAAGTCCAAAAGAGTGAGCGGAGGCTCTCCCGGTTTCATAAAATTAAGATGTCTTGAATAATTCTCTATTCCGGAGCAAAAACCCGTTTCTCTGAGCATCTCTACGTCAAAATTGGTTCTCTCGGATATCCTCTGAGCTTCAATAAGTCTATCCTCACCCTTAAAGAACTTGATCTGCTCCTCGAGCTCTTTCTCAATATTGTCGCAAGCCGCATTGATCTTCTCCTGCGGAACAACGTAATGAGATGCGGGGTAGATCATAACATGGCTTAATTCGCTTCTGACCTTGGCGGTCACAGGCTCTATCTCCGTGATCCTGTCTATCTCGTCTCCGAAGAACTCAACTCTGATAAGATAGTCATCTGCATTGGCAGGAAATATCTCAATCGTATCTCCTCTGACTCTGAAGTTACATCTTCCGAGCTCCATGTCATTTCTGTTGTACTGAATGGCCACAAGCTCTTTGATCGTTTCATCTCTGTCTTTCTGCATGCCCGGACGCAGAGAAATAGACATCCCCTTGAACTCATCCGGACTTCCCAGTCCATAAATACAGGAAACACTGGCTACTACGATGACATCATTCCTCTCTGAAAGAGAAGCTGTCGCAGACAGTCTGAGCTTATCTATCTCATCATTTATCGAAGAATCCTTGGCTATATATGTATCAGTCTGAGGAACATATGCCTCCGGCTGATAATAATCATAGTAAGACACAAAGTACTCAACGGCGTTTTCCGGAAAAAATTCTTTCATCTCGCCATATAACTGACCGGCAAGTGTCTTGTTATGTGAAATGATAAGTGTGGGTTTATTCAGGGCCGCAATAACATTGGCCATGGTAAAAGTCTTACCGGAACCGGTAACTCCAAGCAAAGTCTCAAACTGGTTACCTTCACGGAAACCCTTAACAAGATCCTCTATTGCCTTGGGCTGATCGCCGGTAGGCTTATAATCAGAATGTAGTTTGAAGTCCATTATTTCTTATAACCTCATCTTCTATGGATAGACCTGAAACAAGTACGGTATACCATTCGTAGTATATCATTACGAGTGATAACTGTCTATAAAAATCTGAACATACGTTCGCGAGCTTCCTCAAGCAAAAGCCGTAGGCTTTTTTATTTGCCTACGGCTTTCATCAATGCTCTTTCCTTATTTAGTTTGCAAATTCTTGGACAAAATATACCGTACCGCCTTCAATATAGTATCCAAACCCAACGTATTTCCATGATGCATCCAACATATTCTCATTATGTCCGGAACTGCCTTTAAACAATCCCATTGAGTTTGAAATATTTGCTTGCGGATCGGTCGCACTTGAATAGATCATACCAAGGTTTTCACCAACAGCCTGTGTTGTATATCCAAGTTCTGTGTACGCTCCCGCAAAATCCGTACCGTTGGGACGATTATGCGAGAACTTCTTAGCTATCTCTTTTGCTCTTAAGTTTCCGACATCAACACATTTCTGGCTGAGTTCGAGCGCCGGCAATCCGTTTGATGTACGATAAGCATTAAGTTGTGCAAACATATCCAGCACATACTTATCCGCAACAACATTGCCCGCCTGATTTGGTCTGACCGCTCCCTGAACCGCTGCGGCTTCGTCCGGGCAGCACTTTCTGCCTTCTTTTTTGCCGAATGTGATATAGTGTTTTTTGAGCGCTTTCTCGTCATATCCGAAAGTCGCTTTCAGATCCGGGTACGTATCAGCGTAATAACGATAATCGAACTTCGAATCCGCCTGTGTTTCTGCTGCATATGCATCAGCAGACTTAGTACATATCAGCATTACAGCTATGGCAATAGTTGAAAATCCCTTTATTGCTGCCTTTTTGATTAGTAATAATTTCTGCTCTTTTTTCAACATAGGGTCCATTATACTTGAAATAAAATATAAAAAAACCTTTTTCACACTTTTTTGACACTTTTTTACTTAAATATTCAATTTTTTTATAGGTTAAAAGAGTCATATGTATAGACCATATCCTGCTCTATAACGAAATCATCCATGCTGATCCTGTCTTCAGGGCAGTAAGTATCAAGCAGTCTTGTGGTACACATTGCAGCCGTCGCCTCGCCCTCCGTAATCTCCGCCGGGGCTTCACCCTCTCCGACCAGGAGACTTCCGACTCCCAAAATAAGCAGTAGCGCTATAAAAATAACAACAAAAGTGTATATAAAAATAATCATTTAAACTCCTCTAAATATTCTTCAATCCTGATCCTAGCAACTCCGAGTCTCTCTTTGACCGCAGGAATTCTCTTTCTTGCATCCTCCTGCACATAGTCTTTTGCAGGTGTGTAATATGCCATTCCGGCAGATATTACCGCTGAAAGACAAGCTGCTGCCACACCGGCCTTTATAACCATTATCATCTTTCTGAACATGACCGTTCTCGGATATCTCATAAGAGCCGCTTTTATCTCATCACAGCTTTTAAACCTATCCTCTCTGTCAGGTTTAATACATTTATCGATCAATGACATAAGCTCAGGTGATACGCCTCGCACTCCCGCTTCTTTGGCTCTTGAAACAGCCACGTCATCTTTGGGATTGATCCCTGACACCATCTGCAAAAGAGTCATCCCAAAGCAGTATATATCTGTCTTTGGATCTGTTTGCCCAAGATGCCCGTATTGTTCGGGCGCAGCAAAACCGCATGTCCCCAGATAGGTACTGTCAGTTGTCTCTCCCTCTCTGTATACTCTGGCAACTCCGTAATCTATAAGTGTCACGGCATTATCATTTCCCAATATTATGTTTGACGGCTTTAAATCTCTGTAGATCACCGGTTCTTTTAACCCATGGAGATAACCGAGTATTGTAACAAGCTCAGTTCCTATCCTGACCGCTTCTTTTTCCTTAAGCCTTCCGTTTTCACCTATTATGGTAAAAAGACTTTTCCCCGGAATATACTCTGTAGCTATATATTCTTCTCCGCAATCTATAAGCCTCGGTATTCCTTTGAATTTAAGCCTCTTAAGGATATCCGCCTCGTTTTTAAGGCTCTCGCTTGCCTTTTTATACCTTTTATCACCTGTATCTCTCAAGATCTTTAAGGTCACGAGTTTCCCGCCCGCTCTGTCGCGTGCAAGAAAAGCATCTCCGCATCCTCCTCTGCCGAGCAGCTTTATCCGCTTATATCTATGTAAAACCATGTTATCCATACGTCAGAACTCCATGCAAAGCGCTGCTACGGAAACGTTGTCTTCTTCATTTCTTGAATATGCTCTTTCAGCAAGTTTTTTGCACGAATCAAGCATATCTTCAGATGTCACGCACATCTGAGGACATAGCATTTTAAAGACCTCATCACTGTTCATGGTCTTCCAAAAGCCGTCACTGCACGCCAGTACAGTTGAATTGCCGTCAAACTGCCCCACCTCTATTTCAGGCTCAGGCGTTCCTGACGTTCCGACGCATTGCAAAAGAACGTTTTGCGCAATACTCTGATCCTTTGTAAGCTGCCTTACATCATCTTTCCCGGCGATATAGATTCTGGAATCTCCGATATTCATGAGAATATATTTTGTCCCTATCTGTAAAAGTGCGGTAAGTGTCGTTCCAAGCTTGATACGTCTGTGTTTTCCGTATCTTCTTATCTCACCGTTCACTCTTGCGATAAGTCTTCTCCAAGACTGCTCTATTACCTCAAACAATCTCTCGCCCTCTAGATCCTGCATAAGGCACAACTCTTCATGGAACCAGTTTTCCAAAGCTCTTATAACCTTGCAGCTTGCTACCTCTCCCTTAGACAAGCCTCCCAATCCGTCACAGACTGCAACAAAAGAGATTCTTCCCAAATTTTTAGTTCTTGCTACTTTTACCAAAACAGAGTCTTGGTTTACTTTACGGGCAATACCCGCATCCGTGTAAATACATGCTTTTACTTTCATAACTTACCTTTCAAAAACAAAAATAACAGTGTGGAATACCGCCCGATACGGGCAAGAAGTATTAACCGAAATAAAAAGAAAAACTGTGCCAATGAATGACACAGTTTTGTATGGTACTCTCAATTTAATTATTTGTCAAGAAGGTCCTTCATAACCTCTACAGCCTTATCAAGCTGATTGTCTGTTTTATCCTCAGTATAAGCGTCGGCGTCAAATTCTACCTCAACATCCGGTTCAATTCCTATTCCGTGGATATTGTTTCCGTTAGGTGTAAAGTAACTGCTTACGGTAAGCTTCACTGCAGTTCCGTCATTAAGATTATATACACTCTGGACAATTCCTTTTCCGAATGTTTTGGTTCCGACAAGCTTTGCCAATTCGTAATCCTTTAAGGCTCCGGCCAATATCTCCGATGCACTCGCCGAATATCCGTTTACAAGAACAACGATCGGTATCTCCAGTTTGCTTTCATTTTTACATGTGTAATCTACTCGATTACCGTCTCTGTCCACGGTATATACGATCGTACTGCCTTTTGCAATGATCTGATCCGCTATATCACAGGCAGTCTTAAGGTTTCCTCCGGGATTACTTCTAAGATCGATGATAAGACCTTTCAAATCATCAGCCTTAAGTTCCGCCAATCTCTCTACAAACTGATTGTAGGTAACTTCATCAAATTCTGTTATCTGAATATATCCGATTCCGTCATCCAAGGACTTAGCTTCAACAGTGGGAACTTCTATCTTTTTACGACATACGTCCACCTCGACAGTTTCCTTGGCACTTTCTCTTTCAAGTGTCAGATGTACAGTCGTTCCTTCTTCGCCCTTTATTCTTGAAACAACCTCTTCAGTTGTAAGACCCTGAACGCTTTCTTTGTTGACCTCGGTAATAATGTCATCAGCCAGAATTCCTGCCTCTTCAGCAGGTGTTCCGGGCATAACCTTGCTTATACGCGGCATATTGATCGTGGTGTCCATTGATATATAGGCACCTATACCGAAGTATATTCCCTGAGTTTCGTTCTCAAACACTGTAAGATCTTCTTCGGAATAATATACCGAATAAGGATCGTCCAAGGAATCAAGAAGGCCCTTATAAAGTCCGTCTCTCTCCTTTTTCTTATCTACATCGGTCTTATAATAGCAAGAATCTATGAGCGCTTCGAGCCTATTTATCTTGGCGGCAGTCTCATCATTCATTATCCCCAATCCATTGCTGTTGCCAAAGGATACGTAGTGTAATGCTATGCCCACAGCAGCACATATAAAAGCCGTGCACATAGTTCCTATAAGAATTCCGCTTATAAATCTTCTTCTAAGCCTTTTTTCTTCTTCGTTGCCGTAAAATCTCGCTTCACTTACAGTTTCCGCCGCAGTAAAGTATTCTGACTTAGTTTCTTCTGTCTTAGTCTCTTCTGTCATGTTATTGTTAAAATCCACTTTTTACTCCCCACTCCTTGAAATCATTTAAGATAATTCCAAGGGCTTACATATGCGCCGTTAAGTCGAACTCCAAAATGCAAATGAGGTCCTGTCGACCTTCCGGTTGATCCAACCGCAGCTATCTTGGTTCCTGCAGTAACATCCTGTCCCTTTGAAGTATACACCGCAGAGCAGTGCATGTAGACAGTATATAATCCGTTACCATGATTGATCATAACATAATTACCCATGGTAGCATTGTAATCAGCAGCCACAACCGTTCCGTTATATGCTGCAAGTATCGCCGATCCCGTAGGTGCCGCAAAGTCTACACCGTTATGCATCTTTTCCACACCAAGTGTAGGATGCATACGCATGCCGAAATCATCGGATACTCTGGTATAACTCGGACATGGGAATGTAAACATTCCGCCGTCATATTTATATTTGCTGTTAAGAGCCTCTTTATCCGCAGCAACTTCTCTCTCAAGGGCTGCAATGGTTGCATTCTCTGCCTTGATCTCAGCTTCGTATTCTGCTATGGCAGCCTGTTTGTTGTTGATATCTGCCTTTACGGTATTGAGCTCTGCGTTCTTTTGATCCATAAGAGACTGCATGTTTGCTTCTTCTTGCTCTTTGCTCTCTTTGGTCGCATCCAGGGTCGCTTTTTCTTCTTCCAAGGCTTCCTTGGTAAGCTGTATGAGTTCAGTTGTAGCAATGTACTCATCAAGCTTCTTTCTGTCATAGCTTGAGAGCATCTCAATATATTCCGCTTTATTAAGCATATCGCCAAAGCTTCCGGACTCCATGAATAATTCCATGTATACCGCATTTCCGCGCTCATACATGAACTTGATGCGTTTCTTCATGGCCTCATACTGCTCTTCCTGAATTCGTTCCGCCTCTTCAAGCTCAGCCGTTGTCTTTTCAATTTGAGCAACCTTTTCATCAATCTTGGTGTTTAGCTCATCTATCTTGTTCTGTATATCCGTTATCGAAGCATCAAGCTCGGTGATATATTTATCAAGATTGGATTTGCTTGCTTCAAGATCTTTTTTTATCTTCTCAAGGTTACTTTTTGCATTGCTTAAGTTGTCTCTTTCCTTTTTAGCCTCTGATATCTGATTCTCTTTTGCCTTAATGCTCTCTTCGGTAACTTCGGCACGTGTCGGCAAAGAACTGTTAAAAAACACCAGAATCACGATTATCAGACACGACAACACATTAAACAATCTTTTCCTTGTGCTGCAAATTGATCTGCTCAAAACAAAAATGTCCTTTTAATTATTTCTTATACATGCAAGTGTTTTTTAACCGTTGCGAAACTTCCCAAAAATCCGATTCCTATACCGATCGCAAGCGATATCGGAAGAAGCTTGTTGTAAATAACCTCAACCGGAAGGAAATTAAGGATTGATGAAAGCATCGTAAATTTGGTTCCTACATACTCGATCGCATGAGTATATACAAAATAAATGATCACAAGAGGAATTGCTGAACCGATCATTCCGATGAGAATACCCTCAACCACGAAAGGTGCTCTTACAAAAAAGTCTGTGGCACCGATGTATTTCATGATGTTGATCTCATCTTTTCTTACGGCAATACCCATTGTAACCGTATTGCTGATAAGGAATATTGATACCAGCAAAAGAATTATGATGATTCCGGCAGACACATATGCGATAAGTATATTGAGTCCGCTAAGTGTGTTGGCCGTAACTTCCGATCTGTTGACTTCTCTGACAACGTCAATTGATTCTATGTATGTTACGAGTGCAGGCTGCATGGATACATCTTTAAGATATATCTGTAGGTTGGCTGAATCGGCAAGCGGATTCTCGGTAAATCCGTCGGCATACTCTCCGAGGTACTCCTCTTTGAAGCCTTCCCATGCCACATCTGCAGACACATATTCAATCTCTCTTACTTCGGGACGATTCTTCTCAAGCTCCGACTTCACAGCCAGGATTTGCTCTTCTGAAACTCCCTCGTTAAAAAACACTGTTATTGATACGCCTTCTTCGGCGGTCTTAACGACGTTCTGGAAATTGGTAACTATTGAATAAAAGATACCGAACAGAAATAGGCAAGCACCGATAGTTGCTATAGATGCCAGTGTATACCACTTATTTCTGCCAAGGTTCTTGATTCCCTGTCCTAATGTATAGAAAAAACTACTAATCCTCATCGATGTACATACCTTCTTCCTCGTCTTCTATGATGACGCCCTTTTTCATGGTGATAACTCGTTTCTTCATGGCATTAACGATCTCTCTGTTATGTGTTACCACAATAACAGTTGTACCGTTCTCATTGATCTGTTCCATGAGCTTCATGATTTCCCATGAATTGTTGGGATCGAGATTTCCGGTAGGCTCATCGGCCAAAAGAATAGTCGGCTTATTTACCAGAGCCCTTGCAAGAGCAACTCTCTGCTGTTCACCGCCGGAAAGTTGATTGATCTTACTTTTGTACTTACCCGCAAGGTTAACGGTTGCCAAAATTGAAGGCACGTTTCTCTTTATCTCTCTTGTGGGAGTCTGAACGATTCGCTGCGCAAAAGCAACGTTCTCATAGACATTTCTGTCTTTTAAAAGTCTGAAATCCTGGAATACTATTCCGAGATTACGCCTGAACTTCGGAATCTTGCGATGCTTGATCCTCTTGAGATTGTATCCGAGAACCGTGATCTCTCCCTCTGTCGGTGTAAGCTCTCTGAGTAAGAGCTTAATAAGCGTAGACTTTCCCGATCCGCTGTCTCCGACTATAAATACGAATTCACCTCTTTTAATGTGAAGATTGACTCCGTTTAAAGCAGGTGCACCCGTTGAATAAGACTTGGTCACATTCTCAAGTGTTATTATCTCATCTTCAGGTATCTGCCTGTTTAATCTCTTTTTCCTGTATCCTCGTTCCATATCTGTCTCCCGAAATATATTATGATTTATGGATGATTAAGTGAACTTCTCCATGTATTTCATATACCTTACAACCATGAGCGCGATCTTAAATGTGATCGCATCATCAAACACCCTAAGATCAAGGCCTGTACTCTTCTGAAGCTTATCGAGACGATAAACCAAAGTATTTCTGTGAATAAAGAGCTGTCTTGATGTCTCTGACACGTTAAGGCTGTTCTCAAAGAACTTATCGATAGTTGACAAGGTCTCCTGATCAAAGTCGTCGGGATTTCTTCCTCCGAATATTTCCTTGATAAACATCTTACACAAAGGAATCGGAAGCTGATAGATAAGTCGTCCTATACCCAGCTCGCTGTAGCATATTACTTTTCTTTCATCAAAGAAAATCTTTCCTACATCAAGAGCCATCTTGGCTTCTTTATAAGAACGGCTGACCTCCTTGATCTCACCCACAACAGTTCCGTAAGCTATCCTAACCTTGGAAAGGCCGTCTTTTTCAAGTACGGAAAGCATTTCTTCCGCTGTCTTGGTGATATCCGATGGCTTTGTAATATCAGTTACATCCTTGACGATAATGATATTGTCCTCATCTACCTCGGTCACAAAATCAGTACCGTTGCCGAAATGAGTCCTTGCTATCTCAAGGGCATTATTGTCTCTTCCGTTATGTGACTCCACGATCATCGCCACTCTCTTGGCGTCAGACTGAATATGAAGTTTCTTGGCTCTGCTGTATATATCCACAAGAAGGAGATTATCAAGAAGAAGGTTCTTAATGAAATTATCCTTATCGAAGCGCTCCTTGTATGCGACAAGAAGGCTCTGGATCTGATAAGCGATCATCTTGCCGAGCATATAAACATTCTCGCCTGTTCCGGCACAGATAAGAATATACTCAAGCTGCTGCTCATCAAAAATCTTGAAATATTGATGTCCCTGTATCTCTTGGGAATCAGCTGCAGACTCCACAAAATCTCTGGCAACCGCTGATACATTGCCCATGTCCGATGATGTTGACGCTACCTCTCTTCCATCGATGTCTAACACATATAGCTCAACATGAGCGATATTCTTAAGGCCGTCGATTGTGTTCTGGAGAATCTGATTTGAAATCATTTGTCACTCTTTCTGCCATCCCTAAATAGGGGCTAACGAATAATATACAAAGCCATTTTAATATAAATGTACAAAAAAATCTACCTTATAGCAGTCTTTTTTTGTACATTTTTTTGATTATCCCGTCAAAATCTACAAAAAGGGATTCTTTTTTTGGTATGAAATTTATCATTATATAGCTAAATATTCGATTATAATATTACGATATAAAAGATGAGAAATGGTATAATATACATTCCTCGAGGAACTGATATCCGTAGGGAAACGGAGGTGCTTATGGATATTCCTTCATTATCGATGGCTTTATCACAAAATCGCGTTCTTACAGACGTGGGTGTAGCTATGCTGTCAAAGAACCTGGATTTCATGAAAGACGTAGGCAGCAATTTTGCAGAGCAAATAGACTCTGTTTCTGAACTGTCCGTTAATCCCAATGTAGGTTCCAACATCGACATAAGACTTTGATAATGTCATCAACACAAAAAGGAGGGTGAATGCCCTCCTCTTTGTTATTTTAGATATGGTGTGATCGTAATAATGCCCATATAACCGACCGCTATAACAATTCCCACGATAAGCGGAAATGATATAAGGCTTCCTCTGTTATTATCTTTTTCGCCTTTTAATATCAATGTCAGTGCCGCTTCTCTTCCCTCTATCTTAGCAATCTTATAAACTATGCAGATAGCTACGGGTGTAAAGATAGCCGCAAGCAATAAATAAAGACCTATTGCCGGAAGAAGGCCATAATCGCCTCCCACCTGCGTTTCTGCGATCTGTTCTACGTCATCCATAAAATATTCGGAAGCATAAAGGAAGATCACCTCGATCGAATTAAAAACACCGTGCGCCAAAAATGATGACCACACGCTTCCTGTAGCTTCAACAAGCAAGCAGAACATAACGCCCATAACCGCTGCGTACGTAAACTGGTTAAAATTAAGGTGCATCATTCCGAAAAGCACAGACGACAATATGATCGATGCAAGAATCCTGCCGCTCCTCTTATATGTATGGAAAAAGATTCCTCTAAATACCACTTCTTCAACAAACGGACTGATTACTCCCATTGACAGAAGCATGATCCACATCGGCATTGCTATAACACTGTCAGAGATCGAATCAACCATATTCTCTACAAAGATCATGGATATAGAATTCACCAACGTGATCAGTGGGAAGAGTGCAAATACATATAGAATTGTCAGAAGGACCGACACTATATTGAATTTCTTAAGCGGGATCACCGAGCCCAGGCTTTCCCCACTGTAAAGCACAGCAGCAATCGCCGGTACGATCACAACAAGCTCACAAAGAACATTATTCCAAAGGACCGAAAGTTCCTCACCAGATGTAAGATACCATGCCGATATCAATACGCCCATCAATATTGTTGACAGTATCATAAACATGAATGCCCTGTTTGCTCTTCTATATTCCATAGTCACCTCATTTAAGCTCAATCGAATCCGTCTTTATCTCTATCTTGCCCTCTTTAAGAAGCCTTCCTACAGCCCTCTTAAATTCATTTTTGCTCATTCCTGTCTTTTGACGAATAAGCTCGGGAGATGCTTTATCTGTAAAAGGTATTCTGCCGTTATTATCATCCATCATGGCAAGAAGCTTCCGGGCATCCTCATCCATCTGAAGATATGCCTTTTCCCTGACGCTAAGATTAAGCCTTCCGTCCTCTTTTACGGAAGTAACACGCGCATCGATCCTGTCTCCTATGCCAATATTACCGTAGAGTTCCTTCTTTGGGATTAGTGCCGAATAAATATCATCCACCGCTACAAACGCCCCGAAATTATCACTCAACTCGTATACGGTACCTTTAACCTTATCGTCTTTCTTATAAGGACTTGTGTTCAAAAGATATTTATAAACATTCATGGTTACGCAGAGTCTGCTACTCTTGTCAATATAGAGCGCGCAAAGTACCTCATCGCCCACCTTAACCTTCTTGGTCTGTTCCTTGAACGGAAGAAGAACATCCTTCTCAAGGCCCCAGTCCATGAATGCTCCGATCTTACCGACTTCCTTAACTCTTAGAAGTCTTACATCTCCAAGCATTATCTTAGGCTCGCCTGTAGTTGCAATAAGCCTGTCGCTTGAATCTCTGTAAATAAACACTTCTATATCCGATCCGACTTCCGCTTCCTTCGGAACCTGCTTAGCGGGTAAAAGAACTTTCTCCTCGCTTCCCTGTTCCTCTGAAAGGTAAACACCGAAGTCGACCTTCTTTACAACTATTAATTTCTGCTTTTCACCTAATCTTATCATTTATCCTCCGGTTAAATAAGCTCAACCAAACATACCGGATCGCCTTCACTGTTATTAAGGCATACCGTATAGATATCATTATCCTCTTTTTTGCTCTTTATAACAACAGGGAAGAGCACGTCCCCAAGTCTTGCCTGACGCTTGTATTCCGCGCGAAGCTTCGAGATCTTGAAATCCTCATTGCCAAGGCAATCAACCGCCATCCTTATGTACTGGCCGTTATTTACATGCTTGTTGGTATCAATCTGGCCTCTTGTGATCTCAATACTCTGGCATTCGATCTTCTCCCCGTCTTTGGGAAGCTGTATCTTTCTGCTGCCATAATCCATATCAAGCTTCTCATCAAGGACATACGCTGATGCGATTTCTTCCGTAATCCTGCTTGGCATCTCTTTCTCAACATCGACAAGTGTCCATATGGAGTTGGCAACCGCGAGCCTTTCTCCGTCAGCGCTGTCCATAAAGAAATTCCTAAGTCCCATTGCCCCTTTGAGTTCATAAGGCATTGTTCCTATCGTTACATCCTCACACAGCTTGGGATATCTGTTTACCGTTATCTGCCAAGCCGACAGGACCCACGCCAGACCGTTTTCCTTAAGATAGCCAATCGATGCCGGTCCGCTCTGTGTCTGAAAGATCGTACTGTCCTGAAAATAATTGATAAGCGACTCTATCGTAAGCGCAGCGTCACTGCCAACTTCACTGTATCTGATTTTGGAATTAAAAGTGTACATTTCACTCTCCTTTTGCGTACAATGAGGTTCCGCTCTCGCATTCGCTCGCCGGAACTTTCGCGCGCGAGCGGTATTGCGAAGCAATTGTCTACCATTCCGCGAGCTGCGCATCCATAGCGGAGCGTTTTTTGTTGGATAGGAATTTGCTATCCAACAAAAAAGCGAGATTGTCACCAATCTCGCTTTCACATATTAGCTGGGCTAGTAGGATTCGAACCTACGTAATGACGGAGTCAGAGTCCGTTGCCTTACCGCTTGGCGATAGCCCACCGACAAGAAATGATTATACGTGAGGCGTCAGAAAAAAGCAAGTACTTTTTTTGAATTTTTTTCATTTCTCGTATGTATATTATACCCCCTCACAACAAAAGTTGCGAGGGGTATATATTACTTAGGAAAAATCAACCCTCAAAAAGAAGATCTGCGTATGTCGGAATAGGCCAATCTTTCTTATCTACAAGCATCTCAAGCTTGTCTGCGGGGGTTCTGAGCGCCTCCATGATAGGAAGGATCTTATCCTTGTAGAAGAAAGCCAGCTCGCGCTGATCTTTGATCTTCTTGGCCTTCTCTTCACCTGCTTTAAGCTTATCAAGCGCTGTCTTCATCTTGGCAAGCTGATCCTGGATCTCTTTAAGCTCCGCGACCTCAACCGACGCATCAACGCCTGCTGCCTTGATCTGGTTGACATCCGTGGCAACTCTTCCGGCATACTTCATAACTGCAGGAATAATCTGCTTGGAAGCCATATCAATCATTGTAAGAGCTTCGATGTTGATAGTCTTGGCATATGATTCAAATATGATCTCTTTTCTTGACTCAAGCTCAGTCTTTGTATAAACACCGAACTTCTGGAAAAGATCGATAGCTTTCTTGGTAGTAAGTGTATCTGCTGCCTCAATGGTTGACTTAATATTGGGAAGTCCGCGTCTCTCAGCTTCTTTTACCCATGCATCCGAATATCCGTCACCGTTGAAGATGATTCTCTGATGCTCGGTAAGATATTCCTTGATAAGGTCATGTACAGCCATATCAAAATCATCTGCCTTTTCAAGGATATCGGCAGCTTCGGCAAATGCCTCGGCAACAATCGTATTAAGTGTAGTGTTGGAACTTGCCATGGAATCGGAAGAACCAACCATTCTGAACTCGAATTTATTACCTGTAAACGCAAAAGGTGATGTACGGTTTCTGTCCGTAGCATCCTTCTCAAACTGAGGAAGAGTGGATACACCGGTCTTGAGCTTTCCGCCCTTCTTGCTGGACTTAGCAACACCCGTCTCGATAAGCTGTCTTACAACGTCCTCAAGCTGCTCTCCGAGGAATACGGAAATAATAGCCGGAGGAGCCTCGTCCGCGCCAAGTCTGTGGTCGTTACCTACATCAGACGCACTCTGTCTCAAAAGATCGGCATGCTTATCAACAGCCTTTAAGATACATGAAAGCACAAACAGGAACTGTACGTTCTTGTTGGGTGTATCGCCGGGATCAAGAAGGTTAACACCGTCATCTGTGCAAAGAGACCAGTTGTCGTGCTTACCGGATCCGTTAACGCCCGCAAAAGGCTTCTCGTGAAGGAGACATCTCATATGATGATGCTCTGCAACACGCTTCATTGTCTCCATAATAATCTGGTTGTGATCAACCGCAATATTGGCTGTCTCATAAACCGGAGCAAGCTCGTGCTGTCCGGGAGCAACCTCATTATGCTGTGTCTTGTCGGGAACACCGAGCTTCCAGAGTTCTACGTTGAGGTCTTTCATGAACTCTCCGACTCTTTCTCTGATAACTCCGAAGTAGTGATCCTCCATCTCCTGTCCCTTGGGGGGCTTTGCACCGAAAAGAGTTCTTCCGGTAAAAAGAAGATCCTCTCTCTTCATTGCCTTGTCCCAATCGACAAGGAAGTATTCCTGCTCGGGGCCTACAGATACATTGACCTTGGTAGCTGTAGTATTACCGAAAAGCTTAACTATTCTGAGAGCCTGCTTGTTAATAGCCTCCATGGATCTAAGAAGCGGAGTCTTCTTATCAAGCGCCTCTCCTGTGTATGAACAAAAGGCAGTGGGAATGCAAAGTGTAACGCCTGCTCCCGACTCTTTAAGGAATGCGGGAGATGTGATATCCCATGTCGTATATCCTCTTGCCTCAAATGTGGCTCTGAGTCCACCTGAAGGGAAAGATGACGCGTCAGGCTCACCCTTTATCAGTTCTTTTCCTGAAAAAGAAGTAAGCATCCTTCCGTCTTTTTCTGCGCTTCCCACAAATGAATCATGTTTCTCGGCCGTGATACCTGTAAGCGGCTGGAACCAGTGCGTATAATGTGTCGCTCCGTTCTCAACAGCCCACTCTTTCATAGCGTTGGCAACAACATCAGCGGATTCCTTGGATAATGCCCCGCCGTGCTCAGTAACGCTCACAACCTCCTTGTAAACATTCTTGGGAAGTCTCTCTCTCATCTTTGCAAGAGTAAAAACGTTCTGTCCGAATATCTCTTCTACGTTCACGCTATTGCTCATCAGTGCCCCTTTCTGAACTACAAATTTTAACTGTTTAACAGTTTACATCAACTTACCAAAAACTACTACCAAAATATTATTATTTTTTCTCATTTTCTTTTGAAGGGGCTCTCAATATGTCGTACTTCTCGGCTGACTCAGACAGCTCCACATAGATAACCTGTTTGGGATGAGGGCATGATTCGATACTCTCGCCATCCTCGGTGTAAAGTCCTTTGACCGTAACCTTCACATCGGTTCCGTCAGGCTTCATGATCTCTATCTCATCACCCACAGAGAACTTGTTTCTCTGCTCGATCTTGGCAAAGCCTCTGTCATCGACCTCGCCGACTATTCCAAGATAGATATACTCATTAACATATGTGTTTACGTCGTAGATCTGCGTCTCATCACTGGGCTTTCCGAAATAGAAGCCTGTGGTGAACTGTCTGTATGTACACTTTGAAATCTGCTCTTTGTACCAGGGCATGTTCTCCCTGTACTTTTCTTCGGATTCAAAGAAATCGTCAATTGCTTTTCTGTAAGTTCTTGCAACGGTCGCTACATAGAGGGCCGTTTTCATTCTTCCCTCAATCTTGCAGCTGTCGACACCGGCATTCACAAGCTCCGGAATATGCTCTATCATGCACAGGTCCTTAGAGTTAAAGATATAGGTACCTCTGTCGTTCTCATAGACAGGAAGGTACTCTCCGGGTCTTTTCTCCTCTACAACGGCATACTTCCATCTGCAGGGATGAGTGCACGCACCGTGGTTAGCGTCTCTTCCCGTGAAATAATTGGACAAAAGACATCTTCCGGAATATGAGATACACATTGCCCCGTGAATGAAGCACTCCATCTCAAGATCATCGGGAATTCTTTCCTTGATCTCTTTTATCTCATTCATGGAAAGTTCTCTGGCTGCCACTACTCTCTTGGCTCCCAGATCTCTCCAGAAAAGATATGTCTCATAGTTGGTATTGTTGGCCTGCGTCGAAACATGTATGTCTATCTCGGGGCAGATCCTTCTTGCCTTCATGAAAATACCGGGGTCTGCGATAATAAGCGCATCGGGCTTAAGCTCTTTTAACTCATGAAGGTATTCCTCAACGCCGTCGAGGTCGTAGTTATGGGCAAGGATATTTACCGTAACATGAACCTTAACTCCATGCTCATGGGCAAAAGAAATCCCTTCCTTCATCTCGTCTTTACTGAAGTTTTTAGCCTTTGCACGCAGTCCGAAGGCATCTCCTCCGATATAGACCGCGTCAGCTCCGAATATAACGGCAGTCTTTAATACTTCAAGGCTGCTCGCAGGTATAAGTAATTCCGGTTTTTTCATTGAAATCTCCATTTAACAGATCAAAGCTTGACGGAAAGTGTCATTCCGTCGCCAACGGTAAGTATCACCGTATTTAGTGCATCGTTATGCTTGAGTTCATACAGATACTCACGCATTCTCGCATGGATGGTCCGATCTCTCCTTGTGACCGCAAACCTGGATTCTATTATGTCCCCGTCCTGAAGCACATTATCGGAAACAAGCAGACCACCCTTATTAAGTAATCTTATGCATTCGGGCAAAAAATTGATATATTGGCCCTTTGCCGCATCCATAAAAATAAAATCATACCCCGGGGCCAGCGTTCTTAGTATATCGGTCGCATCACCTTCCAAAAGTGTGATTTTATTATTTTTGTCGTACTTTATGAAATTATCTTTAGCAACAGGAATTCTCTTCTCGTACTTCTCAATGGTCGTAATCTTGGTATCATCACCGCTGTACTGCGCCATTAAAAGAGCCGAAAATCCAATGGCACATCCTACTTCCAAAATGTTTTTGGGTTTGGATGATGCCATAAGGAACTTAAGCAAAGCCTGAGTATCCTTTCGGATAATGGGAACATCCGCTGCCTTGGCTTCTTTTTCAAGAGCATCAAGATATTCCTCATTTCCCGGATCCAGAGAATTGATGAAAGCAGTCATTCTATCCTGTTCAATCACCGTTTTCTTCCTCCGAAGCGTCTGAATCCTCAGATTCATCTTCAGACTCGTCATCTTCTTCACCTTCAGATGTATCATCTGCTGTCTCTTCAGAGCTTTCTTCCTCGGTATCTTCCGCTTTCTCTGCGGATTTAGCCTCCGAGCCTTCCTCGCCCTCAGCGTTTTCTGCACCTGACATTATCACTATCATACGCTCGGGAGTCATCGCTGTACTGAGCTGATATGTTCCCGGCTGTTCCTTGCCATGATATTCGGAAAAGCGCTCCTGGAGTATGAACAAGGTCTTATCTGTGATAAGCCCCGCACCCGCAAGCTTATTTCCTATAGTCTTGGCGCCGTCTCCCTCACTTATGGTGACGGTAACTTCCCTTCCCGTTCCCGAAGCGGAAACAGGCTTCTGATTAAAGATCTGATATCCGTAATTGTAAGCAAGCTTGGAATATTTGCTTATAAGCATGACCATAAGTAAAACAAAGGCAACTTTTACTACGGTATCAAGAATTCCTAAAATTCCGTTTTTTGCATTCATAAATAGTCTTTCCTCTTACAGACCTAGCATCAATTATTGGAGTCCATAATTATCGGCATGATCATCGGTCTTCTTTTTGTCTTCTTCCAAATATAATCGCTTAAGACGTCTTTGACAATATTTTTTAGTTTTCCCCAGTCGGTAATACCCTTATCAAGTGCCTCGGTAACCTCGTCGTAAACAAGATCCGTAGCATCGTCAATGAGTTTGTCGGACTCTCTTACATAAACAAAACCTCTTGATACGATGCTGGGGCCTGATACAAGCGTTCCATTGGACTGATCCAGCCCGAATACAACTATTACAATTCCATCCTCGGCAAGATGCTGTCTGTCTCTGAGCACGACATTTCCTACATCTCCTACGCCAAGTCCGTCTACAAGAATAGCTCCGAAAGGAACCTTTCCGTTTATGGCAGCGCCTTCTCCGTTAAGCTCAAGAATATCACCGGAATGAAGAATAAAGATATTCTCCTTGGGTATTCCGAGATCCTTGGCTATTCTGCGCTGAGCCATAAGATGTCTATACTCTCCGTGAACGGGAATCGCATATTTGGGTTTAACCAAAGTATAAAGAAGCTTGATGTCTTCCTGACAAGCATGTCCCGAAACATGGACATCCTGGAATACAACATCTGCACCCTTCATCTGGAGTTCATTAATTATATTGGTAACGGCCTTCTCATTACCCGGAATCGGATGTGATGAGAAAATAACCGTATCACCCGCGCCTATAGTGATCTTCTTGTGCTGGCTGCTTGCCATTCTGCTGAGTGCAGCCATACTCTCTCCCTGGCTTCCCGTCGTAATGATGACGGTCTTGTTCTCAGGGTAGTTCTTGATCTGGTCAATATCGATAAGTGTATCATCAGGAACCTGTATACATTCAAGCTTCTGAGCTATATCGATAATGCTGACCATGCTTCGGCCCTCGACCACAACTTTTCTGCCGAATTTGTGAGCAATGTTGATTATCTGCTGAACTCTGTCAACGTTGGAAGCAAAAGTCGCAACGATGATCCTTGAATTCTCGTGCTCTTCAAAAAGTGAGTTGAGCGCTCTTCCGACTGTCTTCTCGGAAGGAGTAAAACCGGGACGCTCTGCGTTGGTTGAATCGCACATGATACCAAGGACACCCTTTTTACCGATCTCAGCGAAACGCTGAAGATCTATGGGATCTCCGTAAACAGGTGTGTAGTCAACCTTAAAGTCTCCCGTATGCACGATCGTACCTGCAGGCGAATATATCGCAAGCGCTGCTGCATCAACGATCGAATGGTTGGTTCTTATAAACTCAACTCTGAACTGTCCAAGGTTAATGGACTGTCCAAACTTAACCACTTTTCTTCTTGTGCTCTTTAAAAGGTTATGCTCCTCGAGCTTGTGTTCAATTATACCCATTGTAAGCCTTGTTGCATATACGGGTACATTGAGTTCATGCAAAATATACGGAAGAGCACCGATATGGTCCTCATGTCCGTGGGTAATAACGAATCCTTTTACCTTATCAATGTTTTCCTGAAGATATGTGATATCCGGAATGACAAGGTCGATTCCCAACATGTCATCGTCAGGGAATGCCAATCCGCAGTCAACCACAATAATACTGTCTTCATATCTGAAGGCAGTGATGTTCATTCCAATCTGCTCAAGACCACCCAAAGGAATGATCTGCAGCTTGGACGCATTTTCAATTTTCTTTTTGTTCAAAATTATTCCTCCATCTTTTGTAGAAAAGACGCAGAACCCAATAATAACCAGTTACCCGTTAAATATCGAGATCTATGTCGTCTTCTGAAAGCAGCTTGCGAAAAACGCCTGCGACCGCATCAAGTTCTTTTTCGTCATCTACGATCACATAAACCGCTTCTTCATCTTTAATATCGGAGTCATCGCGCAAAATGAGCGCTTCTCCGTCACCATCCTCTTCATCTGTTACAAGCAAATATGTTTTTGCACCAATAACTGTCTGTTCAAGGCAATAGAACTCAACAGGTTCTTCGCCGTCGGGACTAAAAATAATCTTTTCCAAATCGGTTTTCTCTCAATCTTTTCTGTTGTTCAGATAATCCTGAAGTATTATCTGAGCTGCGATCATATCTACGTATTCTTTTCTCTCGCGACCTCGTATTCCGAGTTCGTCCATTATCTCATCCGCCTCTACCGTGGTAAGGCGCTCATCCCACATTATTACGGGGATGTTTGTTCTTCTCTCAATCTTGTCCTTGAATTCAAGGCATAACTCTGATCGCACAGAAGGTGTGGTATCCATGTTAACAGGGAGTCCCAGAACTATCTTCTCGACTCCGTATTCCACAATAAGCTCCTCTATACGTGCCAGTGTTTTTCTAAGTTTATTCTCTTCTTTTCTACGGATTATCTCTTTACCTTGAGCGGTAAGAAGAAGCGCATCGCTGATGGCTACTCCGACCGTCTTGGAACCGTAATCAAGCCCCATTATCCGCATATTATCGTATTACTTTCTAGCCCAATCGTTGCTCTTGATGTACTCTGCAAGCATCTCTTCCACGAGTTCATCTCTCTCAACCTTCATAATAAGGCTTCTTGCACCCTTGTGGCTTGTGATATAAGTGGGATCTCCCGACATGATATATCCGACGATCTGGTTGACCGGATTGTATCCTTTCTCAAGAAGAGCATCGTATACCACAGAAAGAACCTTCTTAACACCTGTCTCGGGTTCAATCTCAACTTTAAAAAATTGGGTGTTTCCTAAATCCTGCTCTGCCATAGTATTCTCCATTCATATATTATTGAAGCGGACTTCTCTCTCCGCTTGGAATCTGTAAAAAACGGTACACAATTATTATGACATAAGAAAATCAAATAAGCAACGTATCGGAGCTTAAGAAAGCTCTGGGTATAACAGTGGCAATCTCTCCTGAGCCCGCATTTTCAGGGGCTTCGTCGGGCATAGGTGCTGCAATTCTGACATATCTGTCAGTATGCCCTATCATGTATCTCTTACCGCTTATTCTTTCCTCATCTTCCCATAGAACCGAAAGTTCTTTACCAATGAAGAGTTCACGATAACACTCAGACTGCTTCTTTGTCAAATCAAGAAGCACATCGCTTCTGGCACTCTTTTCCTTGTCGGTGAGCTGATCCTTCATTCCTGCCGCAACAGTTCCTTTTCTCGGAGAATACTTGAACACATGCATCTCGTAGAAATCGATCTCCTCGGAAAATTTTCTGCATTCTTCAAACTCTTCCTCGGTCTCTCCCGGGAATCCCACGATAATATCTGTCGTGATCGCAGGCTTATCGAAATACTCACGAAGAAGATCTACACCTTTTCTGAAATCGTCGGCTGTATAATGCCTGTTCATCCTCGCAAGCACACTGTCACATCCACTCTGAAGGGAAAGATGGAAATGGGGACAGAGTTTCTTTACAGCTGCAAGTCTCTTGACGTTTTCTTCGGTCATTATCCTGGGTTCAAGAGAGCTTATTCTGATCCTGTCTATTCCTTCAATATCACCTATCTTCTCGATAAGCGGAATAAGGAGTTGTTCTCCGTTTTCCATCCCGTATGAGCTTATATGAATTCCCGTAAGGACAACTTCTCTACATCCTTTATTCGCAAGACCTTTTATCTCATCAAGGATATCCTTCATATCTCTGCTGCGCACTCTTCCTCTGGCATAAGGAATAACGCAATAAGTACAGAACTGATTGCAGCCGTCCTGAATCTTGATATAGGCTCTCGTATGCTCTGGAAGCTCAGAAAGCGTCATGTTCTCGTACTCATTCGTGTGATTTATGTCTATTATAGACGTTCCGTGAAGAGTCTTATCATCTTCCACGCTTCTGATGTCTATAAATTCATCGAGTATCTCAACAATCTCGGATTTCTTGTTGTTTCCGACAGCAAGGTCAATGCTCTCATCCTTGAGCACACCCTCTTTTCCCGTCTCAACATAGCATCCGACCGCAACCACTATCGCATCCGGGTTCTCTTTCTTTGCTTTATGGAGCATCTGTCTGGATTTTCTGTCCGCGATATTGGTAACCGTACAGGTATTTATGATATAGACATCGGCCTTATCGGAAAAAGGCACGATAATTCCGCCCGCTTCCTTGATTTTCTGTCCCATGACATCCATCTCGTAATTATTAACTTTACAACCCAGATTGTGCATGGCAATCTTTAGTCCTGCGACGTTTTTTGGCATTGACTTTTACACTTTCTACGTATACTATGAAATAAAAGAAGGAGGTATTTGCGCAATGAAGACCGTAAAAATTTCTTTAAATTCAATCGATAAGGTAAAATCTTTCGTAAATGACATCACAAAGTTTGATTATGACTTTGATCTTGTTTCAGGAAGATATGTTATCGACGCTAAGTCTATCATGGGTATTTTTTCACTCGATCTTTCTAAGCCTATCGATCTGAATATCCACGCTGAAGACGGCGCAGATGAGGTTCTTAATGTATTAAAGCCTTACATGATCTAATCTTTTTTGGATTAGATCCATAAAAAAGACATTTCAGACCATCCAATCTTGGATGGTCTTTTTATTTGAGCAGAGCACTTAGCGAGGTCTTTTCGAGCTTAGTGCGAGCCATGGGGATGCACTTAATGAGGTCCTTCCGAATTTAGTGCATATCCCAGAGCAGAGCACTTATCACGCCCCTCTATTTTTCTATAACTATTACCTCATCAGTCTCAATAGCTGTCTTTACCAGCTCATCAATCTTCTCTGCGAGATTTTCCTCATGTTTTCTGATAATCTCAGCGCGAGGTTTGGTCACGGGATGCTTAGCAACAAAGATCGTGCAGCAATCCTCGTAAGGAAGAATGGAAGTCTCATAAGCATCAATCTTATAAGAAATATCAACAATATCCTGCTTATCAAATGCGATAAGAGGTCTGTAAACAGGGATATCCGTTACTACTTCACCCGTGCACATAAGGCTCTGCATTGTCTGAGAAGCGACCTGTCCGATACTCTCACCTGTCACAAGTCCCATACATCCTGTCTGTCCTGCGATGATATCAGCGATCCTCATCATATATCTTCTCATGATGATGGTAAGCTCATCGTGCGGACACTGCTTGTAGATATACATCTGAATATCCGTAAAGTTAATTACGTGGAGTCTGACCTTGCCCGTGTACTTGGCGATAACTCCCGCAAGATCGATAACCTTCTGCTTAGCTTTCTCACTTGTATAAGGAGGAGCATTGAAATAAACAGCCTCGATATCAACACCTCTTTTAGCGATCATGTATCCGGCAACCGGTGAATCGATTCCGCCTGACAAAAGAAGCATCGCTTTTCCTGCGGTTCCTATCGGCATTCCGCCGGGTCCCGGAATTACTTCGGAGAAAATGTTGAGTTTTTCTCTGATCTCTACATTTATGAGAATGTCGGGATTATGTACATCAACCGTCATCTCATCATATGCATCAAGGATCTCTCCTCCGAGATGAGCCGCAAGCTCCATGGAATCCATGGGGAAGCTTTTATCAACACGTCTTACTTTAACCTTAAATGTCTTTTTCTTATCGGGATAAACTCCGTCAACGAAATCAACAACAGCCTTGGAAATGCCTGCAACATCGGGAAGATTACCGTCTCCGTTTCTCTCTATTGATACTGCGGGACAGATTCCCGTAACACCGAAGACAGTCTTGAGCTGATCCACAGTCTCGTTAAAATCAAAATTCTTGGCGTCAACATACATTCTTCCGTTAACTCTGGTTACGTTAAACTCACCGTCGCACTTGGAAAGAACACGCTCTATCTGCTTAACGAGCGCCTCCTCGAAAATGTATCTGTTTTTTCCTTTTACACCTATCTCCGCATACTTAATTACAAAAGCATGGTACTGCATATATGATCCTCTTTCTTAATGGCGATAGAATTCTCTCATGGTCTCTACCTGTGAGCAGAGTGTATCCAGCAAAAGATCTATCTCTTCCTTTGTTGTCATAACCGACATACTGATACGAATCGTTGATTCAAGAAGCTCTCTCGGAACTCCGATGGCTTTGAGCGTATCGGATACATGAGGGTTGTTGGACGTGCATGCCGATCCCGCTGAAACATAAATACCCTTTCCGCTCAGCATGTTAAGAACCGTCTCCGCAGCAAGTCCTTTGATGGAAAGACTGACTATATGCGGCGCTCCCTCATCGCATTTTGGTCCGTTTATCTTGATATCCGTAAGCCTCTCTTCGAGATTGTCTATCAGATATTTCTTAAGTTCATAAAGCTTTTCGCTGTGCTGCGAAAGTCCGTCGCAACACATCTTGGCGGCAAGCGCAAGTCCTGCGATACCGGGCACATTCTCGGTTCCGGATCTCATTCCCTTCTGCTGCCCTCCGCCATAATTTATAGGAACTATCTTTGTTCCTTTTTTTACATATAAAAATCCGATTCCCTTAGGTCCGTGAATCTTATGTCCGCTGACAGACAAAAGATCTATATTAAGCGCCCTCGGACGGATCAAAACCTTTCCGTAAGCCTGCACCGCATCTACATGAAAAACTATGTCTTTATTAGCAGCCTTTATGATATTTCCGGCTTCCTCGACAGGCTCAATCGTTCCGATCTCATTGTTTACAAACATCAGTGAGACAAGAATGGTCTCGGGTCTGATGGCTTCTTTTAACTCATTAAGATCGATCCTTCCGGTCTCATCGACAGAAAGGTATGTGATATCAAAGCCCTCTTTCTGAAGATATTCCATTGTTACAAGAACAGCGGGATGCTCGATAGAGCTTGTTATGATGTGATTGCCGCGCCACTTATTGGCTCTTGCTGCACCTATTATCGCAAAATTATCGGACTCCGTTCCGCCCGATGTAAATACTATCTCACCCTGATCGACCTTAAGCGTTGATGCGATTGTTTCTCTTGCATCAGCTACTCTCTCTGCGGCAACGGCGCCCAAATGATGAACGCTTGATGGATTACCGTATTCTACAGTCATCTCCTTGGCAACAAGCAAAGCAACCTCATCAAAAGCTCTGGTCGTCGCCGAATTATCCAAATATGCTTCCATTTTTTATCCTTCTAAATGATACATTAGCCATGAAATAGCAGTAAATCCTGCTGTTTCGGTTCTGAGAATCCTCTTCCCGAGCGTTATGGGAAGTATGCCGTTTTCTTTGCAAAGTGCAACCTCCTCTTCGGAAAAGCCTCCTTCGGGTCCGATAAACACACCTATACTCTGTCCCGGCTCTATGGATTCTATGATCTTTTTGGTCTCATCTATATGCTCGGCAAGCTCATAAGGAATGAGCTTTACATCAAGTTCTTTTGCATATGCGACAGCCTGTTTTATCGTCATAGGCATTGTCACCTTGGGGATTACCGCTCTCTTACTTTGCTTGGCTGCAGCCTCCGATATCGCATTCCAGCGCTTTATCTTGTTCTCCGCTTTCTTTTCGTCAAGCTTAACGACACATCTTTTGGTAGACATGGGTATTATCTCAAATGCGCCAAGCTCTACGGCTTTCTGAATAATAAGTTCCATCTTGTCCACTTTGGGAAGTCCTTGGAAAAGATATATCTTGGACGGAAGTTCGTTCCCTACTTCCTCTACAAAACAAAGATTCCCTATAACGGATGATCCCGTTATCTCTTCTATCTCGTAAAAGAGTTCTCGTCCGTCGCCCTCTTCTCTGATGCTTACGGAAAACTGCTCTCCGACCTTCATTCTAAGGACATTAGCTATGTGATTGTAATCGTCTCCCGTTATCTCAACTTTTTTGAGATCGGCGGAAATAGCAGAACTATCAACAAAAAAATGATACATCAATTTTTCCTCGAAGTAATTGAAACCCAATCTCCCTGGTGATGAATCTCCAAAATCTCAAGACCAGCATCCAGATGCGCCTTTTTAACCTCTTCTTCTTTGGTATTGATGATACCCGATGTGATATAGATACCGCCCTTTTTAAGCTGGTTCAGGATCACGGGTGTAAGGGGCACAAGAACGTTGGCAAGAATGTTTGCAACAACTATGTCGTACTTGTCGTAACCGACCTTATCCTGCACTTCTTTATCATCAATAATATTTCCGATGAGCATATCAAACTTATCGGGAGCAATCCCGTTGTTCTCCATGTTCTCTTTAACAGCGGGAACTGCGCACTTATCAAGATCCGTTCCCATAGCATGCTTGGCACCGAACATAAGCGCAAGGATAGATAAAACTCCGCTTCCGGTTCCCACATCTAGGAGCTCGGTATCAGGCGTCACATACTTTTTTAGCATGCGGATGCAGAGCTGCGTTGTCTCATGCATACCTGTTCCGAAAGCCGTTCCCGGATCAATATGAAGGACCATCTCTGCCTTCTCTTTATCGGTATCAGTCTCTTTTTCCCATGAAGGAATAACGAGAATGTCATCTATATAAAACTTATGGAAATACTGCTTCCAGTTATTTATCCAATCTATATCCTCTGTCACATCAACAGATATAGTGCCGTCTCCGATATCGGAAAAGCTTCTCAGTTCATCAAGCTTTTCTTTCATCTCTGACTGCACTTCTTCGGGAGTCTTCTTTATCTTAACGTACTCTCCGTTGTCATCCGGAAGCTCTATGGTAAGCATATTGTCATCATCAATCTCCAAAAAGAAATTGAGATATGCCGCGCCGCCTGTAAGCTCAGTATTGATCTTGTCAGGCTCAAGTTCGGGAGCATCAATAAACATCTGCTCCTTATCCGCTGTCGAAAGCGGAGCATTATCTTCAATCTGAGCGCCCTCAAGACCGATGTCCTGAAGGTAACTTACTATTATATCTTCCGATTCTTCATTGGTACGAACTCTAAAACGCATCCATTTCATGATAATCACCTATTTCAATGAGGTTCCGCTCTCGCATCCGCTCGCCGGAACTAAGTAGTACACCACGACTCGATAATACCGAGTCTGGTGATTACTTAAAAAACTTCCGTAGTTATTATTCTAACTACGGAAGTATAACACAAATCGTTTTTTATGCAAAATCACTTCCAGAAAGATTTCTTTTTCTTTCCGCCGTTACTTCCGGGGCCGTCGTCATCGGAATCTTTTGATCCCATCATACGCTCGGCGGCTGTAAGTGAATCACCTGTCTTCTCATCAAACTTCTTAAGCAGTTCTTTTGCTTCCTTGGAAAGCTTATCGGGAACCTGAACCACAAGTGTTACATAGTGGTCGCCTCTCGCATCCTTATCACGAAGTGAAGGAACGCCCTTTCCGCGAAGTCTTACTCTTGTGTCTGTCTGAGTTCCGGCCTTTACATCATATGCAACCTTACCGTCAACGGTATCGATAAGAACCGTTCCGCCAAGTGCAGCAATAGCAAATGAAACGGGAACCATTGAATAGATGTTGATACCCTCTCTCTGGAAAATAGGATGATCGGATACAACAACTTCTACAAGAAGATCTCCTCTGGGTCCGCCGTTAATTCCCGGCTCACCCTTATCGCGGATCCTAACGCTCTGTCCGTTATCGATTCCCGCGGGAATGCTGACCTTGATCTTCTTTCTGCTTGCGATATAACCGGATCCGTGGCAATCAGGACACTTCTCTTTGATGATCTTACCTGTTCCTCCGCAATCGGGGCAGGTCTGAACATTTCTTACGGTACCAAAGAAAGACTGCTGTGTATATACAATCTGTCCCTTACCGCCGCATCGTGTACAGGTTGAAGCGGTAGTTCCGGGCTTAGCCCCTGTGCCGTGACAATTAGGGCAAGGATCCTTAATGGTAAGCTCAAGCTCCTTTTCACAGCCAAATACAGCCTCAAGAAATGTGATCCTGACGCTGGCTCTGATGTTGGCTCCCTTAGAGGGGCCGCTTCTTGCTCCGCCACGTGACCTTCCGCCACCGAAGAAATCACCGAAGATATCGCCGAAGATATCACCGAAATCGGCACCGTTAAAGTCAAAGCCTCCGAATCCACCGGCTCCGCCACCTTCAAATGCCGCATGTCCGAACTGATCGTACTGGCGCTTTTTCTCGGGATCGCTAAGAACCGCATAAGCCTCAGAAGCCTCTTTGAACTTCTCGGCTGCAGATGCATCACCCGGATTCATATCCGGATGATACTTCTTGGCAAGCACTCTGTATGCTTTTTTTATCTCGTCGTCCGAGGCGCTTCTGCTAACGCCAAGCACCTCGTAGTAGTCACGCTTCTGTTCTGACATAATACTCCTCAATCATCAAACTTCTCTGTAATCGCCGTCTACAACATTGTCGTTGTTATCAGCTGCGTTTGAAGCTCCGCCCATGTCAGGACCTGCGCTCTGTGCACCCATATCAGGGCCTGCACCGGCTGCCTGTGCATTCTCATACATCTTAGCAAAAAGTGCCTGAGCGTCATTCATGAGCTTTTCTTTCTGGCTCTTGAGTGAGTCGATCTCACTGTCTGAAAGCTCTTTATCCTTAGTCTGCTCAAGTGTCTCCTTAAGAGCCTTGATGTCATCTTCTACAGTCTGCTTCTGAGAAGCGTCGATCTTGTCGCCTGCTTCCTGAAGAGCCTTTTCTGTCTGGAATACGAATGCATCAGCATCGTTGCGGGCATCAATACCCTCTTTACGCTTCTTATCCTGAGCCTCATACTCCTGAGCCTCTTTTACAGCCTTATCGATATCCTCATCAGACATGTTGGAACCTGCTGTGATAGTGATGTGCTGCTCCTTACCTGTTCCGAGGTCCTTAGCTGATACGTTAACGATACCGTTTGCATCGATATCGAATGTAACTTCGATCTGAGGAACACCTCTCATTGCCGGAGGGATTCCGTCAAGTCTGAACTGTCCGAGTGACTTATTGTCTTTAGCGAACTGTCTCTCACCCTGAAGAACGTTGATGTCAACGGCTGTCTGATTATCGGCTGCAGTTGAGAATACCTGGCTCTTCTTGGTAGGAATTGTTGTGTTACGCTCGATAAGTCTTGTAGCAACACCACCCATTGTCTCGATTGAAAGTGAAAGAGGTGTTACGTCAAGAAGAAGGATGTCGCCTGCGCCTGCATCTCCTGCGAGCTTACCGCCCTGGATAGAAGCACCGATAGCTACGCACTCATCAGGGTTGAGGTTCTTGGAAGGCTCCTGGCCTGTGAGCTGCTTAACCTTCTCAACAACGCAAGGTACACGAGTTGATCCACCAACAAGGAGAACCTTTCCGATATCTGCGTTTGTAAGACCTGCGTCCTTCATAGCGTTCTGAACAGGGATAGCTGTTCTCTCTACGAGGTCATGAATGAGCTCTTCGAACTTAGCTCTTGTAAGGTCTACGTCAAAGTGCTTAGGGCCGTCAGCACCTGCTGAGATGAAAGGAAGGTTGATGTTGGTTGTTGTTGAAGAAGAAAGTTCCTTCTTAGCCTTCTCTGCAGCTTCCTTAAGTCTCTGCATAGCCATCTTGTCGCCTGAAAGGTCAACGCCTTCTTTATTCTTGAAATCCTGTACCATCCAGTTGATGATAGCCTGGTCGAAATCATCACCACCAAGGTGTGTATCACCGTTTGTTGAAAGAACTTCGATGACACCGTCACCGATCTCGATGATTGATACGTCGAATGTACCACCACCAAGGTCGTATACCATGATCTTCTGCTCTTTCTCGTTATCAAGACCGTAAGCAAGAGCTGCTGCTGTAGGCTCGTTGATGATTCTCTTTACATCGAGACCTGCGATCTTACCTGCGTCCTTTGTTGCCTGACGCTGTGCGTCATTGAAATAAGCGGGAACAGTGATAACCGCTTCTGTTACTGATTCGCCGAGATACTGCTCTGCATCTGCCTTAAGCTTCTGCAGGATCATTGCTGAGATCTGCTGAGGTGAGTACTTCTTGCCGTCGATTGTACGTCCGTTGTCTGTACCCATGTCTCTCTTGATTGAAGAGATTGTGTTGTCTGCATTGGTAACAGCCTGACGCTTAGCGGGCTCACCTACGATTCTCTCTCCGTTCTTTGTAAATGCTACGATTGAAGGTGTTGTTCTTGCTCCCTCTGCGTTAGCGATAACAGTGGGCTTACCACCTTCCATAACTGCAACGCAGCTATTTGTTGTACCTAAGTCGATACCTATGATCTTACTCATTTTTATTTCCTCCGTATACTATCTTTATATTCTGTAGTTTTATTTACTAACACCAACCATGCTGTGTCTTAGCACGGTATCGTGGAACATATATCCCTTTTGAAGTTCCTGTGCAACAACTCCGGAATCATACTCCTCGCTGTCCACCTGCATAACCGCATTGTGAAGGTTTGGATCGAATTCTTTACCCACAGCTTCAATTGGGGTTACTCCAAGATCTTCCATCTGCTTCATGAGCTGCTTGTAGATCTTGTTCATGCCATCCGCAAAGGCTCCGTCTTTTTCCTCTTCGGGAACTGCCAGAAGTCCTCGCTCAAAATTATCTATTACGGGAAGGAGCTTCTCAAGGACACTGCCCTGGCCCTGCTCAAACATCTGAGCCTTTTCCTTGTCCGTTCTCTTCCTGAAGTTATCAAACTCAGCGACCTGTCTCATAAGTCTGTCGTTAAGCTCGTCAACTTTTTCTTTAAGAGGGTCTTTCTTTTCTTTTTTATTAAAAAGACCTTTCTTCTTATCCTCAGAAGCTTCTTCGGCTTCATCGCCTTTTGCTTCCGCCTTGGCCTCTGCAGCTTCTGCTTCAGATGTCTTGGCTACAGTTTCTTCTTTTTCCTGAGCCTCTTTCTCAAGCTCATCCATGATGTTCTCGAGAACTTCTTTTTCTTTATCGCTCACAGGCTTCTTTGCCTTTTCATGAGCCTGCTTTTCTGTATTACTCAACTTATTGCCTCCTGAACAAAATTCTTTTTATTTATCAATGTACTACTTGCCCTTTTTATAAAGATCATCCAGGGCATGTCTCATATTCTTAAGAGTAGAAATAACTTTGTCGTAATCCATTCTCTTGGGTCCGATAATTCCGACCGTTCCACGCATTCCATCTCCAAGCTCATAGGTTGCGGTTACAACACTGCAATCCTTCATGGCTTGTACGGGAGTCTCGCTTCCGATGTAAACCTGAATTCCGGTCTCATCCGTCTCTGCGGAAAGAGTTCCCTCTACGATACTGCCAAGATCCTTGGTATCCTCAAATGTGCTGATGAGTTCACCCGCCTTGGTGCTGTCCGTAAGTTCGGGATATTTGAAAAAGTTCATCGTTCCGCTCGTGTATATCTGAAGATCTTCATCTGCAGTGATTGATTCAGCCGCAGCGTCGATCACGTTTCCGATAATTCCACTGTGAATACCCGCTTCCTGCTTAACTGCGGATATAAGTCCGAGGTTAATGTCCTCAACCGCAAGTCCGTCCAGTCTGGTATTCAAAAGTATGTTGAGTTTGAGCATAGTCGCATCATCAAGAACTTCCTCAACGGGAATAATCTTATTCTTGATGACGTTGCCTTCTATAACAATAGTCGCAAGAAGATGCTCATCATCTACCTTGGAAATCTGTATGAACTTGAGCTTGTTCTTCTTGATCTGAGGCGCTGAGATCATCGTGGCATAATTGGTGTCGATCGCTAAAGTCTTGGCCACTTGCTTAAGGAGATTCTCAAGCTTTTCTTCTTTATCAAGAAGCATCTCCTTCATGTTCTCAACTTCCTTCTCCTTATCCCCAAGCATCTCATCTACATAAACTCTGTAGCCCTGATCCGAAGGAATACGTCCCGCGGAAGTATGTGGCTGAATAATAAGCCCCATCTCCTCGAGATCCGCCATCTCATTTCTGATGGTAGCGGAGCTTAAGTTAAGATCGGTGTATTTGGAGATTGTACGGCTTCCGACAGGGTCGCCCGTCTCCAAATAGTTCTGAACTATTGCTCTAAGTATTTTTCTTTTTCTCTCATCAAGTTCCAAAATGTCCACCTTCCTATGCATTCACCGGTTAAATTCATGGGATGGTTTTTAAAGTGTTAGCACTCACCATGATTGAGTGCTAACATTAAAATATCACTACCTATGGTTGATGTCAACTATCTGTAATAATGAAAAATCTGTAAACTCGTTTTGCATCTGTGTGCATATCGAGTCTACAGATCATTAAATTCAGACTGTTATTTCTTTTCGGATTCATATTCGGCAAAAGACATTGTGAATTCCTTCATGTCATCTAGGCGTAAAAGGATCGCGCCCCTTGAAGCCTTATTATCTTTTCCGCCGCTTGCGCAGCCTCCGTCAATGTCAATTACATTCTCTACGGTAAAAGAAGAAAGTTCGTGCTCTCCTTCGCCATATACAATATCTGCCATGTAACATGCGGGAACATGACCAATGATAAATGTCCACGGCTTGAAGTAAATATAATCTCGAATATCCTTATAAAGATCCGGCCTAAACGGTGAATTCCAAACAATGTAATTCACCTCACGCTCACCTATCTCTTTAAAAGGCACATCGATCATATCCGCCAGAAACGCCGTATGAGTCAAAAGAAATATCTTTTTATTTACTTCCGTCTTTATTGAAAGCGGACAGGAATAAAGCCAGTTCATCAACTGCACGCGCTCTTCTTTTTTGAGACGTTTGTACTTGTTATATGTTTTGTCGCCACCGTTCCATGTAAGCCAGCGCTCCGCTTCCAATCCCCGGTAACTGCTCATTTCGGACTTTGCTACTCCGCTTCGGTCAAGAACTTCAAGCATCATGACCTCATGATTGCCCAAAAGAAAATGCATGTTATCAGAGTTCATTACATGCTGCAAAATTTTTATTCCGTCAGGTCCGCGGTCCACCGCATCACCAAGCATATATAATTCATCAGTATCAGAGAAAGTCACTTTCTTAAGCAGCTTTAAAAACATTTTATATTGTCCGTGTAGGTCTGAAATTACGTATGTCGCCATCGCTCTCTCCTGATTGGAACATTACTATTAACTCCTCTATACTTAAAAGTTCATATCAATCATCTTCATCATCAGACTTGAATAAATTCAATCAAAATATTCATATTGTTCACACATGACAACATAAATTAGGCCAAATGCATAATCCTTGTTTTAATTTACTTGGAAGTATTATTCCAAAAAAAATCACAATCTTCATTGTTTACTTTATCAACTTTTATTTCCTTACATGTTATTTTTCCACTCATTATAGATAAATCAAAAGTTACATCAATAAATCCTTCAAATTTATTTGAATAATCAAGACTTATCTCTTGGCAAAAATATCCAAGTTGTGACTTTCTCATTTCACAAACATATTTAGGATTATGTCTCCACGATTTACTCCAGCCAGCATCAGTTTCATATTGTACTGATGCACACATTAGAAATGAAATTTTCCAGCAGGAATTATCATCATTCTCTAAAAACAAATAAACCTCATCTCCAAAATAATCACATCTGAAATCAAACACTCTGGCATCACAGTAATCTGTTGCTATTATTATTTCTTTTAATTTGTCAATCATATTGTACATGTGAACACATTAAAAAACTTTTTTGGATTTTAATGCTCTTATTACCTGTTTTAATAAATCTCCATCATATATTTCTCCCTCAAAAGGATTACTTATCAATATATCCATTGCTTTGGTCATCGCCATATCTAACAGAACACCTTGCCTAAGCATACGGGAAATATCTAAAATCGAAAGCTCATCAATACTTTTATTTATTAATCCGTTATACCATAATTCTAGCGGTGAAGCATTACTGTGCATTTTTTCATAATCCATCTATATTTATATCCCAAATAAGATTTCTGTTTATATCAAAGATCTGAACAGGTTGATTATCTACTGAAATTTCGATAAGTTTACCAACTTCCATATTTGAATTTCCTATAGCATCAAGAACTTTATCAACCTTGAAAGCACATGCATAAAACTCTTTGTAGTTTGGATCATCTTCATCTAAGCAATTATCTGATTCGTAGATTGTATCAATGGTTCCCTCAATTGTAATCCGATTATTATCATCACCCCAAATTACAATAAGTTTCTCTCCGTTTTTAAAAGAATTTATTTTTTTAATCATATTATCCATTGTAGTATGCCTTATGTATATACTAATTCATCTCCCAAAACTTATTAATTTGTCTGCTTGACACTTGCTCAAAAACAATATCTTTACACGTCAAATACCCTGTAATTATTGATAAATCAAAGTGTACATCATAAAAGCCTTCCGCTTCCGTATTCTCCATTACAGAAATCTCTTGACAATAATAACCAAGCTGTTGTTTATTCATATTTCTTACTAGACTTACTTTTTTTCTCCAACCCCAAGCAGCATCTGTATCATATTGTACATGTGAACACATTAAAAAACTGATTTTCCAACATTTTTCACCATCTATATCGATAAAAATAGTAATCTCATCTCCAAAGAAATCACTCACAAAACCTAATACTTCCTTATCACAATAGTCTGTCTCTATTATCTTTTTATTAATATCAGCTAACATTTTTCCCTCCATTTAATCAGAATATGGAATATGACCGGATGGATCATATTTATCAACAATATTGCCATTAATATCTAAAGAATTTCCATTCTCATCATATATATGCATATGCCTATAAGGAGTTCTCGCAGGCGGTTTAGTTTCTGGCTCATCAATTCTGATTCGCATTTTTCCATTCGAATCTCTTATATGAACACGCCCATTATGTTCTTGATAATCCCAATCCTCAGGCATGTTTTCTTCCAATTCTTGCCTCGTCATATTGCTCAGTTCTTCGCCATCATTATCTTTAAAAGCCTGCTCCTTTTCTTTTTTATCATCTTTTTGTTTATCATCATCGTCATCTCCGCTGTTCCCACCTGTGGCAGCACTGGTCTCTGACTCCGCTTTTTCTTTTCCTTCTACTTCCTGTGCCTCACCTGATGAATTTGCAGCATCCTTTTTAGCCTTATTCTCTTGATGAATCATATAAATGGTTACTGCAAGAATTCCCAGCGCAATTATCTCTCCGATAGGTAATGTCCCATCCGCAAGACTCGCTGCTATCATCTCCGGTAACGCAACAGTAATTGCCTCTTCAACCTCTCCTAATAAGCAACCTGCCTCAACAAAGAATTGTTTTATGCACTGCTCTACGGTTCCAACCATTAAAGGATTAAACACTTCTTGAATATCTGAATGCCTTAAGTACTCTGAACACTCTAAATGTTCTGAAAATACGGAATAATCTAAGCAGTTTAAATCCACTATTGAGCGCTGATATAGTTGGAAGTATCGAAACAAGGTCAATAACTGCCCATGGCGTGAATGGATATTTCACAAACGACAAAGCTGATGAATCCTTCAGTTTATAATCTGCTGTAGAAAGCCTAAGTAAGTAATCAACAATAAAGATAAATGTCGTTACAATATCCGTATAATGGAAAAAGGAATAATGCGTCTTAAATGCAAGGGGAAGTATGCTTATTATTATTGAAACAAGCATAAAAGCATCGTAATATGAACTGGCTCTGTCATTATCTTCCGATATTTCAATGATCTCAAATATCCTTTTCCTCATACAAAATTCCTCCTATGAAAACAATCTTTCTCAATCCTCCCCGATCAGATGCACAATCACAGGTTCATGTCCCACCTCAGGAAGAAACTTATTGAAGATGTCTTCTGTCTTTATCTTAAGACTTGATGTGCACACGCATGGATGACATCCGATGTACTCGCCCTTCTTTACATCTTCATCTATAAGGAGTTGCACGGCATGTTCTTTATCATTCATAAGTCCCATGATGCTGACAGCGCCCGGCTCGATATCAAGAAACTTAAGCATATCATCTGCGTCCGCAAATGATAGTCTTGCAGAATTAATTTGTGACGACAGTTCTTTTGTCTTAAACTTTTTATCCCCGGGCATCATGAGAAGATAATATTTGGTCTTCTGTCTGTTGCAGAGAAAAAGATTTTTGCAGATTATAACTTCAAGAACTTTATCGATCTCATTACATGCTTCCATATTGTCTGCGGGAGCATGATCTGTTCTCTTATAATTTATTCCAAGCTTATCAAGAAAATCATAAGTGCGAACTTCTCTTGAAAGTCTTCCTTCTGTACTCTTTGGTCTTCCGTCAAATAATTCCATCTTGCGATTCCTTTCATGTATGCAAAGTCTGTGTCTTGTAATATTTTATCACTCTTATTACACTTTCGCATAAGCCCTTACGGATCTTACTTATCACCCTCAAATCCCAACAATCCATTTCAAAACAATTTAAGAATCGATTGCCAGTCTTATAAAAAAAATAGCAACCACCCAATCTCTCGGATAGTTGCTATTCACATTCACAAACTCAAATAATATAAACTCATAAAAGATATTGTATATCAGATATCAGCCTTGCCCTGAACCTTATCGTTTACAACATAGTATGCTGCATTCTCTTCAGGCTTAATATAAATGCTGAGCTTCTTGATACCGTTAACATCGCCGGCCATCTCATTCTTATAATTATTCTTTACGCATGCAACGATATCATCGTAAGGGAGATGCTTGTAAGAATACTGAAGCTCGATATTAACCTTCATATTGGTAACGGCCTTCTTAGCTGTAGCCTTCTTTGCAGTTGACTTTTTAGCCGTTGTCTTTTTAGCTGTAGTTTTCTTTGCAGTTGTCTTCTTTGCTGCCGTAGCCTTTGTAGCAGTCTTCTTAGCTGCTGTTGTTTTCTTAGCTGTGGTAGCTTTCTTGGCTGTTGTCTTCTTTGCTGCAGTCTTTGTTGTAGCAGCCTTTTTAGCTGTTGTAGCCTTCTTAGCTGTAGTTGCTTTCTTGGCTGTTGTTTTCTTTGCAGCTGTCTTTGTAGATGTAGTCTTAGAAGCAGCAGCAGTAGTCTTCTTTGCAGTAGACTTTTTAGCCGTTGTCTTTTTTGCTGTAGCTTTCTTTGTTGTCTTCTTTGCTGCAGGTTTCTTTGCAGCGGGCTTCTTTGCTTCAGCCTTTACTTCAGGCTTAGCAGGTGCTGCAGGCTTCACCTCTGCTGTAACTGTAGGTGTCTTGATTGTTGCAACAGGCTTGATAGTAGCTTCGGGTTTATTAATCTCAGCCATTTATTCATCCTCCTCAATAAGAAAAAACATTATGTTTTTTGTAGCTCGTTATAACAATAAAGTAGTTACGTAATATAGTTTACGCTTGTTTTGATACATTGTCAACGTCCGCACATAAGAACAGCGCTGTGTTTCGAGGTCATCACAAAACACAGCGCCGCATTTTTTCTAATTATTTAGTTCAATCTTTTGAAGAAACCCTGTCTGCCACGGAAGCATAAGCTGCCGTAAGTGTAAGAAACATCAGCACTCCGCCTACTATATCGGTGAACCAATGAACACCTGAAAGTAATCTTCCGATCACAGTCATCACGATAATAAAAACAGAAAGATAAGTAATTATTTTTATAAGTTTTTGATTTTCGATTTTCTTTTTAAGATTAATAACTGCAGTACTTAAAATAGTTCCTACAACAAGTACGTGTGTTGATGGAAATGATGTCTCAAGCTCAGTCTCTCCGGGTGAAAGAAAAGGTCTGTAGTTGATCGGTATCTTTGAAAAAGCAACATAAAGAATTGCGATCACAACATAAATTCCGGCAAGCACATAGAGATCTTTATCTACTTTAAGAAGACTCTTTTCCCTGATCAGACTAAGAAGTCCCATCACTGCAAAGTACAATGCAACAAGAACTGCGATGAGCATAAACACATCCGTGATCTTGTCCCACATAACATTAAGTCCTATCGCATCACGTATCACTGTGTTGAAACAAGAAAAGCCTACGCTTGTTCCTTCCGCGCCGACGGGCTTTCTGTCAACGAATGTGATAAGCAATGTATATACAACGGTTATAACAAAAAACACAAAAGGTTTTGTCGTCTTTTTATTATTCATATTTAAACTACCACCTTTAAATTATTTTCCATAAACCTCTGCTACAAATTTACGAAGTCTTTCCATAGCTCTTTCTACTTTTTCGGTATCGATGCAGTAAGCCATTCTGAAATATCCGGGTGCTCCGAATCCGTCTGTCGGAACAAATATAAGATCATAGTCTTTGGCTTTTTTGCAGAATTCGATTGAACTTTCTTCAAGTGCCTTGGGCATGATATAGAAAGTTCCGCCGGGCTTAACCACTTCAAAACCGAGTTCTGTAAGTGTGTTGTAGATAATGTTCATGTTGGTCTCATATACTGAAAGATCAGCTGTCATTCCACACACTTTTGCAACCGCCATCTGAATGATGGAAGGAGGACAGTTGTGTCCGGTTCCTCTTGAAATCTGTCCGCACATAGGAACAATAAATTCTGCTCCTTCGCAAGCAGGATTAACTGCAACATAACCGATTCTCTCTCCTGGAAGTGAAAGTGATTTGGAGAATGAATAGCAGCTAAGAGTGTTGTCGTAGAACTTTGATACGTAAGGAGCATCCGCACCCTTAAACACGATCTCTCTGTAAGGTTCATCGGACATAAGATAAATAACATGTCCGTACTCTTTTGATTTATCAGTAAGGATCTTGGCAAGTTTTGTAAGTGTCTCTGTTGAATATGCAACACCCGAAGGGTTGTTGGGTGTATTTACAAGAACAGCCATTACCCCGGGATTTAACATCTCTTCAAACTTCTCGAAGTTGATCTGGAAGCTTGTTGTATCTGCAGGAACAATGCTGAGTTTGCAGCCTGCTCCCGTAATGTAAGGTCCGTACTCGGGGAAGAAAGGAGCAAATGCGATCACTTCGTCTCCGGGTTTTGTTATCGAACGAACAGCATGCGCGATAGCTCCTGCAGCTCCCGTTGTAGGGAAGATGTGCTCGGGGCCGTAGTTCATTCCGAATCTCTCATTAAGTGATTTTGCTATCTCCGCTTTGTATAAAGGATTACCAAGACTTGGTGTATATCCGTGAAGAGTCATTGTATCCTCTTCCTGAAGAAGTCTTATCATCTCGTCCGTGAATTCCTTGGGAACTTCAACGCTTGGATTTCCGAGACTGAAATCAAAAACGTTCTCGTATCCGATCTCTTTTCCTCTTGCAGTTGCATACTCTGAAAGCTCTCTGATCACGGACTTAGCTCCGAGCATGCTCTTAAAACTTTCATTGATCATTACTTCTAATCTCCTCCGTACTACTTATTATCTTTTGGGCAAAAGAACTTTCGCCTCATCCAATTTCTTTTTTCAAATAAAACATCTGCCTTCCATAATACCACATCTTCAAAGAAGTAGCTCTTCCATCTTCGCCACGATTTTTTCGGCGTCGTCCAAAAGCTGACGCTCTGCCTTATTCGCATTTTTATCCTTCACATACTTATATACAAACACAGGTGTCTTGGCAGTATGGAATACCATCTTTCCTTTGTACGAATCAAGAAACGCAGGTATGTTCTCTGCCTTTATCTTGGCTGTCGGGCTTACGCTGATCTCTATCTTGCCGCCACCGCCCTTGATCTCATAGATAAAAAGAGAATGCGCTTTTGTTCTGAGAAGTGATATGCGCAAAAGATTTATCGCGGTATCCGGAACTTTTCCGAATCTGTCGCTGAGCTCATCCTTCATATCATCACACTCGCCTTGATTTTCAAGACTTGCTATTCGCTTATATATCTCAAGCTTCTGCTCTTCATTCAGGATATAATTATCGGGAATAAATGCACTTACATCCAGATCTATAGATGTATTGAACACTTCCTCTTCGCTATCGCCACCAAGGCTTCTCTTGTGCCTTACTGCTTCCTCAAGCATCTTGCAGTACATATCATATCCAACTGCCTGCATGTGACCACTCTGCTTTTTTCCAAGAAGACTTCCGGCGCCTCTTATCTCAAGATCTCGCATAGCAATCTTAAATCCGCTTCCAAGATCGGTAAACTCTCTGATAGCAGAAAGTCTCTTTTCGGCAACCTCTTTTAGCATCTTATCTCTTTTGTACATGAGAAATGCATAGGCGGTCCTATTGGATCTTCCGACCCTTCCGCGAAGCTGATAAAGCTGAGAAAGTCCCATCTTATCAGAATCATGAATGATCATAGTATTAACGTTTGGAATATCAAGTCCCGTCTCTATGATTGTTGTGGAAACAAGCACATCTATGGTTCCGTCTATAAAGTCATACATGATTCTCTCAAGCTCAGACTCTTTCATCTGTCCGTGAGCAAAAGCAACGTTGGCTTCCGGAACAAGCTTCTGAATCTGCGCAGCGGTATCTGCAATTGTATTTACTCTGTTGTATACATAATAAACCTGCCCGCCTCTTGAAAGCTCTCTTACAATGGCTTCTCTTACAAGTTCATCGTTGTAATCCATGACATAAGTCTGAATGGGCAGTCTGTCGTTTGGAGCCTCCTCCAAAACAGACATCTCTCTGATGCCTACAAGTGACATGTGAAGGGTACGCGGAATAGGCGTTGCCGTAAGTGTGAGAACGTCAACGCTTTCTTTCATGGTCTTGATCTTTTCCTTGTGTGTTACACCAAATCTTTGCTCCTCATCCACAATAAGAAGCCCAAGATCTTTATATGCGACATCCTTTGAAAGAAGTCTGTGGGTTCCGATAACAATATCAACAAGTCCCTTCTTAAGATCTTCAACAGTCTTCTTCTGTTCGGACGCAGTTCTGAATCTGGACATAAGATCCACTCTTACGGGGAAGTTACGCATGCGCTCGGCAAAAGTATTGTAGTGCTGCTGAGCAAGAATGGTAGTCGGTACAAGCACCGCAACCTGCTTTCCATCCTGTACCGCTTTGAACGCAGCGCGGATCGCGATCTCAGTTTTTCCGAATCCGACATCACCGCAGATAAGTCTGTCCATGATAACCGAGGACTCCATATCTCTTTTGGTATCTTCAATAGCAGTAAGCTGATCTTCTGTCTCCTGATAGGGAAAAGAATCTTCGAATTCCTGCTGCCAGACCGTATCCTTACTAAACTCATAGCCTTTGGTCTGCTGCCTCTTTGCATAGAGTTCGACAAGGTCTTGCGCAACTTCTTCTACGGCCGCTTTTACCTTGCTCTTGGTATGTGTCCACTCAAGCGTTCCGAGCTTATTAAGCTTTGGCTTGTGTCCGTTCTCGGAATCTCCGCCGGAAGCATACTTCTGAATTACGCCGAGGCCGGTCGCGAGAATATAGAGATTTCCTCCCCCGCCGTACTCAACCTTTATGTAGTCTCTGACGACGTGGTCAGTCTCAACCTTCTCAATACCTCTGTAGATTCCAAGTCCGTGTTCTTCATGAACAACGTAGTCGCCAATCTTAAGGTCGGCGAAATCGGAAATTTTTTCTCCGGTATATTTGGTTTTTTTCTTTTTTCTCTTTTTAACGTGCTCGGTGAAAATATCACTCTCTGCGATAACCGCGAACTTAATGTCGGGATACTCAAAACCTTTCAGTATCCTTCCGTAGTAAGTCATTATCTCGCCGGGTCGTAAAACTCTTCCGGGATCTTCACTGTAAAAAGAGGTGACGAGATTATCGCGAAGGTCTTCTACGATTCTTTTTGCTCTTGTCCTTGATCCGGACAGAATAAGAACCCTGTATCCGTTCTTTGAATAGTTCTTAAGATCGGACACAAGGGAATCGAAACTGTTATTGTAAGGCGCAACGCTCCTTGCTCTTATATCCCAGCTCTTTTCCGGAGCAAAAGGATTCTGGGCTTTGGGCATTGCAAGTGCCGAAACGAGTACTCTTCTTCCGTTTCCCATTCTGGCGATACAGTTGTCTACGGAATAAAGAATGTCCATCTGACCGGGAAGAACATAACCCTTCTCGGCTCTGTGAGTCATGCTCTCTTTAAATTCAAGTTCCACCGCACTGGCGTGTTCAAAAACTCTCTGCGGCTCATCGATAAAGATACAGCTCTTTCCTTTAGGAAACATCTCCTGCATAGTGACAGTGTCATCGTAAAAATATCTGATGTAGCTCTCAAGATTCACCATTGAATGAAGCTCAAAGAGCTGCTCTCTAAGCTCCTCAGTTAGTTTTTTAAGCTGATGCGCCTCTTTAGTTTTAAACTCACTTCTCAAAGTCTCATAAGCTTTTTCTGTCTCTTCCTCTATTCTCGCCATTCCCTTTTCAAGGCGCTTATCATCAAGAATGATCTCCGATGCCGGATAGATATCTATGGATTCAAGCTTTTCAAGAGATCTCTGAGACAAAATATCAAAGCTTCGTATAGACTGGATCTCATCTCCCCAAAGCTCAATTCTGTATGGGTTGTCTTCCGTAAGATCAAAGACATCGACGATATCTCCTCTTACTGAAAATTCACCGGGTCCCTCGACCTGGTAGTTTCTTACATATCCCATGGAAACGAGTTTCTTAGCGATCTCTTTTTCATCTATGGGTCTGTGCTTATCGATGCTTAATATACTTTCTTTGATCACTTCGGGCTTTATCTGCGGGGACATGAGTGCCGCGAAAGTAGTCACGACTGTAACCGGGCGCCCCTCGAGAAGCCTTCTCATGCAGCGGATTCTCTGTCTTACAACTTCGTTACTGTGAACATCCGCCTGATAAAAGATAAGGTCTTTGGCGGGATAGACTGTGACATTCTTGTCGTAATACTTGTAGTCTTCATAGATCTCTTTTGCCCTAAGATCACTGTAAGTAACGATGATCCTATACTTAAACTCAGCGCCGAGTCCGTCTATAAAATGAAGCTTCTGCGAATCAACACAGCCCGTCACCTCTGCGCAGGCGAAGGGCTTATCGAGATACTCATTTATTTCATCAAATTCTTTAAGTTCCTTAAGAGGACTCGTGATTGCTCTCATTATTTCTTCCCGTTGTATTTGTTCATGGCGCTGTCCACGCCGTTTTCAATTATCTCTTCTATTGCTGCGACAGCTCTTTCTTTTCCTTCCTTAATAAGAACTGCTGCCTCTCCTTCAAAGTGTCCGAGAACCCAGTTTACCATGTCGTACTCCTTGGGTTTCTTGCCGACACCGACTCTGACTCTGCTGAATTCATCATGTCCGAGCTGCGCGATTATGTTCTTAAGTCCGTTATGACCTCCCGCGCTTCCCTTGGGTCTTACTCTAATGTTACCCTCGTCAAGCTCAACGTCATCCGATATAACGATAAGCTCTTCCTTGGTGTCAACCTTGAAGTAATCGCAGATCGGTCTTATCGCCTCTCCGCTGAGATTCATATATGTGATGGGCTTGACCAGAATAACCTTCTGATCGCCGATTCTTCCTTTTCCATAAACCGCCTTAAACTTGGTTTCTGTAAGACCTATATTGTATTTGTCAGACAAGGCGTCTATAACATCAAAGCCGATATTGTGCCTTGTCCCGAAGTATTTCTTTTCGGGATTTCCAAGTCCCGCTATCACTATCATATTGCCTGTTTCCTCTTCTTTATTTCCGAATAGTCTTTTTAACAAACCCAACACTACTACATCTCCTCCAATATTACAAATCCTTATCATATATCATATCATTTTCAACCACATGAAAAAAAGGGGCTGTCTCAACAGCCCCAAAAGATTATATGTCTTGAACAATTTTATAATACAGGCTCTTCCTCGCCCTCTTCGACAGCGGCTTTATCGTAAGCCTCAAGGATCGTATCCTGCAGGACCTTTCTGGTATCCGAATTGATGGGATGAGCTATGTCTCTGTACTCGCCGTCCGTAGACTTCTTGCTCGGCATAGCGATGAACAAGCCCCTCTCGCCTTCTATTACTTTGATGTCATGAACAACGAATTCATTATCAAATGTAACAGATACAACTGCTCTCATTTTGCCCTGCTTGGTAACCTTTCTTACTCTGACGTCTGTAATTTTCATCGTGTAACCCCCTCTTGGTTAATCTGATCTAGAAAACTAGATTACATAGCGTTCATTATTTTCTACCACTATCTTGATGCCGTTATCTTCTTTGTAGTACGAGTTCGCTTGGATCGTACCGTGGCTCTCTACAATGCAATTTTCTATATGCGTGTTGTCGCCGATATAAACATCATTCAAGATGATAGAATTCTTAATATAACAGTTATTGCCTACAAAAGCTCCTTTGAATATCACCGAATCTTCTATGGTTCCGTTTATGATACATCCGCTGGAGATAAGACTGTTCTTAACGTTAACTCCGACATTGTACTTGGCCGGCGGAAGATCTTCTATCTTGGTGTAGATTCCGGGATACTCTCTAAAGAAGTACTCTCTTACTTCAGGTTTTAGGAAATCCATATTGGTCCTAAAATAATCATCAACCGAAGCAATGTTGTTCCAATACTCTTTTATCTTGTATCCGTAGATACGTTTCATATCCTTGTATCTTACAAGGATGTCTCTAACAAAGTCGTATCTTTCTTCTTCCTCAGCTCTTTCTATAAGCTCAATAAGCTGTCTTCTTCGGATAACGTATATACCGCAGGAGATTGTATTTGATCTTGATACAACAGGTTTTTCCTCAAAATCCTCAATCCTGCTCTCTTCGTTCATCCTTATCGTTCCGAATCTCTCGGTGTCAAAAGATGCCGGCATATCCTTACATACAACGGTTATATCTGCCTGCTTCTGGATGTGATATTCCAAAAGCTTACCGAAATCCATCTTGTACACACAGTCACCGGATGTTATTACTACATACGGTTCGTGGCAACTTCTGAGGAAATCAAGGTTCTGAGCTATCGCATCCGCGGTTCCTCTGTACCACAGGTTTCCGGACGCCTTAACTGCCGGTGTGAAAACATACAATCCGCCCTGCTTTCTTCCGAAGTCCCACCACTTTGAAGAACTAAGGTGTGAATTAAGACTTCCCGCATTGTACTGAGTAAATACCGCAACCGTCTGAATATGAGAGTTTGTCATGTTACTCAGAGCAAAATCTATGCTTCTGTAAAAACCTGCAACAGGCATCGCACATACGGCTCTTTTCTTGGAAAGCTCCTGCATTCTACTACTGCTTCCGCCCGCTAAAATAATGCCAATCGCCCTCATGTCAATCACCTGCCTTATCTAGTGTTCTTCCGCTGTCCAAAACACCGTCCGGATAATCTTCCGAAGATGTCTTTCCAAAGATCATGGTGTTCTTTCCGATGGTTACATTGTCGGGAATCTCGGATTTCTCTCCTATTGTGCAGATCCCCTCGCAGTAAATGCCCGGTTTTGTTTCGTTGGGCTTTTCTTCAAATGCACCAATGTGCACGTTGTTTCCTATCTTAACCTTCTCGGCGATTATACCCTTTTCTATGTTGCAGCCTTCCCCGATCTCTGTTTCGTTCATTATGATGGAGTGGCTGACCACAGTGTCTTTTCCTATCTTTACACCCGGACCGATGATCGAGTTATATACTTTACCGTATATCTCACATCCCTCGCCCGCTATACACCTTTCCATAGCGCTGTCGGGTCCCAGATACTGTGGCGGTTGAATGCCGCTTGAAGTATAGATCTTCCAATACTCTTCGTAGAGATTAAACTCGGGAACGATATCTATAAGCTCCATGTTGGCCTGCCAATATGAAGTAAGTGTTCCTACATCCTTCCAGTATCCATCAAATTCATAAGCAAAAAGAGATTGTCCCTTTTCCTTACAGTAAGGAATAATATGCTTACCGAAATCAAGTCCCGGAAGATCTTTATTGTCTATAAGAGCCTTTTTTAATACTTCCCATGAAAAGATATAGATACCCATAGAAGCAAGGTTGCTTCTGGGATGCTCGGGCTTTTCTTCAAAATCAACAATCCTCTTGTTCTCATCAGTGATCATGATTCCGAACCTGCAAGCTTCCTCGATGGGCACAGGCATAACGGCAATGGTAACGTCTGCGTTACTTGCCTTATGAAAATCAAGCATGGTCTCATAATCCATCTTATATATGTGATCTCCGGAGAGAATCAGCACATAATCCGGATCATAGTTTTCCATGTATTCAAGATTCTGGTAAATAGCATTGGCTGTACCGGTATACCACTCACTGTTGGCACTCTTTTCGTAAGGCGGAAGCACAGTTACTCCACCGAAATTACGATCCAGATCCCACGGTATACCTATTCCAATGTGAGAATTAAGTCTGAGCGGACGATATTGTGTAAGGACACCCACAGTGTCCACTCCGGAATTAATACAGTTACTAAGCGGAAAGTCAATTATCCTGTACTTTCCCCCAAAAGATACTGCCGGCTTAGCCATATTGGCTGTCAGCACTCCCAGTCTGCTACCCTGGCCCCCTGCCAGTAGCATGGCGATCATTTCCTTCTTTATCATGTTCCACCTCATGTTGCAATTCAAGTCGTAAGCTCTAGTGTAGTTGAATCACCAAACCAGCTGTCTGTCTTTCATAAGAAAAAAGATACTTTTATATATAAAAGTATCAGACTGTAGACAAAGTGGTCTTGAGAGCATAGCTCTCAAGACCATTTTTCTTCTTAAGCCGGATTTTCATAATAAAAATGGTCAAAACAGCCCTTATCAGGCCATTTCTAACCGCCATTCATTCTTGATTCTTGCAAGCTTTTTTAGATTCATACACGCAAAGGTAAGCGCGACCTTCATTTCCATCCGCGCCTTTCCATACATCTGTGTATATCTAAATCCATGATTCTCTTTGGCTGTCCCAAAGATTCTCTCTATTGTTTCTTTCCTGTGAGAATAGAGATCTTTCATCCCCTCGGTGTATCTTA
>NZ_FPCC01000051.1 GCF_900116875.1 Butyrivibrio sp. INlla21
AAAGGGATTTTAATGAGTGTGACAGGATCCATGCTGGGCCTGCCCATATCTGATGAATACTTATCTTCAACAAGGTCATATATGAATGACCAGTCAATTGCTTTATCAATAAGCCTGAGCATGTGATCCTGAGGTACCAGATCATCCATGCTCACAAACTGCATCTGTTCACGCTTTCTTTCGGTATTAGAAGTCATCATAAAGGCTATCCCCATCCACAACTTTGATACTTTTATTATACCATAAAAAGTGCCTCAATCCCAGATAAATACAGGGCTTGTGACACTTTTTAAAAGAAAAATCCACAGCATTTGCCGTGGACTTTGTCTACAGTCTGACGCAAGACGATAAACGTCTTGCGTTTTTTATTTTCATATCTTTACGCCTGAGCTGAAGGTTCGGTGTTGTTCTTATTATCCGAAACAGACGCGATTACTTTCTCTATAGCACCTTTTACAGCAGGTATGTTGATAATTATAAGTGTGATTGCCATTTCTATAAGAATATAGCTGTAGTTATATACGATGGGATACACAGCCGCGAGGCTCTTAGGAAAACTCTCCGGCATGTAATCCATCCAAAAAATATAGCCTCCGAGTGTATGGAAAAGCCCTCTCACAAGAGCAGCAACAACATATCCTGTAATAAGTCCTTTCTTCTTGCCATACCAAAATCCAACGATTCCAAGTGCTGTGAAAGCAAAGAAATAATCGCAGCATGTCTGGAAAGGTGTCAGGAAATATTTACCGCCGGTCTGAATAAACTGAAGAATGCTGTATGCAAAAGCTGCAGATAATCCTATGCGTATACCAAATGTGTAACCCACAAGACAAACAAAGAACATGGAGAACAATGTTACAGAACCGCCCATGGGAAGCTCATACTTAACGTATGAAGTGATAAATGCAAGTGCAACCGCTACACCGGCAAATGTAAGACCTTTTGCAGTCATTTCCTTAGTATTTTGTCTTTTGGAAATAAAGGACGCTGCAATGAAAATCACGAGCAAAAGAATCGCCACAGCCAGATAGTAACCCGCACCGGTCAGCTCGTAGTGATCTTCGATGAAACTGATAAACTTGGACATAAAAATAACCTCCTGCATTTCGCTAAGAGGGTGTGTGAAAACTTAGGTTTTCTAAATATGCTTCCTTACGCCGGTATTGCCCGGTTCAAGTAATGAGGGTAAGAACATCGTTCTATCTCAGCATCTGCACCCCTAGCTTATTTTATTTTTTCAAACCAAGTTTATGCCTGTGACGCCCAAAAGTCAATCACGCTATCTACTTTCAGGACTCATACGCGAATTCCAACTTAAAGCTTTCAAAGCTATTATTTATAATGTAATTATAATACAGTGTCTAACCAATAAATCTTCATTGCATATTTCATGAATCTTTTTGGTGCTCATTTTATCCGAATAATCTTTTTTTATAATCAAAATTCAAAGCAATTATTTCATTAAAAGGGACTACTTTCTTCTCGGCCTTCTCAACATCGCATTCTTTTGCCCATAGGAATGGATAAACCAAAATTCCTTGGTCTACGGAAACATCTTCTGCAATACTATTCCAGTTGTCCCATCTCATAGCCTCATAAAAATCATCTATATTTCCTTGCAACGCCCATGAAATAAAATCACTATATTTCATAGCCAAATTTTCCCACTCAAGTGTATCCGGAGCAAAATACCATATATTGTTTTTCCCATCTTCAAATCTGTTTATATTGATAGCAAATAATCCACCTAAAATATCCGATGCAACAATAAATAAACCAGCTATTTCCTGAGAATCTTCAATAATCTTGTTATAATACTCTATTCCATTATTACTATTTGTTTGCCCCATAATTCGTATCCAATTATCTATAATAATTCCACTAGAATTACATACAATCTCATATAATAACGTTTTTTCCGGAATATTTAATGTCAAGCATTGCTCTCTGCCAACTTGCTCTTCTCCTTCGAATAATATTATATTTCTATTGCTTTTTTCAATATATGCCTTTACCTCATGCCAATTTCCCATACTCAATCTCCATCAGTTATTTTTATTTTATATTTTGTTCCATCCGGATAATCTCTAAGTTGATGAGAAAGCGAAGAACCTGCCCCCCTGTTATCCGATGGTGAAATATGTTTAACGCTTGAGCCTTTTCCACCTTCTTGACAGAGAGTCTCCCACTTATGGTTATACAAGCATCCGCTTCTTGCCTATCATAACCACCGCTTGCCGATACCCCTATTGAAAAATTGAGTATCAGAAACAGACTGACGACCATCATCAGCAGACACTTCAATATTCTCTTATTCTTGATGACAGCCACCTCCTGTCTCTGTAATACTTTCAGTTTCTGTCATTCTATCACAACAAATTAGATACTGCCATACTTCCAAGCCAAATACTTCAAAAAGTCTAACTAATCTCTTATTCCTAAGATGCTTCTTTCGTTACATCACAGGAATCTGATACCTTATCTTCCTTACTTTCAAGAGCTTCTGGCATCACATAAGCTGTCTTATTCTTAAGCATGGCATATATAACCTTAACCAGCTTCCTTGAAATACATATCAAAGCCTGCTTCGGATTCTTACCTTCCAACAGCTTCTGCGCATAATAGTTTCTGAAATATGGATTTCTTGGCTTACCACTTGGCGATATCTGTATCTGCTGTACCGCCAGATAATAAATGGTAGCTTGCAGTCTTCGGTTACCTTGCTTAGTGGCATAATCCTTATTCTTACCTGCTGAGCCATACGGCATAGGTGCGATACCTGCATACCGAGCTAACTTCTCTGAACTCTTAAACCTTCTTATATCGCCAATCTCAGCTATAAGTTTCATGGACATGATTATCTTCATACCTGGCATTGTTGCAAGTGTAAGTCCAAGTTCCTTATACAATCTCTCAAGCTCTGAATCAATCTCTGCAAGCATTTTATCTGAATGCTGTATATCAGAAATGATACCCCTAGTTACGATGTCTCTGGAATCCTGATACTCACAAACCTTTGATGTATCCGCTGATACAATCTCATAGATATTTTGACACACCTTACTTGAACACTTGTTATGACTTACAGGTAATAATTCTTCTCTGATATCATCTACCGAAACTCCAATCAGATACTTACGAGATGGATATGTCTCAAAGAAATGCAGTGCAGTCGGTCTTGATATATCTTGAAAGAACTCTTTGTAATACGGATATGCACGATGTAACTGCTCATGCAACTGATTAACCAGTCGCACTCTCTGATTCATTATCGTGTCCCTACGATGTACCAACTGTTGAATACTCCAGTATTCATCCAAAGGACAGGCATCTGGCAGTTTATTGAATTCATGGATTCCTGCCATAGCAATAGCTCTCGCATCATCCTCATCCGATTTACGATACATGGCTCTGTGCTTCGCTTGGCGATTAGATAATGCTGGATTGACATCTTTAACTATATAACCCTTATCTATCAGCCATACAGCCAATGCTCTACCATAACCATAGGCATTCTCAAGACAGTAGAAAGCTTCAACCTCTACCCCTTGTGACAGCTTCATCTTCTGAATACACTTCTTTACCTTGCGTTCCAGCTTTGAAAAATCTGTTGGAACATTATCAAATGTTATAGTTCCCAACTCTTTACCACAGCTATCTAATACCATAGCTGTATGAGTCAGCTTGTGCAGGTCAATACCTACAAATAAATAATCACATAATCTCATAATAGATGAATCCTCCTTAATCAAAATATCGAAAGCCTCAACAATTAAATCGTGTTTGGGAATTACGCATAGCAACCCAACCGACAAGGGTGGAATATTCGTACATTTCTGGTCAGACTCATAGTATTGATACAGACAATACCGCTGACTTTACAGGAGCAAATAACCCACACATGAATGCAGGCAACTATCAAAGACTTACGAACCGCTTTGGAAGTTGTCGTGTATGTTAACTCTGGTTCAGATGCTATTCAAGTCATTTTTGAAAAAATCCAGAGTTAATACGAAAATCATTTTCAGCATCTATTATACCAAACGCACTTTTTCACACATGCCCCACAGAAGCCTTATTTCATGCACTTTGTGAGCAATTCAGAAGCCCAGATTTGACGATTACAGACAGGAATGGAGTAATTCGACAGGTTAATAGAAAACAGAGCAGATATGAGGGCGTGTCAAGCACTTTTTTCAAAATATTTGCAGGATGCCGACCACATCAAAAAAACAGCATACCCCAGAGCAGAGAAAAAGCTGTAGTTGCCTGTTATTCAACAAGTAGCCTACAGCCTTTTAACTTTATCTTATATTTTCAATGCGATATCACCTAATCAATTATCATACACTTATAAAATTGACAACGCGCCTTCCGCCTCTATCACTGATATTTACCCCAGACACACGCTCTTAAGTATGACCTCTTCCATCTCCTTTGTTCCGATACCGATATATTTCTGCGTAGTATCCAGACTGGAATGTTGCAGAAGATTTCTGACAAGCTCTATATTATAATCACTGTTGATGTAAGCATTCGTTGCAAATGCCTTACGAAAAGAATGTGTGCCGATACCATCAAGCCCCAGATACTCACAGGTTATTTTAAGAAGCTTTGACACCACTCGCTCCGATATCGGAAAGAGCTTCTGTGTAGGTAGGATATTATGAGCATTGGCATATTCTTGGATAAAGAGATACACATCTATAGGTATGGTATACCCTCTATGCTTCCCAGTCTTCTGCTCTGTGATATCAAAGCAATACCTCTTGCCATCTTTCACAAGATTACACATACGAAGCTCCAACACATCACCTATACGGATACCGAGATTATATTCTATAGTAAGAACTGTGGCTATCCTCTCATTCGGCTGTCTGACTACCCCATCATTATCTGTAAAGCCTGTTCTGATCGTACTTACAATCAGCTTAAATGTATCTTCATCAATGCACCTTGAACGCTTATTCATAAACCTCACCAATCCTTTAATCTCGCATATAAATCTCAATAGATATATCTGTCGGAATCATGACCGTAACTGGAGCATACAAAAATGTATGTCTTGCAATAGTTCCTATAACAAGGATTTCAAGTTCCTATATTTCATCATCAGAATCAGAAAAGCCAGTATATAAAGGATAGTTCCTATAATAACCATTATAAGCTCTCTGATATCGGAACACTTGAAAAACATATATCATGACTACCCCGACAATGAGATTAAAACAAAATCAGCGATACTCAAAGCACCTTCAGTTTTGATAAAGTTCCTTAAAACAGCAGGGAGATATCACAAAGGATTTTAACTACAGATAATTTTTCAATAATCATACTACAGCAATCTACTGTTTTTCAGAACACCCCAAAAATAAACGGATATTTCCAGAAAGAAAAGCCTTGATTATAAAATCATGATGAAATGCATCAAAAAACAAATCATAAACTGCATCATCCGATACCTTCACGCATCACCGACAAATCAAATAATCCAATAAACTCTACCGCCAAAGTTCCTATATCAGAATCCGAATCTACAAAGCATATACAGAACTTAAAACAGATTAAGTCAGAGAATAACAATATAATCTCAAAACAGAAGCAGGTTAAGATTTCATCAATACCAGTACTACTCATAACAGTATCAGCTTATATTAATTCAAAGGAAGTAGAGATGATAACAGATTCAGTTATTATGAGAACAGCTACAGAAACCATGATAACAAATATCCACAATCTTATGAATGCCGATAATTACGACTATACTACCCCTCTCTAATCTACCAATATTTTAATATTTCTCACCGCAACAACTGACCGAAAATACTATGGATTCAGACAACGGATATCATGTAGCAGAAAGAATATCGGTTACGGTAACTTAGGAAAATCTTCACTTTAGATTCAAATTATCAGTTTTTCAGTACTGTTCTATGTGATAACCTTTTTAGCTCCGAATCCTCTCAGAATCTCTGGAACATCTGCATCCATTGGTCTGATATTTGATTCATCTGGTGTAGTTCCATTAAGACCACGCTTGCAGATTTCCTTGATTTTCCACAATGGGTCTATCGGCTTAACTGGCTTATCTGGCACTACCGCCTTATTAGTCTTTCTCCAATATCTGCCAGAACCAGTACCTTTCTTTTGATAATACCGCTTGTCAACAATGTTTCCTTTTTCTTTATCGCCTATGACGAAGGACTGTCTAAATGACATATAATAATTCTTTAGCCTTTCCTTAATAGCCTTATTTTCAACACGCTCAACTGTCGGTCTTTTCATTCCTCTACTGCAAGAGTATAAGGGCATACCTGTAGGATAGTATTTGAGTCTCTCACATTTTATAAATTTTTTATTTATCCCACCTACATTCTTTGTAACTATATTTGTGTTAGATACCCCATCTTTTGTCTTTTCAATCTGTTCTCTCTCATACTCCGACAGAATATCAAAACTTATATCAGCAGAATCATCACTGTTATCATCATCTACATATTCAACATCCGACAGATACGCTCTGAAATATAGAGCAAGTGTATCTGCGTCATAGACTTTTTGAGTATCTGTCATACCATACCCCCATAAATCAGAAATATCTTGATTACTGATATAAGGAGCTTTTGAATCAAATATCAGAAGTAAGTGAATATGCCAAGCATTACCATGATTCTCACCTTGTGGCTCAGCTACTGCGATAAATTTGAAATAAGACTTTGACTCTGGTAGCTTCTGTTTCTTCAGATAACTTCGGAGCTTACGCAGAAAAGCCTTATTGTCTTTGAATACTCTCTTACAATCTGTCATTTCTTCTCTGTATGTCAATGTAATCCATTTGCAGTTTGCAGGATTGGTTGCATTGCAACGAATCAAATCCATTAAAGAATTGATACTCTTCCGAACACTTTTTGGTGACTGAAAACGATTTTCTGAATGTCGACGTTTCTTCACCTCGCCTGTCGATAAATCCACGAACTCATCCTTTGATAGATTTTTAATCGGACACTTCCTGTTTTTACCAGCAGTAAAAGTAACCTGTGCTGTGTTACCTGCGTAAGCGTCAAATAATCCGCCTATCTGTAAAATAAACGCCGCAGGTTTATTTGCGGCGTGGTTTACGGCAGTTATCTGGTAATGTCTCGGACCATGGTAATAACTGATCCAGACTTGCCGTATCTATATTTCCATTCTCATCACGGAGCTTTGGAAGTTCTGTAAGGAGGTGATCAACGTAGTAATAGGAACTGAGGTTATTTAATCTTGCAGTCTCAACAACTGAATAGATCACAGCACTGGCTTTCGCGCCTCTGATGGTGTTCATGAACTCCCAGTTCTTTCTGCCTATCGTGAACGGTCTTATACTTCGTTCA
>NZ_FPCC01000028.1 GCF_900116875.1 Butyrivibrio sp. INlla21
GTTGATCCGGTCAAAACTAAGCTTGGCTTTTGTTCTGTCCGTTAATTTACTAATTTGTTCTGAATTATTCTCTTGGAATTTTTCAGGGTTGCATTACTGTTTATTTGTCAAGGTACAAGGAGCCTAAAACCCGCTCCAGCACTGCGTTTGCAGCATTTCTGTCTGCATCAGCAACGAATATAAATATATCACTGCGTATCATCCATGTCAACAACTATTTTCAAAAAAATTAGATTTTTTTGCAGTTTTTATTTTTCGATGAATAAAACGCCCAAAGTTCCGGGGCCGCAATGTGAAGAAACAACGCCTCCCGCGCGGGTTTCAAGTATCTCGTCGAAGTGCCCGAGATCACTCAAATATGAGCGCACCATTTCAACGATGTCTTTGTCGCATCCGGAATGTGTGATAAACACTCTGTCTTTTTTGGCATTCTTAAACGCTTCATCCATGTCTTTTACATAGTCCATGATGTACTTTTTCGGAAGTCCTCTGTACTTCTTCTCGGGTCCCATGGCACCGTCTTTTACCGCGATCCTCGGATGAAGCTTAAGGGCATTTCCGAATAAAGCCGCAAGGCCCGAACACCTTCCGCCCCTGTACAGATATGTAAGCGTATCTATTACAAAGCTAGCCCTGACCTTTGATCTGAGAGAAAGAATATATTCCTCTATCTCGGCAGCGCTTTTCCCCGCACGTGACATCTCACAGGCTTCAATAACCTGAAGCCCTATTCCTGTAGAAAGATTCTGAGAATCAATAACCTTGATCTTATCTTCCATATCAAGCTCCTGCGCAGCTAGCTTGCAATTGGAGTAGTTCGCGGACATTGATGAGGATATTGTAAAGATAACGTACTCATCAGCCTCATTTTCTTTTATCTTATCCATGATGTCAGTAACGGAAGCAGCCGCTGTCTTTGGCGTCTGCCCTGTCTTATCCGACCATTCATAGAGCTTTTCGGGTGTTATGTTCACTCCGTCAAGATACTCCTCGTCTCCGAGTCTTACATACAACGGAATGATCGCGATGTCATATTTTTCTATAAGTTCTTTTGAAAGATCACATGTGCTGTCTGCAATTATCTTTACCATGATAGCCATCTCCTTGTGTCATGTGCAAAAGTAAAGGCCGATAGACTCGGCCTTTTTCTTTTTATTATTATCCTTTATCAGGTTTCTTTTACCTAAGCAATACCTTTGTATCCTTGCCGTCCTTAGTGACTATAAGTTCCAAAGTCTCAACGTTCGTTGTATTCTTTTCATCTATCTGTGTCAGAACGACCAGACTTTCATGCGCCCTGGAATCAATGGTGCCAATATACGATGACAGGTCATTGGGCAGGAACGTAACCGAAGTGTATCCGAGATTCTTTCCGTTTAAAACAATCTGGAACAAAAGATTGAGCTTGAGCATATTTACACTCTTGGCGTTGTCCGATGCATTATATAGATCGAATCTAAGTACGAGTAGTCTCTTTCCCTTATCGGAATTAACTACATAGCTCTTGGAACTCTCCGGATATGTTTTTGAAATGGAATATCCCTGATATGACAGGAAAATATCATCCATTATCTCTCTTGATTCATCGTCTGACATAACAACAGCGTCGGAATCACCGCCCGAACCCTGCTCTGAACCTCCTTCGCCGCTCTCGCTAGCGTACTGTTCATCGCCGGAAGACTTTTTATTCTCATCGCCCGAGCTTCCTTCCGTTCCGTCATCACTTCCGCTTTTGCCTTCTGAAGCTTCACTTTCGCCATCCGAATAACCTTCGTTTGAAGCGTTTTCATCTTCTGAGGAAGAAGAACTTCCTTCATCAGATGTATCAAATGCTCTTGGGCCGATGTCCGCAAAAGCATCCTTCATCTCTTCTTCCTGCTCTTGCTTCTGCTGTTCGATGATCTCCTGCGCGATAACGGGATCGACGTAGGTCAGCTTACTTTTTCCGTTATTGGAATATTTCATTAAAAGACCTACCGCATATTCCACGGTCTGGTCATATTCTTCCTGCGTCAAAGCCGGAAATTTCTCTCCGCACCCTGTCAGAGCAAGTAAAGCACTCATTATCAAAGCAAGTCCCAAATACTTTTTCACACTCATAAGATTTCCCTCATATTATTTGGTCTCGAGTTCAAAATAGAATTCAACGCCGTTGTCGTAATTGATAACGCCGTAATCCTGATTCATACTCTCCATTATAGCCTTAACTATGGATAAGCCCACGCCGCTTCCGCCGTACTCTCTCGTTCTTGCTTTGTCGACTTTGTAAAACTTATCCCAGATATGCTTCAAGCTGTCTTCGGGAATGGGATTACCCGTGTTAAACACAGATACCCTCACCTTGTTTTCTTTCTCGGTGATCTTGATATCCACTATCTTCTCACCGCCTATATGGTTAAGAGCATTGCTGAAATAGTTCTGCAATACCTCTTCTACTCTAAATTCATCCCCCCATACAAATATCGGCTTATAATTTCCGATCTTAACGGTTGCTTCCTTCTGTCTTGCAAGAAGCTCCGCGGATTTGACATAGTTCTTTACGAGCTCAACAATGTCAAATCGCTCCATAGTCGCATTCTCATTTCCAAATTCAAGCTGATTGAGCGTAAGGAGCTTTTTTACCATGATATTCATCTTGGACGCCTCATCCATTATGACCTCACAGTAAAAGTCTTTACTCTCCTCGTCGTCATTGATACCCTCTTTTAGGCCCTCTGCATAGCCCTGAATAAGCGCTATGGGAGTCTTAAGCTCGTGAGAAACATTGGAAAGGAATTCCTTTCTCATTTCATCGATCTCTTCCTTTTTGGAAATATCCTGCCTCAGAGCTATGTTGGCGGTCTTGAGGTCCTTGATCGATGCTTCAAGTATCTCAGACAATTCGTTCATGTTCTGTCCGAGAATATCTATCTCATTTTTATGTTTACCTTCATCTTCAAACTTCGCCTCGAAGTTGAGCTTCTTCATCTCATCGGAGATATGATAAAGCCTTTGGATCGGGGCTGTAACCTTTTTAGATATAAAAAGAACAAGTATCGCACCGATAGACAAAGCTGTAAACGCCGTCATTGCCATGAAAGTATTGGAAATCTTAACATTGTCTCTGATACTCTGTGCAACGGTTCTTACAAAAACAACATAAGTATCTTCTACAACGCCCCAGATCTCAAGGTACTCTGTTCCGGTCTCTACATCTGTATCTACCTGCAGCGTATAGTTCTCGCCGCTTTCGATATGTTTGATCTTGTTCTTGGTACTGAGATTGTGAGTGAGCAGATCAAGAAGTACGAGCTTCATGGCATCACTACTACTCTCTGATTTGGACGAAGCTTTGACATTACTTGTCCTAAGCTCGACTATCAGCATCTCAATATTGGAACGTTCGCATATCTCACTGATATTCTTATCGAAAGCCGCGGATGAGATATCTTCTCCGCTTGCGATAGCAGCCTGCGTGCTTGCATATGCCTGCATGATCGTGTCGATCTTGTCTTTTACATAGTATTTTTCCATGAAAAGAACATTCATGATAATACAAAAGCCGAACGCGATGATCATGGTCATAAGGAACGCCAAACTGATCTCAAGACGTATAGAATGAGTTATCTTTTTCTTATAGCCGGTATCACTGGTTTGTTTCAAACTTGTACCCCATTCCCCAGATCGTCTTGATAAGGTCACCCTTGTTGCCAAGCTTGCCTCTTAGTTTTTTTACATGCGTATCTATAGTACGTGCGTCTCCGAAATAATCATAGTTCCACACGTTATTAAGTATCTTTTCTCTTGAAAGAGCAACTCCCTTATTTTCGAAAAAGAAGCTAAGGAGCTCAAACTCTTTATAACTGAGATCAACTTCTTTGCCGTCAACAAATACACTGTGAGCCACTTTATTAATAGTGATCCCGCCTGCTTCCATTACCTGATTGTTGACAGCCTGGTTGGTTCTTCTAAGTATCGCGGAAACTCTCGCCGCAAGTATCTTGGGGCTGAAAGGCTTAGAAATATATTCATCAACACCAAGTTCAAATCCAAGGAGCTCATCTCTCTCCTCTGACTTAGCGGTGAGCATAATGATCGGTACTTTGGAATTGTTTCTAATCTCCCTGCAAACTTCCCATCCGTCTCTTTTGGGCATCATGACATCGAGAATAATAAGAGCTATATCTTTATCCTCGTAAAACATATCAAGTGCCTGCTGACCGTCGCCGGCCTCAAGAACAATGTATCCGTCTTTTATAAGAAAGTCTTTGACGAGCTTGCGCATACGGCTCTCATCATCCACCACCAAAATCTTCAAGTCATCCACTGTATAGTTCCTCCTAAATCAGTCTTCACCAATATCACCATCATACCGCTGTGGTGCTTCGATGCCAAGTTTTTTTTCTGCTTCTCGAACCGCTTTTTCCCTCTCTTTGAGTTCTTCATCCCAAGCCGAATAGCGATTCGTTATGTTTCTTTTATAGTTTATAATATTGTCGCTGTCGCTCTTTGAAGCGATGACAAACATTACTATTACAAGTATCACCAGAACTATATTGAGAATTATGGAAAAGATCTTTCCAAAATCCGCTCCGGTATCCTCTTTCTGAGGTTTGACCCTCTGCTTGACCGCCATATTTTCAAAGGCCGAATGTCTTGTAAAAGTGACATTAAGCGGTATGGGAATGAGGTCGTCCTGTGTAAAACCGCTCTCAATAAGTTTGGCTCTGAGTTTCATAAGATACTGCCATCCTATCGGAGACTTAAATATCTTATTCTCTATAGCCTTCTCATATACTGCCTTTATGTCGTTTGGGCGGCTGGCATTTACTCTTGCTTCCAAGAGCTTTATCTTGGATTCATCCATAGACGCCTTCTGTGCGTCTTCCTCATTTAAGAATTCATAACCGCCAACTATGAAATTACTGCCTGAATTGTTATTATCAGCCATATTCTGCTCCGTACGCTAAGGTAAAGACGCTTACGCTCCTAGCCTTAAGAGTTTTGTTTCTGTATGCCAAAGGCTTCGGACGATTGTAGTAATACTTACCATCTTCATCACCCGTGTCGGCGCAAAGTGTCCAATATGCACCTGCAGGCGCTCCGGGAAGCATGATCTGAATATCTTCCCAGTAAGCGTTTATCGCAATATATACTATATCATCATGTCCTTTTTTATCATAGTAACCGGCATATCTGACACAGATCACTCTGGAATCCTTGGTTATGTTACCGTTGTCGGGATTCTCCGTATGCACCGAGATAAAAGGAAGTCCGCACTTTGCAGGCGAAAGATCCTTCCTTATGCAGGGATGCTTTCTTCTAAACTGAATGATGTTCCTGTAATAATCAAAATAGTCCCTGTTCTTTTCTATGAGGCTCCAATCGAGCCACGATATCTCATTATCCTGACAATATGCATTATTATTGCCAAATTGAGTGTTGCCAAACTCATCTCCCGCAGTCAGCATCGGTGTTCCTCTGCTGCACATAAGAACGGTTATGGCATTTCTCATCATCCTGAATCTGAGATCAAGGACACCCGGATCGTCGGTATCACCTTCTATTCCGCAGTTCCAGCTCCTGTTGTCATTGGCACCGTCAGTGTTATCCCAGCCGTTTGCCTCGTTATGCTTACCATTATAAGAATAAAGATCATATAGTGTAAAGCCGTCATGACAGGTAATGAAATTAACCGATGACTCGTATCCCAGATACGATCCGCCGTACATATCCATAGAACCCGTAAGACGCTTAACAGCCTCGGGTGCAGCCCAGATATCGCCTTTAAGATAAGACCTGATATCGTCTCTGTATTTACCGTTCCATTCCGCCCATCTCTTCCAGGAAGGGAAATTACCGACCTGATAAACACCGCCCGCATCCCACGCTTCCGCGATCAGCTTAACATCACCGAGAATCGGGTCGTAAGCAATACGCTGAAGAAGAGGCGGTCTGTCCATCGGAGCACCGTCCTGATCTCTTCCTAGAATACTTGCAAGATCGAACCTGAACCCGTCAACTCTGTATTCTTCAACCCAGTACCTCAGACACTGGACTATAAACTCCTGAACCATCGGATGATTACAGTTCATGGTATTGCCGCATCCGCTGAAATTATAATACTCTCCGTGCGGTGTCAAAAGATAATAGATATTATTGTCAAATCCCTTAAAAGAGATAAACGGTCCCTGCTCATTACCTTCCGATGTATGGTTAAATACAACGTCAAGGATAACCTCAATATCATTGGCCTTAAGCGCATTTATCATCTGCTTAAGCTCAAGTCCCTCCTGGTTATGCTCAGCCTCGCAAGCATAACTTGTATTCGGGGCAAAAAAGGCTACGGTGTTATATCCCCAGTAATCAAGAAGCATTTTCCCGTCATGCATTCTTTTATCCCTGGTCTCGTCGAACTCAAAAATGGGCATAAGCTCAACGGCGGTTATACCCAGTTTTTTAAGGTAATCCGCTTTTTCTTTTATCCCTTCAAAAGTACCTCCGTGAGTAACGCCCGAAGACTTATCCTTGGTAAAGCCTCTGACGTGCATCTCATAGATGATAGAATCGCACATGGGAATCTCGGGGTTTCTGGTTACATTCCACTCGAAGTTCTCTCTCACGACTCTGGCTCTGTAATCGCCCTGCGCATAAGAGGTCTCTCCCCATATTCTTTGGCCCGATACCGCTTTGGCAAACGGATCAAGGAGTTTATGAGATTTATCAAACAAAAGACCCTTCTCAGGCTCCCACGGACCGTCAACGCTATAGTTATACTCCAAATCCTCAATATCAAGGTCAAAAACGATCATGGAATACACTTTGCCTATCTTATACTTCTCAGGGAAAGGAAGCTCCGTAAACGGCTTATCCTCACCTCTGTGATAAAAGTTCAGCGTTATGGATGTAGCTCCATTGGAATAAACGGTAAAATTCACGATACCTTCAGCAAGCATAGTTGCACCGTACATGCTGTAGAGACCGGGGCGGATCTTGTAGCCGTTAACCTCATCAAGCCAGACGAGTTCGCGGTTTACCGCATCCTTACCAAGCACCTCGGCATCATGCAGATCTACATTATTCTTCTTTTTAGAGAATCTGTTTTTTCCATACTCACCCATGATTTAATTTTACCACATTATTTATTAAATATCCGTGAAAAAAACGGCTGTTTAACGAAAAACAGCCGTTGTAGGAAATGTAAAAAAATCGCCCCATGGCATAAACCATGAGGCGATAAATATCAAATTGATCAAACAGGGTAAGCGCCGTTCTTGGTATCAGCTTCGGAAACATCAACAGATGTCTGCTGAGCCATACGATACTTGAAGAAATCTGTTGCAACCTGAGGGAAGAGTGCGTATGAAAGAACGTCCTCATCCTGCTGCTTCCACTGCTTAACGTCCTCTTCGAACTTCTTAAGTCCGGGCTCAAGCTTGTCTGCAGGTCTGCATGTGATAACTTCTCTGTCTCCGATGATCTTCTTCTGAACTTCGGGGTTGAAAGGCTTGATTGTCTTACCGTACTCACCTGCAAGGAGATCCTTGGTCTGGTCTGTAGCGACCTTGTATCTCTCACCCATAAGTACGTTCATAACAGCCTGTGTACCAACGATCTGTGAAGAAGGAGTAACAAGCGGAGGCTCACCAAAGTCCTTACGAACCTGAGGGATTTCCTCAAGCACTGTGTCGTACTTGTCGCTTGCGTTCTGCTCCTTGAGCTGGCTAACCATGTTGGAAAGCATTCCGCCGGGAACCTGATACATAAGAGTCTTGATGTTAACGCCAAGAACCTTAGGATCCATAAGTCCGCTAGCGAGGCACTCCTCTCTGTAAGGTCTGAAGTGATCTGCGATCTTAGCAAGAAGCTTCTGATCAAGACCTGTCTCGAAAGGCTGTCCCTTGAATGCCTCAACCATAACCTCAGTAGCGGGCTGTGATGTTCCGAGTGCGAAAGGTGAAATAGCGCAGTCGATGATATCAACACCTGCCTCAGCTGCCTTCATGTATGTCATGCTGGCAACACCTGAAGTGTAGTGTGTATGAAGGTCGATAGGAAGCTTTGTAGCGCTCTTAAGAGCCTTAACGAGCTTCTCTGCCTCATAAGGAAGAAGAAGTCCTGCCATGTCCTTGATACAGATAGAATCTGCACCCATAGACTCGATATCCTTAGCGATATTCATCCAGTACTCTTCTGTGTATGCATCACCAAGTGTGTATGCAAGAGCGATCTGTGCGTGGCCGCCCTCTTTCTTACATGCCTTAACTGAAGCCTCAAGGTTTCTAAGGTCGTTAAGACAGTCGAAAATTCTGATTATATCGATACCGTTGGCGATTGACTTCTGAACGAAGTAATCAACAACGTCATCGGGATAATGCTTGTATCCCAAAATATTCTGTCCGCGAAGGAGCATCTGAAGCTTAGTGTTCTTGAAGCCTGCTCTTAACTTACGAAGTCTCTCCCAAGGATCTTCCTTAAGGAATCTCATGCAAGCGTCGAATGTAGCACCGCCCCAGCACTCTACTGCGTTATATCCAACCTGATCCATTGTCTCAATGATGGGAAGCATGATCTCTGTAGGCATTCTAGTCGCGATAAGGGACTGATGAGCGTCACGGAGAACTGTCTCATTGATACGAATTGGTTTCTTTACCATATCTGCCATATCTGTAATATCCTTTCTGATTATTCAAAAATCATTGTCCGATGTTTATACACCGAATACCGCCATAAATGTACCGGCAACAACCGCTGTTCCGATAACACCGGCAACGTTAGGTCCCATAGCATGCATCAGAAGGAAGTTGGAAGGATCGTATTCAGCTCCAACCTTCTGAGATACACGGGCTGCCATAGGAACGGCAGATACGCCCGCAGAACCGATAAGCGGATTGATCTTGCCTCTCGTGATAAAGCAAAGCAGTTTCCCTAAAAGACATCCTGCCGCAGTACCGAAAGCAAATGCAATAAGTCCGAGAACAACTATGATAAAAGTTGTCTTATTAAGGAAAGCCTCAGCACTTGTTGTAGCACCAACAGAAGTTCCGAGAAGGATAACTACGATGTACATAAGTGCATTGGAAGCTGTCTCCTGGAGCTGACGAACAACGCCTGACTCTCTGAAGATATTTCCGAGCATCAGCATACCGATAAGGGGTGCTGTTGTGGGAAGTATCATGCTTACAACGATAGTAACTATAACAGGGAAAAGAATCTTCTCAAGCTTAGTTACTTCACGAAGCTGCTGCATTCTGATGGTTCTCTCCCTCTTGGTTGTAAGAAGCTTCATGATAGGGGGCTGGATCATGGGAACGAGCGCCATATATGAATACGCTGCTACCGCGATAGGTCCCAAAATTGAAGTCTGATGAAGCTTGGATGCAAGGAAGATGGATGTTGGTCCATCAGCACCACCGATGATTGATACTGCCGCAGCCTGCTGATCATTAAAGCCGAATGCTATAGCCATGAAGTAAGCTGCGAAAATTCCGAACTGTGCGCCTGCACCCATAAGGAAGCTTATAGGATTGGCAATAAGGGGACCGAAGTCAGTCATCGCACCTACACCCATGAAAATAAGTGAAGGAAGGATTGCCCACTCATCCAAGATATAGAAATAATGGAGAAGTCCACCTGCAGCGCCGTTTGCGGGAGCTGCCATAATGTCCGGATAAATATTAACTAGGAGCATACCGAATGAGATCGGTACCAAAAGCAAAGGCTCAAATCCCTTGGCAATAGCCAGATACAAAAATACAAGGGCAACAACTACCATGATGTAGTTTCCCGGTGACATTGTTGTAAAAGCTGTCTGATGCCAGAGATTGGTTAATGTATTAACTACGTAATCCATTTTTTATCCTCATTTCTGTTTAAACAATTTATGATTCTCTGACGTCTATATTAGTTAAGAGTTGCAAGAACTGTTCCTGCCTCAACTGCATCACCTGCAGCTACATCGATGCTGGCAACTGTTCCGTCCTGGGGAGCAACCATAGGGATCTCCATCTTCATGGACTCAAGTGTGATAACTGTATCACCCTTCTTAACTGCCTGGCCAACACTTGCGTTAACCTTAAGTACCTTACCTGCTGCACCGGCCTCAACCTTTACAGAACCTGCGCCTGCGCTTGCCTTCTTAACGGGTGCTGCGGGAGCCTTAACTGCGGGAGCTGCTGCAGGAGCAGATGCTACTGCGCTTCCTGCGCCTTCTTCTACTGTTACATCATATACGTTTCCGTTTACGGTTATTGTATAGTTCTTCATTGTATCTCCTTTCATCACACATCAAAATCTGATGTGTACGATGCTTATATTAGAATTTTTTCCAATTACTGTTAACTTTTCTTATAGACCTTACACGGAAACCGTCTGTGCTTCCGCTTCCCTCGTATGCGGCGATTGCAGCTGCGATAACAGCAACAAGCTCTGCATCATTAGAAAGATCTTCCTTCTCGGCGATCTGACCAACTGTGTTGTCGATAGCCTTTTCTGCGATAGTCTTCTTATCATTCTTGGTTCCAAGCTTCTGTATCAACGGGAACAGGCAGATGATAAGTGAAATCGTGATAAGGATTGAAAATGCCATTCCCATTCCCATGAGTGTATTAAGTCCGGCATTCTCGAGCTTCTCTCCGAGTGTCTTCTCTGCTGTAACACCGATGTCGGTAACATTAAATCTGTTGTCCATGTAGATTACCATTTCGGCTTTATGCTTGGTTCCCTCAACGATACCTGTGACAACAAGCTGTCCTTTGTTATTCATATTGTATGTAACATCGGACACATTGATATCGTTTTCCAAAGTCTCCAAAGAGTTATATCCGATCTGATCTACAGCTTTGTACCAGCTATCATAACCCTTGCGGATAACATTGTACTGATCATCATTCTCAGATGCGGGTGCGATCTTGAGATAAAGTTCTTTCTCGAAATTCTCGGGAGTGATATCACTCAAGAACCATTTTTCAAAAGAATCGTTCTCGAAATAATTCACAACATATCTCATTGAATCGTCATTGAATTGCTCGGGCGCATATCTGTTTGTATCTATGCTGTTCTTGGCATCCTGTTGCTCACCGCAACCGGTAAAGCAAAGAAGGCAGCTAAGCATAACGCCCAAAACTAATATTTTATGCTTCATTTTGAGTGCTCCCTTCATTAAACTGTGCCGTGTTTCTTGGCAGGACGCTCATCCCTTTTTGTAAAAAGCATCTCGAAAGCGCCGATTACATACTTTCTTGTGTCGGCTGCCTCGATGATCTCATCTACATATCCTCTTGCAGCTGCGCTCTTCACATTGTTCTGAAGCTGTGCATACTCTGCTGCTGTCTTGGATACAGTGTCTGCATCCTTACCGTCGCAAATGATCTTAGCGGCGATGGAAGCATCCATTGTTCCGATCTGAGCATCAGGCCAGCTGATAGTAACATCTGCTCCGATAGCCTTGGAGTTCATGATCACATAAGCACTTCCGAAAGCCTTGCCTGTGATAACGTTAACCTTAGGCACTGTAGCATTGGCAAGTGCATAAACAAGCTTTCCTGCGGCCTTGGCAACACGCTTCTCGTTGCACTGGCATGAAACAAAGCCTGTAGAATTTGTAAATGTAAGAACAGGAAGATCGAAAGCATCGCAGAAGTTAACGAACTCTGCAGCCTTCTCACAAGCACCTGCGGAAAGCTTATCTTCAAACTTCTCTGCTTCTTTGCCGTTCTCGTCGTATACGGCTGTACGGTTACCTACAAGACCTACGGTTGCTCCGTTAAGTCTGATGAAACCTGTCACCATATCTTTTGCAAAGTTTCTCTTTGTCTCAAAGAAAATTCCGTTATCTGAAATCTGTCTGGCGATAACTGAAGGATCGGCTACTGCGCCGTCAAGATTCTCACATGCTCTGTTGAGATCGTCAGAGCACTCCTCGTATGAATCTCCGTCCTCGTTGTTTGAAGGAAGGATAGAAACGAGTTCTCTGATCTGAGCATAGATTGATGCCTCATCGGCAACTACATCAATATTGCTTGTGTTGGCACTCTGCCAATCAGCGCTTGATGTATCACATTTCTCTTTATAATTACCCTCAAGAGCGTTGGGTGAGTTAACGAAAAGCTTACCCTTTGATGACTCAATGAAAGTAAAGTCTGTAATGGAAGGAATCAAAGCAAGTCCGCCACCACATGATCCGAAAACAGCTGTGATCTGAGGAACAACGCCTGATGCCTCCACCTGCTTAAGATAAATCTCGCCAAATGCATTGAGCGCATCTGTTGCCTCCTGAAGACGAAGTCCCGCTGAATCGATAAGACCGATAACAGGAGATCCTGTCTTGATTGCAAGTTCGTACAGGCGAACGATCTTCTTAGCATGCATCTCGCCAATAGATCCGCCAAGTACAGACGCATCCTGGCTGTATACATAAACCAGATTACCGTCGATAACACCATAACCGGTAACAACTCCGTCTGATGGTGTTTCTTCCTGTTTCAGATTGAAATCCGTGTTTCTGGCTGTCACAAGAGCACCGATTTCAACGAAACTGTTTTCGTCGAGCAAAGAGTTAATTCTTATGCTCGCTTGTGAAGAACTACTCATTTTTTTAACCTCCGTAAATATATTTAAGTAATGCTTATTCCTAAAATGAACGCAACTTAACACAGAGTATAGTATAACATAAAAGCACCAAAAAAAAAGGGAAAACGCACAATTTTTTCGGCGTTTTCCCACTGTTTAAACCACTTAAATATCAAGCTTTACATCTATCTCTTTTTCGGCCTGAGCCTTGAATTCTTCAACCTGTACGGTGCCTATTGTCGGAAGCTCTTCAAGAGAGCGAACTCCGAAGCTTCTAAGGAACTCTTCCGTCGTTCCGAAAAGAAGAGGTCTTCCCGGCGCGTCGAGCCTTCCAAGCTCTTTTACCAGCCCGAACTCAACAAGCCTGTTTACGGCATGATCGCTGTTGACACCTCTTATCTTCTCAACCTCAAGTCTTGTGATCGGCTGCTTGTAGGCTATGATAGACAGAGTCTCCATAAGCGAATCGGTAAGCACTGCCTTCTTGGGAGTCTTGGCTATCTTTACCAGATACTCGTACATCTCCTTTTTGGTGCAGAGCTGAACGGCATTATCAAGCTCGATAAGCCCAATTCCGCTGTCGTCCTGTTCATATTTGTTCTTGAGATAATCGATGTGGTCCTTGACCTCTCTAACACTTACCTCCATTGCCTTGGACAATGTGCTTATCTCAACAGAATCTCCCATTGCAAAAAGAATGGCTTCTATAATAGCTGCGCCTTCTCTACTCGTCATATCTTTTAACTTGCCTTTCTCGAAGTAATTATTATATCTCCGAACGTATCTTCCTGTTCGATTTCTATCTCGCCAAGCTTCATCTCCTCAAGCATAACAAGGAAAGTAACGATGATCTCGGTCTTGCTGTGCTGCTTCTCAAGAAGACTTCTGAAGCTGAATCTCTTGTGCTCTCTTATGTACGCCTTGATATAAAGCGTCTTGGCGTCCATGTCGACTTCTTCCTTCTCGATATTTCCGAACTTACTTCTGATAGGGTCGACCTTGTCTTCCTGTCTTTTCAAAAGATCCTGGAATATCGCGTTAAGCTTACTCAAAGTGGCATCTCCGATGAGATCCGAAAAATCTATCGGAACCTCAAACTCGCGAACTTCCTTCGGGATATCTTTCTGTCTGTACCACTGCATGTCGGCGTCCATCTGCCTATCCTTGAGTTCGTAAGCCATATACTTGTACATCTTGTACTCAAGAAGCATCTCGACAAGCTCGGCTCTGGGATCCTCTTCCTCGCCCTCTTCGTTGACTTCCTTGGGAAGAAGCATCTTACATTTGATATCGATGAGTGTTGCCGCCATAACAAGGAATTCACTGGTAACTTCCATATCTTCCTTGTGCATCGCATTGATATATTCCATGTACTGCTCTGTGATCGTAACGATAGGAATATCATAGATATCTATTTGGTTTTTATCAATCAGATGCATAAGAAGGTCCATCGGTCCTTCAAACACCTGAAGCTTGATCTCAAGTGACATCTTTTACCTCATGTAATCTGATAACATCAATTTCTCCGGGATTGAACATCCTCACATGGATAGTGTGTGTGCCAAGCCCTCTTGAAAGGATCATGCGCTTACTTCCGATCTTAAACTCTCCTCCGTCATACTTGGGAAAAAGAGCTATCGAGGGAGAAACTACTCCTCCCAGAAGAGGAAGTCTTATTATACCGCCATGAACATGGCCTGCAAGCGAAAGATCCGCTCCCCAATCGGCATATTCGGGAAAATACTGCGGATTGTGCGCAATAAGTACCTGATATTTATCTTTGGAAGCAGAGCCGACAAGCTTTGAGATATAGCCTGTATCCATCTGCTTCTTCTTTATTTTTCTGAAATACTCCAAAGGAAGATCAAGTCCGGTGACGCGAACCTTATTATCTTCCATGTTGACCGAGTCATTTTCAAGGATGATGACGCCGGCTCTTTTCAAAGTATCTTTATATCTGTCGTAGAAATTACCGAATTTCTTGGTAAAGGTCTTTACCTTCTTTTCGTGATTACCGTTGGCCATGTAGACCTTATATTTCTTGGCAAGTTCCGTCAGGACATGGAGCCCCGCTTCATATTCGATCCTGCCGTGGATCTTCATTCCGATAAACATATCGCCCGCGCACATCACGGCGTCGGGTGCAATATCATCGATAGCCTTTAAAAGTCTGTCGTTGTTATCGCCGTAAACATAGCCGTGAAGATCGGATAAAAAAGCAATCGTAAGATCGCCGTCTATCTTGTCGGTGTCTATATCATAGCTGCGAACAACAAAGTTGTGTGTATCGTGGTAGATGATGGCGATACAAAATATAACAAGCGCCGCGATCGCAGCGATTATAATATACAAAAGCATAATCTCTTTTCCTTAATTTGCATTTCAAAACAGCAAGAATATTTTAGCATACTTTCGTACTCCGGGGATAAAAAAAATCCTTGGAATTTTCCAAGGATTTTTAAAAATCTGACTTAGTTATATTTGCGCTTTCTAGCTGCCTCAGACTTCTTCTTGCGTCTAACGCTAGGCTTCTCGTAATGTTCTCTCTTACGAATCTCCTGCTGGATACCAGCCTTGGCACAGCTTCTCTTAAAACGACGAAGCGCGCTATCCAAAGTCTCGTTTTCTTTTACTACTACAGTTGACATCTCTACTCTTACCCTCCCTTCAGTCCCTTCAAGTACATGACTGATTGGGTTATTTATTATGATCTGAGCCTAAAAACTCACATAACATGAATTATTATATCATAAAAAATTCAAGCGTCAAGCATTATTTTTCAGACTTTTTACTGAAGTGCTTCTTTTAACACATCAAGATTTGCCTGCATTACAGAAAGGTAAGTAGTTCCGTTTGCCACATCCTGTGAAGTTGTGGCCTGCATTGAATCCATAGTAAGGATGTTCTGATCCTTAGTCTTGGTATTGTTCTTAATTGTCTCGGCAATCTTCTTATCGGGTCCTTCGATAGTCATGATGCTCTTAAGTCCAAGCTCATCAACCTTCCCGGAAAGGAAAGCGATTGTTTCAAAGCTTGCCTCTGTCTCAGCAGAGCATCCGACAAATGCTGCGTAGTAATCAAGTCCGTAATCATCAACAAGATATCTGAAAGGGAATCTGTCTCCGAAAAGAAGTGTCTTGTTTGCAGCCGCTGAAGTAACGCTCTTGTACTCTCCGTCAAGGCTGTTGAGTTTCTGCTTGTATGCATTGGCGTTCTCAGTGTAAGTAGCGGCATTGTCGGCATCTACCTTGGAAAGACCGTCAGCAATGGCATCACAGATAAGAGAAGCATTTGTAAGTGAAAGCCATACGTGCTCGTCGTACTCAACTTCCTCTTCTTCTCCTTCAGTTTCTTCGCCTTCTTCCTCTTCCTCGGCTTCCATTCCTTCTACAACTTCCTCTTCCTTGACATTTCCGCCAAGAACATCAAGAAGATTGATAACAACCATATCTTTATTAACAGCTTCCTTAAGTGCGTCATCAACCCACTCATCGGATTCGCCGCCGACATAGATAAACATGTCGCAAGAAGCAATCTTCATAATATCGTCAGCTGTGGGCTGATAAGAATGAAGATCGACTCCGTTATCAAGAAGCATTGTGATCTCTGCTTTGTCTTTAGCATCTCCGACAATATTCTTAACCCAATCGTATTCAGGGAAAATAGTCGTTACAATGCTGATCTTTCCTTCCGATGAAGCCTCTGCTTCAGATCGTTCCTGTGCTGCAGCTTCACTGTCAAGCTTAGCAAGTGTTCCCTGTGTTTCACTATCTGCAGTGGCACTACTGTTTCCGCATGCCGTAAACGTACATACAGCAAGTATAGCAGCCATCACAAGAGCAAGTTTCTTTTTCATAATGTCTTATTCCTCCGTCTGATATATAATCGCACGCGTGTTTATTTAAAAAAGCGCAAACAAAAAATGCAACTTATTTGCAAATCGCTTGCAGTTTTTGATTTTAGCAACCAAAAAACCACTTGTCAATATCATTTGCAAATTGTTTGCATTTTGGAATAAGAATTATTATCACTATCTATCCCAGGTAGTCGTCTTGACGGAGTGAATAACGAATCTACCCTCGCTTCCAACACTTCCGTTACAGGTTGATAAGGTAAGTATCGAACCCCTGCTTGAAAAATCAATATCGGAAGGAATGCTGATCATGTTATTCCTCTTTATAAAAGAAATAAAATCATCATATTCCTTATCGCTCCCAACTACGCTGTAAGCACCGCTTCCACTCGAAGTTACGTAATATGCGAAAACCTCATACTCGTAAACCTTATCATCCGTATACACGTAGAGCCTTGCGTTATCACCTGTCATAAAGCTGCCCTTCGATCCGTACAGAGTCTTGAGCGATCCGAACATCGATCCGTCTTTCATATTATGTCCGAATATAATGTCATGCCTCCCGCAAAAAGACGAATCGCTCAGCACATCTTCGTACAAACACCCGGCCTTGTTATAGGTCCCTTCAAAGGTCTTGTGCATGTACTCATCAATCTCTTTTTCCTTAACTACAGGATAACTGATCGAAAGATACGGAAAATAAAGCCACCCGGTAAAATCGGCGTTCACAGACCGAAGCTTATCCATACTTATATCCAAATGCGGATAATCCACACCGGGTACAAACTGTACAGACGCATCATTTACATATTCCGTTCTTATAGCGTCGTATTCCTGCTTGGCTGCATTGTAATTCTTGAGATCAAAATACAAGTTCACAAGCTGAAAGATCACTATGAAAACAAGAATCGCTATGAGAATTTTTTTAATCTTTTTATCTTTAAGCATTCTTAGCCATCACTCTTTCCGGAAGATCCAACTGTCTTTCAACATCATTTTTTCTTACATAATCAAGCAATGCCAAAAACTCAACACCCAGAAGATTGCTAAGTTCGGCGTCGCTGAAATTACACTGGTTGAGCGCACACAATACGCTGATACCGAATGTGTAAACCCACATATGTTCAAAAAGATATCTCGCCTGTATTGCCGTCAGCGAATAAGCCTTTGAGATAACTACATCAAACTTATTGTTGCCGGTATGACTTGTAAACACATCATCAAAACTTGTGGGTTTGTCAAAAGACGACATGAAGATCATCTTGAACAGATTTGGTTCTCTCGATGCAAAAAGAATAATCTGCATTCCGGCTTTTTTGAACGGAGGATCATATTCCATCGCTTCGTTCGCATAGCTTGAAATAAGCTCCTTGGCGGCTTTCTTGACCTCGCCTCTGAGCTCATCCATATTTTCGAATGCAGTAAAAATAGGTCTTGCAGAGCAACCGAGTACATCCGCAAGTTCCCTGGCGGTAAGAGCCTCAGCTCCTTTTTGGCGCACAAGCTCAAGGCCTGCATCAACCATTTCTTTTCTTGTAAATCTTGGTTTTGGGGGCATAACAATAATCTCTCTTCAATTATTATAAAAGTGGGTGACCTACTACAATCACACTTTCATTATATAGCATAAAATCGATAAAACAATGCATACTGTCGCCTATTACCGTTAATATATGCGTAATAAAAGCCACCCGAACGTCACTATGAGCGCCCGGGCAGCCTTTTGAGATGAAAAAGATTTCTAATGCAGTATTTATGCTTATTTGAAGTAGCTAATGGTATCTTCAAGCTCTCCGGAAAGATCCTGAAGCTTTCTTGCCGCTTCATCGATTATTGCAAATGTCGCATTGAGTTCCTGCATGGATGCATTGGTCTCCTGCGAGGAAGCAGCGTTCTCTTCCGATATAGCTGAAAGATCCTGCACTATCTCTACAAGTGAAACCTTGGCATCGTTCAGAGCATTGATCATACCTGTGATATTTCTTGTATTCTCCGTAACAACTCCAACATTTTCAGACATTTCGATCATGTCGTCCTGAGTGGAAGTTATGCTCTCACCCTGCAAAGTAATACTTGCATTGAGTGAATCCATAACCTTTACCGATGCCTGTGCATCTTCAAGGAGCTTCTCTACGATAGCCTTGATCTCATCGGCGCTGTTCTTGGACTGATCGGCGAGCTGTCTGATCTCATCGGCGACAACCGCAAAGCCTTTGCCCGCTTCTCCGGCTCTTGCTGCTTCTATCGAAGCGTTAAGAGACAAAAGATTGGTCTGAGAAGCGATCTCGTTGATGGCATCCGAGAATCTGGCAATCTCGTTTGCACTGCTGTTTGTGGCATTTATCGTAGTTCCGATCTCACTTACCGCTTCGGCAACAGCAGTATTTTGTGTTACGATATCCACAAGAGCATTTGTAGCCTTGTCGCAGCTCTCCTGCATCTTTTTGGCGGCTTCATCCAATGTTGAAACCTTCTCGGAAATAAGATCTATATTAGTTCCTATGGTATCGGTTCTTTCAGCTGCATTTTGAACGCTTTCAGCCTGAGAAACAGCTCCTTTACTTACTTCTCCGATAGCATCGGTAACCTGTGAAGAAGCGGCGGCTGCCTGAGATGAAGATTCCGACAGTTCCTGCCCTGCAGTATTAAGGTTCTCCGTCATATCTTTTGTCTTGGAAATAACCTCACCGAGTTTTTGGCTAAGCAGTGATGTACTCTCTGCAATGGCGCCGATCTCGTTCTTATTGTCTATTATCTTTTCATCAAAATCATTCTTAAGAGATCCGCTTGCTATATCATCAACAAGCTTTGCGATTCCCTGCATCTGCTTGGATACTCTGAACGCAAGGAAAATTCCGCCTGCCGAGATAATTATGGTAAGTATTATCGCAAGCATGATCATCGAAGAAGTAGCACCGGCGATTGCCGACTTAACATCCGAACTTTCTCTTCCCGAAAATACCATTCCAAATACCGAACCGTCAGAATTGATGATAGGTATGTAATATCCGTAATACGGCATTCCTTCGATCTTAAGCGATGTAGAATAATAATCGTTCTTTCCGTTAAGTGTTGCCTTTATTACAGCATCGGAAGCTTTTGTTCCGATAAGTCTCTCATTTGTTCCCGACTTCATGATAGTCGTCAGGATACGGGTATCCCCGTAAAAGATTGTATAATCTACGCCTGTCTGAGCATGAAGTTTATCAAGAATTCCGCTTAGCTCATCAGTTACATCCCCTTCGCCTTTGATGACTCTGCCGTCAACATACGTCCAGTCCGCACCGTTCTCAAGTCCGCACGTCTCACTGGAGAGATGCTCACAGGTTGCCTTAAGCTCTTCCACAATAAGCTTGTTGTATGTTTTCTTGACAGTATTCGAAGATACAATAGTTAATATAGCCGCTATCAAAATAACAACCACAATAACTATCAAGATAACATTAATCAGAAGCTTCTGCCCATGCTTATTTCCTGCCTTGTTTTTCTTCATGTCATACTCCTTTCCCTCTCAGAATTGTTTCCAATCTCATTAAATTGTACACAATATAAAGAAAATAAAACCGTTCTATCGGAATTTGTACATGATAGAGCATCATTTTATTAAATTATAGCATTATTATGCCCAAATGGCGCACAATATCGATAATTCAATTATGATTTTATGATTATTTTATAATTGGGACAAGCATGAAAAAACTGAGCTTTTTATGATCATAAAGGCACCAAAAAAGGATGCCCCTCTCCTGGCATCCTTTTCTGGGAATCCGTCGATTCCACCCTCACCTCATAAAAAATCATCGCAAACAACGCTTTTGCAAAAAGAAAAATAGAAATAAAACTTTAAAAGCATGCTACAAAAACATTTGTTTTGCAACACTTGTTTTATATCATTTTTTCATAGAAAAGTCAACTGTTTAACCAATTTGGCTCTCAAGAACGGTTTTTGCTTCGGCAATGGCATCAGCGATTCCCGCGGGATTCTTACCACCTGCCTGAGCCATGTTGGGACGACCGCCGCCGCCTCCGCCTACCTTGGGAGCGATAGCCTTAACAAGGTTTCCTGCATGAGCACCCTTGGCCATAGCTTCATCTGTAGCCATAGTTACAAGGTTAACCTTGCCATCACACTCTGAGATAAGAACAACAACACCCTCTCCAATCTTGGTCTTCATCTGATCGCCGAGATCTCTGAGTCCGTTCATATCAACACCCTTAAGTGATACGGCAAGAAGCTTAACGCCCTTAACTTCCTCAACCTTGTCGGTTACATCACCGAGAGCAGCCTGAGCCTCTTTACTCTTAAGTGACTCGTTCTCGCTCTTAAGTGCCTTGAGCTCATCCTGAAGTTTCTTGATGTGCTCTGCGATATCTGAAGAATTAGCCTTAAGAAGCTTTGCAGCCTCATTGAGCTTATTCTCTGTATTCTTGTAATACTCTCTTGCATTGCTGCCTGTAAGAGCCTCTATTCTACGTACGCCTGCGGCAACACCGCTCTCAGATACGATCTTGAAGATTCCAACGTGGCTTGTATTGGCAACATGTGTACCACCGCAAAGCTCTGTTGAGAAGTCTCCCATCTTAACTACTCTTACAACATCGCCGTACTTCTCACCAAAAAGAGCCATTGCTCCGGTCTTCTTGGCATCTTCCATTGACATCTCCTGAGTAACAACGGGAAGTGCCTCCGCAATCTTCTCATTAACAAGATCTTCAACCTTCTGAAGTTCCTCGGCTGTCATAGCCTGATGATGGCTAAAGTCAAATCTTGTCTTGTCGGGATCCTGATATGAACCGGCCTGCTCTACATGGTCACCCAGAACAACTCTGAGGGCCTTCTGAAGAAGGTGAGTTGCCGAGTGGTTTCTGCAAGTCTTTGCTCTGTTTTCCGCATCTACGGAAAGCTTAACGGCTGCGCCGTTCTTGATGCTTCCCTTTACAACAGTACCAACATGTGCAATTCTTCCGCCTGCAACATGGATAGTCTCTTCAACCTTGAACTCAGTTCCGTCAGCAGTAATGGTTCCGATATCACCGATCTGTCCACCCATTGTTCCGTAGAAAGGTGTCTTGTCTGTGATAACTGTTCCCTTAGAGCCTTCTGTAAGTTCCTCGGCAAGTCCGTTCTCATCTGCGATGGCAACAACCTTGGCATCTGCGTTAAGCTCTGTATAACCTACAAACTCACAAGTTACGGACTCATCAAGTGAATCGAATACGTTCTTTCCTGCATCGAGATTAGCTGAGAAGTTCTGATTGTCTCTCGCCTTCTGCTTCTGCTCTTCCATCGACTCAGCAAAGCCCTTCTCGTCAACAAGAAGTCCTTCTTCCTCTGCAAGCTCAACAGTAAGCTCAACAGGGAATCCGTATGTATCGTAAAGGAAGAATGCGTCTTTACCTCCAATCTCCTTCTTTCCTTCTTCTCTTGTCTTATCAAGGATCTTCTTGAACTCTTTCATACCGTTCTCAAGAGTGCTCTCAAAACGAGCGATCTCACGAGAAAGCTCAGTAAGAACATACTCGCGGTTCTTTACAAGAAGAGGATAGCTCTCAGCATAAACCTCATCGATAAAGATAGCTGCGATTCCAAGGATCTGATCCTTGTTAAGAGAAAGAGCTCTCGCATGTCTTACGGCACGACGAATAAGTCTTCTTAAAATATAGCCTGCTCCAGTGTTTGAAGGAAGGAGCTTTTTCTCATCGCCTATAAGCATAACGGATGTACGAATATGATCTGCGAGGATACGGATAGATCTTGTTGTCTTCTCATCCTCGTTGTACTTAACGTTTGCATTCTTTTCAATATACTGAACTGCAGGTACGAAAACATCCACCTGATATACGTCCTTGGTTCCGTTAAGGAAAGCAAGGATACGCTCAAGTCCCCAACCTGTATCAACGTTCTTCTGTGAAAGAGGTGTGAGTGAACCGTCGTGGTGCTTCTCATACTGCATGAATACGTCGTTACCAAGCTCTGTGTACTTACCGCATGAGCATCCGGGTCCGCAATCAGGGCCGCAGTCCGGCTTATCAGCTATATAGAACATCTCAGAGTCGGGTCCGCAAGGGCCGTACTCAAGTCCCCACCAGTTATCCTCGGCGGGAAGATAATAGATATTCTCTTTCTTAAAGCCTGAAGCGATACGATACTGAGCACCCTCTTCGTCTCTGGGTGCATTCTCGTCACCTGCAAAAACAGTAGCTGCAAGGTGATCCGCATCAAATCCGAAAACCTGTGTAAGAAGCTCAAAGCTCCATTTGCAACGCTCTTCCTTGAAATAATCTCCAAGGCTCCAGCTACCCATCATCTCAAAGAAGGTAACGTGGCTCTTATCACCTACGGAATCGATATCGTTGGTTCTTACGCATCCCTGAACATTACAAAGTCTTGTTCCGAGAGGATGCTTCTTACCGAGAAGATAAGGCATAAGAGGCTGCATACCCGCAACGTTGAACATAACACCTGTTGAACCGTCGGATACAAGTGAAACTGCTCCAACATCAACATGTCCGCGATCTATATAGAACTGCTTCCATGTTTTGCGCAGTTCATTGGCTGTAAATTGTCTCATAATAATATATGCTCCTTCTATCCGAAAGTCTTAGAATGTAAACTTGTCGGCAAAATATGCTTCAAGCTCGTCGATGGCAACACGCTCCTGCTCCATGCTGTCTCTGAATCTAACGGTTACCTTGCCGTCTGTCTCTGAGTCGAAATCGTATGTGATGCAGAAAGGAGTTCCGATCTCATCCTGACGACGATATCTCTTACCGATGTTACCACGGTCGTCAAACTCGCAGTTGTACTTCTTGGAAAGCTGATTGTAAATCTTCTCGGCACCTTCGTTGAGCTTCTTGGAAAGAGGAAGGATACCGATCTTAACAGGTGCAAGAGCGGGATGGAAATGAAGAACTGTTCTTACATCACCCTCACCGATTTCCTCTTCATCGTATGCTCCGCAAAGGAATGCAAGAACAACACGGTCCGCACCGAGTGAAGGCTCGATAACGTAAGGAATGTATCTCTTGTTCTGAACATCATCAAAGTAAGTAAGATCTTCGCTTGATGTTTCCTGATGTCTTGTAAGGTCATAATCGGTTCTGTCGGCGATACCCCAAAGCTCACCCCATCCGAACGGGAAGAGGAACTCGATATCACTTGTTGCCTTACTGTAGAATGAAAGCTCTTCCTTCTCATGGTCACGAACTCTCATCTCATCTTCTTTCATGCCAAGGCTCTTAAGCCAGTTAATGCAGTAATCTTTCCAATATGCAAACCACTCAAGGTCTGTATCGGGCTCACAGAAGAACTCAAGCTCCATCTGCTCAAATTCTCTTGTTCTGAATGTAAAGTTACCGGGTGTGATCTCGTTTCTGAATGACTTACCGATCTGTCCGATACCGAAAGGAATCTTCTTGCGTGATGTTCTCTGAACATTCTTGAAGTTTACGAAGATACCCTGAGCAGTCTCGGGACGAAGGTATACAGTATTCTTGGCATCCTCCGTTACACCCTGGAATGTCTTAAACATAAGATTGAACTGTCTGATATCGGTAAAGTTATGCTTACCGCAGGAAGGACAAGGAACGTTGTTATCTTCGATGAACTGCATCATCTTCTCATTGCTCCAAGCATCAACGGAGCCTTCAAGAGCGATGCCTTTCTCTGCTGCAAAGTCTTCAATGATCTTGTCGGCACGGAATCTCTCATGACACTCTTTACAATCCATAAGAGGATCTGAAAAGCTTCCCAAATGTCCACTGGCTACCCAAGTCTGAGGGTTCATAAGAATGGCACAGTCAACTCCCACATTGTAAGGGCTCTCCTGAACGAATTTCTGCCACCAAGCTTTCTTAACGTTGTTCTTAAGCTCAACACCAAGGTTACCGTAATCCCAAGTATTGGCAAGTCCGCCGTAAATCTCAGAGCCGGGGTAAATAAAGCCTCTTCCCTTAGCAAGAGCTATAATTTTTTCCATTGTCTTTGCACTGTTTTCCATAACTTTCTCCATTCCTGCGAATTAATTAGTAATTTATTTTGAAAGAAGAAGCTGCATAGTTCCATCGGATTCGCCTGCAGGAACAACTTCTTTTTTGCTCAGTAATTGTACATCTTTAGAAATATAGTCAATCTTATAAGGAGCCTTTACCTTAACTGCCTCATCACAGATAATTATGTGCTTATCCTTGTACTGCTCTTTCCAGTCGTCGGGAAGCTTATCATCGCCTGTTCCGACCATATCGGCAGACACAGTATACCCCTTCTCCTCAGCCTCCGTAAGAGTACCGTAGAAGAAAGAAACTTCGTTAAAATCGGCATAATCATTTGCACTGTTATAATCCATAACAAGCTTGACAGTCTTTTTCTCCTCATCATACTTAAGAGAATCAACCGTCACCTTGGTACTTAAATACTCCGAATTGAAATCGGAAACCTTGGTGCCTACCATCTCCGTAAGCTCGTTAACATCATAGTTGGGCTCAGCAAAAGCCTCATAGATAACGCTCTTAACAGCGCCTTCTTTTGACACTTCGACTCTTGTCGAATTATCATCTTTTCCGCAGGCACTCATTAATATGCCAAAAACAGCAATGCATAGCAATGCTGCGGTCTTGGAAAAATGTCTTTTTACTTTTTCAGTAGATTTAATTCTATCTGATATCAATGTCATAACTAAATTCTCTCCAAAATATCAGTCTTTACGCAAACAAAGTTATTATATCCAAATCGTTTTTCTTTTTCAACTTTATAAAGTATCAAATACCTTCAAGCATTTCAAGACTCTTGAGCGGTCTGTCTATAAATCTTTTCCTATATTCGTCCGTTACTGCGATCAGCTGCGCAAGCACTTCATCCTTAACGGTAAAAGAATACAGCTTTTCAAGCGGGCTTTTTACTATATAATCCATCGAATACTGCGTTGCCTCAAGAAGGTTCCGTCCCTGCGGAATGCCCGGATACTCTCCTTCTATTGCAAGAGTGCGAAGCTCATATATACATCTGACGAGCCTGTTCGGAATATTCTCATTCAAAAGAGCTTTCAAGGAAATATACAAAAGATTTAATAGCTCGACATCTTCGCTGTTTTCTCTTGTATAATAGCTTGCAAGCTCCAAAAGATACGTGCCGTAAAACGCCGCTTCAAGATTCTGTCTGAATCCTTCAAAAAAATTATCTATATCGGCTTCGACTATCGTATATGATGTCTTAGATGCAAAAAGCTTAAAAGTTCCAAAACAAAACGGTTCAACACAGCCGCCCAGCTTACTTCCGGGTTTTCGTGCGCTTCTGGCAAAAGCGGTTATCTTGCCTCTGTCGGAAGTAAAAATAGTAACGACCCAGTCGTAATCTCCCGTAGGTGAATGCTTAAGAACTATGCCTCTTACGATTACCAAATCTTCCATAAATAAATTACCGTTACCTAAAAGACGTTACTTGTAATTCCTTACGTCATAACCAAAACTCTTCATCTGAGTCTTGTCATCACGCCAGTCCTTCCTTACCTTAACCCAGAGCTGAAGATTGACCTTCATTCCGACAAGTTCCTCGATATCACGTCTTGCCGTGCTTCCGATCTTCTTAAGCATCGCTCCGCCTTTTCCTATGACAATGCCCTTATGAGAATCCCTTTCACAGATTATCGTAGCCTCGATATCCATGATTTCTTTATCTTCTCTTTCGCGCATTCTCTCTATAGTTACGGCGATTCCGTGCGGAACCTCGTCCTTCATAAGTCTGAGTGCCTTCTCTCTGATGATTTCCGCAGCGATATTTCGCTCCGGCTGATCGGTAAGAGTATCCTCATCGTAAAAAGGAGGTCCGACAGGTAAAAACTCTTTTATCGCGTTCATTACTTCGTCGATATTGATCCTTCGAAGTGCCGCCGTATGAACGACCTTTGCAAAATCCATTTGACTTCTGTACGCTTCTTCAAACTTGGACAGATTCTCTTTTTCTACGGTATCTATCTTGTTGATAACAAGAATAACAGGCTTCTTGCATGCTTTAAGCTCTTCGATTATGCCCTTTTCGCCGGCACCTATAAAAGTACTCGGCTCAACAAGCCATAGCACAACATCGACCTCGTCCAGAGTACTCTTGGCAACCTTGGTCATATACTCACCAAGCTTGTTCTTACTCTCGTGAATTCCGGGAGTATCAAGGAATATCATCTGGCAGGTGTCATCGGTGTACACCGTCATTATTCTGTTTCTGGTGGTCTGCGGCTTACTTGACGTTATCGCTATCTTCTGTCCGATAAGCTGATTCATGAGAGTCGACTTACCGACGTTTGGGCGACCTATAAGTGTCACAAAACCTGTTTTGAAATTATTGTCCATCTTTACCTTCCGGTTTTTCATTAGTAGTGTTTACAGGAGGAGTGTTTACAGGCACTCCGATCTGCTTCATAAACGCTTCACGCTTTGCAGCGCTCTTTTTTTTGCTCTTCTTTACGATGAAGACAATCACGAATACCACGATTCCAAGGAGAACAAGCTGAGGGATATGAATTACGAACCAGATAAAGAATTCCTTAAATCCGTGTCCGATTGATTTAAGGCTCTTCATAAAGCCCTCGCCCATTCTTGCAAACGCTCCCTTTTCCTCAGTGGGTGTATACGTTACAACTTCCTCGATATTTAAATAAACAGTGCTGTAGTCAACTTTATTATCATAAGTACGAAGCTGAGATTCTATACTTTCAAGCTGATATCTTACATCCGCAAGCTTTTCCTGAACAGCAAGAATATCTTCGATCTTCTCGGCAGATTCAAGGATACCGAGAAGGCTCTTTTCCTCTGCTCTGAGAGCATTTTTCTTACTCTCAAGATCCACATAAGATAAAGTAACATCCTCAACGTTTGAAGATTTGCTTGTTATGTTGGACGCATTCTCGATAGTCTCAATAAAGCCGTCGAGCTTATCTGCAGGGATCCTTATGGTATAATCCGCTCTTCTTACGGTCTGTCCGGAGCTATACCTGCTTCCGTTGTAGACATTGCTATTCTCGATATAACCGCCAAGCTCAGTAACCTTGGAAGTAAGCTTTGAGATCGTATCATCAAGATTCTCGGATTCAGCCGAAATGTTCACCGTAGTTATAAGCTTACGTGATGTGTCGTTGACAGTCTGTGCCTGCTCCTGAGCTCCTGCGCTGTAATCGGCGGATTCTTCGGCGACTTCAGCTGCGGCGTTATCATAAACACCTCCCGCTTCTTCCGGCGCTGCATTCTTACCAAGTGCGAACTCGGTGGTGCCATCGCTTGAGCTACCGCATCCCGAGATCACAATTGCAAAAGACATTACACAAGCTAAAACAATACCAAATCTCTTTTTCATACTCATTCCCCCGCGGGATAAAATACTTATCCCTTGTTTACCAGTTGTTCGATGTTATCAAAAAGTTTCTTACTCTTCTCTATCTTGTCCGCGGCACCAATTACGCACAGGCACTCATCTGACATGAATGCATCCACATAATCCGCAAGTTTCCTGATCGTATCCTTAGTCGTACCAAGAAGCTGATCTCTGTTCCTTTGGATATTCTCCATCTTGGCATTACACATGTAAGCCGTAAGGCCGTATGTTCCTTTACCCGAAGGAGTCTTGGGTGTATCAAGATCTGATATCGCACCGATTATATACTGAAGGATAACTCTGTCATCCTCATCAAAGTTTCGAAGATACTCGGAAGCATTTTCAAACACCTTGATACTGTTATCAAGATTGGGATCTCTGTATGTCACAAAAGCTGCATCGCCGTTCTTGGCATAGCTACTCATGCAGCCGTAAGCGCCTCCCAAAACTCTGATATTCTTCCAAAGGTAATCATAGCCCATCATAACCTTAAGGACTCTGAGCGCACCGTCATAAGCAAAACCTTTGCTCGCAAAGTTTCCTGCGCGGCATACATACTGAACCTGGCCTGCGGTCTTAAACGCCTCATTCTTCTTAACAGGCTTGAACACAAGCTCTTTTTTCTCATACTCATCAGTAAAAAGACACTGCGCAAACTTCTTGCATTCCTCGGGAACGCCCTCATACTCTGCCTTAGTTCCGGTTACGTCAACAAGAAGATTCTCGGCTCTGAAGATTTCTTTTGTAAGCTTGGTCAGAGTTCCGGTGATCTCTTTTGCACCTTCCTTGGTTCCGATCATCGAGATCATCTTCTCAAGATGCCTGAAATAACCGATTCCGCTTACCTGATCCGAGACCATCGCTGCGGGTGAAACATAGCTCATCGCTCTTATAGCAGCGGTCTGATGGCCGGCGCTTGCAAGATCTGACTGCATTCTTGCATACTGTTCATCCAGGATCTCGGAGATTCTCTTAACATCGTCAAAAAGAGAATTGATCAAAATCTCTTTTACCAGGTCAAACGCATGGGAAAGGTTGCCGTGAAGCACCTTGACACTGACTTCAAATACAGTCTTAAACTTAGTCGTGTCCGCAGCATCAGTATATGTACTGATGGCACCGCTTACTCCGCCTGTGCGAATATTGATCTCATTGTAGAGATCCTTGTATGTATAGTTCTTGGTGTTTAACATGCCGAGAACTTTTTTGAGAGCAGCAGCGTATGGAAGCATCTCTGCGTCTATGTTTTTAAGGTCAAAGACAAAAGTCAGATAATCAATTCCGTTGGTAAATATATCATGGAAAAGAATATCCACTCCGTACTCGTTCTTTTTCTCAAAAATAAACTGCTCTGAAGTTTTCTTAAGGTCCTCAAGCTTAAGGAGCGGGATCTTCTTAAGATCTTCGGGATCGTCGGGAGTGTCCTGATACTCCTTGAGCTCTTTTGTCTCCCTGACGATAGTCTCGATCTCCTCTTCGCTGAGCGAATTCTTGTAGTCTTCAAGCTTTTTCTTAAGCGCTTCATCCTTCTTGGCAGAAAGACCGGGCTCGGGCTCAAGCATCACTACGGTTCTGTGTGTGTTATCAAGAAGATACTTCTGAATAAGTTCCTCGAAATAACGTCCCTCCGCCTCTTTCTTAAGCTCCGCAAAGGTCTCGTTGGCTTCAACGTTGATCCAGGGAAGGTTGTCATCGTAGAGCCAGCTGTCAAAGGTCTGTAGTCCGTACAAAAGGCCCTTGGGATATCTTCCGAAATCAGCCTCTCTGTACTTGAACTCGTCGTAGCTAAGCCCTGCCAAAAGAGCTTTCTTATCAATGCCGTTCTTAACCTGATTTTCAAGGACTTCTCTGATGGTCTTGATAAACTCTTCTTTCTGATCCTTGTCGGCGTTCTTTGCTATTATTGAGAAAACAGGCTGCTGGATGCTGTTGTCGTATTCACTGTAAACATCCTGTCCGATTCCCTTATCGATAAGTGCCTTCTTGATAGGTGCACCGGGAGCTGAACAGAGTGCGTAGTCCAAAATGTCAAAAGCGATATAGAGCTTTTTATCAAGAGTTGAACCCACGCTGCAATTATAGGAAAGATAAGTGTTCTTGGAGGTCTCATCCTCTGCAAGAACGGAATATGACTTCACGATCTCTTTTGGAGCATCGAATGCGGGCTGTCTTCCGATTGCGGAATCAACCTCAAGCTTATCAAAAGCTGAGAGATATGCCTCATCAATGTAGTTAAGTTTCTCTTCCATATCCATATTGCCGTAGAGGTAAATATAGCTGTTGGAAGGGTGATAATACTTTCTGTGGAAATCAAGGTAATCCTCGTATGTAAGCGAAGGGATCACATCGGGGTCACCGCCCGATTCGATTCCGTATGTAATATCGGGATAAAGAGAACTCTGGATCTCTCTTGAGAGAACGTCATCGGCCGATGAAAACGCTCCCTTCATCTCGTTGTAAACAACACCGTTGATGGTGAGCTCCGATGACTCATCTTCCATCTCATAGTGCCAACCTTCCTGGCGGAAGATCTTGTTGGTCTTATAAATATTGGGATAAAAGACCGCATCGAGATAAACGTGCATCAGATTCTGAAAATCCGTATCGTTGCAGCTGGCTACGGGATAAACGGTCTTATCCGGAAATGTCATAGCGTTGATAAAGGTATTGAGTGAACCCTTTACGAGTTCCACAAAAGGATCTTTGATCGGAAAATCCCTGGATCCGCAAAGTACCGTGTGCTCGATTATATGGGCAACACCGGTTGAATCCTTGGGCGGTGTTCTAAAACCGATAGCGAAGACTTTGTTCTCTTCGTCATTGGACAAAAGAGCTACTCTCGCCCCCGTCTTCTTATGCCTGTAGACGAAGCTGTCTGAATTCAGATCGTCTATTCTTCTGCTCTCGATAAGCTCGTAAGCAGGTACATTTAATTTTTTCATTAATGGTTACGTCCCCTCGTTTTATAATTTAATATTATTTATTATTATTTATATATTAATTTGATATACGAATTGCTCCATTGCTATCGCAATTTTCGCAATTCTACATACATTCGGAAACCGCTGATTTACTTTGTAAATCGCTATTTCCTCATGTCTGTTCGGGGCATAAAGTTCAAAATGCATTACATGCAAGCATGTTTGCATTTTGAACTTTCGCCCCTTTATATATCAAAATCATCTCCGTCTTCGAAGCTGATGTCGAAATCGTCTTTAAATGTCATGTTTGAAGCATCATTATTGTCATCTTTATGATCGTTCTTCCTGTTAAGGGAAATCTTGCCTTCAAACTGCGGAACTTTCTTCTTGGGCCTTTCGCGCTTAACCTCATCGGCGTCCGCCTCGGTCTCTTCCGGAAGTACCATGCCTTCGGGAACAAAACGCGGTTCCTCAGCCTTCGGCGCAGGCGCAGGAATATGTGCGGACTCTTCGGGCTCCGGTGCGGGTTCCGGCTCCTCGTTCTCCGACGCAAGCTCGGGCTCGGGTGTTGTTTCAGGCTCACTCTCCTCTTCCTCGGGCTCTTCCTCGGCTTCGGGAGTCACCACTTCGGATGTACCCATATGAGCATCGACGCCTTCGCTCTCAGGCTCCTCTTCATCTTCAGAAGATTCTGTTACAATAAGCGCTGCAACACATGCCAGTATTATTCCGTAGAATATTGTGATCATAAGCTTACTGTTCATTCTTGTGGCACCCAAAAGAGGTGTTGCCGCAAAAAGTATCAGCATTGAAAGAAGGAAAGGTGAAACCTTGTCCTCTTTTCTGTTTTTCCAAAATCCCACAATTACTCCGGACATGGCGATAACGGTGATAAGATAGATAAGCTTATAGTCCGTATATGTCCAGAAAGCATCGAACGTATTAACGTTGTGGAAGAAATATTTATGCCAGTTGTCAAATACCTTTCCAAATCCAGCTACTCCGCCTTCCTGCAGGATCATTCCAAAGAATGCAAGAGCCGCTCCGACAATAACGAAAAGTAATCTCGTAAGCTCTTTTACCACTGTACTGTTCTTAACGATAAGCGCAGAAATAAGAAGCGGAAGCACGACCAAAAATGTTCCGGCGTCCACATACCCCATAAATCCGATAACCGCTCCGACCAGAATATACCAAGGGATCCAAGCTTTGCTGCCAAAATTGTTGTCGGATGCCCTTCTTAAATAAAAGGCAATAAACAAAAGCTCTATTCCGAACAAGCACAGGAAAAGAGGATCCGTTGTAAGTTCAAGCTTTAAAAAGCTATCAAGAAAAGCAGGCATAAATGAAACAAAAGCAGCATACACAATAGAAGCTACTTTTCCCAAAAGAAGCTTAACCGCATTAGCTGTAAGTATTATGAAAACACATGATAAAACGGCGGAAAAAATATACGCCATAGATATTCTGTTTCCGGTAAAAAGTAAAATACCGCTCAGAATCTTTGAAAAAGCAACAGACAAAAGACCGTTGTCCGGCACCTTGTTGTTTCCGCCGATGACCGCATTCTCATAAAGAGAAAGTTGTCCTGAAATCTCGGCTGATGAATTGGCAAGGCAAAGGAACCTTGTAATATATGCCCCGATAACGATAGCTATCATCATCACGGTATATATTACATTGCAGGCTTTATTTTCACTTGCCTTGTAAAGTTCCAAAGAATCGCTCAGATTTCCGAGGAAATACGTGAGCGTGTTCATGATCGCTATACCAAGAACGGTAAACGTCAAGGTATATAAAACAGTATTGATCTCGGGGAAAAGTCCTGATGTGTAGCCGGACCCCGCCACCATAAGTACATCGAAGATAACGAATAACACCCAGATGATTATTGCCGGCCATTTATGCTTTAATTTCATTTTCAGAACTCCCCTTTTTTCGCAAATTTTAGTGTCAATTACTCCTCAGGCTCTTCCCAGTTGTGATAAACAGCCTGAACATCATCGTCCTCATCGAGAAGATCAAGAATTCTCTGAAGATACTTAACTGTCTCGGGATCTGTTACCTGTACATAATTCTGAGGAATCATGGTAACCTCAGCTGAAGCTGTCTCAATGTTCTCTTTTCCGAGTGCCTCAACTACAGCCTGGAAATTCTCAGGTGTTGTAAGGATCTCGTAGCTGTCCTCTTCCTCGTTGAAATCGTCAGCGCCTGCATCAAGAACAAGCATCATAAGGTCGTCTGAAGACATGCTGCAAACTTCCTTGTCGATAAGAATCTGACCCTTGTTGTCAAACATATATGATACGCAGCCGGGAGTACCAACGTTACCGTTACCCTTAGTAAATGCGCTCTTTACATTAGCTGCTGTTCTGTTCTGATTATCTGTAAGTGCCTCAACGATGATGGCTGTTCCGCCGGGGCCGTATCCTTCGTATGTAATGCTCTTGTAATCTACTCCGCCTTCTGCACCGGAAGCCTTCTTGATTCCACGCTCAATAGTGTCGTTGGGCATGTTGTTGGCCTTAGCCTTGGCAATTACGGTCGCAAGCTTGAAGTTATTGTTGGGATCGGGACCACCTTCCTTAACCGCAACCGCGATTTCTCTACCGATGATAGTGAAAATTTTTCCCTTTGCCGCATCATTCTTTTCTTTCTTATGCTTGATGTTGGCAAATTTTGAATGTCCTGACATAAAAACTTCCTTTCGTAAAAAATCTATTTTGCTATTTCAACTTCGTCATCCTGCTCGGTAAGCTCTTCCTTCGGGAGCTTCTTCATAAGTACGCTGAGTATCTTATGATTTTCAACAGAAAGAATAGTGAAACTATAGCCTTGTTCATCAACGCTGAAATCAACGTCTTCTTCGGGTATCCTGTCGAGCTTGGAAATAAGGAAACCGTTGAGAGTCTCGAATTCCGTGTCATCAAAAGAGAGCTCGAATTTCTTCTCGAGAACTTCAAGCGGTGTCATACCGTCGACAATGAATTCACCCTGATTCTTGGTGGGCTTGATGTAATCCTCATCCTCATCGTACTCATCAAGGATGTTACCCACAATTTCTTCCAAAATATCTTCCATGGAAACAAGACCGGCCGTCTGACCGTACTCATCGATTACGATGACCATCTGAGTCTTGGAAGACTGCATGTTATGGAAAAGAGAATCGATATTTCTCGTCTCGGGAACAAACTTGGGCTGACGAAGCAATCCCTTGATCTTCCTGATCGGAAGGTCGTTGTCTGTCTCCTCCGAGAGCTTCTTCATCGCATCTCTTATATGCATGATACCAATGATGTGATCGATATCATCGAGATACACAGGGAATCTCGAGTTGTTCGTATCCATCATAAAGTTAACTGCCTGCTTAAGTGTAAGGTTGGCATCTATGGCAACCATGGCGTTTCTGTTTGTCATGATATCCTGAGCCTCTTTATCCGAAAACTCAAAGATATTGGTGATCATATCGGCCTCAGTTTCCTGAAGTACGCCCTGCTCCTGACCTTCAGAAACCATCGATTTGATCTCTTCCTCAGTCACATCGTCAAGGTTATCGTCACCTCTGACGCCAAACAAATAAAGAACCGCACCGGAAAATCCGTGGATCAGAAGTACGATCGGGTAAAAGAGAATCTGCAAGAACTTAACGGGATAATAGCAAACATAAGCCCATTGTCTTGCCTTCCTGCCTGCAAGTCTTGCCGGTATGGCAATTCCGAAGCACATGATAACAAACACAATAACAAAGCATGTCAAAAGCCACACGATAAATCTCATGCAAAGGTTGTCTCCCACGCTGCAAAAGCGCTCAAGATATCTTGCAATACCCGAAACAACAACCGCGCCAAGCACCATGTTTATAACCATGCATACCAGCTGAATTGCCTCATCAAACATGTGTCTTTTGGGATTCTCAAGAAGCCTTAAAAGTCCGCTTCCTATTATGCTCTTTTTCTCCTGATTGTCCTTCTCGATATCATCCTCTTTGACATGCCCTATCGCAACGCAAAAGCCATGTACAAAGATGTCGGTCAATAATATTATAAAAAACAAAAAAATACTGACAGAAGGCAAGCCTTCGTCCATAGTCATTCCTCCTAAATAAGATAATAATCCGCTTTTTCACGCAAAGTACCAAATTAAAATATAACATATTTTACGCCAATGTTCAAAATCGCTTCTTTGCCTCGGCGTATTGAACATTGATTTCTTGTAACGCTGCAGTGTCGCCGTCCATATTGTCGGGGTGATAGAGCTTAACAAGACTCTTGTACTTGCGCTCTACACTCTCCTTACTGTTGCATCCGGCAAAGAAGTCAAACGCGCCGACATTCCGAGCCGCGCCTGAAGATGCACCGCCAAAGCCCGCATCCGATGAAGCATCGCGGTCTCTTGAATAAGTACGTTCGCTTTTACCTCGATGAGAATTATCCTCTATATAATCATCGTTGTATTCGTCGTCCTCGTAATCTTCATCATCATAGTACTCGGGCTCTTCATCCTCATACTCTTCATCATACTCATCCACGCCGTATTCATCGTCGTTATATCTGTCATATCTGCGTCGATCGCTTCTGCGATCATGTCTGCCACGGAAGTAGTCGCGCTCATTGTCTTCATAGTAATCTCCGTCGCGATCTTCTTCGTCCTCGTAGTCGTCTTCGTACTCATCTTCCCCGTAGAAATCATCTGCAGTGGCTTTCTTTTTGGCGCTCTGCATGGCAGCCTCTTCATAGCCGCCGTTTTTAAGCCAGTTGGCGTACTTCTTCTCGTAATGTTTTTTGCCCGATTCAGGGAACATCTTGTAATAGCGTCCCATGAACTGCTCGGTAAAAGACTTTCCGAGAATAGCCCGAAGCACATAGATAACGGCATCAATCACAATCGCACCAAACAAAACGATGCCATAGGATTCAAAAACCGTAATTGTAAGAAGCACGGTCGCAACGGGAATTAACATGATCACCGTAAACAGCATCAGAAAAATGTAAGCTATGCTTCCTTTGTACGGATAAACCTCACTCATCCACCACTGTCTGACATTATTGTAAGTATCGGCGACGTTCTTAAAGCCGACAAACAGAAGCTTCTCCGCCTCATGCTTGACGTTATCGTTCGCAGCACTACTCTCCGTAGCGTTTATGAGCTTACCGATATTACCGGTCACAAGGATAAATAAATTGAGAACAAAAAGAAGTGCCACGCACACAGCCGTTACGGGCAAAAGACAAAACAAAAACTTAAACCCCTTGGCAATAAGCCCCAAGAACCATGAAAGCATGGAAAACACGGCTTTCAGCACCGATATAAAAAGACCTGCGACGGTTCCCGCCGCCATCGACAATAACGAAATCATCAGATATACTCTGCTCCCTTGCAAAACATTTCTTCTCAAATTTTATACGAAATAAAGCCCCGTGTCGAGCGAAACCATTCTTAAAATAAGGCTTTGCACTAAGCATCCCCCAGCGTAAGCCACCCCTAAAATATACGCAATACCGTTTTACGGCATGTAAATCTAATGTTTTCTCTAAAATACATGTATGCCCTTCACTCCAGAAAGCACAAAAAAGCATGCACTTCTGTAAATTACCTCGAAGTGCATGCTCACGTACTTCCGTTATGAGCCGAAATGCAATTGAAATACCGATAAATCCAGCAAAACAGGCATGTAAAACTTACTGATTTCATGATAAACATGCCCAATCGACAAATATCAGAATCATGGCGAAAAAAATCTTTAGTTTTTCTGTTTTATCCATTTATCTTGTTCAATGTCTCTGTAAGCAATCCATCCCAAAGGTAAATCAGCAACCTGATTAACAGTCGGATCGATATTGACCATTTCGTATAGTGAAATAATCATTGCGTCCTCTTCTTTCACCTCTTCGCCTTCAAGAACCTCCCACATTCCGTCGTCTTCATCATGTGATACCAACACTATACTTTTTTCTTTACTAACAATGTTTTTTGTAGTAATTACCATCGTGTTTTTGTCGTCAATAAATTCGTATTTCATATTATTCTTCAAGCTACACTACTATATATGATTTTATTGTATATTTACATTCTCTCTTTAAGATAATTTGCTATCTCAGTTCGGCCATACAGCTTGGCGTAATCATAGGCATTTACATTATCATAATCACCTATTCCATAGCATGGTGTGAGATCTATTCCTTTTTCTACCAAGAATTTGACCACATCAAAATGATCATTATATATAGCTGCAATCAAAGGATTTCTTGCAAAAGTGCTTACATCTAAGATAGCGCCGTTATCATAAAGCAATTTAACCATATCCAAATCACCTTCAAACGCTGCATCTGTCAACGCAGATACATCTCCTGCTCCACCTGTTTTATTGATATCAATTCCTCGTTCAATCAAATACCTTGCTACATCAAACAATCCAAACGTCGCTGCATCTTGTAAAAATGTCCCACAGGGAGTTACCTCTTCCAAAATCCCCTGATTATTATCAATCAATTCTTTTATATGCTCTAAATCATTGCTCTTTATAGCTTTCCGCATTTCCTTAAGTATTTCTTTATCCATAACTCACCTCCAGAATATCAGAACATCTCTATCTTTCACTTGCAATTCGCCCCATTTTTTGTAGAAACTTATCGATATCATCTTTTCCAACTCCAAATTCAGCTCTTTCAACTAACCCCTCAACAACTTCTCTTAATGGCTCAACGCTGTGCTGCCCTGGGATACCATTGGGCGCCCATGTTAACACTTCCTCAGCAAGAATCGGGTCAATTCCGTATTCTCTTAAGACAGCCTGCCCTTGTTTTACAAGTTCTTGCTGAACTGCACCATTTCCATTTTTAAAGACAATATGGTGGGCATGAGGATTAAACATATCTTCAGGTGGTGGTCCCTCCATATTCTTAAGGTATTCTCCGAAATTGATTTTCTTCATTTCAGATTCAAATTCTTCCGTGATACCTAAATTTGACATCTTCTCACTTATTTCTTTTATTTCATCAAATGAAAAATCACCCTTTTGAATGCCACGCCTAAGTTTTGAAATCTTATCAGCAGACACATTTCCTGAGGTATCTAAGATATCCTTGAGACAATCATCCACTTTGCTTGTTCTTTCAACGACTTCTTCTGCGGCATCGCCTGCTTTATCTACTACTTTCTC
>NZ_FPCC01000020.1 GCF_900116875.1 Butyrivibrio sp. INlla21
ATGACATAAGATACACCGAGGGGATGAAAGATCTCTATTCTCACAGGAAAGAAACAATAGAGAGAATCTTTGGGACAGCCAAAGAGAATCATGGATTTAGATATACACAGATGTATGGAAAGGCGCGGATGGAAATGAAGGTCGCGCTTACCTTTGCGTGTATGAATCTAAAAAAGCTTGCAAGAATCAAGAATGAATGGCGGTTAGAAATGGCCTGATAAGGGCTGTTTTGACCATTTTTATTATGAAAATCCGGCTTAAGAAGAAAAATGGTCTTGAGAGCTATGCTCTCAAGACCACTTTGTCTACAGTCTGAAGGGTCAAAAGCTTTTGCTTTTGGCCCTTATAATCTTTAAAACACGTTTAATTCAATTTTTCTTTTATAAAATCATCAGCAGTTTTTCCACCTGAAAAAGTGGCAGTTTTCTTAAAGGGATTGGATCTGTAAGCGGATATGTCCTCTATAACTCCGGAATTTAGTTTGCAATCCTTCATGCTGAATACATTATATTCCGAGTCGGATTTTTCCAGGATTATATTTTTGCCGGGAACATATTCATATTCGTTTTTCGAATGATGCCAATTCATAAATTGATATACATAACCGTCCTTGAAGGTGCATACGGAGAAATTGTTTCCGCCTTCACCTGTATCCATGAGGAGTTCAGGTATGTCATCGTTGTTAATGTTGATAAGATCATATCTGTTTGTTCCGGCAGACATTGTTTCATAAAATCCTATGATGGCTTTATAGCCTTCTTTATAAGAACTAAAATCTCCGTTTATCTGTCCCTTTGAATAGTAATCGCAGACATCATCTACAGTAAATCCCTTATTAAGATATTGTGTTGCGTCAGTGATCGGAGGATATGAAATAAAACAGGTACCCTCGGAATCATAGCTTGAATCGTAACTTAATGAATCGCCAACGAAGAGCCAGGACATTTCGCTTGAATCTTTTGTTCCGGTAAAGAGAAGATCGGTGTATCCGTCAAAGTTAACGTCAGAAGCTTTGAAGCCGGTTATTGTATCCGGAGTGTTTCCATCATCGTGAGAAAATAAAGTACCCAAGCCGCTTTCGTGGCTGTAATAGGAATAATCAATATCGTATGCTCTGTCCGCGGGGAGAAGGATGGTGCATGTATCATCACTTTCGTTAACATCAAATGTGATAGCGTATTCTTTGGGAATATCTCTTGACCAATCCAAAGATACTGATTTATTTATGCCTGCGTCAATATCAATGCTTTCATAGGAAGTATGATCGGCTTCCGGGGCTTCGTCCGAAACGGATTCGGAAGCTGAAGCGGATTCGGATGAAGAAGCTATCGCAGCTTGCGATTTTGGATTTTTATCCTGTGATATTTCATGCTTGGCAAAAAGATACCCGGAGGCGAAAATGATCACGCCTCCGATCATAGTAAGAAATGAAGCGATCGGAATAATAATTCCCAATCGCTTTTTGTTTAGACTTTTGTTTGACAATTTAAATTATCCTCCTGTCCTTTAATAAGCGTTTTATGATTATAAATTCCCCAATTTATAATAACGATCTAAGATCGTTGAAAAATGTGGGATATGAGATATCCACGCATTTATCGTCTGCAATTATTGTTTCGCCTTCTGCGCCGAGAGCCGCGATGGCAAAGCTCATCGCAAGTCTGTGATCGCTGTGAGAATCAATCTCGGCACCTGTAAGAGGTTTTCCGCCGCGGATGATCATTCCGTCGTCGGTTGCCGTAACGTCGCATCCCATCGCCTTTAAGTTATCTACAACCGAGTCGATTCGATTGGATTCTTTTACCTTGAGCTCTGCGGCGTCTTTGATGATCGTTGTGCAATCGGCTGTAGCTGCAAGAACCGCCACAACGGGAAGCTCATCAATCATTGTCGGGATATCGGCGCCGCCGATAACAAATTCTTTGTTTTTATCGCCATGGAGCTTGCTGTATTTAACAAGGATGTCGGCGCGCTTTTCGCTTGAATCATCTTCGTTTAAAAGAGTGATATCGGCGCCCATGCGCTTTAAGACATTTATGATGCCGGCTCTTGTCTCGTTAACTCCGACGTTCTTGATAAGAAGCTCGGAGCCGGGAACCATGAGCGCTGCCGCGATAAAGAAAGCAGCGGAAGATATGTCGCCGGGAACATTTATGTCTATTGCTTTGAGTGACTGCCCGGGATTAAGGACAGCTGCGGCTTTGCCGTCTTCGTAAATTTCATTGTGTATATCCGCGCCGAAAGCTTTCAGCATGATCTCGGTGTGATTTCTTGAAAGAGCGGGCTCTATAACTGTTGTCGCAGAATCTGCGTAGAGGCCTGCGAGTATTATCGCTGATTTAACCTGCGCGGAAGCAACGGGGCTGTTGTAAGTGATTCCGTGAAGCTTCTTTCCGCCTGTGATATGAAGAGGTGCGCAGTCATTGTCTTTTACTGAAACTATATCGGCGCCCATTTCAGATAAGGGTGTGATGACTCTTTTCATCGGACGCTTTTCTATCGAAGCATCACCTGTGATATCGGTGTCAAAAGACTGAGCGGAGAGTATTCCGGAGATCAGTCTCGTGGTCGTTCCGCTGTTGCCGGTATAAAGAAGTGAATCCGGCGCGGTCAGGCCGTTTATTCCTTTACCGTGAACATATATCGTAGGAACTCCCGTCATATGATTGTTCTTTTTCTCAATCTCGATTCCAAGCTTTCTGAAGCAATCTATTGTTGAGAGGCAGTCTGCGCTCTCAAGAAAGCCTGTGATCGTTGTGGTTCCTTCGGCAAGAGCACCGAACATGATACTTCTGTGAGAAATGGATTTATCTCCGGGAACCGTTATTTCGCCTTTTATCGGGGATGTAGCTTTGCTAAGTAATATCATCTTTTTTCCTCAGGTGATTTATTTCTTGTAAACATTGTAGCCTTTGTCTGCGAGTATCTCGATGGATTTTTCCAAGCTTGCGTTGTCGTGAAGTTCGATCTTAAGCGTTCCGCGCTCGTACTCTCTGTTGTGAACAATGCCGATGTTCTTGATGTTGATCTTGTTCTCGGAAAGAAGGAGAGCAACGCTTGCAAGACGGCCGGGCTGGTCGTCAATCTCAACATTGATGCTGTGTACCTTCTGAATCGGTCCGCTTGACGTCTCGATAAATGATTCTCTGTATTCTCTTGCGGATGAAAAGAAATCGAATATCTTATCAGTCTCTTTTTCATCGATGGCAAGCTTGATCTCATATAATGAATCAATGTATTTGCCAAGGAGCTCCGAGATGTTGTCTGCGTTGGTAGTGCAGATCTGTTGCCACATAACGGGTGAAGATGAGGAGATACGCGTGATGTCCTTAAATCCTCCCGCTGCGATTGTCTTCATGAGCTGATCTTCCGAATCGTTGTCTTTTACCAGGTTGACGAGCGAAGCGGAGATGACGTGCGGAACGTGGCTTATTGCCGCTGTGATGTAGTCGTGTCTGTTGTGGTCGACTACAAGCGGGATCGCGCCGATCATCTTGACGAGATCATAATATTTATCAAGTCTTTCTTTTTCCGTAGACTCTGTTGTTGTAAGGATGTAATAAGCGTTTTCCAAAAGAGATGACTTGGAATTGCCAAAGCCGATCCTCTCGGTACCGGCCATCGGATGTCCGCCGATGAACTGAGATTCAAGCGAAAGCTCTTTTATCTTCTCATGGATTCCTGTCTTGACGCTGCCGATATCCGTGAGCGTCGTCTTCTTATCAAGGAAGGGCAAGAGCTTGTCGATGTTGTCGTTGTTGCACTCGACGGGTGCGCAAAGGAAGATGTAGTCGCAGTCCGAAAATTCTTGACCGATCTCGTAAAGGGGCAGGTCTACAATCTTTTGCTCATATGCCTTGTCTACGGTCTCCTTGTGAGGAGTGTAGGCTATGATGCGTGATGCGGGCTGCTTTTCTTTTATTGCGCGGGCTATCGAGCCGCCTATAAGTCCAAGGCCGATAAAGCCGTAGGTTTCATTGTTCATGTAAAAAAATCTCCTAAGTAATATACGCCTTTATTTGAAGGCGAAAATAATCGTAAGTAGTGAATTACACTATAACACTTTAATGTACGAAAATCAAATGCATAAAGGCTTGAATGCTATGTGAGAACGTTGTGCAAAATCACCTATAACTCTTGTTTTGGTACAGTATCTTTAGTAAAATATCATTATAAGTTTTTGGGGGACTTGTATCATATCTCATACATATTACCCAAAATGAAGCGACTGGAGGACAAGATATGAACGTTTACACAACAGACAAGATCAGAAACGTTGTACTGCTTGGGCACGGTGGTGCCGGCAAGACAAGCTTGGCTGAATCAATGGCTTATCTTGCAGGTATTACATCTAGGATCGGTAAAGTGGAAGATGGAAACACTCTCAGCGATTTTGATAAGGAAGAGCAGAAGAGACATATTTCTATCAGCACATCAACAATTCCCATGGAATGGGATGGACACAAGATCAATGTCCTGGATACTCCCGGTTTCTTTGATTTTGTCGGTGAAGTAGAGGAGGCTATAAGCGTTGCCGACGCGGCGATCATCGTAGTTTCCGGCAAGGCAGGAATAGAGGTAGGTACAGAAAAAGCGTGGGAGCTTTGCGAGAAGTATAAGATTCCCCGCATGATATTCGTAGCAGATATGGATATCGATGATGTTTCATACAGACAGGTCGTACAGGATATGACCGATAAGTATGGAAAAAAGATTGCGCCTTTCAATTTACCTATTCGTGAGAACGAGAAGTTCGTCGGATACGTAAATGTTATTCAGGAGAAGGGCTTTAGATGGCAGGGTAAGGAAGTTGTTGAATGTGACGTTCCCGAGTACAACCAAGCCAACTTAAAGATCTGCCGTGACACTCTTTTAGAGGCTGTTGCAGAGACATCCGAAGAGTTCATGGACAGATATTTTAACGGAGACACTTTCTCGGAATCAGAGATAAGAGCGGCTGTCCGCACCAACGTATGTGACGGAAGCATCGTTCCCATCGAGATGGGTTCAAGTACTCTTTGTCAGGGTATTTACACTCTTATGGATGATATCGTTAAGTATATGCCAAGTCCCGAGAATCGTAAGATGGCGGGCATCAACACCAATACCAACGAGATCTTCGAAGCTGACTTTGATTTCTCAAAACCCAAGACAGCTTTTGTATTTAAGACAATGATCGATCCTTTCATCGGTAAGTATTCACTTATCAAGGTTAGATCGGGTATCTTAAAGCCCGACGACGTAATGTTCGTTGCCGGAAAAGATACTGAGGTTAAGATCGGTAAGCTCTATATTCTTCAGGGAAATAAGACTTCCGAAGTACCTGAGCTTCATGCGGGCGATCTTGGCGCACTTCAAAAGCTCGATGTTGCTACGGGCGATACGCTTTCAACCAAGGCTACTCCCGTTCAGTACGCTAAGATGGATATCTCTCAGCCTTACACGGTTATGAGATACCACGCTCAGAACAAGCAGGATATCGATAAGATCGCACAGTCACTTGCCAAGATCGCGGCTGAGGATCAGACGATCAGTGTTGTAAATGACGCCGAGAACAGGCAGACTCTTTTGTACGGCATGGGTGACATGCACCTCGATGTTGTTAAGAGTAAGCTTGAGAATATCTATAAGGTAAACATCGATCTTACCAAGCCTAAGGTTGCGTTCAGAGAGACGATCAGAAAGAATTCTGACGTTGAGTACAAATATAAGAAGCAGACAGGTGGTCACGGTCAGTACGGACACGTTAAGATGCGCTTTGCTCCTTCGGGAGATCCTACAACTGCATATACCTTCGATCAGGAGGTTGTAGGAGGAGCTGTTCCCAAGAACTTCTTCCCTGCAGTTGAAAAGGGTATCGCAGAGTCAGTTCTTAGAGGACCTCTTGCAGCTTATCCCGTTGTGGGCGTTAAGGCTACACTTTATGACGGATCGTATCACCCTGTTGATTCGTCCGAGATGGCGTTCAAGGTTGCGGCTTCCAATGCCTTCAAGAAGGGCTTCATGGATGCAACTCCCGTTCTTCTTGAGCCCATCGTATCTCTCAAGGTTACGGTTCCTGACAGCTATACAGGCGACGTAATGGGCGACCTTAACAAGAGAAGAGGAAGAGTGCTCGGAATGAATCCTACCGCAGCGGGCAAGCAGATCATCGAGGCTGAGGTTCCTCAGATGGAGCTTTACGGATACTGCACACAGCTTCGTTCAATGACGGGCGGCAGCGGCGAGTTCGAGTATGAGTTCAACAGATATGAGCAGGCTCCTTCGGATGTTCAGGCAAAAGAGGTAGAGGCAAGAGCAGACAAGGTTGCAGCTGCAAATTCGGAAGAATAATAAATAAAAAGATTTTTTGGCCGGGAGCTTGTGATGAGCTCCCGGCTTTCTTTATTTCTAGGAAAAAAGAGCTTGCATTAATTGTTAGCAAGCGCTAACATGTTTTTGTTGAGAAATGTATACACTTATAGCTATGATTTCTTTTGGAGGAAATGAAACATGGGACTACTTAAAAAGTTTTTTGCACAGACACGTAAACCTAACGGTGTTTTGGGGAAGATGATGATCAACGGTATGAATAAGGGACATGCGAAAGTTGCTGACTGGGGACTATCACATCTTCAGACAATAGCTCCTTCTGAAATGCTTGAGGTTGGATGCGGCGGCGGTAGAAATGCCCGCGCGCTTATGAAAAAGTATCCTTCCGCTAAGATGACTGCTATCGACTATTCCGATACATCGGTTGCGACAACTAAAGCTTACAATGCGGATATGATAGAAAAAGGCAGATGCGAGGTAAGACACGGCGATGTGTCCGCACTTGATCTTGAAAGCGATAAGTACGATCTTGCAACTGCTTTTGAGACAATATATTTCTGGCCGGGACTTGAGAAGTGTTTTAGCAATGTCGCCAGAGTCCTTAAGCCGGGCGGAACCTTTATGATTGTCAATGAATCCGACGGAACCGACAAGGCATCTTCTTATTATGAGAGTATGATAGAAGGCATGAAATGCCACAAGGCAGAGGATATCGTTAACGCCCTTAAGAGCGCAGGATTTTCTTTCGTTAAGACGGACGTTCACGCATCAAAGCCTTGGATCACGGTTCTTGCGAAGAAGTGATGTTTGTAAATGCTTCAAGCTCGCAGTTTTGCTGGAGGTTGCTCCAGAAATCTTTGAGCGGTGTTTTTCGGAGTTGTGATATAAGACCGCAATTGAGAGCGCCGTGGGCAACGACGAGAATTGTCTTTCCGGCGTTCATATCGGGAATAAGGACTTCTTCTATAAAGGAAGAGGTCCTTTCTTTTAATGATTCAAAAGATTCAGAGCCTCCGATCGGCACGTATTCTTCGGGGCGACGGAAGAGGTTGCTCAAAGGAAAGTTCGGGTCTTTGAAGTAACCGCGTACGCCTTCGTATTCTCCGAAGCACATCTCTTTTAACCTATCATCTGTTATGATTGGGATATCTCTTCCTTCCAATAGTAATTCAGCAGTCTCTTTTGCCCTAAGTAAGGGAGAAGAGTAGCAGACATCAAACTTGATATCGGAATATCTTATCCCGGCGGCTTTCGCCATCTCTTTTCCGTTTTCATTTAATGGTATATCGGTGTGACCCTGGAGTCTTTCTTCTTTATTCCAGTCGGTCTGCCCGTGTCTTGTTATATATAGCATTTTTTCTCCGTTTCAGTTTTGAGTAAAACGCAAATATTAAAAAAAGTCAAGAAAAACTAGATAAATACTGACCTTGACACTCATGGTATGATTGTATACAATTATACGCGATGACCATTTTAGTATTTAGTGAGGAGTTTATTCATGAGTGAGACTAGTGCATTTCAGAACAGGCCGGTGACCATGAACGACAAGAATAACTTGCTTCAGATCGAGGAGCACATGTATATTCTTGACGATGTTCAAAAACCAAACGTTTTCAGAAATATGTTTCCCTATGAGGAAGTTCCCAAAATTCCATTTAATGATAGGATTGTTCCACATAATATGCCCAAGGACATCTGGATCACGGATACGACTTTCCGTGACGGACAGCAGTCAAGGGCTCCTTATACAACCAAGCAGATAGTCGACATCTTCGACATGCTTCACGAGCTTGGCGGCCCCAACGGTATGATCAGACAGAGCGAGTTCTTTTTATACAGTAAGAGCGATCGCGATGCGGTCTACAAATGTATGGAGAGAGGCTACAAGTTCCCTGAGGTTACGAGCTGGATCCGCGCAAGCGAGGATGATTTTAAGCTGGTAAAAGAGATTGGGATGAAGGAGACGGGTATTCTTGTATCTTGTTCCGATTATCATATTTTCTTAAAGCTTAAGATGACAAGAAGACAGGCGCTCGATCATTATCTCAGCATCGTAAGAGCTTGTCTTGAGGAAGGAATCAGCCCCAGATGCCATCTTGAGGACATCACAAGAGCCGATATTTACGGCTTCGTTGTTCCTTTCTGCGTAGAACTTATGAAGTTAAAAGAAGAGTACGGTATCCCTGTTAAGATCCGTGCTTGCGATACAATGGGCTACGGAGTTAACTTCTCCGGTGCCGTTATTCCCAGAAGTGTTCAGGGTATCATCTATGCGATCAACACCAACGCGGGTGTTCCCAGTGAGCTTATCGAGTGGCACGGTCACAACGATTTCTACAAGGCCGTTACCAACTCAACAACGGCTTGGCTCTACGGCTGTTCATCCGTTAACACATCACTCTTCGGAATCGGAGAGAGAACGGGTAACACACCTCTTGAGGCTATGGTATTTGAGTATGCACAGCTCAAGGGTACGCTCGACGGCATGAACACACAGGTTATTACAGACCTTGCCGAGTACTATGAGAAGGAAGTAGGCTTTACCGTTCCTGCCAACACACCTTTTGTGGGCAAGAACTTCAACGTTACAAGAGCGGGTATCCACGCTGACGGACTTCTTAAGAACGAGGAGATCTACAACATCTTCGATACGGAGAAGTTCCTCAGAAGACCTCCTGTAAGTGCCGTTTCAAACACATCCGGACTTGCGGGAATCGCACATTGGATCAACATCCATTACAAGCTCCGTGAGGAGCATGCTCTTTCCAAGTCATCACCTCTTGTTACCAAGATAAAAGAGTGGGTGGACAAGGAGTACGCAGGCGGCCGAGTTACGGTTATGACTGACGAAGAGCTCATTTCCGAGATTAAAAAAGTCAGCAAAGAACTTGGCATAGTTGTTAAAGAGGGTGAGATTGTCTCATCTTCCAAATAAAGGGGAACATTATGGATAATCAAGACTTAAAACAGGAAGTAACCGATAAGTATTCACTTAGAGGCAGAGTTTTCCATCGTATCAGAGAAGATATCCTTAACGGCAAATACAAGGATCACGAAGAACTTAAGGAAGTTGCGATCGGACAGGAGCTCGGCGTCAGCAGAACTCCCGTAAGAGAAGCGTTCAGACAGCTTGAGCTCGAGGGACTTATTCAGATCATTCCCAACAGAGGAGCTTATGTCACAGGCATCAAGGTTAAAGATATCCAGGATATCTATATGATCAGATCCAAGCTTGAGGGACTTTGCGCAAGATGGGCTTGTGAGAATATCTCAAAAGAGCAGCTCGAGGAGATGGAAGAGAACATCTACCTTGCTGAGTTCCATGCGGCCAGAGGTCATATGGAGCAGATGGCTGAGCTCGACAACAGATTCCACAATATTTTATACGAGTCATGCAATTCCAAGATGCTTGAGCATCTTTTGAAGGACTATCATCAGTACGTTTGGAGAGTCAGACAAAAGACTCTTTCCAGCAGCCGAGGTGCTGTTTCCAACGTTGAGCACAAATTTATCATGGAGGCCATTAAGGAGAATAATCCCGACAAGGCCGAAGAGCTTGCCAATCAGCACATGATAAATGCGTACGAGAATATGGTTGAGAAGGGCCTTCTCTCCATGTTTGAGTAAATTTGAAACATAACAACAGCTTTTGAAAGGACATTATTAATGAGCAAGATTCAGATGACAACACCCATCGTTGAGATGGACGGCGACGAGATGACAAGAGTACTGTGGCAGATGATCAAGGATAAGCTTATTTTGCCCAGTATCGATCTTAAGAGCGAGTATTACGATCTCGGACTTAAGCACAGAGACGAGACAGACGATCAGGTAACCGTAGACAGCGCCAATGCAACACTTAAGTACGGTGTAGCCGTTAAGTGCGCTACCATTACTCCCAACAATGAGCGTGTTGAGGAATACAATCTCAAGAAGATGTGGAAGAGCCCCAACGGTACGATCAGAGCCATTCTTGACGGAACAGTTTTCCGTACACCCATCATGGTAAAAGGAATCGAGCCCAACGTAAGAACATGGGTAGAGCCCATCACACTTGCAAGACACGCATACGGCGATGTTTACAAGAACGTTGAGATCAGAGTTCCCGGAGCAGGTAAGGCAGAGCTTGTATTTACCGCTGAGGACGGAACTGTTACCAAGGAAACTATCTTTGATTTCAAGGAGCCCGGTATTATTCAGGGTGTTCATAATAAAGATGCTTCGATCAGAAGCTTTGCAAGAGCTTGCTTTAAATATGCTCTCGCCGAGAAAAAAGAGCTTTGGCTCGGAACCAAGGATACCATCAGTAAGACATACGACAGAAGATTCAGAGAGATCTTTGAGGAAGTATTTGAAAACGAATTCAAGGCTGATTTCGAAAAGGCGGGAATCACATATTTCTACACACTTATCGATGACGCCGTTGCCCGTGTAATGAAGTCTAAGGGCGGATTTATCTGGGCCTGCAAGAACTACGACGGAGACGTTATGAGTGACATGGTTTCTTCCGCGTTCGGTTCACTTGCAATGATGACTTCTGTTCTTGTATCTCCCACAGGAGTTTACGAGTACGAGGCAGCTCACGGAACCGTTCAGAGACACTATTACAAGTACTTAAAGGGTGAGCCTACATCAACCAACCCTGTAGCAACTATCTTTGCTTGGACAGGTGCTCTTCGCAAGAGAGGCGAGCTCGACGGAATAAAAGAGCTTATGGACTGGGCTGACAAGATGGAGAAGGCAACACTTTCAGTCATTGAGTCAGGCCGCATGACAGGCGATCTTGCGCTTATCACATCTCTTCCAAATCCCGTAAAACTCGGAAGTGAAGAGTTCCTTGATGCTATCGCTGAAGAATATGCAAAAATGTAATTAATAACACGCCCTCATCATCAAACGGTAACACGCGTTATTGTTGAAGATGGGGGCGTGTTCTGATATACTATACTCTGGTTGAATATTCATGGGGGAAATGTTTTTTATTCAAAATGGCGTACGATAAAGGTGGGAGAAAAAGTGAAAAGGTACTGTACAACAGGCGTATCCGAAGGCTTCGCAAATTCATTCTGATAACCGTCGCCGCCGCTTGTCTTATTCCCACTTTAATCTGCATTATTTTATCCATAAGATTCGACAGACTTAAGACTGATTACAATCAGACCAAGGCTGATCTTGACTGGTACAGAGAGCGCTTTGGCGATGAGATGGAAATCTTGGCCGAGGAGAGTGAGGACAAGAACTCGCCCGGAGCCTTTGGGGAGAATCCCGATATCGATTATACGGATGTCGATGTTATCGGAGCTCAGAATCCCGAAGATATCGAGGGTACCAGATATGTATATCTGACCTTTGATGACGGCCCGAGTGTCTATACCGAGGAGATACTTGATATCTTAAAGGAGAAAGACGTTAAGGCTACATTCTTTGTATGCGGCAAGCCTAAATATGAGGACAGCTACAAGAGAATAGTTGATGAGGGACATACCTTGGGTATGCATTCCTACAGTCATAAGTACAGTGATATATATGCTTCACCCGAAGCTTTCCATGATGATCTTAAGAAGCTTAGAGTTTTTTTGTATGAGAATACCGACACTATGTCCAAGTATTACAGATTCCCGGGCGGAAGCTCCAACAATGTCAGTAAGGCTGATATGAACGAGCTTGTCGGAATACTTGATAACGAGGATATTACGTTTTTTGACTGGAATGTTTCCGCCGGAGATGATAAAGCGGGCGCCACCAAAGACGTTATTTGTGCTAATATAGTAAATAACATACCTAAGTTTAAACATTGCATTGTCCTTATGCATGACGCAGCGGATAAGAAGGCCACAGTAGAGGCACTTCCCGAGATAATCGATGCAATAAACGGTATGGAAGACACAGTGATGGTTCCGATAACAGATGATACGTTACCGGTTCAACATATCAAAAACAACTAAAACAAACTACTAGTAAGGGGAGGATATCAGGATGGGATTTTTTTCTGAGCTAAAGAGCGATCTGTCCCAGGCAGTTAACACTCTTATGCCGGATGACAAGCTCGAAGGGGCAAACGGTCTTGATAAAGACAAAGCAGCTGAGGAAACGGTTAAGGTGAGTGAGGTCGATATCGACAGCATGCTTAATCGCCTTGACGACATCAAGCTTGAGGACATCACAAACGAAGAGACTAACAAAGAAGAGGAAGCTACTTCTGAAGTTAGTACCGAGGAGGTAGTAACTCCCGAGGAAGAGAGCACTGTGAACGAAAGCGAAAGCTCTTTTGCGGAAGCTTCCGAGGAAAAAGAAGCTGAAACGACAGTATTCAATGAGATCGAGGAGCTTACTGAGGAACTCGAAGATAAGATAGAAGAGGAGACTCAGGCCGAGATAGCAAACGAAGAGCCCAAGAGCGCTCTCGAAGCTATCAACAACGAACACATTGATGAGTACATTGCCAAGAGCAATGAAACTGATAAATCTAATAATGATGGGGGAAATGAAACTATGGAATTTGAACAGCAGACACCAACCGATGAAATCGCTAACATCACCGAAGGAATGGTCATCAACGGTGACCTTCAGACAACAGGTTCTCTTGATCTTGTAGGTAAGATCGTAGGTAACGTTAAGGCTCTCGGTAAGCTCAATGTTACAGGTGAGATCCAGGGTGATTCAGATGCGGCTGAGATCTATGCAGAGGCAGCAAGGATTACAGGTGAGGTAAGAAGTAAGGGCAGCGTCAAGGTAGGACAGAGCACTGTTATCGTAGGTAACATCTTTGGTTCAAGCGCAGTTATCGCAGGAGCCGTTAAGGGTGATATCGACGTACACGGACCTGTAGTTCTTGATACAACAGCAATCGTTATGGGTAACATCAAGTCCCAGTCTGTACAGATCAACAACGGTGCGGTTATCGAGGGTATGTGCTCACAGGCATACGCTGACGTTAATCCTTCAGAGTTCTTCGAGGGACTTAAGAATAAATAATTACAGACATACATGGAGATATTATGAGAATACTATTGAAACTCAGCGGCGAAGCGCTGGCAGGAGACAAGAAGACAGGCTTTGATGAAGCAACTGTCAGAAAGGTGGCTCTTCAGGTTAAGCAGCTTGTGGATAACGGAACCGAAGTAGGTATCGTTATCGGCGGCGGTAACTTCTGGAGAGGCAGGACCAGCGAGAACATCGACCGCGTTAAGGCCGACCAGATTGGCATGCTGGCTACTATCATGAACTGCATTTACGTTTCCGAGATCTTCAGAAGCGTAGGCATGATGACCAATATACTTACACCTTTTGAATGCGGTTCTTTTACCAAATTATTTTCCAAGGATAGAGCCAACAAGTATTTTGCCAAAGGTATGGTTGTATTCTTTGCAGGCGGTACCGGACATCCGTATTTCTCAACAGACACCGGTGTTGTCCTCAGAGCTATCGAGGTTGAGGCTGATTGCATTCTTTTGGCTAAGGCTATTGACGGAGTCTATGATTCAGACCCTGCTACCAATCCCAACGCCAAGAGATACACAGAGATCTCTATTGATGATGTTGTAGCAGGCAACCTTCAGGTTGTTGATATGACTGCTTCGATACTTGCAAGAGACAACAAGGTTCCTATGAGGGTATTCGCCCTTCAGGAAGAGAACAGTATCGTCAATGCTTGCAGCGGAAGCTTTAACGGCACTACAGTTACTGTTTGATAGATTACAAATTTAGGAGGCATCGGTATGAACGATAAGATTAAAGAATACGCAGATAAGATGCAGAAATCTTTCGATTTTTTGAAGGAGGAGCTTGCTTCTATCCGTGCAGGAAGAGCCAATCCCCATGTACTTGATAAGATTAAGGTAGATTATTACGGAACTCCCACACCTCTTCAGCAGGTTGGTAATGTTTCCGTTCCCGAGGCACGTATTATCCAGATCGCACCTTGGGATAAGACACTTATTAAAGATATTGAGAAAGCGATCCTTACATCCGATCTTGGTATTACACCTGCCAATGACGGTAATGTTATCAGACTTGTTTTCCCTGAGCTCACTGAGGAGCGCAGAAAACAGCTCGCAAAAGACATCCGTAAGAAGGGTGAGGATGCCAAGGTTGCTGTCAGAAACGTAAGACGTGACGGTAACGACGCTCTTAAGAAGCTCAAGGGCGGAGATATTTCCGAGGATGAGATCAATGATCTTAACGATGAGCTTCAGAAGGTTACAGACAAGTATATCAAGGACATTGATGCTGCTGTAGAAGATAAGAACAAAGAGATCATGACAGTTTGATCATACGGAAATAGGATTTTTACAATGGAAACACAAGAATTAATGAATGTACCCGAGCATGTGGCCATCATTCTTGACGGTAACGGCAGATGGGCCAAAGAAAAAGGAATGCCCAGAAACTACGGACACATGCAGGGAGCCAAGGCGGTTGAGGATATTCTTGTTGATGCAAGAGATCTCGGTATCAAGTACCTTACCGTCTATGCTTTTTCAACAGAAAATTGGAGCCGTCCCGAGGCTGAGGTTTCAGCCCTCATGACGATCCTTCGAAATTACTTAAAGACAAGTATCAAGAAATCCATGAAGAACAATGTTCGTTGCCGAGTTATCGGTGACAGATCCGCTCTTTCGGAGGATATTCAGAAGGCTATCGCAGAGCTTGAGGAAGCAACTGCGGGCAATACCGGACTCACATTTACGATCGCGATCAATTACGGAAGCAGGGATGAGATCACCCGCAGCGTCAAGAAGATCGCAGCTAAGGTTGAGAGCGGAGAGCTCAAGGCAGATGACATAACCGAGGAGCTGATAGCCAAGAACCTTGATACTGACTTTTTGCCGGACCCAGATCTTTTGATCAGGACGTGCAATGAGCAGCGAGTTTCCAACTTCTTATTGTGGCAGCTTGCATACACGGAGTTTTATTACACCCCGATCGCATGGCCCGACTTTAACAAGGCTGAGCTTGTTAAGGCGATAGAAGCTTACGGCGGAAGAAATCGTAAGTTTGGCGGTCTTAAGAAGGATCAGATCTAAGCACTATCGGAAACTGAAAAAAGGCTGGTTAAAAGAGTTGAAGACTAGAGTTATAAGCGGAATATTTATATTTCTTATTCTCGCGGGAGTGCTTATTCCCGGAGGATACCTGCTTGCGGGAGTGCTGTTTGCGGTATCGTTTATCAGTTTTTATGAACTGGTAAGAGCACTCGGCATACATGAAGAAGGAAAGAATTTCAATGCATTGGAATTATGCGGATACGCATCGATCATCGTACATTACGTTCAGATGATCCTTGTTAGGGACTACAGATATTATATCTTTTCCCTGATGTTTGCATTTTTCCTCATCATGGTATGTTACGTCGTAAACTTCCCCAAGTTTAAGTCTATACAGGCCATAGCTACTTTTTTCTGTTTCGTATATGCACCCGTTAATATGTCGTTCGTATATCTTTTGAGAATACGTGCGTTTGGTAAATATCTTGCTTGGATTCCTTTCATAGCGTGGGTTTGCGACACATGTGCATATTTCGCCGGAAGAGCATTCGGCAAGCACAAGCTGGCACCGCTTCTTTCGCCAAAGAAGACTATAGAAGGTGCGATAGGCGGTATCATCGGAAGTGTTTTGGTCGGTGCGCTTATCGGTTATATCATTTACGTAAGAGAGAATTATAAGGTCGATGTAATTTGGGTTATGGCCATCATTACTTTTGCGGGCAGCATCATTGCTCAGCTTGGTGATCTATTGGCTTCCGGTATTAAGAGAGACCATAATATAAAAGATTACGGCAAACTGATTCCGGGACATGGCGGAATTATGGACCGTTTTGACAGTGTGATATTTGTGATACCTTGCATATATTTCTTGGCAGCGGTTCTAACAAGGCGTTTTTAAGGCTTTAGAAAATTTTTTGCACCGGAGAATAAACTTCGGTGCTGATTTTATATAATAGGAAAATCCATCGGATTTCCCGGTAGATTGCATTAGGAGTTGAAATGAGAAATATCGTTTTACTTGGTTCCACGGGTTCTATCGGAACACAGACACTTGATGTTGTTAGAAACAATTCTTCCGAGCTTAAGGTCATCGGCCTTGCAGCCAACAGGAAGGTAGAAGAAGTAGAGGAGCAGGTTAGGGAGTTTAAGCCTAAGTATGCCTGCATGTTTGATGAGAATGCGGCAAAAGATCTTGCCGACAGGATCAAAGATACGGATACGAAAGTTTACAGCGGTATGGACGGGCTTTTGGAGATCGTAGCGGTTCCCGAAGCCGATACCGTTCTTACGGCGGTTGTAGGTATGATCGGAATCAGACCGACTATCCGCGCTATAGAATCCGGCAAGGACATTGCACTTGCCAATAAAGAGACGCTTGTTTGCGCGGGACATATAATCATGCCTCTTGCAAAAGAAAAGAATGTTAAGATCCTTCCCGTTGACAGTGAGCACAGTGCGATCTTCCAGTCACTTAACGGTGAACCTAAAGATAAGGTTGAAAAGATCCTTCTCACAGCCAGCGGCGGACCTTTCAGAGGAAAGAAGAAAGAAGAACTTAAGGACATGACGGCTGCGGATGCGCTTAAGCACCCCAACTGGGATATGGGCCCGAAGGTTACGATTGATTCTTCAACGCTTGTAAATAAGGGACTTGAGGTTATGGAAGCAAGATGGCTCTTCGATGTAAGCCTCGATAATATTCAGGTTTTGATACATCCTCAGAGCATCGTTCACAGTGCTGTTCAGTACTGCGACGGAGCGGTTATTGCTCAGCTCGGTGTTCCCGATATGAAGCTTCCGATTCAGTATGCTCTGTTCTATCCTGACAGAAGACCTATGAGTGAAAAGAGACTTGACCTTTTTGAACTTTACAGTCTGACATTTGAAAAGCCCGACACGGATACGTTTAGAGGACTAAAGCTCGCTTTCGATTCGGCTTATGCCGGAGGCAGTATGCCGACTGTATTTAACGCGGCCAATGAGATGGCGGTAAAGAGATTCTTAAAGGGCGATATCAAGTATCTTGAGATCTATGACATGATACAGGAGGCTATGGAGCATCATAACAAGATAGATAATCCCACGGTTTCACAGATTCTTGAAGCAGAGAAGGATATCTATGAGTTCCTGGGAAATAAATACAACATATAAGGGGAAATTATGGCAATCAGCATTATCATCTTTTTTATAATATTCGGAATACTTGTAACAACGCATGAATTCGGACACTATATCATAGCCAAGACAGGCGGCATAAGAGTTAAAGAATTCTTTGTCGGAATGGGACCGACTATATGGAAAAAGCAAAAAGGAGAGACTTTATACAGTATCAAACTTCTTCCGATCGGCGGAGCGTGTGTGTTTGACGGAATGGATCCTGTCGCTGAGGAAAGAGAGAGCTATGATGAGAGATCTTTTTTGAATGCTCCCGTATGGAGAAGAATAGCGACACTGTTTGCCGGACCATTCGCAAACTTTATTATCGCATATATACTTGCGGTTGTGCTTGTCAGCTTTTCGGTGTGGGATTTCCCTGTGATAGATAAGTTTACTGAGGATTCTGCCGCAGTTGAGGCGGGACTTCAAGCCGGAGATAAGATAATAAGTGTTGACGGTGAAAAAGTTTATATGGCTGCAGAGGTCACTCTTATTTCTCAGTTTGCGGAAGGCTCACCCATGGACATCGTGTATGAGAGAGACGGACAGCAGTTCAGTACAACTCTTTATCCTAAGTTCAGCGAAAAAGATCATCGTTATTACATGGGCGTATATCTGGGAGAGTTTAAAAACATAAAAGGTATTCAGACTCTTAAATATGCCTGGTATGAAATGAGATATAATTTCAAGGCAACTTACAGAAGTCTTGCGCTTCTTGTTCAAGGTAAGCTCAAGGCTGATGACGTTTCGGGACCTGTCGGAATGGTAAAGATTGTCGATGATGTTTACGAGGAGACGAAGCCTTACGGCATCTCTTCAGTTCTTTTGACAATGCTTGGTCTTACCGTTTTGTTGTCAGTCAACCTCGGAGTGATGAACCTGTTACCCTTCCCTGCGCTTGACGGAGGAAGACTTGTGTTCCAGTTTATAGAGGTTATTTTCGGTAAGCCTGTTCCGCCCGAGAAGGAAGGCTATGTGCACATGTTTGGTATGATCCTGCTGATGGGACTTATGATATTTGTGCTGTTTAATGATATTACAAAGTTTACAAGGTAATTTGGAAGTGCGCATGACGCCGCTTCCATGATAAGGAGTACTTATGACGTACAGAGACAATACCAAGGTTATTAAGATCGGAAACAAGGTTATCGGCGGCGGTAACCCGATCATGATACAGTCTATGACCAATACGCCCACAGAGGATGTTGCTGCTACTGTAGCGCAGATCAAGAGGCTTGAAGCTGCAGGCTGCGATATTATCAGATGCACGGTGCCTACACAGGAAGCTGCGCTCGCGGTAAAAGAGATCAAGAAGCAGATTACGATACCGCTTGTAGCGGACATACATTTTGATTATAAGATGGCTATCGCAGCTATGGAGAACGGAGCCGACAAGATCAGGATCAATCCCGGCAACATCGGTTCTACGGAGCGTATTGCTGCAGTTGTTTCCTGTGCAAAAGAAAGAAATATACCTATAAGAGTCGGTGTTAACAGCGGTTCTCTTGAGAGAAATCTCGTTGAAAAATACGGCGGAGTAACAGCGCAGGGTCTTGTGGAGAGTGCACTTGATAAGATCGGCATCATAGAAGATCTCGGATACGACAACATGGTCGTAAGTATCAAGTCATCAAACGTCATGCTCTGCGTTAAAGCTCACGAGCTACTTGCAGAGAAGTGTAAATATCCTCTTCATGTAGGTATTACCGAAGCCGGAACAGTCTGGGGCGGTAATATCAAATCGTCCGTAGGACTCGGAATCATCTTAAATGAAGGAATCGGAGATACTATCAGAGTTTCTCTTTCGGGTGATCCGATCGAGGAGATCAAGACAGCCAAGGCAATCCTTAGAACCCTTGATATCAGAAAGGGCGGTATTGAGGTTGTATCTTGCCCTACATGCGGAAGAACCAAGATAGATCTCATAGACCTTGCCAACAAGACAGAGACTCTTGTTCAGAATTATCCCGATCTCAATATCAAAGTGGCTGTTATGGGATGCGCCGTTAACGGCCCCGGAGAAGCCAAAGAGGCTGATATCGGAATTGCCGGAGGAACCGGCGAAGGTCTTCTTATAAAACACGGGGAAGTGGTTAAGAAGGTCAAAGAAGACGAGCTTTTAAATGTATTAAAAGAAGAGCTCGACAATTGGAAGTGATACACTTCTTTTGAGAGGTGCTTTAGGGTATGTCAAAAAAGTTTTTTGAGGTTTTCCCTGCACTTAAGCTGGACGCCAAGACCAAAGAGATAATGGAACAAACTGAAGTTACCAAGGTGTCCACGACAAGGAAGCAGGATTTCATACGAATATATATTTCGAGTAACAATCTTATTGATAAGTCAGACATCATTAAGAGTGAGACGAGTATCAAGAAGCAGCTTTTCGGAAGTCACGATGTTAACATCAAGATTTACGAGAAGTTTAGCTTGTCTGCGCAGTACACACCTAAGAATCTGTTAGAACTTTACAAGGACAGCATTGAGCTTGAGCTTAAAGACTATGACCATATGGAGTATAGTCTTTTTCGTTCGGCTTCTTTTTTGTACCCTGATGAAGGAAACGTTACTCTGCAGCTTGAGGACAGCGTTGTAAGCAGGAAGAAGGCGCCCGATCTTATTCGCATTCTTGATAAGATCATGAATGAAAGATGCGGACTTTCCGTGGACATTCAGCCTGAATTTATCGAGGTTGAAAAGAGCAACGATGAACCCGATTACTCAGCAGAATCAGCCAAGATGGCCAAGAAGCTCGAAGAAGCTGAGCTTAAATCAGAGGAAAAGAAAAAAGAGAAGGAAGAAAAAGAAGCAGCGAAGCCGGAAGAAAAGAAGAGTGCCGGTGCTGCGGCAGGTTCTGTTTCAGCTTCCAAAGTGCCTGTTTCGGGCGGCTTCGGAAAAGGTAAATTCGCCGGAAGAAAAGGTGACTTCGGTGCCTTTAAGAGAAGCGACAATCCTGATGTTATTTTCGGAAGAGACTTTGACGAGGAGACAATGAAACTTGAAGATCTTGTCGGAGAGCTCGGAGAAGTTGTTATTCACGGTAAGATCACTGCTTTTGACAAAAGAGATATCAGAAACGAAAAGAGTATTCTTATATTTGACGTTACTGATTTTACGGATTCCATCACGGTCAAGATGTTCGTTAAGACCGAGGATGTTCCCGAGATAACCAAGGACATCAAGCCCGGAGCCTTTGTTAAGGTTAAGGGAATCGCGGCCGTAGATAAATTTGACCACGAGCTTTCGATTCAGTCTGTTGCGGGAGTTAAGAAGATCCCGGACTTTACATCCAAGCGAGTTGACAGGGCTGAGGTTAAGAGAGTAGAGCTTCACTGCCATACCAAGATGAGCGATATGGACGGTGTTTCCGAGGTAAAAGATATCGTTAAGCAGGCCTACAAGTGGGGAATGCCCGGTATCGCGATCACGGACCACGGCGTTGTTCAGGCGCTTACGGATGCCAACCACGTATGGGAGTCTCTTTATGACGATGAGAAAAAGAGAAGAAAAGAAGCGGGAGAGCCGCCTATCGAGAGACAGGATTTCTTTAAACTGATCCTCGGAGTGGAGGCTTATCTTGTTGACGACCTTAAAGAAATTGTCGTAAATGACAAGGGACAGCCGCTTGATAATACGACCTTTGTCGTATTTGATATTGAGACGACAGGTTTTTCACCTATTAAAAATAAGATAATTGAGATCGGTGCGGTTAAGATCGTGAACGGCGAGATTATTGACAGATTCTCGGAGTTTATAAATCCCGAGGTGCCGATCCCGTTTAGGATCACACAGCTTACAAGCATCACGGATGACATGGTCATCGATGCGCCTACAAGAGAGGTTATAATTCCTAAATTCGTTGAGTTCTGTAAGGATGCCGTTCTTGTCGGACACAACGTAGGCTTTGATATCAGCTTTATCAATCAGAACTGCAAAGAGCTTAATATCGATGTTGATTACACAACGGTCGATACGCTCTGGCTTTCAAGATATTTCTTCCCGCTTCAGGCAAAGCATACGCTTGATGCGGTTGCAAAGACACTTAACGTTGTACTTGGTCATCACCACAGAGCGGTTGATGATGCCGAGTGTACCGCGCTTATTTTTAATAAGTTCATACCTATGCTTCAGGAGCAGAAGGCGGTTACACTTACCGATGTAAATATTCTTGGCAAGCCCACCAAGGAGATGATCCGTCATCTTCGTCCCAATCACTGCATTATCCTTGCTAAGAATACTCTGGGAAGGGTCAATCTCTATACCCTTGTGAGTGAATCTCACGTTGATTATTTCAGGAGATTCCCGCTTATACCTAAGAGTGAGCTGCTAAAGCACAGAGAGGGACTCATCATAGGAAGCGCCTGCTGCGCGGGTGAGCTTTACGGCGCTGTTGTAGAGGGAAGACCGCCCGAAGAGATAGCAAGACTTGTCGATTTCTATGACTACCTTGAGATTCAGCCTGTTGCAAACAATCACTTTATGGTTGAATCCGACAGATATGAAGACATTAACTCGGATGATGACATCAGAGAGATAAATAAAGAGATAGTAAGACTCGGCGAACAGTTTAATAAACCTGTTGTCGCCACTTGTGATGCGCATTTTCTTAATCCGGAGGATGAGATCTACCGTACGATCATCATGGCCGGAAAAGGTATGAATGACGAGGAGGAGTCACCTCTTTATCTTAGAACGACCGATGAGATGATGGCTGAGTTTGATTATCTCGGAGGAGACAAGGCTAATGAGATCGTAATAGAAAATACACGTAAGATCCTTGATATGTGTGACAGTATCTCGCCCGTTCGTCCCGATAAGTGCGCGCCTGTCATCGAAAACAGTGATGAGATTCTTACCAAGATCTGCTACGACAAGGCACATGAGATATATGGAGATAATCTTCCCGAGATAGTGCAGGAGCGTCTTGAGAGAGAACTTAACTCCATTATCAAGAACGGTTTCGCCGTTATGTATATCATTGCGCAGAAGCTCGTTTGGAAGTCCAATGAGGACGGATATCTGGTAGGTTCCAGAGGTTCCGTAGGATCGTCGTTCGTTGCGTTTACTTCGGGTATTACCGAGGTTAATTCGCTGAGCCCACATTACGTGTGCCCTCACTGCAAATACAGTGATTTCGATTCGGAAGAGGTCCTTAAATACGGCGGTAATTCAGGCTGCGACATGCCCGATAAGCGCTGCCCCAAGTGCGGAACCATGATGAATAAGGACGGTTTTGACATTCCTTTCGAGACCTTCCTTGGATTTAAAGGAGACAAGGAGCCTGATATCGACCTTAACTTCTCGGGTGAGTATCAGTCTAAAGCTCATAAGTATACGGAAGTTATCTTTGGTTACGGACAGACCTTCAGAGCCGGAACCATCGCTTCGCTTGCCGATAAGACGGCCTATGGTTTCGTAAAGAAATACTACGACCAGATAGGCTTAAGCAAAAGAAAATGTGAGATAAACAGAATTGTTCAGGGGTGTACGGGTATCAGAAGAGGTACCGGTCAGCACCCGGGTGGAATCATTGTTCTTCCCGTGGGAGAGGATATCAACTCTTTTTGCCCGGTTCAGCATCCTGCCAACGATATGACAACGGCTACAATTACGACACATTACGACTATCACTCGATCGACCACAACCTTCTTAAGCTCGATATTCTGGGACACGATGATCCGACCATGATCAGATTCCTTCAGGATTGCACGGGACTAGATCCCAAGCTTGTGCCGCTCGATGATAAGAACGTTATGAGTCTTTTCATGAATACGACTGCGCTCGGCGTTACTCCCGAGCAGCTCGGCGGAACGAAGCTCGGATGCCTCGGTCTTCCCGAGTTTGGTACCGACTTTGCCATGCAGATGGTTATCGATGCCAAGCCCACATCATTGTCCCACCTTATCAGGATCTCAGGTCTTTCACATGGTACGGACGTTTGGCTTGGTAATGCGCAGACCCTTATTCAGGAGGGCAAGGCGACCATCGATACCTGTATCTGTTGTCGTGACGATATCATGATCTATCTAATTCAGAAGGGCATGGATAAGTCTCTTTCGTTCAAGACCATGGAGTCTGTACGTAAAGGTAAAGGACTTAAGCCTGAGATGGAAGAAGCCATGATCGCAGCGGGAGTTCCGGATTGGTACATCTGGTCTTGTAAGAAGATCAAGTACATGTTCCCCAAGGCTCACGCCGCAGCTTACGTTATGATGGCTTGGCGTATAGCTTATTTCAAGGTTTATGTACCGCAGGCATTCTATGCCGCATGGTTCAGTATCAGAGCCAAGGCGTTTAACTATGAGCACATGTGCCAGGGTGAGAATCACCTTCATGCCATTATGAAAGAGTATAACAGTAAAAAAGATGAGCTTACCAATGCACAGCAGGCAGAGTACGGAGATATGAGACTTGTTGAGGAGATGTACGAGAGAGGAATCGAATTCCTTCCTATCGATATCTTCAAGGTTAAGTCAAGGGATTTCCAGGTTATCGGCGATAAGATCATGCCTTCGCTTACAAGTATCGACGGCATGGGTGAAAAGGCCGCAGACCAGATCGTGGAAGCCGCCAAAGACGGCCCGTTCCTTTCCAAGGACGACTTCAGACAGCGTACCAAGTGCCCGCAGACAGTCATCGATAAGATGTCCGATATGGGACTTTTGGGAGATATTCCCGACTCGAATCAGATCAGTATTTTTGATCTTATGAAGGCGTGAGTTTGGACGGTATATCATTAATGTATATACCGTCCCGCAGCACCTCTAAAATTTTTTCCAAAAATTTTAAAAAAAGTACTTGCATTATTTTTATCTATGAGATAATATAAACAAGTCGCCGCGATACAGCGGTTGACACAAGCAAGTAAGCCTCGTTGGTCAAGCGGTTAAGACGCTGCCCTCTCACGGCAGAATCAGCGGTTCGATTCCGCTACGAGGTACTGAGCAGAGCACTTGGTGAGGTTCTATCGAACCTAGTGCGAGCCATGGGGATGCACTTAACGAGGTCCTTTCGAGTTTAGTGCAGTATCCCAGACTGTTAATAGAACAGCCCAACCCGAAACCAGACTTCATAAGAGTCTGGATTTTTTTTACCTTAATAAATAGACTGTTTACAAATTAGCAATCACACGTTATAATATTACGCAGAAGTGGACTTTCGCGAGTCCACTTTTTGTGTGCATAGGATTTTACAAAGGAGTATTTATGGCACGTAAGAATGATATTGAGAAGAAGACTGAAGAGCTTCTTACTCCCATCGCTGAAGCAAACGGCGTCAGCATTTACGATGTGGAGTATGTCAAGGAAGCGGGTGAGTGGTACCTTCGCTGTTACATTGATAAGGACGGCGGCGTAGATATCAACGACTGCGTCAATGTTAACAGAGCACTTTCCGATGCGCTTGACGTTGATGACTTTATAGAAGAGGCATATACCTTGGAAGTCAGCAGCCCCGGACTCGGACGTCAGCTCAAGAAAGACAGACATTTTCAGAACAGCATAGGTATGGACGTAGAACTCAAGCTTTTTAAGGCAAGAGACGGTGTTAAGGAGTTTGCCGGTACACTTAAGAGTTTTGATGACACTTCGGTTACCGTAACTATAAATGACAAAGATGAGACTTTTATAAGAAAAGAGATATCAGTTATTAAGCTTGCTCTTGATTTTTAATCTGAGCGGAAAAAGGAGATTACGATGAGTAAAGAATTAATGGATGCCCTTGACCTTTTGGAGAAGGAGAAGAACATCAGCAAGGATTCTCTGTTCGATGCGATCGAGAATTCACTTATCACAGCCTGCAAGAACAATTTCGGAAAGGCTGAGAACATCAAAGTTGAAGTTGACAGAGACAACTGTGATTTCAAGTGCTATGCAGAGAAGACGGTTGTTGAGACTGCAGATGATGTTATGGATCCCATGCTTGAGATTTCACTTGATGATGCCAAGAAGATCAGCAAGAAGAGCAAGGTTGGAGATGTTGTAAACGTATCACTCAACTCCAAGGAGTTCGGACGTATCGCAACTCAGAATGCGAAGAACGTTATCCTTCAGAAGATTCGTGAGGAAGAGCGCGGTGCGATCTACAACGAGTATTTTGAAAAAGAGCATGACATTGTAACAGGTGTCATTCAGAGATATATCGGTAAGAACATCAGCATCAACCTCGGACGTGCAGATGCAATCCTCAATGAGAACGAGCAGGTTGAGGCTGAGGCTAAGTCAGGCTTCTACAGACCTACATCTCGTATCAGAGTGTATGTGCTTGAGGTTAAGAACGGTTCCAAGGGACCCAGAATCCTTGTTTCAAGAACACATCCCGATCTCGTTAAGAGACTTTTCGAGCAGGAAGTTGCCGAGATTCAGGACGGAACTGTTGAGATCAAGAGCATTGCAAGAGAAGCAGGCAGCCGTACCAAGATCGCTGTTTACTCACACAACCCCAACGTTGATGCCGTTGGTGCATGCGTAGGTGTTAACGGAGCAAGAGTTAATCTTATCGTTGATGAGCTTAACGGCGAGAAAATCGACGTTATCAACTGGGATGAGAACCCCGGTAACCTTATACAGAATGCTCTTTCACCTGCTAAGATCGTTGCGGTATTCGCAGATCCCGATGAGAAGAGCGCCAAGGTAGTCGTTCCCGATTATCAGCTTTCACTTGCTATCGGTAAGGAAGGACAGAATGCTCGTCTTGCAGCAAGACTTACAGGATATAAGATCGACATCAAGAGCGAGACTCAGGCTAAGGATGCTCCCGGATTCCGTATGGAAGACTATCTTGATGATGAAGATTACGATGATGAGGATTATGAAGGCGAGTACGAGGAAGAGGAGATCGAAGAGATCGATGAGACTTCTGAGGATGCCGACGTAGAGGAATAAGATGCAAAAAAAGATTCCAACAAGAAAATGTGTCGGATGCGGCGAAATGAAGGATAAAAGAGAACTCGTAAGAGTCATCAAGACTCCCGAGGATGAGATCCTTCTCGATACGACAGGAAGAGCGAACGGAAGAGGTGCTTATATCTGCAACAACATTGATTGCTTTAAAATGGCACTTAAGAACAAAGGACTTGAACGTTCACTCAAGGCACAGATTCCCGAAGATGTACTTGATAAGTTAAGTAAAGAGTTTGGAGAGTAAATTGGATTCTAATTCAAAAAAAGTTTATTCCATGTTGGGGCTTTGCATGAGAGCGGGTAAGCTTAAGAGCGGCGAATTATCGGTTCTTGAAGCTGTTCGCGCTAAAAAAGCCCATGTAGTTATAGTCAGTGATGACGCTTCCGAAAATACCAAGAAGCAATTCGCTGATAAGTGTAGTTATTATAAGGTGCCCATTGTTTTTTTTGGAGACAAGGAGAGCCTGGGACACGCAATAGGTAAGGGTGTTCGAACAAGCCTGGTAGTCACTGACGAGGGGCTGGCGAAGTCGCTTTTAAAGAACTTACTCTTAGAAGATCAGTTTGGAGGAAATGTGAATGGCAAAAATTAAGATATCTGACCTTGCGGTGGAGCTTGGATGCGAAGGAAAAGAGCTGATAAGCTACGCTCAGGAGAATGGAATAGAGGCGAAGCGTTCGAACAGTTCTATCGAAGAGTCCGATGCTGATAAGATAAGAAAGCATTTTAAGGGCAAAAAGACAACCGCAGAGGCACCCAAGAAAGAAGCTAAACCTGCCAAGGAAGCTAAACCTGCCAAGGAGGCTGCTGAGGCCAAGGCTGTGGAGAAGGAAGTAAAAGAATCTAATGCGGAAGCTGCCAAGGCATCTGCAGAGGACGCTCCCAAGAAAAAGAAGAAGATCATCATGGTTACCAATGCAGGTAATTCCAAGATGGGCGGCTTCAACGGACAGGGAGGAAACTCCGGCAACCAGAGACCTCGTGACAACAGACAGGACAGAGGCGGAAACAACAGACGCGGAACATTCGCTCAGTCACAGAATGTTTATCATCCTATCAAGCCTTTGACAGCGCCTTCACAGCTTGACAGCTATGATAACGCATATAACAAGACTCAGCCCGCTGCTAAGCCCGCTCCTGCCAAGAAGGAAGCACCTGCAGCACCTGCACCCAAGCAGGCACCTGTTAAGGAGAATGTGGCAAAAGAAACACCTCAGAACAGAGATGTTTCAAGAGAGAGAACACAGGCTCCCGACAGAAACAGAGACAACAGAAATAATCGTCAGGGCGCACAGGGAAATGCACCCAGAGGCGACAGAAATAATTTCCAGAACAGACAGGGCGGCCAGAACGGCGGCTTCCGCAGAGACGACAACAGAAACGGCGGAGCAGGTCAGAACGGCGGAAAGTTCGGTCAGAGAAATGACAATAAGTTCGGCGGCGGAAACAAGTTCGACAAGGGCGGAAGAGGCAACTTTGCAGATGCTCCTTCAGCTAAGGAAGGACAGGGCCGCAGAGACGAAGAAAGAAGAAGACTCGGTCAGGAGAAGGATAAGAGAAACAAGAAGGATCTTGCTTACGAGCAGGAAGAGATGATGCCGAGAAGTAAGAGAGTCGGCAGATTCATCAAGCCTGAGGTTAAGAAGGTTGAAGAACCCGAAGAGCAGATCAAGGTTATCTCTATTCCCGAGAAGGTTTCTATTAAGGAACTTGCCGAGAAGATGAAGATGCAGCCTTCAGTTATCATCAAGAAGCTCTTTATGGCAGGACAGGTTTCTACCGTTAATACAGAGCTTACTTATGAAGAGGCTGAGAATATCGCTATCGAATACGACATCATCTGCGAGAAGGAGATTCCCGTTGATATCATCGAAGAACTCCTTAAAGAGGATGAGGATGCACCCGAGACACTTAAGAAGAGACCTCCTGTTGTCTGCGTAATGGGTCACGTTGACCATGGTAAGACATCACTTCTTGACGCTATCCGTAAGACAAGCGTTACAGATCGTGAGGCAGGCGGTATCACACAGAGAATCGGTGCTTATACAGTATCTGTAAATGACCAGAAGATCACATTCCTTGATACTCCCGGTCACGAAGCGTTCACAGCAATGCGTATGCGTGGTGCTACATCAACAGATATCGCTGTTCTTGTAGTTGCTGCCGATGACGGTGTAATGCCTCAGACAATCGAGGCTATCAACCATGCCAAGGCTGCAGAGGTTGAGATCATTGTTGCGGTTAACAAGATTGATAAGCCCAATGCCAATATAGATAAGGTTAAGCAGGAGATGACCGAATACGGCCTTATCTCTACAGATTGGGGCGGAACAACAGAGTTCGTTCCCGTATCCGCTAAGTCAGGTGAAGGTATCGAGACACTTCTTGAGACCATCATTCTTACAGCAGATATCCTTGAGCTCAAGGCTAACCCCGACAGAGAGGCAAGAGGACTTGTCCTTGAGGCAAGACTTGATAAGGGTCGTGGTCCTGTAGCAAACGTACTTGTTCAGAAGGGTACACTCCATGTCGGAGACTTCATTTCTGCAGGCGCAAGCTCAGGTAAGGTTAGAGCGATGGTTGACGATAAGGGCAACAAGCTTAAGGAAGCACGTCCTTCACAGCCTGTTGAGATCCTCGGACTTTCCGATGTTCCCAACGCAGGTGAGGTATTCCTCGGACATGAGACAGATAAGCAGGCTAAGCAGTATGCCAACACTTATCTCCAGCAGCATAAGAAAGACCTTATCGAAGAGACCAAGGCTAAGATGTCGCTTGACGATCTTTATTCCAAGATTGAGGAAGGAAGACTTCAGGAACTCAACATCATTATCAAAGCCGACGTTCAGGGTAGCGTAGAGGCCCTCAAGCAGAGCCTTCTTAAGCTTTCCAACGAAGAGGTTGTTGTTAAGGTTATTCACGGCGGTGTTGGTGCGATCACAGAGTCTGATGTTACTCTTGCCGCAGCTTCTAACGCAGTTATTATCGGTTTCGACGTTCGTCCCGATGCTACAGCTAAGAGCATGGCAGAGCACGAAGGCGTTGAGATCAAGCTTTATAAGGTTATTTACCAGGCAATCGAGGAGATTGAGTTTGCCATGAAGGGTATGCTTGCTCCCATCTATGAGGAGAGAGTTACCGGACATGCCGAAGTTCGTCAGATCTTCAAGGCTTCCAAGGTTGGTAACATCGCAGGTTCCTTCGTTAAGGACGGTGTTATCAAGAAAGACTCCAAGGTTAGGATCACAAGAGACGGTGAGCAGATCTTCGAAGGTGATCTTGCTTCCCTTAAGAGATTCAAGGATGACGCCAAGGAAGTTAAGGAAGGCTTCGAGTGCGGTCTTGTATTTGACGGATTCGACCAGATTCACGAAGGTGATATGGTAGAGGCATACGAGATGGTTGAGGTTCCTCGTACATAAGTGATATAGGGACTAAAAGGCAAAGATTGCCGTGCCGGCACAATGCAATCCGTATATCGCGGAAAGAATAATATATGAGAAAAAACAGCAATAAGAATAAAAGAATAAACGGAGAGGTTATGAAGGTTATCTCAGAGGCCATCCGTTACAGTAAAGATCCCAGGATCAGCCCCATGACATCCGTTATGGATGTCGAGGTTGCTCCCGATCTTAAGACCTGCAAAGTATGGGTTACCGTCATGGGTAATGACGAGGACAGAGAGCGTACTTTGGAGGGACTTAAGAGTGCTGCGGGATACGTTCGCAGCACACTTGCAAAAGAGCTTAACATGAGATATACACCCGAAATCAGATTCATCATGGACGACTCCATTGAGTATGCAATCGATATGTCAAAGAAGATTGATGAGATAGCTGCCAAGGATAACGAGGCCAGAAGAGCCCGCGGAGAAGAGAATGAAGATTGATGAGTTAATGAACGAAGTACGCACGGTCGGAATAGGCGGACATATTCGTCCGGACGGAGACTGTGTGGGATCGTGTCTTTCGATGTATCTTTATATTAAGAAGAACTATCCCGATGTAAAGGCGACTGTTTTTCTTGAGAAGATACCTCCTGAGCTTATGTTTATAAAAGACGCTGAGCTTGTTAACAACGACTTTTCGACGGATGTAGAGTCTTTTGACTTATTTATCGCACTTGATTGCGGCAAAGAAAGACTGGGAGATGCCGAGAAGTTTTTTGACAATGCAAAGCACACGGTTAATATCGATCATCATGTGAGCAATGAGGGAACGGGTGACGTCAATTACATCGTTCCTACGGCAAGCAGCGCATGCGAGCTTGTTTACGACGTTATAGACACAGACAAGATCGATGCGGAAATTGCGAAGGCTATTTACACCGGAATGGTTACGGATACCGGAGTTTTCAAGTATTCCAACACTTCACCCAAGACCATGAAGGTTGCGGCTGAGCTTATTTCCTACGGCTTTGATTTCGGAAGCCTTATCGATCATGTCTTTTATGAAAAGACATATCTTCAGAATCAGATACTTGGAAGAGCGCTCCTTGAGAGCATGCTCGTACTTGACGGAAGATGTATTGTTTCCGTTATTTCCAAGCAAACAATGGATTTTTACGGGGCATCAAGCAATGACCTTGACGGTATCGTAAGCCAGATGCTTCTTACTATCGGCGTTGATTGCTCGCTCTTTATGTATGAGATATCACCGCTTGAATATAAGGTTAGTCTTCGTAGTAACGGCGCGGTTGACGTTGCCAAGATAGCCGGACTTTTCGGTGGCGGCGGACATACAAGAGCCGCAGGATGCACAGTCAACGGCACATGTCATGATGTTATCAACAATATAGTTAAGTATATCCATCACCAGATGGAAGCATAAAACGAATTTAAGGGTACCCATATAGTCAGTATTTGGGTACCTTTTTAAGAAAGAGCGTATGAATAATTACAACGGACTCATAAATATATATAAGGAACCCGGATTTACGTCCAACGATGTTGTGGCCAAGCTTCGCGGAATTTTAAGGCAAAAGAAAATAGGCCACACCGGAACTCTTGATCCCGATGCCGTCGGGGTTCTTGTGGTGTGCCTCGGAACGGGTACCAAGCTTGTTGAGATGCTCACAGACCACGATAAAGAATATATCGCAGTGTGCAGACTGGGCGTTGTTACGGATACTCAGGATATGTCGGGTAACGTTCTTGAGACAAGCGAAGTTAACGTGACAAGAGAAGAGCTTCACGAAGCGGCAAGAGCTTTTGTGGGAGACTATGATCAGATCCCACCTATGTATTCTGCGATCAAACAGGGCGGTAAGAAGCTATATGAGCTTGCCAGAGAGGGAATCGAAGTAGAGAGAAAACCACGCCATGTACACATCGGCGCGATCATGATCCTGGATGATTCTCATCTTGAGAAAGAACACTTTTTTACCATGGAAGTTAAATGCTCCAAGGGTACATATATAAGAACGCTTTGCCACGATATCGGTCAGAGACTTGGATGCGGAGCGGCGATGCAGCATCTTACAAGAACCAAAGTCGGTGCATTCGGACTTGAGGATGCGATCACTCTCACGCAGGTTGAGGAACTTAGAGACGCAGGAACGCTTGGTGAGAAGATAAAGTCCCCCGAGTATATTTTCAGAGACCTTGATAAGATCCATGTCAAAGACAGTGCAAGAAAGCTTCTTGAAAACGGCAACAGTTTCAGGAAGGACAACATCCTCAGCGAAGATCCCGCGGACGTTAACGACACGGAATTTGAAGAGAGTATGTTTGTTGATAAAGACACGGTCAGAGTTTATTCCGAGGACGATACCTTTTTTGGTATATACAAATACAACGAGAAAACAAGACAGTTTGACGTTGTGAAATTTTTCTATGAAGGTTAATGATGCGAATAATCAGTAAGCACGAAGAATTTAATATAAAAGACAAAACGGCGATCGCGATAGGTAAGTTCGATGGCATACACCTTGGGCACAGAGAGCTTTTATCAAGGATTGTCGATAAAAAGAAGGACGGTCTTAAGAGCGTTATCTTTACCTTTGATCCGTCGCCCGAAGAGTTTTTTATGGGAAAAAAGATGCCTCAGCTTTTTACACGTGATGAGAAGAGAAGGGCTTTTGAAAAGCTGGGAATAGACATTCTGGTTGAGTTTCCACTTAATGAAGTAACCGCAGCTACGCACCCCGAAGACTTTGTAAGACGTATTTTGGTAAAAGAGCTTGGAGCAAAATTTATCGCTGCCGGATCGGATGTTTCTTTTGGCGACAAAGGAAAAGGCGACAGCGCGCTTCTTGAGAGCCTTAAGGATGAGCTTGATTATGAGCTTTGCATCATCGATAAGGTTCAGGTCGACGGAGAGGAAGTAAGCTCAACAAGAGTCAGGAACGCCGTTGCCGACGGGGAGATGCTTCTTACAGAGAGGCTTCTTGGCGATAAGTACAGCGTAAGCGGAACGGTACAGCAGGGTAACCGCATAGGCAGAACCATCGGAGTTCCCACGGTAAACATTCATCCCGAGATGTACAAGCTTCTTCCGCCTTACGGAGTTTACAGCAGCATAGTCGTTATCGACGGCGCTGAGTATAAAGGAATGACCAACATCGGCAGAAAGCCTACAATCTCAGAAAAAGAGAGGGTTGGCGTAGAGACATATATCTATGATTTTGACGAAGATGTTTACGGAAAATTCATTGAAGTAAGGCTTGGAGCTTTCGTTAGACCTGAGATGAAGTTTGATAGCATCGATGCCCTTAAGGCACAGATCAAACAGGACCTAAAGAATTCTTATGAGTCATGACTGTTTTTTTGTATGGAAATAGATGTGATTCACTTAACAAATTTGACATAAATATGTAATGTGTGATATGATAAATGCGTGTGGTTTTTTCCACACGTGTTTTTTGTAAAAGGAAAGGAGAAAATAATGAAAAAAACAGGACGAAAGATAATTTTTGGACTTGTAACAATGGGGATGCTCGCAGTTACAGGTGCTTCGGCAATTGTTGGAGAGATACCTGCCGAGAAAATCGAAACAGTTGAATATAAGATGGAGAAGAACGATTCTAGCCTTGTTAGTGGCCCCTATGATTTAAAGTGGACATATGATCGCAATAAAAAAGGACAGTATGTAACTACCTTTGATGAGGCTATAAATATATATATAACATTTAGACAAAGGTATGCGCTTGTTAATATTAAAGGATATGATAAACCGGTTTTGATTCGGGCGATGGAAGAAGATAGACGTGATAATTTGACGTATAATGTACAAGTATATACTGAACAGGGAAAAAATAAACCGCTAAAAATGGTGGGCGAGTTGGAGTCAGATTTTCCAATTACAATGAAGGATGGCGTTATTTATGCAAATAGTAGTAGGTCATATGAAACATATGTAGTTTCCTCTGATGGTAAACGATTGGTTCCTAAGGACTATATTAATTTCAACGGTTGGTCAGGATATACAAATTCATCAGGGGCTGAAAGTACAAGGGTTTCTTATAAAGGAGATGCTATAAAGGTAAGTAATTTATGGAAAAGCACATATGAAAAATCCCATTTAATAAATTTTGTACCTGGTAAGGGCAATGCTTGAATATTCTTTACACGTTTGAATTTATATGCTAGAATTAGTAAGTTGTTGGGAGACTGACAACTGTTACAGAACTACCGTTACTGAAGGATGCGGATACTCCAACCCGTTCTCGGTAATTGGCGGATTCAAGTTTTATAGTTTTTATAAGGAGAAAGAAATGATTTCAAAAGAGAAAAAGTCAGAAGTTATCAGCAAGTTTGCAAGAAAGGCCGGAGATACAGGTTCACCGGAGGTTCAGGTAGCTATCCTTACTGAGAGAATTCAGGAGCTCAATGCTCACCTTCAGCAGAACCCTAAGGACAACCACTCAAGAAGAGGTCTTCTTAAGCTCGTAGGTCAGAGACGTAGACTTCTCGGATACCTTAAGAATAAGGATATCGAAGCTTATCGTAAGCTTATCGCAGACCTTGGTCTTAGAAAGTAATCTGATTAAAAAGGCGGGATGAGGCTGACTAAAGTCAGTCTATTCCGTCTTTACTTTTTTTCTAAAGGTTTCTATATGATATGCGGATTCAAAGTTGTAGCAAAGTGCGTGGTGAACAGGCGGCACGCCTTTTGCTATAACCTTGAAGACTGTATATCATATAAGTTTATATGATGAAAGGATGAATAATATGGTAAAGACTTACACAATGGAACTTGCCGGACGTACTCTTAAGGTTGAGATCGGCAAGGTCGGAAAACAGGCTAACGGATGTGCATTCATGCAGTATGGTGATACAACGGTTCTTTGTACAGCAACTGCTTCAGCAAAACCCAGAGACGGAATTGATTTCTTCCCGCTCAGCGTTGAGTACAGCGAGAAGTTCTACGCAGTGGGCAAGTTCCCCGGCGGATATAACAAGAGAGAGGGTAAGCCCTCTGAGAACGCGATTCTTACAAGCCGCGTTATCGACAGACCTATGCGTCCTCTTTTCCCCAAGGATTACAGAAATGACGTAACTATCGAGACTATGGTAATGGCAGTTGATCCTCAGTGCCGTCCCGAGCTCGTTGCTATGCTTGGTGCTTCAGTATCTGTTTCAATCTCAGATATTCCTTTTGACGGCCCTTGCGCTATGACACAGATGGGTATGATCGACGGTGAGCTCATCGTTAACCCTACTCAGGAGCAGTGGAACACAGGTGACCTCAAGCTTACAGTTGCATCTGTAGGACAGAAGGTTATCATGATCGAGGCAGGTGCCAACGAGGTTCCCGAGGAGAAGATGAAGGAAGCCATCTACAAGGCTCACGAAGTTAACCTTCAGATCATAGAGTTCTTCAAGGGTATCGTAGCTGAGGTTGGTAAGGCTAAGCACGAGTACACAAGCTGCGCAGTTCCCGAAGAGCTCTTTGCAGCCATCAAGGAAGTTGTTCCTCCGGAAGAGATGGAGAAGGCGGTCTTCACAGATGACAAGCAGACAAGAGAGAACAATATCGCAGAGATCACAGACAGACTCACAGAGAAATTTGCAGAGAACGAAGAGTGGCTCGCAATTCTCGGTGAAGCTATATATCAGTATGAGAAGAAGACAGTTCGTAAGATGATCCTCAAAGATCACAAGAGACCTGACGGACGTGATATCAAGCAGATCAGACCTCTTTCAGCAGAAGTTGATCTTATTCCCAGAGTACATGGAAGTGCTATGTTCACTCGTGGACAGACACAGATCTGTGACGTTACAACTCTTGCACCTCTTTCAGAGGCTCAGAAGGTTGAGGGAATGGATGCTTTCGCTCAGGACAAGAGATATGTACATCACTACAACTTCCCTGCATATTCAGTAGGTGAGACCAAGGTTTCAAGAGGTCCCGGACGTCGTGAGATCGGTCACGGAGCACTCGCTGAGAGAGCACTTCTTCCTGTACTTCCCAGCGTTGAGGAGTTCCCTTATGCTATCCGTTGCGTATCAGAGACATTTGAGTCTAACGGATCAACATCAATGGCTTCAACATGCGCATCATGTATGTCACTTATGGCTGCAGGTGTTCCCATCAAGAAGATGGTTGCAGGTATCAGCTGCGGTCTTGTAACAGGCGATACAGACGATGATTTCATCGTTCTTACAGATATCCAGGGCCTTGAGGACTTCTTCGGAGACATGGACTTCAAGGTAACAGGAACAAAAGACGGTATCACAGCTATCCAGATGGATATTAAGATCCACGGTCTTACAAAGCCTATCGTTGAGACAGCTATCGAGCAGTGCCGTGAGGCTAGATTCTTCATCATGGACGAGTGCATGAGCAAGGCAATTGCAGAGCCTCGTAAGGAAGTTAACCAGTACGCTCCCAAGATCGTATCTGTTCAGATCGATCCCGAGAAGATCGGTGACGTTGTTGGTCAGAGAGGTAAGACAATCAACGAGATCATCGCTCGTACAGGCGTTAAGATCGATATCACAGATGACGGTAAGGTTTCAGTTTGCGGCGAGGATCAGGAGATGCTCCAGAAGGCTGTAGACATGGTAAACATCATCGTTACAGACTTTGAGAAGGGTCAGACTTTCACAGGTAAGGTTGTAAGCATCAAGGAGTTCGGTGCATTCGTTGAGTTCGCTCCCGGTAAAGAGGGAATGGTTCACATCAGCAAGATCTCCAAGGAGAGAATCGATCGCGTAGAGGACGTTCTTACACTTGGCGATACAGTTAAGGTTGTATGCCTTGGCAAGGACAAGATGGGCAGAATCAGCTTCTCTATCAAGGACGCTAAGTAATCACCTGACGAGGTTTTTTCGAGTCTGGTGTACTACTTAGTTCTGGCGAGCACGAAGTGCGAGAGCAGAACTTCCTTGTATATAATTTTAAAAATAAAGGGGCCGGCGTGTTTTTGCATACCGGCCTCATACTTAGTTAAGGACAATAAAATGAGTAACACAAAAGAGACAATAAACGAGATAAATAAGAGGCGAACCTTCGCCATCATTTCCCACCCCGATGCAGGTAAGACAACACTTACCGAGAAGTTCCTTCTCTACGGAGGAGCGATCAATATGGCGGGAAGCGTTAAAGGTAAGGCTACGGCAAGACATGCGGTATCCGACTGGATGGAGATTGAGAAGCAGCGTGGTATTTCCGTTACTTCTTCGGTTCTTCAGTTTAACTATGAGGATTGCTGCATCAATATTCTTGATACTCCGGGTCACCAGGATTTCTCTGAGGATACCTACAGAACACTTATGGCTGCGGATTCTGCTGTCATGGTAATTGACGCAAGTAAGGGCGTTGAGGCACAGACAAGAAAGCTTTTCAAAGTCTGCGCAATGAGCCATATTCCGATATTTACCTTTATCAACAAGCTGGATAGAGATGCAATGGATACATTCGATCTTCTTGATGATATCGAGAATAACCTTGGTATCGCCACATGCCCTATGAACTGGCCTATCGGTTCAGGTAAGAACTTCAAGGGTATCTACGACAGAAGAGAAGGACATATCGTTACTTTCTCAGAGACTCAGAAGGGAACCAAAGAGGGAAAAGAAACTTTTATAACCCTCGACGATAAAGCAGCTATAGACAGCGAGATCGGCGCAGAAGCATATGAAAAGCTTCAGGGCGAGATAGAGCTTCTTGACGGAGCAGGAGCTGAGTACGACCTTGATAAGGTTCGTGCGGGTGAACTTACACCTGTATTCTTCGGATCTGCTCTTCAGAACTTTGGTGTTGAGCTTTTCCTTCACCATTTCCTTAAGATGGCGACTCCTCCCACAGGAAGAACATCGGCCGACGGTGAGAAGGTCGATCCTCTTGAGAGAGATTTCACGGCATTTGTATTCAAGATTCAGGCCAACATGAACAAGGCTCACAGAGACAGAGTTGCGTTTATGAGAATCTGTTCCGGAAGATATGATGCCGATAAGGAAGTTAAGCATGTTCAGAGCGGCAAAGTAATGAGACTTTCACAGCCTCAGCAGCTTATGGCCGATGAGCGTAAGATCTTAAGTGAGGCTTACGCAGGTGATATAATGGGTGTATTCGATCCCGGTATTTTTGCGATCGGAGATACCGTCTGCATGCCCAAGGACAATGTTGTATATGAGGGAATACCTACATTCGCACCCGAGCACTTTGCGAGAGTACGTCAGGTAGATACCATGAAGCGTAAGCAGTTTGTAAAGGGTATCACACAGATTGCGCAGGAAGGTGCCATTCAGATATTCCAGGAGTACAATACCGGACTTGAGGAGATCATCGTTGGCGTTGTAGGTGTACTGCAGTTTGATGTCTTGAAGTTTAGACTACAGAACGAGTACAATGTAGATATTATATTGGAGAATCTTCCTTACGAATATATCAGATGGGTTGATAACGAAGACGTTGATATGGCTTCACTTGTCGGAACTTCTGATATGAAAAAGATCAAAGATATGCATGACAGACCACTTCTTTTGTTTATTAACGAGTGGAGTGTGGGTATGACAATGGAGAGAAATAAGGGGCTTATTCTCTCAGAGTTTAAAAAGAACTAAGATAAGGTAAAGGGTTATGATCAAAGGAAAGAGAAAAATCGCGCTTATAATGACGCTTACATTGATAGCGCTGACAGGTTGTTCTTCAAAGGGGCTTGATAATTATCTGGAGACGCTTGGGTTAAAAGATCCTGAGTACAACGATACTTCAAATGAGGCTTCTGTCGGAGTTTCAGGTGTGGATTCCTATGTAACTTCAAGTGATAGCACGGAAGAAGCATCTTATCATGTAGTGGAAAAAGACGATGTTGTTGCTCCCGCAGAGGGTGCATCCAAACATGTTGAGAAGTACACAGAATCAGGCATAGAGACTTTATATAAAAAGCTTACCGGCGCCGAAGAAAAGGAAATGAAGGAAGCCAGGCTTGCCATCGGATTAACTGACGAGAACATCGCCAAGATGAAAAAAGAGCAGGCCGGCAAGTATTATTACGACAGGCTTACAGAAGCAGGTAAGACCATTTATGTTGAAGTGCTTACAATCCTCAACAATGAGGCGGAAAACATAGCTCTTTCATCTGTTATTAACGATGATGCCATTGAACTTGTTTTTTCATATGTAATGAACGATCATCCGGAGATTTTCTGGGTAAACGGATATAAGTTCACCAAGCATTCAATTGCGAATGAGGTCAAAAAAGTGACCTTCCAGGGAGATTATATCTATGAAAAGGCAGAGGTTGAGAGCCGTAAGAGCAAGATTAACGAATATGTAAATGAATGTCTTGCCAATGCCCCCTCATCGGATGATGATTACTATGCGATCAAGTATGTTTATGATTACATAATAGAGCATACCGAGTATGTATCGGGAGCTCCCGACAATCAGAATATCTGCTCGGTATTTATCACAGGAAAAAGTGTATGTAACGGTTATGCCAAGGCAACACAGTATCTTCTTGAAAAGCTTGGCATAGAATGCATTTTTGCTGAAGGTACGGTACGTACCATGAATAATGAGCGTGGCAAGCATGCATGGAACCTGGTAAAATCCAATGATAAATATTACTATGTAGATACCACATGGGGTGATTCATCCTATCAGGTGGGTTCGGGATCAAGCCTTGTTAATGACAGCAAGATGCTTGAGATCAATTATGACTATCTTTGCGTAACCACCAAAGATATCATGCAGACTCATACACTTTCCGATATCATACGCATGCCTGAATGTAACAGTCTCGAAGATAATTACTATGTCAGAGAAGATGAGTATTTCAAGACGGATGATATCTCTCTTGTGAAAGATCTTTTTGACAGAAGATACAAGGACGGAAGTGACAATGTCACCATCAAGTGTGCGGATAGGCAGGTATTTGATTCGCTTAAAAAGCAGCTTATAGATGACAGTAAAGTGTTTGATTATATGGACAGCGAGAAAAATACGGTGTCATACACGGTATTTGAGGATTCCGGGACCATTATCTTTTGGCTGTGATCATGTATTATCAAGCTTAGAATTATGATATACTTGAATAAGATTTTATACATACAGAGGTGAATAATATGGGAAAAGAAATTGCAGAGGTTGGATCGGTTAAGATTGCGGACGACGTAGTGGCAAGAATAGCAGCTCTTGCAGCTCTCGAAGTCGACGGAGTATCTGCAATGGCCGGTAATTATACAAGCGATGTTCTTGAAAAGGTAAGTCGCAAGAATCTTGCAAAGGGCGCAAAGGTACTTGTCGGACAGGCTGAGGTCAAAGTTGATCTGGCTCTTATGATGGCTTACGGCTATAACATTCCCGCAACCTGCCAGCAGGCCCAGACAAGAGTTAAGACAGCCGTTGAGAACATGACAGGCCTTGAGGTTACTGATGTTAACATCAGGATCGCAGGCATTACAATGCCTAAGGCATAAATAGCAGCTAAGGCGAATAGAAACAGAAGTAGGGAAAATATGATGAACAGAAGCTTATTGAGAGAGCAGGTTTTCAAGCTGCTCTTTCGTGTTGAATTCAATTCAAAAGAAGAGATGCCGGAGCAGGAGGAGCTTTTTACCTCAGCGGTAGATAATGATTTTTCAACCGCGGATGCTGACTACATCAGAGATAAATATGAGAAGATAGCCGAGAAACTTGATGATATCGACAAGGCTATCAATGACAAGACCAAGGGTTGGGATACTGCACGTATGGCCAAGGTCGATCTTACGATCATCAGACTTGCCGTATATGAGATACAGTATGACGAGACGGTTCCGACAGGAGTTGCCATCAACGAGGCAGTTGAACTTGCCAAGAAATTCGGACAAGACGGTTCACCTGCCTTTGTAAACGGAGTGTTAGCTAAATTTGCGGAGTGAGTATACAGTCACACAGGTTAATTCCTACATTAAGAATATGTTTACTCAGGACTTTCTCCTTAAATCGATAACGATCAAGGGAGAAGTAAGTAATTGTAAGTACCACTCTTCCGGACACATTTATTTTACGTTAAAGGATCGGGGTGGTGCTATTTCTTGCGTCATGTTTAGGGGCGACCGCGATAAGGGCGGCCTTAGATTTGATATGAAGGAAGGCCAGCAGGTCAAGGCATCCGGTACCGTCGATGTATATGAGAGAGACGGTAAATATCAGCTATATGCAAGGAAGATAGAGCTTGACGGTGAGGGAGCTCTTTTTGAAAAGTTTGAAGAGTTAAAGAAAAAGCTGGCGGAATCGGGAATGTTTGCCCAAGAATATAAGCAACCCATTCCTCCTTACATAAAGACTCTTGGCATAGTTACCGCTCCCACGGGCGCGGCCGTGCGGGATATAATCAATGTTTCGACCCGCAGAAATCCACATATTCAGATAATTCTTTATCCTGCCATAGTTCAGGGTGACCGGGCTGCCGAGAGTATTGTCAAAGGAATACAGACTTTGTCCGGTACTGACGTAGACGTTATCATAGTCGGACGTGGCGGAGGTTCTATAGAAGATTTATGGGCTTTCAATGAAGAAATAGTGGCTCAGGCCATTTTTGACTGCCCCGTTCCGATCATTTCAGCAGTTGGACATGAAACCGATATAACGATCGCGGATTATGTAGCGGACAGAAGAGCACCTACGCCTTCTGCGGCTGCGGAGCTTGCAGTATATGAATACGACAGATTTATTCAGGATCTTGAAGATTATTCTTATACTCTGCATAAAGGCATCGACAGAAAGCTACATGCGGCTAAGCTCCTTTGTGACGGATATGCCAAGTCGCTGAGACTTTTAAGCCCTATGGGCAAGATAAAGGACAGGCTCCTTAGAATGGATCAGTACGAGGATGCTCTTTCCAATCTTATGAAGAACAAGCTACAGGCTACAAGACACAGATTTATGATAGATACCGAGAGGCTTAAAGGTCTTTCACCTTTGGACAGACTCCTTGGAGGATATTCTTACGTTGCCGACAAAAAGTGCAAGAACATCCGCAGCATAAAAGGTATCAAGAAAGGCGACGAACTGTCTGTATATGTAAGCGACGGTATTATCAGTACCATAGTTGACGATACGTCCAAAGAAAAATGGGAGTAAGATATGGCGACCAAGAAGGAAAAAGAAGAAAAGCAGAAGCTCTCAGTTGAAGAGGCTTTTGCCAAGATAGAAGAAAAAATAGAGGCTCTTGAGAGCGATGATATTTCCTTAGAAGATTCTTTTAAAGAGTATCAGGAGGGAATGAAGCTTTTAAAGAGCTGTCATGATATGATAGAACAAGTGGAACAAAAAGTTCAGAAGATTGCCGAGGACGGCAGTCTGGAGGATTTTGAATAATTATGGGCGATACAGGTTTTGAGGCAGAACTTAAACAGAGAGTGGAATATATAGAGGGTGTTCTTAAGTCCGGGCTTCCCAAGGAGGAAGGCTATGCAAAGACCGTTATCGAGGCTATGAATTACAGCCTTATGGCGGGCGGCAAGAGACTTAGACCCATGATGATGCTGGAAACATATAGGCTTTTTGCGGGTGATTCCGCTGATGACGCGGTTATTCATCCGTTTATGACGGCTATGGAGATGATCCATACGTATTCACTGGTTCACGACGATCTTCCGGCTATGGACAACGATGAGTACAGAAGAGGAAGAAAGACGACACACGCTGTATACGGCGCGGGAATGGCGACGCTTGCGGGTGACGGACTTCTTAATCTTGCATATGAGACCGCGATTTCAGGTGCGGCGCTTGGGGCAGAGCTTTCCGAATATGACGGTGAGACTAAGAGCAGGTACCTTGCGGCGCTTAAGGTCCTTTCAACCAAGGCCGGAATCTACGGAATGGTAGGCGGACAGTGCGCGGATATCATGGCTGAGAACACCGATATCACGGACAAGGACGAGCTCTCTACGCTCCTTCGCTATATTGATGACAACAAGACGGGAGCTCTAATCGAGAGCAGTCTTATGATAGGCGCGATTCTCGGAGGTGCGAGTGCATCTCAGGTTAAGGCCATTGAGAAGGCAGGAAACAACGTCGGAGTTGCATTCCAGATTCAGGATGATATTCTTGATATCGTAGGAAACCTCGAAGAGCTGGGCAAGCCGATCGGTTCAGATGAGAAGAATCAGAAGACGACATATGTCAGTCTCTATGGCATGGAAGCTGCTAAAGATAAGGTAAAAGAGCTTTCGGATGAAGCTTCGGATATATTAAAAGAGCTTGGATTTAAAGATTCGTTTTTGGATAAGCTTTTCCAATACTTGATATACAGAAGGAAATGACATGTTACTAGATCAGATTAAAGATACGGGTGATATAAAGAAGATACCCCAGTCAAAATATCATATTCTTGCGCAGGAGATAAGAGAATTCCTCATAGATAAGATATCTGTGACAGGAGGTCATCTTGCGTCCAATCTGGGTGCCGTTGAGCTTACAATGGCTCTTCACCTTGCACTTAACCTTCCCAAAGATAAGATCATATGGGACGTTGGACACCAGGCATATACACATAAGATCCTTACCGGAAGAAAAGATAAGTTCGATACACTTCGTCAGTTTGGCGGCCTTTCGGGCTTTCCAAAAAGATGCGAGTCAGACACTGACTGTTTTGATACGGGACACAGCTCCAATTCTATCTCAGCGGGACTTGGTATGGTAAAGGCCAGAGATCTTGCCGGAGACGACTATGCTGTTGTATCCGTTATAGGTGACGGTTCTCTTACGGGCGGTCTTGCTTACGAAGCGCTCAACAACGCTTCCAAGCTTGATACCAATTTCATCATTATCTTAAATGATAATGAGATGTCCATCTCGGAGAGTGTCGGAGGTATGAGAAAGTACCTCAACAACGTTCGTACCGCACAGGGATATCTTACTCTTAAAGAGGACGTTTTTGCCCAGGTCGGAAATAACCACAAGGTTGTTGAGAGCATCAGAAGAGCCAAGAACTCTTTTAAACAGCTCTTTATCCCCGGGATGGTATTTGAGAACCTCGGTATCACTTACCTCGGACCTGTTGACGGTCATGATACGGTGAGCCTTGAAAAGACTATTAAAGAGGCCAGAAAAGTCAAAAAGGCCGTTATGATACATGTAATGACCAAGAAGGGTAAGGGCTATGAGCCTGCGGAAAGGCACCCTGCAAGATTCCACGGAACGGAACCTTTTATCGTAGAGAACGGACTTCCCAGGAACCCGAGAACAACTTCCAATTATCAGGATATCTTCAGTACCGTTATGTGCAAGCTCGGAGCAAGAGATGACAAGGTCGTTGCGATCACGGCTGCGATGGCTGACGGAACGGGACTTAAGAGATTCAGAAATATTTATCCCGATAGATTTATTGATGCGGGAATAGCGGAGGAACACGCTGTTTCTTTTGCCGCGGGAATGGCTGCAGGCGGATACAGACCGGTGTTTGCCGTATATTCATCATTCCTTCAAAGGGCATATGATCAGATCCTTGAGGATGTTTGTCTTCAGAATCTTCCTGTCGTATTTGCAATCGACAGAGCAGGCCTTGTAGGAAGCGACGGAGAGACGCATCAGGGAATATTTGATGTATCGTTTTTATCATCAATGCCAAACATGCATATAATGGCGCCCAAAAATAAATGGGAGCTTTCGGATATGCTTAAATATGCGGTCAACTTTGACGGACCTACTGCCGTAAGATATCCAAGGGGCAATGCGTACGACGGCCTTAAGGAATTCCGCGCGCCTATCGAGATGGGCAAATGTGAGCCTATCTATGAGGAGAAAGATATCTGTCTTCTTGCCGTCGGATGTATGGTCAAGATAGGTGAAGAGGTCAGAGAGATACTTAAGAATAACGGACTTAACTGCTCGCTTATAAATGCGAGATTTGTAAAGCCGATAGACACCGATTATATTCATACTGCGTCCGCATCGCACAGACTTCTTGTAACAATGGAAGAGAATGTCTTGAGCGGCGGCTACGGAGAGAAGGTTCGCGACTACGTTGACGAAAACAGGCTTGATGTCGGAGTTCTTAATATTGCGATCCCCGATCAGTTTGTAACTCACGGAAGCGTAGACAGACTCCGCAAGGAGCTCAGAATAGATGCACAGTCCATTGCTGAGAGAATAATGCAGGAGATACACAGATAATTTATGGCAAAGGATAAAGAAAGGCTTGATGTCCTACTTGTAAACAGAGGATTGGCTCCTTCAAGAGAAAAGGCCAAGACTCTCATAATGGCGGGAGATGTTTTTGTAAACGGACAGAGAGAAGATAAACCCGGAACCACTTTTGAAGAAGCCAAGATAACATCTTTGGAAGTAAGGGGCGATACGCTTCCTTATGTGAGCAGAGGCGGACTTAAGCTTGAAAAGGCTGTAAACAATTTCGGCTTTTCTCTCGAAGGGAAAGTGTGCATGGATATCGGAGCTTCCACAGGAGGCTTTACCGACTGCATGCTGCAGAACAAGGCTTCAAAGGTCTATTCCGTCGATGTGGGACACGGACAGCTTGATTGGAAGCTTAGAAGCGATGACAGAGTTGTCTGCATGGAAAAGACCAATTTCAGATATATGGTAAGAGATGATATTGATGACGATCTGGATTTTGCATCCTGCGATGTTTCTTTTATCTCACTTACCAAGATACTTCTTCCCGCAAGGAGACTTCTTAAGGACAACGCACAGATGGTATGTCTTATTAAGCCTCAGTTTGAAGCGGGCAAGGATAAGGTTGGGAAAAAAGGTGTAGTCAGAGATCCCAAGGTTCATGAAGAGGTTGTGCACAGGATAATTGATTTTGTTCACATCGCGGGCTTTGACGTTCTTCATCTTGATTTTTCTCCTATAAAGGGACCTGAGGGAAATATCGAGTACCTCGTACATATTGAGAAGAATCCCGAGTACAACGAGAAGGTTTCGCAGCTGTCGGAAGCCGATGGCGAAAAGATATTAAGGGAAACGGTAGAAAACGGCAGCGGTTATTCTCATGAAAGTGATATGGAGAAGCTTATTAAAGAAACCGTAGACAAGGCACACGGCAATTTGGATTAAGCTATTGTGGGGGAGCCATGGAAAAGTTTTGTATAGTCACAAATAAAACTAAGGATAAAAACCTTGAGATTACAGGTTATATCATTAAATATCTTGAAGGTCACGGCAAAACCTGTACTATTGCGGAGACTACGGGACGACCGTCGGAAGGTACGATAGGAAGGGACTTTATGAGTTCCATTCCCGAGGATTCCGATTGCTGCATAGTCTTAGGCGGTGACGGCACAATGCTTGAAGCCGCAAGGAGTCTTGCTTTTCTTGATATTCCCATAATCGGTGTTAACTTAGGAACTATGGGATATCTTGCCGAGGTTGAAAAGAGCGGTATCGATGAAGCACTTGTAAAGCTTCTGTCGGGAGAGTACGAGACAGAAGACAGAATGATGCTTCACGGCAGCATAAACGGTAAGAAGGATTATGCGCTGAACGATATCGTAATAACCAGAGCATCTACGATTCAGGCTATTAATTATAATATCTATATTAACGATCTTCTTTTGTGTGAGTATCACGCAGACGGAATCATTATTTCAACTCCGACGGGATCTACCGGCTATAACATGTCTGCCGGCGGCCCGATTGTTGAGCCGTCAGCGAATATGATCCTGCTCACACCCATATGTCCGCATACGCTCAATTCAAGAAGCATGGTGCTTCCTGCAGATGCGAAAGTATCCATCGAGCTGACGGACAGCTTTAAGAATAGGAACAGCAAGGTGGTCGCTGCGTATGACGGCGGCGGTATCATCGACATGAAAGTCGGTGACAGGATAGATATCAGGAAATCCAAGAAGACTACCAAGATATTAAAACTCAACAGAGTTAGCTTTTTGGAAGTTCTAAGTAAGAAATTCAGTATGTGACGACAGCTCTTTTGGCGGAAAGGATAATCCGAAAATGAAGAATAAAAGACATGATAAGATCATCGAGATCATCGCATCACACGTTGTAGAGACTCAGGATCAGCTTGCCATGTATTTAAGACAGGCGGGCTTTGACGTTACTCAGGCGACCATTTCAAGAGATATAAGAAAGATGAAGCTTACCAAGCAGGTTACCGAGGACGGAAGACAGAAGTACGTTTATACAACAGCCGATTCGAGTGCTATGCAGGAGAAGTACGTAAGCGTCCTCAAGGCAGGCTTTGTCAGCATGGATGTTGCGCAGAATATTCTCGTTATCAAGACCGTATCGGGTATGGCGATGGCTCTCGCGACAGCGATCGATGCGCTCAAGTTCAAAGAGATCGTTGGATGTATCGCAGGCGATGACACCATTATGATCGCGATAAAGACCAATGAAGAGGCTCAGAAGGTCATGGATACATTACATGACATGATGCAAGAATAAGTGGGGAAATATGCTATATAGTTTACACGTTAAAAATCTGGCTCTAATAAAAGAGCAGGAGATAGAGTTTTCGAAGGGGCTTAATATACTTACAGGTGAGACCGGTGCAGGTAAATCAGTGGTTTTGGGCTCTGTTAATCTTGCGCTCGGAGCCAAGGCGGATGCTTCTCTTATAAGGACCGGAGAAGAGTCGGCGCTTGTCGAGCTTGTTTTCGGGATCGAAAGCGATGTTCAGAGAAATGTTTTAAAAGAGATGGATATTCCTGTTGAAGATGATGAGACGATCGTCATTCAGAGAAAGATAATGCAGGGAAGAAGCATTTCCAAGGTTTGCGGAGAAACGGTTACGGCAAGGCAGCTCAAAGAGATTGCAAATGCCTTTATCAATATTCACGGACAGAACGACAATCAGGAGCTTCTTAAGAAAAAGAAGCATCTTGAGATTCTCGACGATTACTGTGCGGACAAGACACAGGCTCTTTTTACCGAGTTAAAAGAAAAGTATGCGGATATGAAAAAGCTCGAGGAAGAGCTTGAAAATACGGATATAGACGAGGCTTCAAGGCTTAGGGAACAGGAGCTTTTGGAATATGAGATAAAAGAGATTACGGATGCGGAGGTCGTTCTCGGAGAGGATGACGAGCTTGAGGGAAGCTATCGCAAGATGGTAAATGCCCAGAAGATTTCGGGTGCAGCCAACATGGCTTTGGCTATGACGGGCTCAGGAGAATCGGAGGACAGCGCGGCAGACCTCGTGAGCAGGGCGGTCAGAGAGCTTTCATCGGTTGCTTCATATGACGATGAGCTTGAGGACGTCGTGTCACAGATTTCCGATGTTGAGAATCTTTTGACTGATTTTAATCGCAGTCTTTCTGCGTATATCTCGGGACTTGAGTTTGACGATGAGAAGTTTAAGACCTGCGAGGACAGGCTTAATATACTGAATCACCTTAAGGATAAGTACGGCGGAAGCTTGGAAGCAGTGCTTAAATACCTTGATGAGAAGACGGAAAAGCTTGATGCGCTAAACGACCTTGATGCGCACAGAGCTGCTCTTAAGAAGAATCTGGAAGAGAGAAAAAAGCAGGTTACAGAGCTTTGCAAGAAGATATCGGATATAAGAAAAGAGTCGGCAAAAGAGCTTGAGAAGAAGCTAATTGCTGCGCTTATAGATCTTAATTTCCTTGATGTTAAGTTTGAGATTCAGATAGATTATGATGAGAATATGATATCGAGCAGGGGCTGTGATGATGTGAGATTCATGATATCAACGAACCCCGGCGAGAGTCTTAGGGCACTTGATGATATCGCAAGCGGCGGTGAGCTTTCAAGAATTATGCTTGCGCTTAAGACTGTTGTTGCAGACAAGGACGATATCAGCACGCTTATCTTTGATGAGATTGATGCGGGTATCAGCGGAAAGACGGCGTGGATGGTCGCAGGTAAGCTCGGCGAGCTGTCTTGTGATCACCAGATCATTTGCATTACGCATCTTGCGCAGATCGCGGCGATGGCCGATTCTCATTACATGATCGAGAAAGGTCTTTCTGACGGAAGAACCGTTACAAGTATTTATAAGCTTGACGGTGAGCAGTCGGAGAGAGAAATAGCCAGACTCCTTGGCGGCGAAGAGATCACCGAGGCTTCACTTACAAACGCACGAGAACTTATAGAAAAGGCAAAGAGATGACAATTGACAATGACGATCTTATAAACAGCATAATGGCGTCACTTGGAAGGATAGATGCGATAAAGCTCGAGGACATTCCGAACATCGATCTTTATATGGATCAGCTTACGACGTTCATGGATGAGAGGCTCAAGAAGGCAACTCGTCATCCGGGCGAAGACAAGATCCTTACGAAGACGATGATCAACAACTATGCCAAGAACGATCTTTTACCTCCTCCCGTAAGGAAGAAGTATTCCAAGGATCACCTTATACTCCTCATCTTTATCTTTTACCTTAAAAATATCCTGTCGATAAATGACATTCAGACTCTGCTTGAGCCTTTAAAGAACAGGTTCCATCACAGCGACGACGAGCTTAACTTAAGCAAGATCTATGAGCTTGCGTATGAGCTTCAAAAAGAGGAGCTTGAGCCTTGTATCGACGATCTTAAGAAGAAGTACGAGAAGTCGCTTACGACATTTGAGGATGACAATCTTTCGGATGAAGAGAAAAAGAAGATGCAGATGTTTTCTTTTATCACTCTTTTATCCTACGATGTTTATGTCAAAAAGCTCCTCATAGAGAAGATCCTCGACAATATCACGGGCGCCGGGGATGATGCGGCTAAGGACAAGAAAAAAGAAAAGCCCGCGAAAGATAAGAAGAGCAAATAGGCTCCGATGTTTAGTATTAAAAGAAATTAAGAAGCAAGGAAACATAATATAAATGGGAATATACGATACACTTAATTCGCAGCAAAAAAAGGCGGTACTGCAGACGGAAGGACCGGTTCTGATACTTGCGGGAGCAGGCTCGGGAAAGACAAGGGTTCTTACGCACAGGATCGCTTATCTTATTGATGAGTGCGGAGTTAATCCATGGAACATCATGGCCATCACGTTCACCAATAAGGCGGCCGGCGAGATGAGGGAGAGAGTAGACAAGATAGTGGGCTTTGGCGCCGAGAGTATCTGGGTTTCGACTTTCCACTCAAGCTGCGTAAAGATCCTTAGAAGATACGCAGACAGGCTCGGATACGGCACCAATTTTACAATTTACGATACCGACGACTCCAAGAGTCTTATGAAAGATATATGCAAAAAATATCAGCTGGAGACCACACAGCTTAAGCTTCGCAGCATTATGGGAAGCATCTCGAGATGTAAGGATAATCTGGTAACTCCCGAAGAGTATGCATTAAGTACGCAGAATGATTTTATCAAACTCAAGATTTCCAAGGCATATACTGAATATCAGCTCGCTCTTAAAAAGAACAACGCGATGGATTTTGACGATCTTATCTTTAAGACCGTTGAGCTTTTTAAGTCCAATCCCGATGTGCTTGATAACTATCAGGAGCGCTTTAGATATATCATGGTCGATGAGTATCAGGATACCAACAATGCGCAGTTCGAGCTTATAAGACTTCTTGCCGATAAGTACAGAAACCTTTGCGTTGTAGGTGACGACGACCAGAGTATCTACAGATTCAGAGGCGCCAATATCAGGAATATTCTTGATTTTGAAAAGGTGTACCAAGAGGCGACCGTCATCAAGCTTGAGCAGAACTACCGCTCAACGCAGCAGATTCTTGATGCGGCCAACGCTGTTATCAGAAATAACTATGGAAGAAAAGACAAGGCTCTTTGGACGGATGAAAAAGACGGCGAGATCGTGCGCCTTAAGCAGTTTGACACTGCGTATGACGAGGCTACTTTTATTGCCGATGACATCGGAAAGCTTATGAGAAACGGTAAGCTTCGTTACAGCGAGACGGCTGTTTTGTACAGAACCAATGCGCAGTCCCGACTCCTTGAAGAGAAGTTTGTCTTAAACGGAATCCCTTACGATATCGTAGGCGGAACCAATTTCTATTCAAGAAAAGAGATAAAAGATCTTTTGGCTTATCTTAAGACTATCGATAACGGTCTTGATGATGTTGCGGTTAAAAGAATCATCAACGTGCCAAGACGCGGTATCGGCGCTACTACAATAGAGCATGTTCAGAGCTATGCCGATGAGAGACAGATAAGCTTTTACGATGCGATGTGCGAGGCAGATCAGATCGTTGCGGTTAACAGAAGCGCGTCCAAGCTCACTGATTTCGTTACGATGATCAGGGCGTTCAGGACCAAGATGAAGAGCTATTCTCTTGAAGAGCTCCTCAAGGATGTCCTTGATGTTACGGGATACATGGAGTATCTTAGGTCACTTGATGACGATACCGATGAAGAGAGTAACGACAGAGCCGCCAACGTTGATGAGCTTATTTCCAAGATCGCTGCTTATGAAGAAAACGAAGAGATTGAGCAACCCACTCTTTCAGGCTTCCTTGAAGAGGTTGCGCTCGTATCGGATATAGACAGGATCGGAGAGGACAATGAAAAGGTCCTTCTCATGACCATACACAGTGCCAAGGGACTTGAGTTTGAGCACGTTTATATCGCAGGAATGGAAGAGGGAGTTTTCCCTTCATATATGACACTCGGTAACGAGGATTCGGACCCCGAGGGCGTCGAAGAGGAAAGGCGTCTTGCTTATGTTGCGATAACAAGAGCCAAGAAAAATCTTACCCTCACTGCCGCAAGGCGTCGTATGGTGCGCGGTGAGACTCAGTATAACAGGGTCAGCAGGTTCATAACGGAGATTCCCAGGAACCTTTTGGATGAATCAAATGTATCGACTTCACCGTCGTTTTTATTCGATGACGGCGAGACGATCGATGAGTACGAGAGCGTTGAGGATACGTTTGGAAGAAGCGGAAGCAGCGCGTACGGCGGAGGTTCGAGGTCTTCAAGCGGATACGGCTCAGGTTCCGGAGCGTACGGCGGAAGTGGTTCACACGGTGGAGTGTCAGGATACGGTTCTTACGGCGGTTCATCTAGATCGGGCGCCGGCTCCAATGGCGGGGCGAGGTCCGAACTGGCAAATACCTACAAGCTCAAGGCTACTCCCAAGCCCGTGAAGAAGATTCCGAGGGCGGTGCCGTCCGAGAAGCCTTATATTGCAGGTGTTGCAAAGACTCATGCAAGAGGAAGCCTTGCGGGACTTTCCAAGGGCATGCCTCAGGTGGCTCAAAAGCCCGATTATGTAGTAGGAGACAAGGTTAGCCACGTTAAATACGGCATCGGAACAGTAACGGACCTTCAGGAAGGACCAAGAGACTACAAGGTTACCGTAATGTTCGATGAAGTCGGACAGAAGGTCATGTATGCCGCTTTTGCCAAATTGCAGAAGGTATAAAGTGTGGTATACTGATATTGATCATAGTTTTCAAAAAGAAAGGGGTTATCTATGGAAGTAAAGAACAAGATTGACGACTTAATACAGATGACTAGATTAAATGAACTTCTTGATAAGAGAGATGCAGAAAATGCCAAGAAGCCTTCCAACATAATCCTCTGGGTTTTGGCGATTCTTGGTTGCATATCAGCAGTTGCTATCATTGCATATCTCGTATATCAGTACATGACACCTGCATACGAGGATGATTTTTATGACGATGATTTCGACGACTTCGAGGATGACTTTGAAGACGAAGATTTCATTAGAGAAAGTTAAGTTGACAGCGTGAAGAAGAAAGAAATAATAACAGGAACAGTAAAAAGGGTGGAATTCCCTAATAAAGGAATAATGGAAACTTCTGAAGGGAAGGTCGTCGTTAAAGGCGTTCTTCCCGATCAGAAGATATCAGTCCAGATTCAGAAGGTGCGCAAGGATAAAGCGGAAGGAAGACTTGTTGAAGTCCTTGAGGAAGCACCTGATTCTATCGAAAGCCCCTGCATTCATTTTGGTAAATGCGGAGGCTGTAGTTATCTTACAATGCCTTATGTAAAAGAGCTCGGTCTCAAAGAGCAGCAGGTCAGAAGTCTTCTTAAGCCTGCGATCGACAGACAGACCACTAAGTTTACATGGGAAGGCATCAAGACAAGCCCCGTTAAATTTGCATACAGAAATAAGATGGAGTTTACCTTTGGCGATGAAGTCATGGGAGGCCCCCTTGCTCTTGGTATGCACAAAAAGGGCAGCTTTTATGACATTGTGACAGTTAGCGGATGCAGAATTGTTGACTCCGATTATCAGGCAATCCTTTCTGCAACGCTTGATTATTTTGCACCTTTGTATGAGGAAAAAGAAATCTCTTTTTACCACAGGATGAAGCAGGAAGGATATCTGCGCCATCTTCTTGTGAGAAGAGCTGTAAAGACAGGTGAGATACTTGTTGACCTCGTTACGACAACTCAGGAAGAGCACGACCTTACAGGCTTTAAGAATGCTCTTTTATCATTGTCGCTCAACGGCAGGATTGTGGGCATTCTTCATACCAAGAACGATTCTCTTGCCGATGCCGTGATCGACGAAGGCACAGAGATCCTCTTCGGACAGGACTATTTCTTTGAATACTTGCTCGGACTTCGTTTCAAGATCAATCCGTTCTCGTTCTTCCAGACCAACAGCCTTAGCGCAGAGGTTCTGTATCAGACCGTCCGCGGCTATATCAGGAGCCTCTTTGATCAGAAGAAGATAAGAGAAGACGGCGTGATCTACGATCTGTATTCCGGAACCGGCACTATCGCGCAGCTCCTCGCGCCTGTCGCCAACAAGATCATCGGCGTCGAGATTGTCGAAGAAGCCGTTGAAGCCGCCAAGGACAACGCTAAGCTTAACGGCCTCGATAACTGCGAGTTCATCGCCGGCGACGTCCTTAAGGTGCTTGATGAAATCGAAGAAAAGCCTGACATGATCATCCTGGATCCCCCCAGGGACGGCATAAATCCCAAGGCGCTCACCAAGATCATCGGATACGGCGTTCCTTACATGATCTACGTCTCCTGCAAGCCCACAAGCCTTGCCCGCGACCTCGAGATCCTCCAGGAAAACGGCTACGCCATGACCCGCGCCGTCGCCGTCGACCAATTCCCCTGGACAAGCCATGTTGAAACAGTCGTTCTCTTAACGAAAACGACTGTTAAGGAAGTTTGAGTTTAGAGACGACTGTTGTTCCGGCTCGCGCGTTTTTTTGCGCGAGCGCGGAACTTCCTTGCTAATATACGGTCCATGCGATAGATGTCCACGATTGGCGAGCGCGGAACTTCCTAATATAATTCACATGTGTTAAAGAGAAGCACAAGAGAGATTTCAAAAATGTTGAAAAAAAATAGAAGGTGCTAGTTAATATAGAATCAATGTTTGTAGATGATGTAAAAGCAGGAACAACAACACTATTTGATATAACTACTTATTCAAAAGAAAAGTTTGAAACTATGGAGTTTTACGCAAATCAATGGTGATTTATATGCAGCTTGAATAGTGTGTTATGAAAGGCAGAGAGTTTTTTCCTCTGCCTTTTTTCTATCTAATTTGAATTGCTTCTTATGAATAACTTGAACATCTATCAACATGAATAGAACTGAATAAAGATATGCAAGTGCCAAAATCAAATTGACACAAACATGGCACAATAATATAATTGTGCCATGAGATTATTGGCACAGGAGGGATGAGATATGATCACAACACTTGATGATGCTTTAAAAAGAATCTCAGAGCTTGAGGAAGAAAATTCAAAGCTCAAAGAAGAACTTAAATATTATAAGAGCAAAAAGTTTGCAGGCAGACAGAAGCATGATGAGCATTGGATGCAATCATATAACAACTTCGTAATCCAATATGAAGATGGAATGACAATAATGGAGATTGTGGATAAGGGTGAAATTAGTCGCAGGACTGCATACAGATATAAGGCATACTACGAGAGACTCAAGAAGATGCAGGAGAAATAAAAAATGAAACCGGTGAGAATGACAATAAATAATGGGAGTGTTGAATAATGCAAGTACTTGTAATTCCGGATGTACATCTTAAAGCTTGGTTATTTGACCGAGCCGCAGAAATTCTTAGGGAAGGAAAGGCTGATAAAGCAGTGTGCCTTATGGACATACCTGACGATTGGGGAATGGAACTCAGTGTAGATCAATACCGAGACACTTTTGATAGGGCTATTTCTTTTGCTAAGGAATATCCTGAGACTTTGTGGTGCTATGGAAATCATGATGTGAGTTATCCTTGGGGAAAGCTGGAAACAGGGTATTCGCCTTATGCTGAAAAAACAGTCATTGCAAAACTGAATGAACTAAAATATGGGTTGCAGAACCAATCTCAGATTGCGTTCATACATAGAATGGATAATGTTCTGTTTATGCATGGAGGATTAATAGCTGAGTATGTCAGCAGATTAAATCCTGAATTATTGGCTGCAGATATAGATGAAGTTTTAGAGGCAGTGAACAATGCATCAGATAAATACCTGTGGAATGATGAGTCACCGCTTTGGTATAGACCGCAGTATAAAGATATAGATGCTTTTAGGAGAGAAACATATTTACAAGTAGTAGGTCATACTCCAGTAAAGAATATATACGAGAAAAATGGATTCATTTCTACAGATGTTTTTTCAACATATAGTGACGGAAGGCAAATCGGGGAATCAGCCATGATTATTATTGATACTGAAACTAGGAAATATGAAAAGGTTCCGGTAATTGGGAAACTTGGGTATAAGGTTTGTACTGTTACAGTGGATGAAGAATAGACAAAGACATGATAAGTATTGAAAAAATAGTAGCTTTTGTTATAATAAAACTAACAGGAGCTCCCACACCTCTCTTTGAAGTGTCCAATGGGAGCACATTTTTATTTTAGGGGTTATTATGCAACTTAAAAAGTCTAAGACTTATAAGGAGCAGGTTGAGATATTAAGAAATAAGGGACTTAAAATTCAGAACAGTGGCAATGTTATTTCTTTTCTCAATCATGTTAACTATTATAGGTTTTCGGGATATTTTCTTCCGTTTATTTCAAAAACAGATAAAAAATTTCATGATGGTACAAGCTTTGAGCAATTAGAGAATATATATCATTTTGACTCAGAATTAAGAAAGCTGATAATGGGAACAATAGATGAAATAGAGATATACTTGAAATCTCAGATTTCGTATTACCATTCTCAGAAGTATGACGCAGAAGGGTATACAGATAGTGCAAATTACAATAGCAAACATAATCATAATGCTTTTTTGCAACGTGTATCAATCTGTATAGCTGAAAACCAGCGTACTCTTGTTGTTAAGCACCATATGAATAATTATGGTGGTCATTTTCCAATATGGGTATTGATTGAGTATTTTTCTATTGGAATGCTTTCATATTTTTATCGTGATCTACCTAATATTGATAAAGCGACTATTGCACAAGATACATATGGTGTGAATTATCAGGTACTTGATAGTTGGTTTAGGTGTCTTACGGATTTACGAAATAAATGTGCTCATTATTCTAGATTGTATTATTGGATATTTACAGCGTTACCAAGGATGCCACAAGGCGAAAAATATATACCTACAAGAAGATTATTTGCTCAGCTATATATGCTGAAACTTATGTATCCAGATCATAAAAGATGGAATGATGAATTTGTAAAAACGTTGGCAAAACTAATGAGGAAGTATAAATCGGACATAGTGAAGGCGCATATTGATTTTCCATATAAATGGAAATCTATGCTGGTGTATAAATGATGTACGCTATTTTTAACCCCTTCACTCCAAACTATGTAAAAAGGGGTGAACATATCAAAGCCTAGTATCTACGCAGTATGTTTAAATTGTCTGCAGTAGTACCGCACGTCGAAACCGTCGTTCTGTTAACGAAGACGAGCGGTAGCGAAGGCTGAGTGTTACAGGCGCGGTTGTTCTGGCGAGCCCCGTATTTTGGGGCGAGAGCGGAACTCCCTCATAAAATATGTATTATCCCCGGGAAAAAATATTTCCCGGGGATTTTTTGCATTATTACAGGAGATTTGTTACCTTTATATAATATACAAATAATTATTGAGGAGATAAACCGATGAAAAATAGAACGTAAGCGTCAAATAATCCGCCTATCTGTAAAATAAACGCCGCAGGTTTATTTGCGGCGTGGTTTACGGCAGTTATCTGGTAATGTCTCGGACCATGGTAATAACTGATCCAGACTTGCCGTATCTATATTTCCATTCTCATCACGGAGCTTTGGAAGTTCTGTAAGGAGGTGATCAACGTAGTAATAGGAACTGAGGTTATTTAATCTTGCAGTCTCAACAACTGAATAGATCACAGCACTGGCTTTCGCGCCTCTGATGGTGTTCATGAACTCCCAGTTCTTTCTGCCTATCGTGAACGGTCTTATACTTCGTTCAGCAGCTTATGCGAATAT